>NZ_CALPCQ010000016.1 GCF_943193025.1 Lactobacillus agrestimuris
ACCTCCATAAATTTAATGAGATTAGAATACCTGAAAAATGAGGACAAAAACAGACACCTGGTTATTTGACGCTTACAAAAAAAGCATATCAAACGATATGCTTTTTCTATATATAGTTAGTTAATTACTTAACTTATTCTTCGATGTAGTGGAACCACTTACTGTAAGTTACACGGTTTGGATTACCTTCTGGGTACTTGTAGTCAGTGTATCTAATTCTGTAGTGTACACTGTTTACCCATTTAGTAACTTCTTGACCAAACTCATTAGTTGAAACTTGTTTTACATAAGTTGATCTGTATAAGTTCTTTTGATCCTTGTGATCTCTACCATCTTCGACACCGCGAACATTGATTACAACGTTAACATCTTGGTAAGTACCATCGCTGTAGTGTACTCGAGCCACACCTGGAATTGCCGCACCTGGTGTTGCAGTTGATGGAGTCTTGCTCCAATCAATATTAGTAATACCGAAGTGATCAACAGTTGTAGTGTTTACAGTAGTCTTAGCTGCTGGAACGGTTTGACCTTGATCAACAGTTTGAAGATCACCTGCAGTAGCACCTTGAACATTTACAGGAACGTTTACAGTAGTTGTAGTACCATCCTTGAATGTTATCTTTAAAGTACCGGTTTCAGTAGTAATCTTGTCAGTAGCTGGAACGGTTTCCCAAGCAACATTTACACCTGCTGGTGCAGATACTTGCTTGCCATCTTCAGTCCAAACTAATTTAACACCTGAAGCACTCAATGATGGAACATTTTCGTTAGCACCAACGTGAGTAGTTACATTTTCACCATCTGGAATAGATACCTTGTATCTATCGTTTTCGTTGTGGTGGATTAAAATAGTTTGATCCTTCAATGGAGTTGAACCGAATGTGAATGAAGTTGGGATGGTTTGACCCTTAACAATAGTCCAACCTGCTGGTACATGTGATTCTGCATTGAATTGTACAGTTTCACCAGTCTTACCATTTACAGTAGTTGAAGTAATTGTCTTGTGAGTTTCTTCATCAACGTAGTTTACAAGAACCTTTTGGTCGCTTGCGTTGTAGTGGAATACAACCTTGTCAAGACTATCCTTTGAACCATCAACAGTTACAGCTGGTGCTGCATCTGGGTTAGTTACGAAGTAGCCTTTGATTTCTGGTGCAGTGTAAGCTGGCATTTCTGCTGATTGCCATGCGTTCCACTTGATTTCACCAGTTGCTAAGTTCTTGTCACCTGTTCTGTGAAGAGTAACAGTTTCAGTGTCAACCTTCTTAGCGTCTTGACCTTCAATTTGAGTGTAGATATCACGACTTACAGTCTTTTCAGTACCGTCACCAGTGGTAATAGTTTCGTGATTTGCCTTGTAGTCAAATACTACGTCTGCAAGCTTAGCAGTTGAACCATTAGCAGTTACAGCAGCACCTGCATTAGGGTTTTGAACTGTGTAGTTCTTGATTTCTGGTGCAGCGTAAGCTGGCATTTCTGCTGATTGCCATGCGTTCCACTTGATTTCACCAGTTGCCAAGTTCTTGACACCTGTTCTGTGAAGAGTGATGTTTTGAGTATCAACCTTCTTAGCATCTTGACCTTCAAGCTTAGTGTAGATATCACGGCTTACAGTCATTTCTGTACCATCACCATTTGTGATATCTTGTGTATTTGCCTTGTAGTTAAAGGTTACATCTGGAAGAGAGTTACTGTTAGCATCAATCTTAGCTGCGGCACCTGCATCTGGGTTAGTTACTGTGTAACCAGCAAATTCAGGAGCATCGAACTTAGGCATTGTATCAGTGTTCCATGCACTCCAAACAATTTCACCAGTTGCTAAGTTCTTATCACCAGTTCTTGAAAGCGTAATGCTTTGAGTAGTGTAGTGTTCTGCGTTTTGACCTTCAAGTTGAGTGTAAATATCACGAGTTACGGTTCTGTGGGTACCTACTCCATCAGTGATAGTTTCATGCTTAGCCTTGTAGTTGAATACTACATCTGCAAGTTGAGCAGTTGAACCATCAACAGTTACAGCTGGAGCTGCATCTGGATTAGTTACTTCGTAGTTTGGAATTTCTGGTGCAGTAAATGCTGGAATTTGCTTAGCAGTCCATGCACTGTAAGTAACTTTACCTGTTACCAAGTTTCTTTCAGCAGTTCTAGTAAGAGTTACATTTTGTACGTTGTAGATTTGCTTAGTACCATCATCTAATTGAGTATAAATGTTTCTCTTAACTGTCATTGTAGTATCACCGTAGTAAGGTGCGGTCTTAGCTACAACATAAACATTAACCGCTTGAGTTGGTTGAGTATCACCGAACTTAATAGTAATGTTTTGTTCTTGATTTGGTGCAAGTTGGTAGTTACCTGGAAGGAATGTATCCGCATCAAATACGACAGTTGAGTTAGTTGAACCAGCCACATTGGTTGAACCTACTATATAATCAGTACCTTGTTCAACGTAGTTTACAGGTTGGTTAAATTCCGAAGCCATGTACTTGAAAGTTACAGTTTGATTTGGAGTATTTGCATTTACAAAAATTGCTGAAGCATCAAGTGGGTTAGTTACTGTGTAACCCTTAAATGAAGGAGCTACAACTTGATCGAATGTTGCAGTGGACCATGCACCGTAGATCTTTTCACCAGTTACTAAATCTTCATCAGCAGATCTGGTCAAAGTTACTTTTTGATCTGTAATTTTAACAGTCTTGCTTGTATTTGGATCAATGTATTGAACTAAACGTGAAATGGTCTTACTGTCGGCATCTTTGATTTGCTTGTGGCCGTGTTCAACAAGGATAGTAATTGGAGCCTTGTCAGCAGTACCAAAACTAATAGTTAAAGGTAAGTCTTGACCAGGAACAATTACCCAGTTCTTTGGTGCTTCTGGAGTGAAGTTAACAGTAGTGTTAGTCTTGCCTTCAACAGTAGTTGAAGCAACAATATTTGACTGATCGTTTACATCTACATAGTTAACAACCTGCTTACGGTCTTGTGCTGCATAATTAAATACTACGTCATCAAGACTGTTCCGTGAACCATCTACAGTTACAGCTGGGGCTGCATCTGGGTTAGTTACATCGTAACCTGCAATTGATGGAGCATCAAACTTAGGCATAGTAGTTGGTTCCCAAGCATTCCACTTGATTTCACCAGTTGCCAAGTTCTTGTCACCTGTTCTGTGAAGAGTAACAGTTTCAGTGTCAACCTTCTTAGCATTTTCACCTTCGATTTGAGTGTAGATATCACGACTTACAGTCTTTTCTGTACCATCACCAGTGGTAATAGTTTCGTGGTTTGCCTTGTAGTTGAAAGTTACGCTCATGTTCTTAGTTGAGCTAGTAATATCAACTGCTGGGGCTGCATCTGGATTTTCAACTGTGTAGTTCTTGATTTCTGGTGCAGTGTAGGCATCCATCTTACCAGTACCCCATTCACCCCAAGTGATTTCACCTGTTGCTAAGTTCTTATCACCTGTTCTGTGAAGAGTTACATTTTGAGTATCAATCTTCTTAGCATCTTGACCTTCAAGCTTAGTGTAAATGTCACGGCTTACAGTCATTTCTGTACCATCACCATTTGTGATAGTTTCATGGTTTGCCTTGTAGTCAAATACTACGTCTGCAAGCTTAGCAGTTGAACCATCTACCTTAACTGCAGCACCTGCGTCTGGGTTAGTTACTGTGTAGTTCTTAATTTCTGGTGCAGCGTAAGCTGGCATTTCTGCTGATTGCCATGCGTTCCACTTAATTTCACCAGTTGCTAAGTTCTTATCACCTGTTCTGTGAAGAGTAATAGTTTCTGTATCTACCTTAGTTGGTTGTTGACCTTCAAGTTGAGTGTAAATATCACGACTTACATCCATGTGAGTGCCATCACCGTCAACAATTTCTTGGTGATTTGCTTTATACTTGAAAGTTATACTCATGTTGTCAGTTGAGCCAGTAACTTCAACTGCTGGAGCTGCATCTGGGTTTTCTACTGTGTAGTTTTCAATTGATGGTGCAGTATAAGCTGCCATGTTTGCAGTACTCCATTCACCATAAGTAATTTCATGAGTGAAAAGATCTTCAGTAGCTGATCTAGTAAGAGTAACTGTTTGAGTATCTACTTTCTTAGGTTCTTGACCTTCGAGTTGAGTGTAGATATCACGAGTAATTGTCTTCTTAGTACCTTTATCAGTTGATGCAGTATGTTTATTTACAACAATAACAGTCGATGAACTAGTGGTCTTACCATCTGGCCAGTGAGTAATGATAGTAGTATCGTGATTACCAAGAATTGTAGTATCTACTGGAGTTCCCCAAGTGTAAGTAGTACCAGGAAGGTGAGAAGCAATGTCTCCTTCGTTAGTTACCATTTTATCAGGGTCTGGAACTGGATCACCTTGCCATACTTCAACTTTATCCTTAACATCTGGTGCAAGTACGTTAAGAGTTGACTTAGCAGTACCCTTATTACCATCTGGGTAAGTTACAGTAACAGTACCTACTGACTTACCAGCTTTTTCAGTTGAAGGTTCAGTAGTCCAAACAATTTGTGAACCTGCTGGAGCACCATCTACACTCTTATCTGCAGCTGGAATATCAGCACCGATGTGAGTGATTTCATCCTTACCTGTAAGGTCAACTACAACAACCTTAACACCAGTTGAGATACCTACTCCGTTTTCATAAGTAATATCAACTGCACCATCATATTCCCCAACCTTATTTACATCAACTTGAGTTTCAATGTTACTATCCCATGAAATACCTTTATAAGCATTTTCATACTCATCTGGAAGACCTCTTCTAGCGTCATCATCTGTTAATGAATCACCTTTATTAATATAAATGGTCTTACCTTCAATGTAAGGTGCATAACTTGGCTTGTAAATAACACCTTCAATATCATAACCTGCATCAAAGATTTGTTCGAAGTTGTCATCTATATATTGATTAATAAATTGATAATACTTTAAGTTTAGACTTCCATCTGGATTATGATAAGTTGGAACATTTCCTAAATTAAGGTAACCATCTGCTGTTTGAACAACTGCAGTCGCTGTAGCCTTATATTTAACATTATCTTTAAGATAAGTATCTCTACTAATACCCATTGCAGCTAATTGTTCAGGAGTAAGAGCATCTGGTTGAGTTAAACCAATTAACTTCAAGTATTCTTCCTTAGTTGCATCGTCAACTACTGGAAGATTACTTGGAATATCTTGACCAGGTTCTTCATTTGCTTGGATAGCCTTATTGTCTGCTAATGCTTTTGTATCAATTGCATCGTCTTTCTTAAGAACTTTCTTGTCTTCAGCTACCTGTAAAGTGATTTCCTTCTTAGCAGTTTGTGCTTGAGAATCTTTAGTTTGAACATCCTTAGCAACTTCTTCAGCCTTGTTGTTATCAACAGTTACATTTGTAGCTTTGTTTGAAGCAGCCTTATCAGTTACTTGTTCAGCGGCCGCATTATCAGCAACGTCCAAAGTTTGAACTTGCTTGTTAACAGTTACTACTTGTGAGTCCTTGTTAGCTTCAACAGTCGCATCTGCATCGTTTGTTTTGGCAGTTTCGGTTACATCCTTTTGTGCTGAACCATCAGTGTTAGCGTTAGTATCAGCTTGAACAGTACGTCCACCATAAATCATGAATGTTGTACCCAATAAAACTGATGCAACACCTACGGACAACTTACGTAAACCGAAATGTTGATGATCTTCACCTTTAAAGAATCTATTATTCATTTGTTTCTCCGTTATGTTTTGTTATGTTTTGTTCTTATTTTACAGTTTTCCAAGCTGTATATGTTACTCGGCCTTCTTGACCTTCTGGAATTGCTAAGTTGGTAATTCTGTCACGAGCTTTGATTGTCTTAGCTTGTGAAATTTCCACACTACCATCATAGCTAGTGGCTTCTTGTCTTACAGTAATAGTTCGATAAAGATCTCTGTCATCTTTATGATCTACACCATGTTCAATTTTTTTATTATCCATTTACTGGAACCTCATTAAGATAACTTTATGGTCTGCCACTTAGAGTAAGTTACACGGTTTGGATTACCTACTGGATAAGCGTAGTCTGTGTATTTTATTCTATAGTGTCCCATTTCAACTCTATTAATAGTTTGGTGACCTTCAAAATCAGTTACTATTTGGTTAACATATGTAGTTCTGTAAATTAATCTGTCATCCTTGTGATCCAAACCATTCTCTACTTGGCGAACATCAACATAAGGATTCAAGATTTGTGAAGTACCATCGCTGTAGTTTACACGAACCTTACCATATGCTTCTGGGTTTGGTTCAGCAATGTTAGGTTCTTCAGCCCATTCAACATTGTTAATACCGAAACGATCAACTGCTGAAGTATTAGTCATATGATCTGCAGTTGGTAAAGTTGATTGATCATTTTGATCAACCTTAGCACCATTGTTTTGTACAGTAGCAGTTAATACCTTAACTGGAACAACAAGTTGTTGCTTTTCACCGTTTATGATAATCTCTACTTTACCTGTACGGTTCAAGCTGTCACCTTCAGTAGCTACTGAAGTGTCAGGACCTGTAATCCAGTTGATACTGTAGTTTTCAGGTGCTTTAACTACCTTGCCATCAGTATCTTTCCAAGTTAATACAATGTTGTTTGCATTAAGTGATGGAGATTGATTAATGTTGGCATTTACGTGGGTTGCTAATGCATTTTCATCTGCAACACTTGCAGTTGGAATTGCATAAATAGTACCAAATGCAATTCTTCTTGCTTTCCACCAACTAAAGTTGTTGTTAAAGTCTTGATGTTGTTCAACTGACTTGCCATCAGTGAAAAGAACTGAACTAGTAGTTTGATCAAACTTAGTATCTTTATTGTAGAATTTTGCCCAATTATTAACCTTGCCAGTACTTTGACCTTTAAGGTTGTAGTTAGAAGCATAATCGCCCATCTTGTTTTCAGTATAAAGATTATCAAGATTCCAAGTATAATCTGCCTTTTTATCAAAGTTATCCGCTTGCCATTGAGATAATGGAATTGCATGACCTTTGAAAACTACTGAATTAGAGCCTGAGATATCATGTCCACCTTCAAGACGAATCAAATTACCATGTTGGTGTCCAGTTCTTTGCAAGTTGACGTATTTCACATTACCAAAATTAATATGATCAACTGAACGAATACCAAACATCGCAATCATACCCATGGTTTGAACATTATTGTCTTTACCCAAGTATGGGGCATATTCTTCAGGTGCCTTTGCTTTATAAGTACCTTGAGCACCATCTTGTAAATCTAAAGTTGCACCGTCATTTACATTAAAGTCGTAAGTGTTGTAGACATTCTCTGATGTACTACCAAATGAAATTAATGGACTAATAGTTTGCACACCAGTATCAGCACGAACAATTTTTACTGTTGCATTCTTTTCAATAGTAAATGAACTATTCCCGCGATTATATTTGTAATTACCGATACTAATTGGAGCAACATGAGTACCGACATTCACATCGCCGCCCCAAGCTAATCTGCCAGCACCATCTTGCTTAGTCTTAATATCAAGAACTGCATTTGGTTTAACAATTAATTCACGCGGTGCCAAAATAGCACTTGAACTACCATCACCCATGTTCATTTCAACATGAGCACCATCGCCAATAATCATGTTAGCCTTATCTGCAAAAGCAAAGCCCTTGATATTGGTGTAATCTTGATCTGGATTTAACTTAAAGTTAGCACCGGAACCAATAACTACAGCATCATTGCTGTCATTGTACATAGTGTGAACAAAGGCACTACCACCAACGTTCCAGGTAGTACTGTTAGGAACCCATGAATCTTGACGCAATTTAACATTAACGTCAGAGCCATCTGCCATCTTTACACTATGAGCGAAAATAACATTCTCATCTCCGCCTTCAAGCGTAGAATCAATATTAACGTTACCTGCTAACACAATATTGCATGCATCTGCTTGTGCAAGTTGATGACCCGTGAAATTAACATTATCAAAGGTAATGGTATTTCTCTTTGAATATTTAACGTTAACATTTCTCGTAAAAATTGGAGCAAAAGTATTATTAGTTGACGTAATATCAATATTCTTAAATACTAAATTCCAATCTGTACCTTTATCTTGGTTTTGGTCAAACAACCCCATAAAGTGGCGGTTAAAGTTTAATGAATATTGATTATCACCAGCACTAGTAATCACAAGATTTCTAGCAATGCCTCGTTGATTATAAACAATCTTATCGCCACCACGTTTATCAACATCAATATTGTTATCCAAAACAATTTGGTCAACATTGGTGTCTTTAAAAGCAGTATCAAATTGATCCCAATTACTTACATGAATTGGATTCTTGAATGTGTCTGGCACATTAGGCTTAACTGTTGGAACAATTTTCGTTGCTGCCTTAGCTTGATCTGAAGCAGCGGTCTTAGCTACTTGCAAATCCTTTGCATTTACTTGTGAATCATTAGCCTTAGTTGCATCTTCCTTAACATTAAGCACCTCTACTTGCTTAGTTTGGTTGTATGTAACTTGCTTTTGATTAGAAGCATCACCCTTAACTACTTGCAAATCCTTTGCATTTACTTGTGAATCATTAGCCTTAGTTGCATCTTCCTTAACATCAAGCACCTCTACTTGCTTAGTTTGGTTATATGTAACTTGCTTTTGATTAGAAGCATCCAAAGTATTTACTTGATGCTCGTCACTAGACTGATTATTTTGTTGTTGAACAGCTGAACTCTCTACTTGTTCAGAACCCTTATTCAATTCATCAGCATGAACAGCCTTACTACCAAAAACTGTAACTGAGGTACCTACCAATACTGAGGCAACACCTACTGACAATTTTCTGAGGCTAAAATGTTGACGAGCTTCTCTGTTAAAATTAGAACTCTTATCCATATTATTCCTCCGTTATGTTTTACAATATCACCCTCCCATTATATAACTTGGGTTATATAATTCAAGCAGCATTTTTACCGTATTAATAATACTATATACGCGTTTTTTCAACATACAAAAAGTTAGTATATTAGTGTTTTTTATTAAATAACTTATTTTAGATATTTAATTTGGCGAATATTTTTATATAAATTTTTTCTATTATTTTTTGTTATAAAAAGCTATTATTCTTAAAAAATCTTGCTTTCATGTTTTGTTTGTAAAACGTAAGAGTATAATAAGACTCGGTCATACTGTTTAATTTTTACGGAGGTATAAATTTATGACAAAGATTTTCGCTTACGCTATTCGTAAGGATGAAGAACCTTTCTTAAATGAATGGAAAGATGCTCATAAGGATATTGAAGTAGAATATACTGATAAGCTTTTGACCCCTGAAACTGCTAAGCTAGCTAAGGGAGCCGATGGTGTTGTTGTATATCAACAATTAGATTACACTCCAGAAACCCTTCAAGCATTAGCCGATGCTGGCGTTACTAAGATGTCATTACGTAACGTTGGTGTTGACAACATTGATATGGACAAAGCTAAAGAACTTGGCTTTGAAATTACTAACGTTCCTGTATACTCACCTGACGCAATTGCTGAACATGCTGCAATTCAAGCTGCACGTGTATTACGTCAAGATAAGCGCATGGACGAAAAGATGGCTAAACGTGACTTACGTTGGGCTCCTACAATTGGTCGTGAAGTTCGTGACCAAGTTGTTGGTGTTGTAGGTACTGGTCACATTGGTCAAGTATTTATGAAGATTATGGAAGGATTCGGAGCAAAGGTTATTGCTTTCGATATCTACAAGAACCCAGAACTTGAAAAGAAGGGTTACTACGTTGACTCACTTGATGACTTATACAAGCAAGCTGACGTAATCTCACTTCACGTTCCTGATGTTCCAGCTAATGTTCACATGATCAACGATGAATCAATTGCCAAGATGAAAGATGGCGTAGTTATTGTTAACTGCTCACGTGGTCCACTTGTTGATACTGATGCCGTTATCCGCGGTTTGGACTCAGGTAAGATCTTTGGTTTCGTAATGGATACTTACGAAGGTGAAGTTGGCGTATTCAACGAAGATTGGGAAGGTAAAGAATTCCCAGATGCTCGTTTAGCTGACTTAATCGATCGTCCAAATGTTTTAGTAACTCCACACACTGCTTTCTACACTACACACGCAGTACGTAACATGGTTGTTAAGGCATTTGACAACAACTTGAAGATGATCAACGGTGAAGAACCTGACTCACCTGTTGCTCTTGATAAGAACAAGTTCTAAAAATAATTAGCTAATAAAAAAGCGCTGATTTTAATTCAGCGCTTTTTTTGCATTTAAATTTTCAATCAAGTGGATATTGATATTCCAAATGTGCGAATTCTGGCACCTTATCCCAAGTTACTGTAAAACCTGCACCATGAGCACAGAAAACAGAATTTGGCGTATTATCAAAATCAGAAACCGGATCATACTTTCCCCGGGAAATAATTTCCTCACTATTATGACATGGTCGATATCCCGAAACGACACATTCCAAACTTCCCTCACCGTGAGTATATGAACGAACCTCATTCACATAATCACGCATTTCAGCTACAGGTGCTGAACCAGTAATTGAAACAAACTGCGTTTGTCCATCCGGCATTTCAAATTCGCCATTCATTCTTTGAATATCATTAATTGCTCGACCAACTTGATCCGCAGGTATTGTTAAAGTGAAATCATACCATGGCTCAAGTAACTTGCAATAGCCCATAGTCTTGGCCTCCATCAGCCCTTGCCGTACCCCGCGATATGTTGCTTCACGAAAATCCCCACCAACCGTATGCACATTACTTGCCTTACCATTGATCAAAGTAATTTTCATATCAGTAATTGGTGCACCAATTAAAACTCCTAAATGAGTTTTAGATTTCAAAGCCGTCATAATTTGATGTTGGTAATTCTTAGCAAGAGTTTCCAAACTAACCTGACTATCAAAAATCAGACCGCTCCCTTCTTCACCAGGTTCAAGTAAAAAGTGGGCTTCTGAATAGTGACGTAACGGTTCAAAATGTCCAACTGCTTCAATCGGTTTGTTAATTGTTTCCTTATATAAAATGTTTCCTTGATCAAAAGTCACATCCAAGTTAAATCGATCAAAGAGAATTTGACCTAAAATCTCCAACTGAATCTCACCCATTACTTGCAAGTGAATTTCTTGTAATTCTTGCGACCAGGTCAACTTCAAAGTTGAATCTTCATCTTCCAAAATTTTCAAAGCATCAAGGCAAGCATAAATATCATTATTTTCTGGGTTAAGGCGATACGTTAAAACTGGTCTGATTATGTTGCTTTTATCAGCTGTTTCAATTCCTTGACCTGGATAAGTTGTCTTAAGACCAGTCAAAGTGACGATTTCGCCAGCATGCGCTTCTGGCAGAACTTCATACTTACTTCCATCATAAGAACGAATTTGATCAATCTTTTCATCTGCTAATAATTCAGTCTTGGCCTTTAATCTTCCACCTAAAACTTTCACCCAAGTTAATCGATTGCCTTGTTCATCGTGAGAAATTTTAAAAACTCTAGCAGAAAATTCGTCGCTATACTTTTCTTCTTCAGTCCAGTCTTCGAATCCCTGAATGAATTCTTTAATGCCATTCAATTTCAAGGCCGAACCAAAATAAACTGGAAAGACTTGTCTTTGACTAATCATCTTTCGAATTTCATCTTGATCAAGTTCACCTTTATTCAAGTATTCATCAAGTAGATCTTCATTGACAGTTGCTAAATTTTCATAAAGTGAATCATCTATCTTTGAAAAGTCAAAACTTGAATCAGATAGATTCCCCTGAATATCTGTCAAAATTTTCTTCTTATCTGCATCAGGTGAATCCATCTTATTTACAAAAATAAAAGTTGGAACTTGATTTCTATTGAGTAAATTCCAGAGCGTCTTAGTATAACTTGTAACGCCATCGGCCGCCGAAATTACTAAAATCGCATAATCCAGTACGCTTAAAACAGACTCGGTCTGAGTAACAAAATCCATGTGTCCCGGAGTATCAAGAAGTGTTAATTTCAATGAATCAGTCTTTACTTGTGCTTCATGAGAGAAAATTGTAATCCCGCGCTTTTTCTCTAAGTTGTCTGTATCAAGAAATGCATCACCATTATCCACTCGGCCCAACTTTCTTAAGTTCCCTGCTTCATAAAGCATCGCCTCAGATAAAGTTGTCTTCCCAGCATCTACGTGAGCTACAATTCCTGTAGTAATTTTCTTCAAGTTAATCACTCCTTCTATTTTTTCTTACTCTCTATTTTACCGCTTTGTTATAATGAACTGGTAATTTACATTAGAGGTGCAATTATGAAAGTTTTTAAAAAAGTTGGCATTACACTGCTCTGCATTTTATCAATTTTACTAGTCGGGATCATCGGCTATGTGATTTACATGCAGACACATTACTACCGAATTTCCGATCATAAGAAATTAGCAGTTGAGAATAATCAAAGTTCAAAATTAGCGCTTCGCAAAAAATATACCGCTACAACTTATAATGTTGGTTTCGGTGCCTACAATCATGACTTTGATTTCTTTATGGATAAAGGCGAATTAAAAAACGGTCAAAAAACTCACGGTCATCGCGGAACTGCTTTTTCAAAAAATGCCGTCCTTGCTTCAACCAATGGAGTCATCCAAACCATGAAAAAAGAAGATCCAGACTTCATGTTTTTCCAAGAAATTGATATTCACTCAACCAGAAGTCATTACGTTAACCAAGTTAAAATGATGGAAAATCACTTTAAAAATTATGACGATGTCTTTGCTAATAACTTCCATACCGCCTTCTTGGCTTGGCCATTGAACGATCCACACGGTAGCGTTCAATCTGGAATTTTAAGTATGAGCCGCTATCACGTTACAAGTGCGGAAAGACGGCAGTATCCTGTAACCAGCGCCTTTATTTCTAAATTCACCGACCTTGATCGCTGCTTCACAGTAATTCGTTACCCAATCAACAACGGCAAATATCTCGTCATGATCAACAGTCACATGTCGGCTTATGATAAGGGCGGTAAAAGTCGTAAGGCGCAAATGAAGTTGCTTTCTAGCGTAATGGAAAATGAATACCGTGATGGCAATTATGTAATCGTTGGTGGCGACTTCAACCATGCTTTAGGCCGCGACATGCTCACCCATTTCGACCATCAAGAGAAGATTCCTGATTGGGTTTCAGTTCTAAGTCAAAAAATGCTACCTAAAGATTTCATCATGGTTAAAGCTGATAACCGAGAAAAAATTGCAACAGTTCGATCAACCGATATAAAATATGATCCAAAGGTAAACTACCAAACCATTTGTGATGGCTTCATCATTTCTAAAAATGTTTCCGCCAAAGCTCACAATATTAATACCGATTATCGCTATGCCGATCACAATCCGGTTAAGCTAGAATTTGAATTAAAATAAAAAATTTCCTAGGACATATTTCCCGGGAAATTTTTTATTTACTCTTAAAATCATTTTGCATGATTTTAACGAACTGTGGATAGTTCTCTACCTCAAATAGTGGGTGAAGATTTAAATTATTTTTACGATGACGATGATTATACCAAATACTGTCAAAGCCATACTTTTCTGCACCCAAAATATCAGATTGAAGTCCATCACCGAAGAAAATAGTTTCATTGGGTCCAATCTGAGTTCGACTGAAGAAATAGTCAAATGCATGCTCATCTGGTTTTTGATAATGTGCTTGTTCAGATGTGACAATCAGGTCGAAGTAATCTTTAATCCCCGCAAGTTCTAAACGATGCTCTTGCATAAATTGTTCACCGTTACTAAGTACTGTTAATTTATAGTCTTGTCTTTTAGCATAGATTAAAGTATCTTCCACACCAGGCAACAATTGATGCGCCTCACCGAAGTATGAACGATATTCATCCATTACCTCATTGCCATCAACATCAATATCTAAATTTTGCTTCAAAAAGACTCTGAAACAACGTTCACTGATTTCTTCATAAGTATACTTACCTAATTCCAAATCGCGCCACAAGTTTTGATTATAAGAATGGTACTGCTTCTGCAATTCACTTGAAAGCGGCCAACCATTTGCATCAAACAAACTATGCAAAGCAAAATCTTCTGTTGCTGCAAAATCGATCAAAGTATCGTCGACATCAAAAATAATTTGTTTGTATCTCATTTAATCATCCTCTCCAATCAATCTTGGAAAATAATTATAGCAATTATATGACATATGCACCAAGGATTGACATTTAAAAAAATTTTTATAAAACTTCATATTTTTTACATATTTGATTGATAAATTATAAATAAATAATTAACTTTTAAATTAAATAAGGAGAAGTTTATGCTAAAAGAGTTTAAAGATTTTATTTCTCGTGGCAATGTAATGGGATTAGCTATCGCCGTAATTATCGGTGGTGCCTTTACCTCAATTGTCAATTCTTTGGTAACCAATTTGATTAATCCACTAATTGGACTATTTGTCGGTAAAATAGACATGTCCAATTTGGTGTTTAAAGTGGGAGATGCAACATTTAAGTATGGTAGCTTTATTAATGCTGTAATCAACTTTATCATTATTGCTTTTGTAGTTTTCCTCTTGATGAAAGCTGTAACTAAGGTTATTCCAATGAAACCAAAAGAAACGGGTCCATCACAAGAAGAAATTTACCTAAAAGAAATTAGAGACCTTCTTGAGTCCAATCAAACAAATAACACAACAAATGAATCTTAATTCCATACAAAAAGTACTCAAAATTGAGTACTTTTTTAATTTCTGTTCAATTTAATTTTTTTGTTGAAAATTTAAATCAACAATCTTAAACTTGTTTTGCTTTTATTTATATGCATATATAGTAATTTGTAAATCAAATATATTTATAATTTTATATTGACTTTCCCTAATTTTATCTTTAAACTTTAGTCAAATAGTAACAACAGAAAGGAAGATTTATCATGGCAGTACAATTACAAATGATCGTTCGTTGGCAAAACCAGCACTAGGGTTGTTTCTGCTTTTGTACAGATGCGACCCAAAAAGTCGTATCTGTGCTGGTAAATCTTTTTGATACCCAAATTATTACCCGCACGGAACTTAACGTGCGGGTTTTGTTTTAGGCATTTCCTGCAAAATGGAAATGCCTTTTTTCTTTGAGGAGGAAAGTATGAAAAAACTAATTGGAACTATTATTGCACTCTTCGCTTTTCTAGTCGTTGCCTTTGTTAGCGATACTCAGCAAAATGCAAAAAATCAAAAAATTCCAACTGTTGGAATTTTACAAACCATGAGCCACCCTGCTCTTGATCAGATTCATAAAGGAATCATTCAAGGGCTAAAAGATGAAGGCTATGTTAATGGGAAAAACATCAAGATTGATTTTCAAAATGCTCAAGGCGATCAAAGCAATTTGAAATCAATGAGCGATCGTTTTCAAAATGAACACGCAGCCGCAGTAGTCGGAATTGCGACTCCGGCCGTGCAATCACTAGCAAACGAGAGCGGAAATACTCCTGTTATCATGGGTGCGGTGAGTGATCCACGTGGAACAAAGTTAGTAAAAACTCTAGAACATCCTGGTGGCAAAGTTACTGGTGTCCGCGATCAACAACCAGTTGCTGCTCAGTTTGATTTAATTAAAACAGTTATGCCAAAAGTAAAAACTATCGGCGTAATCTACACTTCTAGTGATGACTCATCTGCAGCCGAATATCGTGAATTTAGAAAAATCGCTGAGAAAAACGGAATCACAATTCGTCCTTACACAGTGACAACTACTAATGATATTGAACAAGTTGCTCAAACAATGGCTGGCAAAGTTCAAGCAGTCTACGTTCCAACCGATAATACCGTTGCTTCAGGTATGGCAACTCTTGTTAAGGCAACCAATGCCGCAAAGATTCCAGTCTTCCCTGCAGCAGATACTATGGTTAACGCGGGAGGGATTGCTACAAGATCTGTTAGTCAATTCGACATGGGAGTTTTAACTGGAAAGATGACGGCTGAAGTTTTAAAAGGTAAAAAGCCAGCAGATATGCCAGTTAGAAAAATCACTAAGTATGAAACAATTATCAATCAAAAAGAAGCTGATTTACTTAATATTCAAATCCCAAATAAATTAATTAAGGCAGCTGAAAAGAAAGGAAGAATTATCAAATGAATCTAATTACATCTACTATTGGCCAAGGCCTCTTATGGGGAATTTTAGCCTTGGGTTTATACCTTTCATTCCGTATTCTTAATTTTCCTGATATGACAGTCGAAGGAACCTTCCCTTTTGGTGCAGCAGTCTGCGTTTCAGCAATTGTTCACGGCGTTAATCCTTGGCTTGCTACTTTATTATCTTTTGGTGCCGGCATGATTACCGGTGCAGTTACCGGACTTCTTTATACTAAAGGAAAAATTCCTGTCCTACTTGCAGGTATCTTAACTATGACCGGTGTTTACTCAGTTAACTTGCGAATTCTTGGAAAAGCTAACGTTGGTTTACTCAATAACAAGACGCTTTTGAATATGGGATTACTTCAAAACTTACCAACCAATTTTCCTACTATTTTCTTAGGTTTAGCTTTTGCCATTTGCATTGTTTTCTTGCTTGCCCTATTTTTAAATACTGACCTTGGTCAAGCCTTTATCGCAACTGGTGATAATGAAAATATGTCACGTTCTCTTGGAATTAATACCGATAACATGAAGATCCTTGGTTTAATGGTTTCTAACGGTTTAATTGGTCTTGCCGGTGGACTTCTTGCCCAAAATGGTGGTTACGCCGACGTTAATATGGGGATCGGTACGATGGTTATTGGTCTTGCCGCAATTATTATCGGCGAAGTTGTTTATGGAAATCTTTCACTTACTGCACGACTTGTCGCAGTAGTAGTCGGCAGCATTCTTTACCGTTTGGTTCTTCTACTTGTATTGCAACTCGGCTTCAGTACTAATGATTTCAAGTTGATTTCTTCAATTATCTTGGCAATCTGTATGATGCTTCCGCTCTTCCAAGAAAAATTCCATATCCGTAAATTAATTAAAAAAGGAGTTGAACGTCCATGAGTAAGTTAGAATTAAAACATATCACAACTACTGTTAATGCCGGTACTAGCGAAGAAAAGCAAATCCTTAAAGATATCAATTTAACATTGAATGATGGTGACTTTGTCACCTTGCTTGGAACTAATGGTGCTGGTAAATCTACTTTATTAAATGTCATCAATGGTTCACTTTTTCCAACTAACGGAGAAATTTTATTAGACGGAAAGAACTTAACCAATCTCTCCGAAGTCAAACGTGCTAAATATATTTCACAAGTTTTCCAGGATCCAAAAATGGGAACTGCACCTCGAATGACAGTTGCTGAAAATTTTCTCCTTGCTACTAAGCGAGGTCAAAGACGCGGCTTAAAGCTTCGCGGTCTTGATAAACATCTCGAAATGTTTTCACGTGAAACTTCTCAACTTCCTAATGGATTAAATCAACGTTTAAATACCTTCGTTGGTGCTCTATCCGGCGGTCAACGTCAAACTTTAAGTTTCCTCATGGCAACAATTAATCGTCCTAATTTACTTCTCCTTGATGAACATACTGCAGCTCTTGACCCAAATACTAGCCGAGAACTACTTGAATTAACTGATAAAGTTGTCCGCGAGCAAAAATTAACTTGCGTGATGATTACCCACCAGTTAAAAGATGCACTTAAATACGGAAACCGTACCGTTATCTTAAAGGACGGACAAGTAGTACTTGATGTTTCTGGAGACAAAAGAAAAAAGATGTCAGAAGATGACATCTTACAATTCTTTGCTAATTAACAGTATTTATTCAAATTCTTTTCTAATCTCTGGACCATTTTCATCAAGCTTAGGTGAATCTTTTTGCAGCCCATATGAGTTCCAGGTTCCATACTTCAATGGATTCCCTAAAACTTCATTACCATCTGGCAAAGTTTTCACCATTCCACGGGCAATGATTTGATCTAATCGGCTAGTATCATTAAGATTCAAAACAATTCCTGCCGGAATACCAGCATCATGTAAAATTTGATCCCAATGATCAGCAGTATCATTTTTAAGTACAGATTCCATGGCTGCTTTAGTATCCCGCCAGTTTTCTTCACGGAGATCATTAGTCTTAAATCGTGAATCATCAATCCATTCCTCATGACCTAATGTCCGTGATAGAACTGCCCATAAATGATCATTACCGCAGCAAATTGCGATTGGTTTATCTTGACACTCAAAAGTATCAAATGGATAAATATATGGATGGCGATTTCCAATTCGATGTGGAATCGTGTGCGGACCTAGAACTGCCATAGCATCCTGCGCCATTAAACTGAAGGTTGCATCAAGCATTGAAACATCAACAGTGGTACCTTTTCCAGTTTTCTCACGAGCATAAAGAGCTGTAGTAATTGCGCTATACCCCATGATACCAGCAACAACATCGGAAACTGATGTACCAACACGAGTTGCTGGACCATCTGGCATCCCTGTCGCATCCATAATTCCAGAAAGTGCCTGTACAATCGTATCATAAGCTGCCTGCTTACTCATCGGACCATACTGTCCAAAACCTGAAATTGATGCAAAAATCAATTTCGGGTATTTTTTTACCATTTCATCTGGATCAAAGCCAAGTCTGGTCATTACACCTGGACGGAAGTTTTCTACCACAACATCAGCTTTTGCAATCATCTTTTCTGCTAAGGCATGATCAGCAGGATCTTTCAAATCAAGCGCAATCGATTCCTTTCCAGCATTAGCAATACGGAAGTATTCACTCGACTTATCAGAAAGATATGGAGCTAAGTGTCTGGTATCATCTCCTGTTTTACGTTCCACGTGTAACACACGAGCACCAGCATCGGCTAGCATTCTTGTACAAGTAGGTCCGGACAAGACATGGGTAAAGTCGACAACTAATATCCCTTCTAAAGGATATGGCTTACTTTTATCTAAATGAGGATTCTTATTTTCTAAATCAGCATAATTTGGTTCAGACATGTACGTCCTCCTCTAAACTATTTTACAAATTTGCATCCTTATCAAGGTTAAGAGTTGGGTTTAAGTTACCGATATGACCAGATTCTTTACCCATTGTCTTAGCAATTTGAGCATTAATAATATTTGGTCTACCTGATTCATATGCCTTTTCAAGAGCATCTTTCATTTCATTGTAGTTAGTTACAAAGTAGCTGTCTCCACCAAAGGCCTTTGAAAGATATTCATAGTGAGCATTAGCATCAAGTGTAGTTGGACTTAGTTGGTCTGCAACAACTTGGTCTGCACCATTGTAGATACCACCGTTGTTAACGACAACAACAGTAATTGGTAAATTGTAACGACAGATAGTTTCCATTTCCATTGCGTCAAAGCCAAAGGCACTATCACCTTCAAGGGCAATAACTGGCTTACCAGTTTCAACAGCTGCAGCAATTGCATAACCAAGACCAATACCCATAACGCCCCAAGTACCAGTATCAAGACGGTGACGAGGCAATTGCATACCGATTAAGTTACGACCATTATCCAAAGTGTTGGCACCTTCACTAACAATGTAAGTGTCTGGGTGCTTTTGCATTAATTCGTTAATTGGAGTGATTGCACCAAAGTAACCGAAGGTTGAAGAAGTATGTGATGCCTTAATCTTTGCAGCGAATTTTTCGTTGTTTGAGTTAACCTTAGTAGCAATTTCATCAAGCCAGTCTTGTGGTGCAGTAATACCTGCTGCCTTAACAGCCTTGTTCAACTTTTGCAAAACAGACTTGATATCACCTTGAAGTGGAGCTTGAATTTCACGGTTTGAGTCAAATTCGGTAGCATCAATATCAATTTGGATAAACTTAGCATCTTGTGAGAATAATGGAGATTCACCATTTGAAAGAAGCCAGTTAAGTCTTGCACCAATAAGTAAAACAACATCTGCCCCACCAAGTGACAATGATCTAGCAGAAGCGGCTGATGATGGATGATTATCTGGGAGAAGTCCCTTAGCCATTGACATTGGTAAGAATGGAATCTTAGTTGTATCAACTAATTCTTTTACTTCTTCTTCACTACGTGCATATGCGGCACCTTTACCCAAAACAATCACTGGGTGCTTAGCATTCTTAAGTAAATCTACTGCACGATCAATTGCTTCATCTGCAGGTTCTTGCTTAGGCGCTGGATCAACAACTTTGTAAATCTTAGCATCTGCTTTTGTACTCATATCTGAAATAGTTGCAGCAGGAAGATCAAGGTAAACACCACCAGGACGACCACTTACAGCAGTTCTAATTGCACGTGCAACAGCCAAACCCATATCTTGGGCACGATCAACACGATAAGCTGCCTTACAGAATGGCTTAGCACGGTTATATTGATCCAATCCTTCATAATCACCACGGTCTAAGTCAATAATGTGACGATCGGATGAACCTGAAATCATAATAAATGGGAAACAGTTCTTAGTAGCTTGTGCTAATGCTGCTAATCCGTTTAAGAAACCTGGTGCAGAAACAGTTAAAGCTACACCTGGTTTACCGTTAATAAAACCTGCTGCAGCTGCTGCATCAACTGCCGCATCTTCTCTTCTGAAGCCGTAGTACTTCATACCTTTGATTTCAGCTAAACGAGCGAAGTCGGTAACTGGAATACCAATCAAACCATAAATATTTTTAATGCCATTTTCTTGAAGTGCATCGATAAGTAAGTCGGCACCACTAAATTTTTCTTCATCAGCCATAATATTTCCCTGCTTTCATTTCATTTTAAAATAATATATCTTTCTTTTTTAAGATAAGACACTTATGTTTAAAAAGCAATTAATACACTTTTTGTTATAAGTGTTATTTTTTAATAAGTCATTTCTTTTGCTTTTCAAAATTTTTAAGACTATCTTAGTTTTAGTTAAAGATTGTAAGCGATTAGATAATCATTAGTTTAATACATACTTTTGTATTCATTTAATCACAGTGATTGATAAAGGAGGGTATATCATGACCAGAATCCTCGTTAATGACATTATTCCAATACTTGTCATTATGATTCTAGGTTACCTATGTGGAAAGTTTAAGTTCTTTGATGATGACCAACGACAAGGATTAAATAAGCTAGTTCTTAATATTGCATTACCTGCTGCCTTATTTGTTTCAATCGTAGCCGCTACAAGAGAAATGTTTGCTAGAGACATTAGATTAACCTTAATATCTGTTATTGGTGTAACAGGTTTATTCCTACTTAGTTACTTCTTAGATAGATGGCTCTTCCATCGTTCTATTCAAGAAGCAGCTGTCTGTGCATTAATTGCCGGTTCTCCAACTATTGGATTTCTAGGATTTGCCGTGCTTGACCCAATTTATGGAAATACTCCAAATACTAACTTAGTTATCGGAATAGTTTCCATTGTGGTTAACGCCATTACTATTCCAATTGGACTTGCTTTAGTTAATAAGGGACAGGCTAATGACCGTGCAAAGGCCGCCGCAAGTGGTTCTACAGCTGGTACTACTGTTAAAGTTGCTCAACCAACCAAGTCGAATGAACCTGTTAAAAAAGTTGAAGTTACTGTACCTGATGGTATTCCTGTAACTGATGCAGAAGCTAAAGCATTAAAGGAAAAAGGTATTGATAGAGAAATTGACTTGATGCGTGCTGAGCTTAAAACTCACGGCGGCAAGAACGATAATCCTAAAAATTCGACTTGGGAAGCTATCATTAACGCTGTAAAACAACCAGTTGCTGCTGCTCCACTACTTGCCGTAATTCTGGTTTTAATTGGTGTCAAAATCCCAGCTTCTTGGGCTCCATCATTTGACTTAATTGCAAAGGCCAATTCTGGTGTTGCCGTTTTAGCCGCTGGACTTGCCCTATCAACAGTCAAATTCACAATTGATAAAGAAGGTATTTGGAATACCTTCTATCGTCTATTCTTAACCCCAGCAATTATCGTAGCTGCCGCATACCTTACTGGTATGACTGACCCAACAAAGATTTCAATGCTTTGTTTGGCTACCGGTTTGCCACCTGCATTTTCAGGAATTATTATTTCTAGTCGTTACAATATTTATGTCAAGGAAGGTGCTAGCTCAGTAGCTATTTCTACCGTCTTCTTTGCAGTAAGTTGTATCTTCTGGATTTGGGTATTACCAATTATTGCTGGATTCTTCCACTAATACTGGATTCTTCCACTAATAATAGTAAAAAACTCTAATTAGTTGATAATTAAATTAAAAATATAGTATAAAGAACGTGTTATGTTTTAGGATATATTTGTCCCAAGAGAAACGAGAGGAAGTTTATTATGACTGAAAACAATTACGCACCATTAAAAGGTATTAAAGTTGTTGACTGGACTCAAGTTCAATCGGGTCCTTCATGTACTCAACTTTTAGCTTGGCTTGGAGCTGAAGTTATCAAGATTGAACGTACTAACACTGGTGATCCAACTAGAATGGAACTTCTTGATATTGAAAATTCATGGAGTCTTTACTACTTACAACTAAACGCCAACAAGAAGTCATTGACTTTGAACATTAAATCACCAGAAGGTCAAAAGATTATGAATGACCTTTTGAAGCAAGCTGATGTCTTCGTAGAAAACATTAAGCCTGGTGCCGCTGATAAAGCAGGCTTTGGCTGGAAAGATGTTCACAAACTTAATCCACGTTTGATCATGGCATCACTTAAGGGCTTTAACCAAGGATCACGTTTTGCTGATGTTAAGGCCTTTGAACCAGTTGCTCAAGCTGCTGGTGGTGCCGCAAGTGCTACTGGTTGGAACGAAGGAGATTTCAATATCCCTACTCAATCAGCTGCCGCACTTGGTGACTCAAACTCAGGTATGCACTTAACTATTGCCATTTTGGCTGCCCTTCTTCAACGTGAACAAACTGGCGAAGGTACTTTCGTATATCAATCAATGCAAGACGCTGTACTTAACCTTTGCCGTATTAAGTTACGTGACCAAATCATGCTTGATAACCTCGGCGCCCTTCCTCACTATGCTGTTTACCCTAACTTCAAGTGGGGTGATGCAATACCTCGTGCAGAAAACACTGAAGGTGGACAAGTTATCGGTTGGACTTATAAAGCTAAAGGTTGGGAAACTGATCCAAACGCTTACGTTTATATCGTTATTCAAAACAGTGATAAGAGTTGGGAAACTCTTTCAAAGACCATGGGACACCCTGAATGGGCAACTGATCCAAGATTTGAAGGTTGGCAAAACCGTCAACTTCACAAGGAAGAAATTTATCCATTAATTGAAAGCTATACCAAGAACTACGATAAGTACGAATTAACTAAGACCTTAGGTGAAGCAGGTATCCCTGTAGGTCCTGTTCTTGACTGGCACGAACTTGAAAACGATCCAGATTTGAACGAAGACGGTACTATCGTAACTATTGATCAAGGCGGTAATCGTGGTAAGTTCAAGACCATCGGTCTTCCATTCACCATGAGCAACTACAAGCCTGACTACAAGCGTGCACCTGATTTAGGTGAAAACAATGATGAAATCCTTGAATCACTTGGTTATGATCCTGAACAAATCAAAGACTTAGCTGCTAAGGGCGTAATTTCTAATAAACTTGAACCAAAGAACCCTAGAACTCAAGTTATTAAGGGTGAATAATTAATTCATTTATAGATTGAAAAAACTTCCAAGTTTGGAAGTTTTTTTGTGCTTATTTTTACTTCAAAAGCATCCCTTAAATTTCCTTAAATCCTATTGCACTGGGATAAAACTCAGAGTACAATATTTTTCATATTTAAGGAGGGTATTGAATTATGCTTTCTATAATTTTATTTCTCTTGTTAGCTTGGTTATTCTTCAAGCTCGGCATCGGAATAATAAAAATCACTTTATACCTAATTGCATTCGGAATTATCGCAATCTTCTTTTCATATTTGCTACTTCCAATCTTCGCAATTATGGCAACAGCTGGCATATTATTTGCGGCCTTACGTTAAGAGAAAATATCAGAAAATAATAGCACCTCAGTAGGATCAAACTACTGAGGTGCTTTTTAATTCTATTTAAGTGCTCGAACAATTAAATCTGAAAACAGCTCGTAGCCTGCTTTGCCAAAGTGTAAACCATCATTTTTCATCCCTTGGCACAAACTAGTTAAATTGCCCTGCTCTATTATTGCTTCAAATAAGCCAACATAATTGAAATGATATTCTTTAGCTACTTCTTTAATTACTTGAACATAACGACTAACTAAGTCATTATCACGCACGTGTTGTTTATTTTCATCAACAGCTGGTGGTGAAATCAGATAGACATTATTTGGTCGATACTGACAAATTACTGCCGAAGCAATCAAGCTCATATTTTGTTTAAATTGCTTGAGTGGCACCTGCTTATGCGTTGCTAGATCATTAGTTCCAAGCAAGATAAATAATTTATCACATGGTTTTTGTTTTAAAACCAAATCATTTAGGCAAGCGAAAAATGCACCTGAATTAATTCCTGACACGGCAGTATTATTTAACTCTATCCCAGAAATTTTTTGCCTAAGCTTTGCATCTAACATCGGTTCATCCAAACCTTCATAGCGAGCAACAATACTATCACCTGTTAAAAGCAATTTCATTATTTCAATTCATCCTCTATCACATCATCTTTTGGCTTCGATTTCTTAGCTGATTTAATATCTAAAACATCTAGTAAGAAAGTAAAGATTGGAACTCCGACAATCAAGCCCCAAGTTCCCCAGAACTTCTCTGCGACAAGCAGTACAAGGAATGTATAGAAGATTGGTAAGTCAGTTTTACTGGCCATGAATTTTGGATTTAAGATATACGCTTCAATCGCGTGAATAATCATAATGATGACAAAGATATAAATTACATAGCGTAAACCACCAACCGAGTAAGCAATAATGCTTAAAGGAATTAATGAAATAATTACCCCAGCAACTGGAACCAGGCTCAAAATAAAGACCATTAAGCCTAGAGCAATAATCTGTGGCATCCTCATGAAGGCCAAACAGATCATTGTTAAAGCAGTATTACATAAAGCGATGAAGAACTGCGCTTCAAGCACTACCCCAAAGGTATTAACAAACTTTCTACCGAAGTACTGCACATCTTCAAAAAACCACTTAAAAACGCCACTTTTTACAAATAGGTTTGAAAAATCACTGACCTTTTTAAGTTCTATAGTATAGAAGAAACTTAAAATTAATGACATGAAAATCGCAATTGTTAAGTTACCAACGCTCGTAATTGTATGGACCATGATACTCATGCCATTTTTAGCTTGTGTCACCAATTCATTCTTATTAACGAAGCGGGCAACATACTTCATGACACCTGCCATACTTTCACTTTCATAAAAGCCCATTACTGAGTGAACCATCTTACTTACCTGCACTACCAGCATTGGAATATATTTAGTCACCACAAAATATAAGAACAAAACGATCACAAGATAGATCAGACTAACCGTCACTTGAATTGGAACTTTAGGCAACTTTCTTTTAACAAAATTGATCATGTGCACCACAATATAGGTGAAAATAAAGGTCAACAAGATCGTATTCATCATTGCTCGCATTAGATAAAGCAAAGCTGCAATAATGAAAAAAACGACAAACCTTCGCACTGGCACATTTTCTTTAAACCTTTGCCAAGCTGTATTCATTCTTTCTCCCTCCATTCAGAAAAGTATTCACTTTATTTTAAGCCTAAATGGAAGTTTGAAGAAATAAAATACTACTATTCCCCTTATCATTTCCTTAACTTTATTCATATTTTCTTCTCAAAAATAAACCCAAAATCACTAAAGAATATTCACACTTTTTTCTTAAATAAACTATATGATATATACAACATCAAAGAAAGGAAGGAATAACAAGTGAAAAAAGTAAAATCAACAATCACAATTTCACTGCTAGCAGCAGCTTCAGCAGGTGTAATTTTATCCAAACGGAAGAAAGGTAAAAGTTACTCCTTCCCAAAAGGAGTCAGGTGATAAATGTCAACTTCTCCAAGTTATGTTTTATGCGAAAGTGCTACGGAGACAAGCACTCCAGAAAATACAAAAACAAAATCTTATTTCAAACATTCAAACTAGATAACTAAACATCTTATTTTTCTTATAAAAACACAAAAAATAATTAACTCTATCTATTCAATCTCTTAAGACGGACAGTGATATACTGCCTGTCTTTTCTTTTTATAAGAATAAAAGGTCTTGTCTAAACAAAGTACACATGATATTCTAATTTTAAGAAATTTTTAAGTGAGGAATCTTATATGCATACTAATCAGTTAAAATCATTACAATCAAGTTCCTCCTCAAGTTCTTCTGAGCTTGAGTGATTTGGTATGCTTAAATAAAACGCAAGTAGCTTAACCGAATTCGCTCGTAAATTATCAACGTAGTGGATTCGGTTTTTTCTTTAAGGAGGTTTTATGAATAATAAACCAAATAACGAACTAAAACGGTCGCTTGGCTTCGGTTCGGCGATTTCAATCGTAATCGGTACAATTATCGGTTCAGGAATTTTCTTCAAGCAGGCGTCGATTCTGGACAGTGCAGGATCAACCACGATGGCGATTGCAGCTTGGGTATTTGGAGGAATCATCACTCTGACAGCTGGTCTGACGATTGCGGAGATCGGTGCTCAAATGCCATACACCGGTGGGCTTTATGTTTATATTGAAAAATTATACGGTCGACTCAGCGGCTTCATGGCTGGTTGGATGCAGATCATCGTCTATGGACCCGCAATCATTGCCTCAGTTGCCGGCTTCATGAGCATCATGATGACTAACTTGTTCGGCCTTTCCAGTCAATGGCGCATCCCCCTCGCCCTGATCACTATTTTAGCGATTGGAGCCATGAATTTTTTTGAAAATAAAGTTGGAGCTGCCTTCTCGGTTATCACAACCATCGGAAAGATGATTCCAATTATCGCAATTATTGTTTTTGGAATCTTCTGGGGGCATCATGATGCTCTAGGACAAACAGTTAGCGAGATTAATCGTACTAGCGGTGGTTTTGGAGTTGCCGTTTTGGCCACACTTTTCGGTTATGACGGCTGGATTTTAATTGCTAACTTAGGTGGCGAAATGAAGAATCCGCAAAAGCTCCTTCCTCGTGCAATCATCCTCGGAATTTCAGCAGTATTGATCATCTACACTTTGATTTCAATTGGAATCTTCCGTTTCCTAACTGCTGATGAAATCCATCATTTAGGTGAAAATGCGACTTCCTACTTGGCTACCAAGGCTTTCGGGAATATCGGTGGTAAACTCCTTTCAATTGGAATCATTATTTCGATGATGGGTACTTTAAACGGTAAGATCATCACCTTCCCAAGAATTGTTTATGCCATGGCAAAGCGTGGCGACTTACCGTTTTCAAAGTTTCTGTCATATGTCACTCCTAAAGGAAAATCTCCAGTGGTAGCAACTCTCTTCTTGGTTGTCTTAGCTGGGATTATGATGCTTTTCTTCGATCCAGATCGCTTATCAGATCTCTGTGTTTTCACAGTTTATTGTTTCTACTTGATGGCATTCTTTGGAATTTTTATTTTAAGAAAGAAAAACACAGATCGTCCATTTAGCACACCGCTATATCCATTAGTTCCAATCATTGCAATTGCCGGTGGAATTTTCGTTTTAGTCAGTGAAATTATTAACGACACTGCTGGAGTATTCCTCTTCATCGGAATTGTGATTATTGGATTACCAATCTTCTATCTAGTTAAGAAAATGGATAACGCCAGAATGCGCTAATTCTCACTTGGACAAGCACTTCAGCGAATTTAATAGTATTAAAAAAGGTCAAGATTCATCGTCTTGGCCTTTTCGTTTAGTCTAAACCTAAATAAAAGATAGAATTTACATCTTTTGTTTCTTCAAAGTATGGCAAAGTAAATGCGACATATCCCATCTTTGTGGGCTTAACTAGATTTCGTTCAATCGCTCTTCTACGATACTGAGCGACAAATACATTACTTTTACCCATAATCTTGGCAATCTCATCAAGTTTATGATCACCACAAACTGCGTAAAGATATTGTTGATCTTTTTCTGATAATTCAGAAAAGATTTTTTGATAAGCATTGTTGTACAAAGTATTTTTATATTGCTGACTAATATTTTCGATATCAGTCATTTCAGGGACTTTATCTTTTACTTCATCGAATAAGATATATCCTAACAACTGAAAAGCGTAAGAATATCCTTTAGTCATATTAGTCAACTTACTTGCGATTTCATTATTACATTTAAATATTTTTTGATAAGTGGTGTAGATGTCTAATTTCTGTAGTGGACTTACTACAACTTTATCTGACCTTAGTAAAAAAGTTAACTTTTCATCGTTTTGCAAATTTAAAATTAAATCCGGTAAACCTGTCATCAAAAGATAAACTGGATATTTTTTTCGTTTAAATGAACTAAATATTTGTATCATATCACGAATAGGTTTGCTATTTGTAACTTCATCTATAGTGATTAATACTTTTTTACCTTCTTTTTTTATCCCACTCATCAGCTCATCTAATAAAATATCTGTATTAGGTGATTCAACGTCCCTACTTACGCTAATCTTTCCTATAGAAACACTATTAATCGACTTTAATGTTTGTTGCAATTTAGAGTTGACTTGGTTGCTTAGTAATCTAAATAAAGAAGATAGTATTCCTTCTCTATTAATTAAATCAACAATATAAAAATCTTTATTATCTTCAAGTGATTTAGATACTCTCATCATTAACGAAGTTTTTCCTACACCGCGAACTCCCGTAATAAAAATTGATCTAGCAAAATCACTATCTTCTATCATATTAATAATATTTCCAACTTCATTTTCTGTGTCCCTCCTTAGAAAGAGTTTTGGAACATCGCCAAAAGTTGGATTAAATGGGTTCTTATTCATTTTTTAAATCCTTTTAAATCTCAATTTTCATTTTAAATTCTTTTAAATTTAAAAGCTAGTAATCAAAGCTGCCCTACTTGGACAAGCACTTCAGCAAATTTAATAGCATAAAAAAGGTCAAGATTCATCATCTTGGCCTTTTCATTTAGTCTAATTTATTCTCAATTTTAATAAAAAGCGGCACGAGTAACTCCACCACATGTCACCCTTATTCTTTTGTATTATTTTTTGAATTGATTATGAACATATTCAGCGTAAAGTGGTGTAGATTTAATTAATTCTTCGTGAGTACCTGCACCAGAAACTGTACCGTGATCGATGAAGTAAATTCTGTCAGCGTCCACAATAGTACTTAAACGGTGAGCAATAACTAAAGTCATTCTGTTCTTCATAAGACTAGTTAATGCCTTTTGAACCATTGCTTCTGATTCTGAGTCAAGACTAGCAGTAGCTTCGTCAAGCATCAAGATCTTTGGATCACGTAAGAAGGCTCTGGCGATGGCAATTCTTTGTCTTTGACCACCTGAAAGTTTAACACCACGTTCACCAATTTGAGTATCAAGACCGTCTTCAGATTCACGGACGAACTTGTCTGCGTAAGCCATCGACAAAACATTCCATAATTCGTCATCACTAACTTCACGTTCAAGTCCATAAACTAAGTTTTCACGAATAGTACCTGGCATAACGGCTGAGTTTTGACCAACAAGTCCGATTTGTTTACGCCAATCAGTTAAATCTAAGTTATCGATATCTTCATCGCCAATGGTAATCTTACCGCTAGTTGGCTTATAGAAACGTTCAATAAGTGAGAAAATTGTTGACTTACCACCACCAGATGGTCCAGCAAAGGCAACGACTGTGTTTGGCTTCGCTGTAACGTTAATATTGTGCAAGATTTGCTTACCTTCTTCGTATTGGAAGTCAACATCATGTAATTGTAATTCCTTACCAGTAACATCAATCTCTTTGTTATCAGCTGATTTTTCAATAGGTTCATTAAGCATTTCACGGATACGTTCAGTTGAACCTGAAGTCTTAGCTAATTCGTTGAAGAATTGACTAACCATAATTACTGGACCCATTAATTGGAATAAGTACATAAGGAATGATATAAGTGAACCCATTGTAAGAGTGCCTTGCATAACTCTGATAGCACCATATGTTAAAATTCCGATTACCAGAATCATCATTAACATATTAGAAATTGGTTGCATTAAAGAGTTAACCCATGATTCCTTAACCCCAATTGAGTAAAGATTATCAATTCTCTTAGTACCAGTAGTAAGTTCTTTATCTTCTGAGTTACTTGACTTAACCAAGCGAATTTCACTTAAAACATTAGTTGAATCACTTGAAAAATTTGCAAGCTCATCTTGACGATCGCGACCGATTCTACCAGACAATCTCATGAAAGGTAAAAGTACGAAAACTACTAGAGGGACAGCCAGTATCATGATTAATGACATCTGCCAATCCATCATAAACATGATGATTACTGCACCGAAAAATTGTAATAGTGAAGTGATTGCGTTTGGCAAGGTATTTGCTAATAAATTCTTAACTTGTGAGGTATCGTTAACAAGTCTTGATGAAATTTCACCAGTTGATGTGTTATCAAAATATGAAACTGGCATCTTAAGAAGTCTTGACCATAATCCTTTACGAAGTTTAGAAACAACATGTTCACCAAAGACTCCTAAGATATAGCCAGATAGCGCACTAATAATTACCCCACCAAAGAAAACAATCGCGGTGATAATCACCAAGTTCATGTTTAAATTCTTAAAGCTATTGATAATTCGTTGTGCCAATTGAGGAACAACTAAGTTTGCTCCTGTTGCAATTAAACCAGTAATAATACCAACAATTAGTTGCCAATAATGAGGTTTTACTCGGTTAATTAATTTGAAAAAGTCACTAAAGCTAAAACTATTTTGACCTTTTTCAACTCTTGAACCTCCAGGTCCTGGTCTTCCTCCGCCCATAATAATTCCTCCTTCAGTATTAATAGTTAGGTATCTAATAATTTAAGCGATTATTATTAAAACATTTAGCTATCTAACTGTCAACTACCTAATTTATTTATTTTGAATTTGCTTATTATACTCTTTAAGCAGTGGTATCAACTGATCCAGCAATTTTTCATCAACACGATCTGAAAGTTTTTTCAAAACATTTTCCATTTCTTGCTTCATTGCATTGACTTGTTTCATACCTGAATCAGTCACATAAATCAGTTTGTTACGAGCAGACTTTGGATCAGGCTTACGCTCAATGTAGCCGTCACGCTCCAAGTTCTTCATCATATTAGTTACGCTAGCATTTCTTAAATGGAAAATATCTGCAATTTCACGTTGAATAATACCAGGATGCTCTGCAATAAACATCAAAGTTCTACCCTGTTGTGGAGTAATGTCTGCCAATTTAAATTCATGGCCGTAAAATCTTCTTGAAAAAGCAAAGTACTCTCGAAGCAGACCGCCCATTTCTTTAAATTTTTCAATTTTTGTCGCCATTATTTTTTCCTCTTTTCATAATAGTTAGGTTTATTAACTGTTAGATGCCTAATTATTATAAATTGGTAACTAAAAAAAGCCAAGAAAAAAAGAGCTTAACCCCGATTGAATATTGGAATCAAGCCTTAGTCAGCTAAAATAAATGTTTGTCTAACTTTTTTCGTCTCAGTACAAGATGTAAAATTTACTTAGTACTTTTTTATGTAGAGGTGTTTATTTTGAATAAAATTAAATTAATTGTTACTACTACTTTTTCATTTTTGTTATTATTTGTTGTAAGTAATGGAAATGTTCAAGCTGCACAAAAGACGATACATACTAATTATTATACTGGTATCAAAAGTACGTCTTTAAGTTACAACATACAAGGAAAAAGCTTATCAAGTAGAATTAAGACCAACACTACTATGAAATATTACGGTAGTCCACGGCTTATTAGGGGACAAAAATATGTCTGCTACAATGTTGGCAAAGGCAAATATGTTCCATTAGATTCTATTGGAAAAGTAAATGGAAAAAATACTTTCCGTTTGTTGAAGAATAGCTATATTTATAATGCCGATGGCAGAAAGATAGGTAGTTTATCTTATAGATATCCAGTTTATTTTTCAGGAAGTTTAAGAAAAACTAGCCAAGATAAAAGATACTATGTGCTTGAGAGAAATATAGACTCCCAAGCTTATATAACTAGTACTGAAAAATATTATTTACCTTATAAGAAAATAAAGAATAGTTACTATTACTCATTGGGTAAAGGTAGATACATTAACGTTAGAAATGTTGCCACAATCAATGGTTTGCAGAATTGCTCTAATAGCGAAAAAATTACAGTAACAGCCCCTGGCCGTCAAACAGTACCAGTTTATGTTGTGAATGATTCTTCAGATGCAAAAACAGGGAAATGGTTACGCGGAGCCATTAAGACTAAATATGGTACTGCTTACCGAGTTATTGTTGATGGTAAAACCCTCAATGTTGTAGTAGGAGATATGATTTTAGGACAACGTATCCCTAGCGGCACAACTGTTAATGCTAGAACATCCGGACCACAATATAAGTATCAAATTAAAGGTACTCATACCTTCATTGATTCCACAAATGTAGTAAGAAGTAAAACAAATGTAGCTAACTATTTACCTTCTTATCTCGATTTAGATAAATTGAACAATTAACGAAAATAAAAAAGCCTAAAGTTACTCAATATCTTGATTTAACAACATTGAGTTATACTTCAGGCTTTTTTTGTTGGTTTTTTCCCTTCCCTCACTGAGAAGCAAGGTTTTATTTTGTCTAAAATTGCGACATATTTACGATATACAAGTCTTTCTATTTATAGCGCTATCTTTTTCTTGATATAATTTTTATTTCCAAAAACTAAATTGAGGAATGACTTATTATGACAGAAAATTGCTTTCCTTTACTCTACCTGAAAACAAAATAAAAAGGACTGAAGATGCTTTTTAAAGCTACTCTTCAGCCCATACTCTATGACCTAATCCAATATTAAATCAGGTTCAATATATTCCTCTTTGGTAAACAGTTTAGAAGCTTCTGTACTCATTCTACTTGGAATACCATATGCTTGCATAAAAGAAGTTGGTTCAGAAAAATCATTTCCTTGTTTACATGAATACGCAAAAAGCAAATGCAATGAATAAATATCTGCCGATTTTTCTTCTCCAATATCCGTGCCATAAGTTGTGCAGCACAATTGTTTTAAACTTGGACCACCAATCATAATATGTCCTATTTCATGAGCGATTATAAACGGGATTTCTGCTTGATTGTGCCAATTCATATTTATGCCAATTTCACGTTTTTCTTTCCAAGCTAGAGAAGGATAATACGGATCAACTTTGTAACACACATGACCAATATCTCTAACAATAGCATAATTAAATAAGTAATCTATCAATTCGTTTTCTCTATCACTATTGTACACGACCATTTTTTTTGGCACGCCTTTCTCTAATGTCTTTTTCCATTAGTTCCCGAACCATATTTAAATATTCTTCAGGAACATGATAGCCATGGTATAAATATGGAACCTCATGATCCAGTGAGACAGTTTCCTTTTGATGCGGATTAGGATCGTCAGTACTTCCGTTTAGGTAATCTACAGAAGTATGCAAGACTTTGGCAACAGACTTCAAAGCCAATGAGCCCGGTTTTCTATCCTTCCAATTGTAAATAGTTCTCTTTCCTAACCCGGCTTTTTCGTTTACTTCTAACAAAGTTAATTTATTTTTTTTTGCTAATTCTTTTGTGCGCTCAAACTCAATCATGTCAAGGTTTTCTCCATTTTTCATCCATGCCAAAATATGCTTTTACATATTTTACTCTTGACTAAATATGCTAATGAGCATATTATATAAATCGTCAACAAGTTGTGAACCACCTAATCACTACAATTTCTTATTTGGCAGTGAGGATTGTAGCATTAGGGAAATTTCTTATACCTTTATTGTAGTATATAAGCGTATTTATTTCAATGATAAATATGCTTATGCAAAAAAGGAATAGGAGCAACTGTTAGACACTTCACAGAGGTGATGTCCAATGGGCATTTAACCCACCCTCTACTAAAAGAGAGGTAGGTGAAAAGTAATGGATATCCATGATTGTGTTGAACTCATAACACTTGTGTTGTGGTTCATCAGCATTGTAGGTATCAGCATCTTGAGTCATGTTCACTTTAAGAACGAAAGGCTGGAGCAGTTTCGTATTACCGCTGATGACCTAATGAAACGCTACGTTGGCTTGTACAACAAAGAAAGCTTGGCCAACGATCAGAAGATTAATCGGGTTGTCAATGCAGTAGTAGACGGACTAGAAGCCAAGGGCTTTAAAGTTGAAGATCAAGATGTAATGGATATTTTTGCGAAGGTCGCAAAGATTATTAATGAAAATTCTTCTAAATAAGAAGATAGAAATTTTTTCGGAGGTTTTATTATGAGAACATTAAATGAAACTACTAATGTTAATATTTTGAGTCAATTTGATATTGGAACAGACTATAAAGCTGTTGTCCAAAAAGGTAATGTGGGTTCTAAGTATGTTTATGCTTTGCAATTACGCAACGGTGCAACCACTATTTTACGTGGTTACCGTGGAAGTAAAATTAATAATCCTATTCTTGAATTATCTGGTCAAGCAGGCGGTCACACTCAAACTTGGGAATATGCAGGTAGATCTGGTCAATGGTTTGTTGGTGTTAAACCATCACACAATGATCCAAACTATAACTGGGCCAAACAAATTGCGCGTATTGATATTCGTTATACTTCTGGCTCTCATACAGATAATACTGAATTTCCACGTTTAGCCTTCTTAAGTTATGCTGGTTCTGCCCCATTCGGTGGTGATTCAATGACACATGCAGAGGCTGCCGTTTCACCTGACTATACTAAATTATTAATTGCAACTATTGAAAATGGTGAAATTGGGCACTTTACTATTTATAATTTAGACGAGATTAATAGATCTTTAGATAATGCCGGTAAAGGTTATGTAAGCCTAGAAGGTTTTCCATATCAAGATAGTTTTACCGTTTCTAACCTTTATGGTGAGGGGCAAGATAATATTTATTAATTCAATTCAAGGTTTTGATCTTGATAACGACGGTAATATTTATATTTCCAGTCAACTTCGCCCATCTCTTAATGTCAGAGGTTGGACAACTCACCACAAACAAATTGTTAAAATTCCGTATTATGCACATTATGATCAATCTCAGTGGAGTGCGGTGAACTTAAGTGCATTTAAAAAACTAGATATTTCAGGTCATCATAGTGAAGTAGAAAGCATTCAAATTATTGGCGAAAATCATGGCTATTTAACTGTTGCTTATCATGAAGATGTTTCTGGAGAAAATAAGACAGTATTAAACAGAATTTATGAATTGTCATGGGATTAATTCTTTAATATGGATGAAAAAAGGAGATTGGATTGATAAAATTCCAATCCCCTTTTTTACTTGTTTTACCTTTTTAAAAGTAAGATAATAGCCTTATTTAGAAAGGATGTTTAGCATGAAAAATAAAAAATTAATGTTAATTTCTATAGCTGCACTGTTGGGAATGACTTCTTGGGTAGAAAGTTCTACTAATATTCACACAGTTCAAGCTGCAGATACTTCTATTACTAAAACAATCATGCATATTTCAATGGCATATGACAGAGATGGTAAGAGCACAGGTACCAAATATTATGCATACAAGACCGTTGATGTAATGACTAAGCCTGTAAAAATAAATGCCAATTTGTATTACAAAGTAAATGGACTAAATCACTATTTAAAAGCTACCAATATTGATGGTGTAACACGTAAAGTAATGCATAATACTTATATTTATAAATCTTCCAATGATCGTACTTCGTATAACGGCAGATGGAAGCTTTATAAAGGTGAAACCGTCACTACTTACGGTGGTTCTTACAAATTCAAAAACGGTAAGCACTACTTCAGAGTGGGCGGTCCAGCTAAACAATATATTAAATCATATAATTTAGGACCAGTTATTAAAACTAATACTTCAGTGAATGGATCTAGTTCATCATCAGCATCTACTAATTCGGAAGAAACAACAGTCACTGTAACCACTCCTACTCGTTTAATTACCCAAACTAATAATGGCTATAAGGGAACGGCTCATATTACTCCTGTAGGAACAAAATTTACAGTTGATCGTTTGGAACTTAATGAACTCTCTAAGAGAAGTGAAAACGACGACCATTTTTATCACATCAAGGGTACTAATCAGTGGATTAATGCTTCTGATGTGAAAGCTGCTAAGAGTATACCACTACATGACTATTTCTTTGAAAACTTCTCATACATTACATTCCCTAAAGATACTGATGTGTATAATGCAGACGGAATTATCCAAGATCATAACGGTCAAAAAATAAGTAAACAAAAAGGCCAATTGAAAGTAGACAAGTTAGTATATATTTGGGTACCAAGTGAAAATAAGGCAGAATTATTCTATCATTTGGTAGGCACAAGCTTTTATGCAAGTACAACGCCAACCATTCATTGGAGCACAATTAATGTTGGTCATAATGCTTATGTAAAGGCTAACGATGTTAAATTTATTGATGGAAGCGTAAAGCTAACCCCATCAAACACAGCTGCTGAAGCAGAAGCCGCCGCAAAGAAATAAAATTTACAGTCTAATGAAAAGAGATGCCAATTTTAGCATCTCCTTTTTGTATTTATTACTTTCAATAATCCTAAAAAGGTAAGATAATATGAAGAAATAGAAATATTTTCTATAAGGAGTGTGTTTTTTATGAAGAAAAATAAATTTATCTTAGCTTCAGTTGCAGCATTAATAGCTGTTAGTCCCTTAGCTGCATTTGGAACACAGACTCACACAGTTCAAGCTGCTGACACCAATATTACCAATAAAATGATTATGCACACTGCTATTGCTTATGACAAAGACGGCAATAGCACTGGCGTAAAGTACAATGCATTTAGCTATGCTAAATTAGTAGCTAATCCCGAAAAAATTGGTAATAGTATTTATTACAAAGTTGCCGACAAAGACCAGTATTTAAAGGCTACTAACATTGATGGTGTAACTAGAAGAATCACTCACAATACCTACATCTACAGTACCTCTACCCGCCGTACCAGTTACCAAAACAAGTGGAAGTTGTATAAAGGACAAACAATCACTACTTATGGTGGTTCTTACAAATTCAAAAATGGCAAGCACTACTTCAGAGTGGGCGGTCCAGCTAAACAATATATTAAATCGTATAATTTAGGACCAGTTATTAGTGCAAATTCTAATAGTTCGTCAAACACTACAACTAATAAATCAAATAATTCTACTAATACTAGTGCTGAAGAAACTACTGTTACCGTAAAGAATATGTATGGTGTAAATATTTACGATAGTCAAGCCAAAGCAATCCAAAAGAACCTTAAAGCTGGTACAAAATTTATTGTAGATAGATTAGAGGTAACACCATTCGCTGACCAATTTCCAACAGCTCTAGGTCGAGAAGGTTTGTACAGAATTAAGGGTACAGATACTTGGATTTTAGCTGTTGATGTAACTGCTGCCAAGAAACTACCACTTCATAACTACGATCTAGAACATAATTCATACATTAAGTTCCCACAAGCAACAGACCTCTATAATGCAAGTGGTAGTAAGATAAACACCAATGGTGATTACATTAGAAGACAATCTGGTCAATATAAAGTAGACAAGTTATTATATATTTGGGTTCCAAGTGAAAATAAAGCAGAGCTTTTCTACCACTTAGTAGGTAAAGAAGTATCATCTAATAATGGACATATCAACTTTGATGATGGTTATGTAAAAGCAAGTGATGTTCAATTCATGAGTAATAGTAAGGCGATAACACCATCAAACACACCCGCTGAAGCAGAAGCCGCCGCAAAGAAATAAAATTTACAGTCTAATGAAAAGAGATGCCAATTTTAGCATCTCTTTTTGTATTTATTATTTTCAATAATTCTAAAAAGGTAAGATAATTTATGGAGAAATAGAAATATTTTCTATAAGGAGTGTGTTTTTTATGAAGAAAAATAAAATCATTATGGCTTCAGTTGCAGCATTAATGGCTGTTAGTCCCTTAGCTGCATTTGGATCACAGACTCACACAATTCAAGCCGCTGATAATTCTATTAAAAAAACAGTTATGCATAATTCAATTGCCTATGACAAAAATGGAAATAGTACCGGTGCTAAATATTATGCTTATAATAAAATTAATGTAGACCAATCTCTTATAACTATCAAAGGTAATCTATATTATAAGATCACAGGTAAAAATCAATATTTAAAAATTACAAATATTGATGGTGTTACAAGACGCTTAACTCATAATGCTTATGTTTATAGTAGTTCTACACGTAGAACATCACATAATGGAAGTTGGGTATTAACAAAAGGTCAAGTAATTACTACATACGGTGGTAGTTATAAATTTAGAAATGGAAAAAGCTACTTTAGGGTTGGTGGTCCGAATAAGCAATACATTAGAACATCTAATGTAGGTAACGTTATTAATACCAATTATAATCCAACTAATAGAGACACTACTAATAATTCCCAAAGTACTACTAGTGCTCAGGAAACTACAGTTACAGTAACTATTTCCAACACAACTCTTTATACTGTTAAAGATGGATATGAAGCGGTACAACCAACTAATAAAAGAGTGAAAAAAGGGACTACTTTTACTGTAGATCGCTTAGAACAAGGTACTCGTGCTGATACGGGGACAGACGGTGATGATGACGGTGAATTAGCAATCTATCACATCAAGGGAACAAATTATTGGATCTACAACACTGCTGTTAAAGCTGCTAAGCAATTACCAGTTCAACAATACTATAAGACAAATACTTCAATGATTACGATGTCTAAACCTGTTGAAGTATATAATGCAGATGGTACTTCTCAAAATATTATTATTAAGAAAAATGATATGATCTGGGGAGTCAAAAATTTGTCATATATTTGGGTAGCAAAAGATAATAAAGCTGAATTATTCTATCGCTTAAGTTTAAACGGCCAATACAGAAGTGTCTATCGCATTACAAGTGATGGTAGTCGTATTTCTGATAGACTTCCAATTAAGGATGCCTATGTGAAAGCAAGCGATGTTGAAATTGATCCAGATGGTATTACTTTAACACCATCAAACACACCCGCTGAAGCAGAAGCTGCCGCAAAGAAATAAGTTCAACTAAAAAACGTAAAATACTTAGTTTTTACGTTTTTTATTATGCCCTTCTCTCCAATGATTAATGCATAGCCTCTCGTTCAGCAATCAAGTATATAATCTTTTTCTTAACAACTTATCATTAAACACTTAATTTATTTTATATCATCCGTAAATATATTTTCCCTTCCCTCGCTAAGAAGCGAGGCTTTATTTTGTCCAAAATTGCAATAAATTAACCCTCATTTTAAAAACAGCGCACTGTTATATTGTATATAGCAAAAAGTGCGCCACTAGTATATTTGCTATATACAAGTTTTTCTATTTACAGCGCTATCTTTTTCTTGATATAATTTTTATTCACGAAAAAAATAAATTGAGGGATGACTAATTATGACAGAAAAAGGCTTTACTAAAGTGTTGCTTTTGCACTCTTCGCTTAAGCTTTTTAATAAAGGTGGCTTAGAAAAATTAAAGGTACGAAATATCGCAAATGCTTGTCACATTTCAATTCAGCCGATCTATTATATTTTTGGCTCACAACAAGATTTACAAGAAGCAGTTCTAGAATTAGCCTTAAAACAATTGGCAAATACTCTGGATGATTTAATTAAAGCAGGTAAATTCGGCGTTAATAAAAATATTGAATTCGGTAAGGCGCTAGCCGAGTCTCCCGGTTTAATTATAGAAATTAATAAGGGAAATCAAGATATTCTCAACCGTGTGGTCAAAGTATCAGAGAAGTATTTTGTCGCAGCGCACGGTACTACTCACCCTAAGAAGCTTAAAGTAAACATCTTATTAGTCAGCTCTTTCATCAATAATAAAAGAGTTAGCGACCTCAATTTTAGTAATGAAGCTCTCAATAAATCACTTAATAATTTCTTCCAGCATTTAGACTTAGAATAGCTCTAGCTCTTACGCGGACAAGTAGTACAGCAGTTTATCACATTACTTTACAGATCAGATACCTCCCCTCCTAGGAAAGCAACATTATCACGAAATCTAAAAATAGAAAATAATGCATCAATGAGGTTTTCGGTGCCGATTTGTTTTATACTTTTTGATAAAAGAATAATCATAGATTAAAGACGAGGTACATTATGAAGCACTACGATTACATTATTTTAGGTACTGGTCCTGCTGGTTATAAATTGGCAAAATTAATTGCAAAGACAGGTAAAAGCTTACTAGCAGTTGAAGGTGGTTTATTTGGTGGAACTTGTCCCAATGTCGGATGTGAACCAAAGATCTTTTTGCATGGAACAATAGCAGCAGCCCTTGCAACGCAGCAATTAGTTGGTAAAGGGATTGCAGAACCCGCTAAGATTGATTGGTCACAATTGATGAAAACCAAGAAGGCTCGTTTTGACTCATGGCCTGATGAAACACGCGCGATATATGAAAATATGTGTGACGTTGAAGTCGGCTACGGTAAATTTGTCGGACCACACACAATTGAAGTAAATGGCAAACAATACCAAGGCGATAAAATTATTATTGCGACCGGTCATCGTCCGCACCGCCTAACCTTGCCTGGTCATGAATTAACCCATGATTCAAGTGATGTTTTATCCTTAAGCGAATTACCTAAGCGTACAGTTGTAATTGGTGCCGGCTTCGTTGGAATTGAGCTAGCAACCTTTTTAGCTGCGGCTGGCAGTGAAGTTACAATTTTAGTCCGCTCAGACCGTATCTTACGTGGCTTTTATCAAAAATATGCGCAAGAATTAATTACCAAAATGGAACAGCGTGGCATTAAAATTATCTTTTTCACTGAGACGCAAAAACTAGAGCAGATCGATAATGAATTAATCTTAACAACCAACCGTGATGAAGAAATCCCTACAGACTATGTAATTGATGCTAGTGGCCGTATTCCTAATGCTGATAAGCTTAATTTAGAGTCAGCCGGTATTGAATATGACAGAAAAGGAATTACTGTCGATGATCACTTGATGACCACCGCATCAGATGTTTACGCAATTGGCGATATAACTAATCAGAAGCTCCCTAAACTGACAACAGTAGCAGAATATGAAGCAGGATATCTTTTTGATTATTTAGAAAAAGGAAAATCCGAAGCATTTGTTGCACCAGTGATTGGAACTACAGCCTTTGCTTATCCTGAACTTGCGCAAGTAGGTCATATTCCTGAAAAAGATGATTCAAACTTTGAAATCGTAGAACATGATTTGTCAGGAGGTAGTTTATATGCGGGTATGAATGAACAAACCAAGCTGACTTTAGTGTTCAATCATGGGCACCAATTAGTTGGAGCTAGTGAAATCGGTGCTCAGGCGGCTGATGATATCAACTACTTGATTCCAGTGATTGGGTTGAAAATTACAGGAGATGAGTGGCGCAAAAAGTTGGTTCCAATCTATCCGGCCCTAGCAGATAAAATCGGCGGATTATTGTGAGATAGTTTTTATATAGAGATAAGAAAAGCCATAACCTTGATTCGGTCATGGCTTTTCTTTTAAATATTTCCACAGTAGTTTATATTTACTCATCATTAATTCCCTTTTACTACAGCAAATTTTATCATGCTCACTTTGAAAATTTTAAATAGTCTATGTATAATAGTTTAGTCTTATAAATATTTTGCGTATAACGGTTCAGCAAACATCATAGTTTGTTGGACCTTTTTTGTTTTATAAAGGAGTAAAAATGGAATTTTATATGAAGCTACCCCGTAACTGGAAAGAAAAAGCAATGTTTATGTTTATTGTTTCTTTTATTTCGGTCAACATAATAGGACCAATTATTTCACTTTGGGAAATGGGTTGGAGTTTGACCAATTATCTTAAGGTACTCCATGTTTTACCATTTATCTGGATTGCCGTAATTTTAGTAGTGTTATTAGCCGAAAAACCTGCCACCTTCTTAAAAGAAAAAATCACTCATAAAGATGATAGTTTCAAAACTCAAATCTGGATAAATACTCTATGCAATGTTTTTATTATTTCAGCTTTAATGACCTTAATTGGTAGTGCTATCGGACAAAGAAGTATTCCAATGCATACTCTTAAAAACTTTTTCGAAATTTGGCCGCGAAACTTTGGTTTGGCACTTTTAATTGAGGGTTTAATTGCCCAGCCAATTGCAAGATTTTTTATGGAACATTATCATTTAAAAGTCGATTCTAATAAACAAAATTAAAAAGCTGATCTTTTTGATCAGCTTTTTATTATTTAGTTAGATCATATCAATCAATAGTAAACAAAAAACTTAATTCCTGCACTATACTCTCAATCTGCAGTTAATGGATATTTTCTATCTAATCTTGGCTCAACTTTATTTATAATTAACCAACGTCTTACTGGTATCATTATCATCCAACCGCCTATCCATAAAATTTCTAAAATATCATAAATATTATCTGAAAGAGGCAATGCATAAATAATTGTATAGAGAAACAGCATAATAATTACATATACACTGCTATAAAACATTTTAAAGGTGCGAAACTCAGTATAACGCTTATCTAATTGAACTTGTTGTTCCTTTGCTAGATTTATTTTTTCTTGCTGCTCAGAAGAATTTATTGGTGAGAATAGTTTTTCTACACTTACTCCTAAAGCGTTTGCTATTAAATTTAGCGTAGATGCACTTACATCCTTTCCTGCTTCCAGACGCTGAATTGTTCGCACAGAAACATTTGCCTTTTCAGCTAATTGCTCCTGAGATAGATGTTGTGCTAAACGTAATTTTTTTACTTTATTATTTTGCATTTTACTGACCTCCTACTAATTAGTTTTAGTCTAGTAAAGTAACTAAAAATTTCCCAGGTAATATTCCTGACAATTAGCCGACAATTAACTGACAGTAGTTAAAAAATCACTTTTTTAACACACTAACCATTTTAACTACGCGGGGATCGACAAAAATGACATCTGTCTTCATCTCAACAGGATTTACAGTCAACTCCCTATCTTATCAACTATGAACTGGTAAATTTATATCTAGCTTTTCTAAAATATGGTTATCGGCCTTTTTCAAAAATTCATTTAACCAATAACCTTCTGATAAATCTAATTTTGTATCAAGAGCATAAACTGTCAAAGTATAATCATGAACTCCCACTGGTGGTTGAGGTCCGGTATAACCTATTTTAGGACCGGTCTCTCCACTTAAAAATTTGCTAGCGTTACTATTTCTACCTTGAACCAAATCAAATTGAGGTTTCAAACTCATATTTTCTGGAATACTTGTATGACTAGCATCAATATTTGCTGCGAGCCAATGGATCCAAACGAAACCACACACCGGCACTGAATCAAAATCTTTCATATACAAAGCAAGAGTCTTTGTTCCTTTAGGTAAATCATCCACTTCAAATGGAAATGAAACGGCAGGTTTACCATCTACCCGTAAACTTGCACTGGTATGTTTTGTGTACTTATCTGGTAAATAACCTTGATCATTGAATTCTACTTTTACTTTCATATAGTCACCCTAACTAATTTTGAAACTAATATTTTTGACTAAATTCTTTTTCAATATATTTCTTCAAATTATTATCTAAAAGATTTAGTGTATTTAACTTTGTATAAATATCTTCTGCAAACGACTTTAAATTACCAAAACGATAAAACTCAACTCGATCAGATGATTCAGGATCGAAATTAAAAGAAGTAAACCATTCTAGCAAATCATTATTATTCAATTCAGTTTGCTTCATACATGCAAAGAATACATCAGCTAAATGATATTCTTCTTCATCAACAAAACGATTATTAACTTGGCAAAATAATTTATTACTTGATACTAATAATTTTTGAGTCAAATCTTGATTGAATAATCCTTGTTTAACACATGCTTCCAATGCATCTGAACAATGGGCTACGGCATGGACCCAGCCATACTTTCCATCAAAGCCCGTATAATCATGCTCCTTCCCTAAATATTCAACTAAAGAATTAACTATAAATTGTTCTTCACTTGAATTCAATATTTTAAAATATTTTGAATCTTTATCACTGTTAGTTTGAATAATTAACTGCAATAATAAGCAAGTAAAGGAGCGAGTTAATGTAGCTGATGAAGCCTTCGAAATTTGATAAAAAAGTAAATTCTTTTGTTCAACATTATTAAATAAAAACTGAGCTTGTTCCCTAGTAAATTTTTCTTCAAAGAAACCACTGCCAAAAGTATTGCAAACCAGTGCATCGCGAATATTGCTGTTAGGGTCACCAATATGTTTAATTAACCAGTTTATTTCATCATCGGAGTACTCTGACTTAGGAGTATTTAATTTTTGATTTAAATCAGCTAATATTTGGGTATTTTTCATATTTATCCTTTTTTTATACTTTAATCAAAATTTTAAATCCACCATTCAGGCGTTAATTCATCCATGGTCATTATTCTACCTTTTTCATAATCCATCATGACTTCGATATTTTTATAATCTTTTTCCATCAGTTGAACCATAAATTCTCTACAAGCTCCACATGGTGCGCCATTCTTTCCATTAGACATTAATGCCAAAACCCTTTGAATTTTCACTTCGCCATTTGTAATCATGTTAAATATAGCATTACGCTCTGCGCAAACACCTAATGTACATGCCGTATCCACGCAAACTCCCGTATATATTTTTCCTGAATCTGACAAAACACTAGCAGACACTCCACCTGCTTCCATATGTTCAGAAATCTGGTGAAATCCTTGAACTCTTTTTGCAGCTTGATACATATCTTGCCACTGTTGATCTAAATTCATTTTCTTCTCCTTCAGGTTCAAACGTATAAAGAAATCTTTCGTAAAATTTGAATATTATATTAAATATTATCTAATATATATTTAATTTTCAATAATATTCTTAAATAAAAAACTCTTACCTACTTTTCATGTAGATAAGAGTTTTTTAGTGTTTTTGATCATTAATGCGAGACTGTCAAATCTTTTGTGTAAATAGTTCTTTCTCGCAAATTGATTTTTTAATTATTTATTTAATCAAAATAGGA
>NZ_CALPCQ010000017.1 GCF_943193025.1 Lactobacillus agrestimuris
ACCAGCATGGTCAGTATTTGATTTAGGAATATTTGCACAAAGCATTATGTTAGTTGCAATTAATAATGGTTTATCTGTTATGCCAGCACATTCATTAGTTTCATATCCAGATATTATTCGTAAATATGCTGAAATTCCAGAAGATGAATCAATTGGTATGGCAATTGGTCTTGGTTATAAAGACCGTAACGCTGAAGTAAATGATCCAAAATTCTACCCAGCAAGAGTACCATTTGAAAAGATTTTTAAATTGAAAAAATAGTATTGTTTTTTGATGATTGTGATTCATTGAAATTGTTGTTAAAAAGGTGACATAATTTTGAGTGATCCTGAAATAATTGAGAAGTTGATAGCTACCTTAGTTATCTTTGTTTTTGCTGCATTCTTTGTTGCAGCCGAATTTGCTTTAGTCCAAACACGTGTAAGTCAACTTGAAGATATGATTGCTAATAAGCAAGGAAATACCAAAAAGTTAAAGCGTGCTTTACATATGGTGCATAACTTGAATGAGTATTTATCCACAACTCAGGTTGGTACTACTTTAGTTGGAGCAATCCTTGGTTGGTTCTCTGCAGATACTTTTGCGGCAATGTTACAAAAATTGTTTAATTTTACTCCGATGAGCCCATCTTTGGTAAAGTCGGTGAGTGCAATTTTAGGCTTGATTTTGCTTACTTACTTAGAAGTTGTTGTAACAGAAATTGTTCCAAAAAATATTGCGATTGATATGCCAGTTAAAATGCTGATGGCTATTATTACACCACTTCAATGGTTCCATACGTTGGTGTATCCATTTGTTTGGTTACTTAACAGTAGTTCAAATGGGCTTTTAAAATTATTGGGTTTTCAATCTGCAGATGAAGAAAATCAAATCTATTCCCAATCAGAAATTATCAAATTATCTCGAAATGCCGTTCATGGTGGAGCTCTTGATAAGTATGATTTAACTTATATGGAGCGTGCATTTGAGTTAAATGATAAAGTTGCTAAAGATATCATGACAGACCGAACACGGTTAACGGTCTTAAATTCAACAGATACAATTGAACGTGCATTGAAGATGTACTTAGAAGAGGGATTTAGTCGTTTTCCAGTTGTTCGAGACAATGATAAGGATGATGTTGTTGGATACGTATATGCATATGATATCGTTCAACAAGCTCAAATTGATCAAACCGTCCCTGTAACTAGAATTATTAGGACAATTATTACTGTACCTGAATCAATGCCAATTCAAGATATTCTTCACTTAATGATTAAAAAGCATACTCCAATCGTGCTTGTAGTAGATGAATATGGTGGTACCAGCGGAATTGTGACTGATAAAGATATCTATGAAGAGTTGTTTGGAAGCGTTAAAGATGAAATTGATGATGTTTCAGATGACTATATTATCAAAGATAAAGACGGTAAGATTCATGTATCTGGTAAGACTACGCTTTATGACTTTGAACGATATTTCCACACAGATATGCAGGCCTTTCAGGATAGTGATATTATCACTATAGGTGGATATATGATGGAACATTATCCAGATTTAAAGAAAGGCTCATCAATTGATTTGGATGGCTATAAGTTTGTACTTGATAATATTGAACAAGGATTTATGCGTTGGTTTATTGTTAGTCCAATTTCTCAAGAAAATGATGATTCCGATCAATCAAATGATAAAAAATAGAAATATTACGGAAAAAGGCGTCAAGAGTGGCGCTTTTTTTTGATAATAATGATATAATTTTCAATATTAAGAATTCTTTTATGATGCGAATTGAAGGGTATACTAATGGTAAAAAGCGACAATATAGATAATATTATTGATCATAAATTATTTACACAAGAAGACATTCACAATATGTGTGTACGTTTAGGTAAGCAATTAACCGAAGATTATGCAGGTAAGAAGCCAATTGTGGTTGGTGCGTTAAAAGGTGCAATTTACTTTTTAACTGATTTAACCAGAGAGATGGATGTTGCCCATCAACTTGATTTCCTTGATGTTTCAAGTTATGGTGATGGTTTTGAATCAAGTGGTAAAGTTGAAATTATCACAGATTTATCAGCTGATGTAAAAGATCGTGATGTTTTAATCGTTGAGGATATCGTTGATACGGGTCTTACCCTTCAATATATGAAGGATTTGATTAAAAAAAGAGGAGCTAAGAGTGTAAAGTGTTGTGCTCTTCTTAATAAGGATGCTCGTCGTGAAAATGATGTTGTAGTAGATTATTATGGTTCCGATGTTGGTAATGAATTCGTTGTTGGATACGGACTTGATTTCTTAAATATGTACCGCAACTTACCATACATTGGTGTTCTTAAACCAGAAATTATTCAAAAATATGTGAATAAATAAAATTTAAAAATCAACAGAAAATTAGAAAGTAGCCATCGCAAATTTGCAATGACTACTTTTTTCATGGATAAATACCTGCTCTGATACTTGGTATTAGTGTGTATATTGGGTAAAATAGTAAAGAAAGGATGATTTCATGAAAAGATTTCATCATAAAGTCACTTTACCAGCAATTTTAGTTTTGTTGATTCTAGCAGTTGCTTTTTTAGTGATCGGATTCATTAACTTTAGAAAGCAAACTACTCAACCTGCTAATTCAAATCCAAGCGCGATTGGAGTCGAACTTGATCAAGATGTTGATTATGTTGATTTGCACAAATTACAAACTAATGGAATTTCGTTTGTATATTTAAGAAGTACTCAAGGCCGATCTTATTTTGATGAGAATTATTTATCATATCGTGATCAAATTTTAGGGACACAATTGGCTTTTGGAACTGAGATGTATTATAGTAATGAATCGACTGCTTTGCAGCAGTACAATTTCTTTATGAAAAAAGTAGAACACAATACTGGAAGTTTGCCAATAATGGTCATTCCGGCCGTAGAAAATCGTGATAAAAAGTTTTTACAATCGATGGCACATTTTACGAAAATGTTGGAAAACAATAGTAAAAAAGTTCTCATTGTAGTTGATGAAAAATATCATAATTTTTTTCCTAAAGGAACTCAGTTTGTTGCTGAAAGTAAAAAAAGACCAAGTAAAATTAAATATTCATTTTGGCGCTACACTACTAACGGTAGAGTAAATGATGTTGATGGATTAGAAAAAGGTGTAACTATGTATGCCTATAATGGTACGGTTGCACAGTATAAGCAGAAATATGGACAATTAACGCAATAATAATGTATCAAGAAAAAGTAAAAACAGTTTTAGAGAAAGAACACAAAAATAGGCCGACTTTAATTCAAACTGCAACATATGATGCAATTAAAAATGGTGCAAGTTTGGTCGCTCTTGCAAAGACAGGAACAGGAAAAACTTTGGCATATGCCTTGCCAAGTTTAGAAAGATTAGAACCTGGTCAAGCAAATAGTTTAGTTATTTTTGCACCAACCACTGAATTGGCCGTTCAAATTAGAAGAGCAATTAACCCTTATATTCATGCATTAGGTTTACGTGGGGTAAGTCTCGTAGGAGCAGGTAATCGTAAGAGACAGGAAGATAATTTAAAGAAGAAGCATCCAGAAGTTGTAATTGCAACTCCAGGAAGATTTTTTGATTTCTTTTCAAGTGGCAGAATTAAATTGAATCAGATCAAGACTCTAATTATTGATGAAGCCGATGATATTTTAGAATTTACTAAGATGAATTTGCTCAGTTCGTTAGGTCAAAATCTCGGTTCGGATTCTCAAATTCTTTTATTTGGAGCAACTGATTCCGAGATTACTAGAGAAGCCGAAGAATTGTTTGAACGTAATTTCTTACTAATTGATGTTAGAAAAGAACAAGAAACCGAAAATAAAAATTATTTTTTACAGGTTGATAATGCCCACAAGATTGAATTTTTACAGCGTCTTACAAGACTAGAGAATTTTAAAGGTATTTTATTCTTTGACTCAAATCAAACTATGCTTAAGTTTGCGGGAATTTTTTCTCACACAAAAACTAAGTTTGACTTATTGGCAACTGATTTTGGTAAAGAACGCCGACAAAAAGCTTTGCATAATTTGGCATCGGGTAAGACTAAGTTGTTACTGGCTACTGATTTAGCAGCGCGTGGTTTAGATATTCCAGGATTAACGTATGTCATCAACTTCGATATTCCAAGGGATGTAAATACCTATTTACATCGAGCAGGAAGAACTGGGCGAATGAATGCGGTTGGTTATGTTGTATCGCTTGGGAACGATCATGACTTTCGTGATTTAAAGAAACTATTAGAAGATCATGTTGAACTTACACGGGTATATTTCTCAGGTAATAAACTGACCACCAAATTGCCTAAAAAGAAGAAAAAAGTCGAAAAGATAACTAAAGAAGAACAGAGTGAAAATAAAGTAGTTAAAGTGAATAAGAAAAAGCGGAAAAAACGTAATAACAAAAATAAAGGGTATCATCCCCACTACTTGAAGGTGAAAAAATGAGTCGAATAGTAAAATGGCTGGAAGACTATATATTACCAATAGCCAATCGACTGGCACAAATACGTTGGTTAGTTGCACTTAGGAATGCGTTTATTTCTATGCTTCCTATTACAATTGCCGGATCACTCGCTGTGCTAGTCAAAAGCTTAATAACAGCGTCCAAAACTCAACTTGGATGGACGACATTTTCAGCCATCATGAGTCCACTTAGTATGATTAGTGATGTTGTGTGGCGTGGAACATATGCGCTTTTTGCCTTATTTTTAGCAGTAGCATTAGGTTATCAGTTAGCTAAAACATTTGAAATCAACCGCTTAATGGGGGCGCTTGTTTCACTTGCATCATTTATGATGAGCATTGCTAATTATGTGAAGGTTAAGATTCAAGGAAATGTAATTACTGCAAAAGATGCCTTCGATATTTCTCAATTTTCAACAACAGGAATTTTTACCGCAATTTTGTTTGGTTCACTAGGCTTTTTAATTTACTTTTTATGTTACCGAGCAAGATTATTGTTGCATATTAATGCCAATTTACCTCATGCAGAGCAGGTAGCGTTCGATGCATTGATTCCTGGAATAATTTCAATTTTTGGAATTGGAACTATCAATTACATTTTTCAAGTTACTACAGGAACTTATTTTGGAAATTGGCTGTTAAATTCAATCCAAGGACCACTCGTAAGAATGGGACAAGGTTTTGGAATGGTCGTACTTGTAACGGTTCTTGTGCAAGTATTCTGTTTCTTTGGATTCAATGGTCTTGGTGTCTTGGCACCAATTGTTGATTCGATTTGGTTGACAGCACAAAATATCAATATTACTGCAGCTAACAATGGGAAAATTCCTGATTATTTATGGGTCAGTGGATCTTTTAATGCTTTTGCCTGGTTTGGTGGAGCAGGGGGCACTCTTGCTTTAATAATTGCAATTTTAGTTTTCTCGAAGAGAAGCGATTATCGAACTGTTGCAAAAATTGCGTTAGCTCCGGGAATTTTTAATATCAATGAACCAATTGTCTATGGGATTCCAGTAATTTTAAATCCTGTTTATTGTATTCCATTTGTCGTTGCTCCTTTAGTTAATGTATCCTTTTCATATTGGATAACTAAGATGGGATTAGTTAATCCAGTTCAAGTGGCAGTTCCTTGGATAATGCCACCAATAATTGGACCATATTTAGCATGTAATTATGATTGGCGCGCAATTGTTTTAAGTATTATCAATATAATTATTGCGGTAGCAATTTGGACGCCATTTGTTTTTGCAGCTGATAAGATTGAAGCAGACGATAAACCACGTAATATGTTTGCAAGTATTGAATAAATTAAAAATAATTAGCTTTTATCAAGTATTTTTGATAAAGTTAATTATGGTATTGGTCTGGTAGCTCAGCTGGATAGAGCATCGGTTTCCTAAACCGTGTGTCGTGAGTTCGAATCTCACCCGGATCATTAAAAAACTAGGACAGCCGTCCTAGTTTTTTTGTTAATCTGGTCATCCTTATGGTTTAATAGATATAGAAAATTTAAAAGGATGAAATGAAGATGTTAACTCTATTATTAGCTGCAGCAGTCATCATAATTGGTAGTTTTTGTTTAGTCTTCGGTTTAGATAAAAAAAGACCCGCTAAAACTCGGAAGTATCTTTTATATACAGCTCTAATTTGTGTATTTATCGTTTGGGGATTAGCTACAGTTATTATGGCAAATCCAATGAAATAAGGAGTTTGAAAATGGCAAAAATTAAAGTAATGACGGTTTTTGGTACCCGTCCTGAAGCAATTAAAATGGCACCTTTAGTTTTAAAGTTAAAGGCTGATGATCGCTTTGATGAAGTGACAGTAGTTACTGCTCAGCACCGTGAGATGCTTGATCAAGTTTTGGAAATCTTTAAAATTAAACCTGATTATGATTTTAATATCATGCATAAAAATCAAACTTTGGCAGATATTACTTCTAAAGTTTTGACTGATATGAGTAGAGTAATTCAAGAAGAAAAGCCAGATATTGTTTTGGTTCATGGTGATACTACTACTAGTTTTGCAGCAGGACTTGCTAGTTTTTATGAACAAACTACTTTGGGTCACGTTGAAGCTGGTCTTCGTACTTGGAATAAGTATTCACCATTTCCGGAAGAAATGAATCGTCAAATGACTGATGATTTGACGGATTTATACTTTGCCCCAACTGAACTCTCAAAATCAAATTTAGTTAAGGAAAACCACAAGCAAGAAAATATTTTTGTGACAGGTAATACTGCAATTGATGCGCTTCAACAAACTGTCCAAAAAGATTATCATCATGATGTTTTGGATGAAATTACTCCGGGTAACCGCATTATCTTAGTTACTATGCATCGCCGTGAAAATCAAGGTGAACCAATGCGCCGCGTCTTTAGGGTGATGAAGCAAGTAGTTGATAGTCATGATGATGTTGAAATTATCTATCCAGTTCACTTATCACCAAGAGTACAAGAAGTGGCCAAAGAAGTACTTGGTGGCGATCCAAGAATTCACCTAATCGATCCGCTTGATGTAGTAGACTTCCACAATTTGGCTAAACGCTCATATTTCATTATGACTGACTCGGGTGGTGTTCAAGAAGAAGCCCCAAGTTTAGGTAAGCCAGTACTAGTTCTCAGAGACACTACGGAGCGTCCTGAAGGTGTTAAGGCAGGTACTCTAAAGTTAGTCGGCACTGAAGTTGAACCAGTTAAGAAGGCCATGATTGATCTTTTAGAAGATCAGGCAGCTTATGATGAAATGGCCAATGCCAAGAATCCATACGGAGACGGTCATGCATCAGACAGAATAATGGATGCTATCTATTATTATTTTGATAAAGAAAACCGGAATCGTCCGGAAAATTTTGAATAGTGACAGCAATTAAAAAAGTAGCAAGATTACTTGCTACTTTTTTGTTTTGCATGTTTTTCTTTTTGCTGTTCAACTCGCATTTTTGCTCGTTCGATCATCGTATGTTCCTGTTTTTGGAAAACTGAACGAGTAGTTAAGTAATTAAAGATACCAACTAAAATTTGATCAATAATTTTTACAAATAAAGCATTTAAATGAAGCCAAGATAATCCAACTAACATAATTAAGGTATCTGGAATTAAACTTAGTATTCGGTAAGTAAAAAATACTATTATTTTATGCCACGTTGAGTGGTCGTGATCGACATTATTTGTAAAAACCGCTTTTTGATTGAAATAAAATGAAGCCAAATTAGAAATTATAAATGCGACAGTATTCGCAATAATAACAGAATTATGCCACCAATTATGAAGAGCAACAAAGGCAATTGTGTTGATTAAAGCTGCTAGAAATCCAAAAATCATATATACCCAAACATTACGGTGTCTTTTAAAGATTTTTTCGCCTAGCTTACGAATATTAGCTTCATCTGTAATTACAGATTTACGTTTATCCATTTAATTTATCATTCATTTCTTCAGCCGCATGATCAATTAAATCGAGGGCTTCATCTTCAGGTGCATTTTCGATAGTTACAGGCTTAGTGACTTCTTTAGCACCAATCTTTTTAAATAATTTTTCAAAGTCAAAAACATTTTCACAGAAGTGTTCACCATAAGTTTTATCTCCTGAGCCCATTACGGCAAAATATTTTCCACTCAAATCTAATTCGGCAAGTTGTTCATAAAAGTCAGCAATTTCGTCAGTCATCTTACCTTCACCGTAAGTGTAGGTAACAAAAATACAGAGATCACTTTCTAAATAATCGCTAGCATCAGCAAAACTTACATCATTATTTTCTACATCAAAGCCGAAATCTTGTAAATCTTCTTCAAGTATTTCTGCCATATCTTCGTTATTTCCTGTCATGCTAGCATATACAATTGTCGCTTTCATGAAGCCCTCCATATTTTATTAATTACTTTTTTTATATGTATTATACATGAAAACAGAAAATATCAGTAATGCTTTAGTAAAGTTTTAAAAAACGTTATAATAAAAGTAACTTTCTGAAAAATATAAAAATAAAAGGAGAGAAAATATTTGATTACAATTAAATCTATTCGTGAACTTAAAGGAATGCAAAAATCAGGTCGTCTTTTGGCTTCAATGTTTGAAGCATTACGTGATGTTATCAAACCTGGAATTACTACTTGGGATATTGAAGAATTCTGTCAAGATTTTGTTTCAAGTCGTGGTGGTCGTCTTTCAGAACAAGGTTTTGAAGGCTATAAGTATGGTACTTGTATTTCAACTAATGATGAAATTGCTCACCAAATTCCAAGTAAGAAGCGTGTTTTAAAAGAAGGTGACATTGTTAAGGTTGATGTTACTTGCAATGTAGATGGATATGAAACTGATTCATGTACTACTTATCCAGTAGGAAAGATCTCAAAAGAAGATCAAGACTTAATTGAAACTACTAAAAAAGCAATGTACCTTGGTATTGATCAAGCTGTTCTTGGCAATCGTATTGGTGATATTGGTGCAGCTATTCAAAATTACGTTGAAGTTGAACATAATTATGGTGATGTACGCGAACTAGTTGGTCATGGTATTCAACCTACTATTCACGAAGATCCAGAGGTTCCTCATTGGGGTAAAGCAGGACATGGTTTGCGTCTTCGTGAAGGCATGACTATTACTTGTGAACCAATGGTTGAAGCTGGCGGAGACTGGAGAATTGATCAAAGAAGCGTTGATGATCCTAATGATGATTGGGTTTACTATGCAACTCCAGATGGTTCAAATTCTGCTCAATTTGAACATACTTTCGCAATTACCAAGGATGGTCCAAAGATTTTGACTTTGCAAAAGCCATATGATGGATATGAAAAATACATTCCACATTTTGATGAGATGGAAGATTAATCATTAATTTATGAAAACCATGCCTAAATCTCTAGGAGTCAAGATAGGACACGCATACAAATTAATAATGCAAATTATGTCTGAAGGAGAAATTACTCAAAGTGCAATTGTAATTGCATACTATATTTTATTTTCAATTTTTCCTATCATAATTATTGTCGGTAACATTTTGCCATTATTTCATATTGATACAGCGCCAATTGCAGATTATTTGAGATTAATTCTACCAGATGAAGTTTCAAAATTTATTATGCCTATCGTGATGTCACTGCTAGAAAGTCATTCTACAGGATATATTTCTTTTGGTATTGTGCTTGCGATTTGGTCATTTTCAAATTTAGTTAATGCAATTAGAATAGGGATGAATAAGCTCTATGATGTGCATAGAATTGAATTGAAATTATCAATGTTGAGTTTCTTATGGACAAGATCAATTACGGTGTTATTGACAGGATTATTAATCTTGGTTTTAACGGCAATCAGTTTGACTTTGATTTTTGGTCAGCAGATACTAGATTTATTGCATCCTATTTTTGGTTTTTCAATTGGTGAGATTAAAAAGATCTTTAGCTATCGTTATCCGGCAGTAATATTTATTATGACAATCGCAGTCGCATATTTAAATTATGTTCTGCCAAATATTAAAATCAAAAAGAAAGTAACTTGGCCTGGTGTATTCATTACAGTAATTGGTTGGATGCTTTTATCAATTGGTTTTAGTTTTTATCTTCATAATTTTCCTATCAGTTGGGAAAACTATGGAATTGTTGGAACTTTTATTATTTTCATGTTGTGGTTAAATTTGGCTTCATTAATGCTTTTAATTGGAACAAGTGTTAATGCTGCTATTGTCCGGAAAAGATATGGAAAAATGGATTTTACAGCTGGCAGAATAGCTTCAGTGATTCAAAAGAGAAGGCAATTAAATAATAAAAGTTAGTTTTTAATAGAAAGTGTGTATTTATGAAAGTCAGAAAAGCTGTTATTCCAGCTGCAGGCTTGGGTACTAGATTTTTACCAGCAACTAAGGCAATGCCTAAAGAAATGTTGCCAATAGTTGACAAGCCAACTATTCAATTTATTGTTGAAGAGGCAAAAAAATCTGGAATTGAAGATATCTTAATCGTAACTGGTAAAAACAAGCGCTCAATCGAAGATCACTTTGATGCAAATCCAGAACTTGAACAGGATCTTGAAAAAACTGGCAAAAAAGAATTATTGAAGCTAACTCAAGATATTACCAATTTAGGAGTTAATTTATATTTCACTCGTCAACCACACCCAGCTGGGCTTGGTGACGCAATTTTAAGAGCTAGAAGCTTTGTTGGTGATGAACCATTTGCAGTAATGTTAGGTGATGATTTGATGGCTGATAAAGTTCCATTGACTAAGCAATTGATTGATCGCTATGACAGAACTCATGCTTCAACTATTGCAGTAATGCCTGTTCCTCATGAAGAAGTTTCTAAGTATGGTGTGATTGAACCCGCAGATGAAATTGAACCAGGTTTAATCAATGTTAAGTCATTTGTCGAAAAACCACCTGTAGAAAAGGCTCCAAGTGATTATGCCATTATTGGTAGATATCTATTGACACCAGAAATTTTTGATATTTTAGCAACTCAAAAACCTGGTCGTGGTGGAGAAATTCAATTGACTGATGCAATCGATACGATGAACAAAACTCAAAGAGTATTTGCTCACGTATTCAATGGTGATCGTCATGATGTTGGTAACAAAGAAGGATACCTTGAAACATCAATTGAATATGGTTTAACCCATCCAGAAACTAAAGATGATCTTCGTAAATATATCATCAAATTGGGTAAAGAGTTAGAAAAAGATTCTAAGAATAATAAGTAAAATAAAACGAGTCAGAATAATCTGGCTCGTTTTTACATTATAGTAGCTTGACCTTTTTCAATTGAAATTTGCATTCCATATACAGGGATTTTTTCTTTTTTATCATTAACTATCCAAACAGTTAGAGTATGACAGTGGATGTTTTGAATTAATTTAAATAATTTTTTCTTAGTAAATGCTTCTTTACCAGGAATTAATAAGCACTCTGAAGCAGTTAATTTTACCTGACCAAGAGGAACTTTTTGATCATTCACTTGTAAGAGAAGTTTAGTTTCGGTGTTAATATTATTTAAAAATTCTACTAAGTTGTATAATCTCATTTTTACCCCTTTTCTATATGAAAATTGAAATGCTATACTTGTTGATATACTAATTTAAATAGAATATCAGGTGTTAAGATGAAGAAAAAGAAAGTTTGGATTTCACTTATAGCAATAATAGTACTTGTTGCTGCGGGACTAATTGGAGCAGGGATGTATTTCTTTAATGTTGCTTGTGTCCCAAGTAAAAAGAATTTTATTAGTGCAAATTCAGATGTGGTAAAGAAATCAGATCCATTATATCAAGAAAAGAAATGGTATTATGACCAAAAGAAAGATCATTGGTATATGAAGTCAGCCACTGATAATTATAAGTTAGATGCAAACTACATCCCAGATAAAAATTCTAAAAAAACTGCCATTATTTTACATGGATATATGAATAATAAGAACACTATGGCTGCTTATGCTAATTTATTTCATAAGTTGGGTTATAATGTTTTGCTTCCAGATGCTAGAGCCCATGGAGAAAGTCAGGGTAAATATATTGGATATGGTTGGGTTGAAAAAGCTGATGTGAAAAAATGGGTAAATGAAGTAATTGCCCATAATGGATCTGATAGTAAGATAGTTATCTTTGGTGTAAGTATGGGTGGTGCAACCACGATGATGACGAGTGGAGAAAAACTCCCTAAGCAGGTTAAAGCATTTGTTGAAGATTGTGGCTATACTAGCGTAAAAGATGAAATCGAGCATGAGGCACAGGATTTGTATAATATGCCAGCTATTCCAAGATTTCCATTAGTTGAGGTTTTAAGTGGAATTAATAAAGTTAAAGTAGGGTATTACCTAGCTGACGGTTCTTCAATAAATCAACTTAAGAAAAATAAACGGCCAATGCTTTTTATTCATGGTGCTAAGGATACATTTGTTCCAACCAAAATGGTTTATAAAAATTATGCGGCTTCACGCGGACCAAAAGAATTATGGATAGTTCCGGGAGCTAGTCATGCAAAGTCATACGCTACTCACCCTAAGACCTATGAGCAACATATAAAACAATTTTTGAATAAATATATAAACTAGGGGTATATGCAAGCGTTTACATTTATGGTATAGTAGGAGTGTGGAAGAGGTAAAAATTAATTTAACAATAAATATAAGTAAGTTTTTATCTCCAAAGAAGAATTGTATTGTTGGAAACAGTAGTCCATTTGATACTACTTAATCCAATTCAAAGTTACGTTAAATGTAAAGACCCGAACAAGTGAATGTTGGTTGCGATGATTATCTATCAGATGTCTAAAGTCGCGACTATCAATCGATAGTTTTACCTCGTCCACTATTACAAAAAACCAGCTATTCTTATGATAGCTGGTTTTTTGTATATAAATTATTTTCTTAAAGTAAGCTTTACAATACATTCACAACGTGGAGTTTGAGGTAACATATCGATATTTTGAATTAAACGTACATCATATTCTTCTGAAAGAAGAACAAGATCTTGTGCTAAAGTAGATGGATTGCATGAAATATAGACAAATGTCGTTGGCTTTACACGAAGAATGGTCTTAAGTAGGCTTTTTGCCAATCCTGTTCGTGGTGGATCAACGATTAAAGCATCAATAGAAAGTCCTCCCTTTTGAAGTTCAGGTAGTACCTTTTCAACACTTCCTTGAAAGTAGTCGGCGTTTCTAAGTTGATTTAATTTAACATTATGACGGGCATCTTCGACTGCTTCTGGAATAGTTTCAATTCCTACTACTTGTTTAACTTGATCGGCCGCAAGAATTCCTAATGTACCAACACCACTATAGGCATCGATTAAGGTTTGTTCCGGAGTTAAGTCAAGATATTTTAATGCTTCAGAATATAAGGTCACAGTTTGAACTGGATTTAATTGGAAAAATGCTCGAGGTGATAATTCAAACTTTTTACCTAAAATGACTTCTGTAATCTTATTTTTTCCAAAAAGCTTTTCAGTTTTATTTCCCCATACCTGTGGATTGCGCCAATCAGTTTCATTTTGGAAGACACTTACAACATTTGGTAGTTTCATAATGTCTTTAGCTAATGGAATCAAATTCTTAATTTTGTGTCCAACCGTAATTAAAGTTACTTGGATTTCTTTAGTTGCCTCAGATTGACGAACTACAACTGTTTTAATTCCATCCAAATGTTTCTGACGACTTGCAATAAAGACGTGATGTTTTTCAATTAACTTTTTGATTTCACGTTCAGTTTTTTGAGTACCGACACTTTGAGTTGGCATTTCTGGTAAGTCAATTAAGCGGTGTGAATTTGGTGCAAATAAACCTAACTTAACTTTACCATGATCAAGTTCAATTTGATATTGAGCTTTATTGCGGTAATGCCATTCATCCGGAGCCGGAATGGTATTTTTGATCTTGTATTTGTTGTAACCACGAGGATGGTACTTTTTCAAGGCTTCTAAAACATTGTCTTTTTTGAATTCCAATTGCTTTTTATATGAAAGGTGAGCTAATTCAAGTCCACCAATTTCAGGATTAACGCCGCTTGGAAAATCAACACGATCAGCACTTTTTTCTTTTATACGAACAAGTTCAGCATCGATGTAATGTGGATATTCTTTTACAATTTTTGCAACAACTACTTCATTTGGAAGAGCACCAGGAACAAAAATAATCTTTTTGCGGTAATATCCAATTCCTTCACCATTAATTCCTAAACGTTTAATAGTGATAATAACATTCTTTTCTTTTTCTTCTTGATTTCTGTGTTTGAAATTAGTATTTTTCTTCATTTTCATTTTCTTTCTACAATAATCTAACTAATGGTTTGCATTCTATTGTACTATGATAAAAAAGTTCTTAGCAAGGATTAGAAATATTTGTTAGCATTAATTATAAATAAAGGAAAGGTTGATCTCATGTCGACGATTACTAAAATTAGTAGTCAAAAAAGACCTGGACGTTACAATGTTTTTATCGATAATCAATATGCTTTTTCTGTTACTGAGAGAACTTTAGCCGAGTTTGTCTTACTTAAAGGAAAAGAAATTAGCGATGAAGAAATTGAGCGAATCCAGCAATTTGATGATGATGCAAGAGCCAGTGAGCTTGCAGCTCGCTTTTTAAGTTATGAGCCTAGGACTGTTTATGAAGTTTTGCAATACCTAAAAAAGTATAATATCTCTGATGAGGCAGCAAATGCGGCAGTTGAGCAATTAACTGAGTTAGGTTATATTGATGATGAACAGTATACTAAATTATTTTTGCAAAATAATTTACATGTTGGCTCTGATGGACCTAAGTCTTTGCAAAAGAAGTTGCAACAAAAAGGTGTGAATTCAGAAACTATTGCCATAGAAATAGAAAATATTCCTGAAGAAGAGTGGATACCAGTTGGGAAAAAAGTAATAAAATCCATGCAACATCAGGTCGGAAAACTTTCATCTAATGAATTATCGCAAAAAATGAAAACAAAATTGTTGTCTCATGGTTTTGATAGCTCATTGGCTAGTATAATTATTGATGAAACTGAATTAAACTTAGATGAGACGGATCAATTTGAGGCTTTGAAAAAACAGGGAATTAAGGCATTTAAACGTTTTAGAAAGTTCGATGAAAAAACGCGAAATTTCAAAATTAAACGCTACTTATATAGCCATGGCTTTTCAAGTAATGAAATTGATATGTTTTTGAATGGTGAAATTATTGATTTAGAAGAACTTAGTGAATATTAGGAGGATAAAATGAAAAAAGAAAATCTTAAAGAATTAACATTTGTTGGTCGTCCATTTGTGGAAACTATGATGGATGACCAAAAGACCTTTACACAAGCAAATGCTCAAATGGAAAATGATGAAGTTTTTAAAAAGTTTTTGAAAGATAATCAACTTGAAAACCAAAGAGCCAGCATGGTTATCTTTGGACCAGAAAACTTTATGTACTGGTATGGTGTAACTGTTGAAGGTAATGTAGAAGTTCCTGCTGGTCTCATGAAATTTGCTTTACCGGCAGCCGAAGTTGCTAAAGACGACGCAAACGGACAAATTAACGCCTTCGATGTACCGCTAAACTTTGTACTTCCTAAGTTTTTTGAAAAAGTTTCTGAAGCTGGATTTGAAGTCTATGAAAATCCAGGTGATAGTGAGACTCCATACTTTGTTCAAAACTTAGATTTAGATACAAAAAAGCTAGCCCAAATGTGGTACTTAAAGGCTAGCAAATAATACTAATGCTGGTTTGGATCAATTGAAAGATTGTCGTATTCAACGTATGCTCCAAGACAGGTTGAGACAAACATAACTAATAAAACGACTCCGGCTGCATTTCCAACAATTTGATCTAGAGTTAAAACTGATCTAACAAGGTATGTGGCTAAAAAGCATAAAACAAAGTCCAAAATGACATTGGCAACCAATAAGAAGTATCGTCTGCGAATACTAAAAAATCTTAAAAGCTGTCTAATGATACCATCGTGAGTTTGCATCGCAAGAAGATCAACTGGCCTTTGAATTGTTGCTTTAATTGCAAACATAATGATTGCGCCAACGAAGGCGCCAATAATAGTTCTTACTATTTCGCCTGAATGGAGAACTAGAGCATTATAGCCAATTCCGATAATTGCTAGACTACAAAAGTATGGTACTAACAATAAAAAGGTGAAGACTAGTAAAACATGGCTTTTTTTCATGATAATATACCTCATTTCTTATCAGTATTTTAGCATAATAATTGGACAAACATGCTATAATATGGGTATTTAGTGACATTTTAAAGAAAGAGAGTAACTAATTATGAGTAGCGACCCTGCTGCGGAAAATTTATTTAATCGTTTAAAAAATAGATTTTCAGGTGATAAGGCCGAGGGAAATCGTGAGCATTTAATAAAAGAAATTGAATCCCTACATAATAATCACCAAATTAATGATACAGAGTACTTAATGTTAGAAGGTATTCTTAATTTTCAAGGAAAGACGGTTCGGGAAGTGATGGTGCCCCGAACTGATGCCTTTATGATTGATGATGCAATCAGTTTTCAGGATAATTTAGATGAAATTTTACATCAGCCATATTCTAGAATTCCTGTTTATCATAAAGATAAAGACAAGATAATTGGAATAATTCATATTAGAACAGTCTTGAGAAAGGCAAGAGAAAAAGGCTTTGAAAATATTGATTATGACGATGTAATCAATGAACCTCTCTTTGCTCCCGAAACAGCAGATTTAGGTGAATTACTTGTTGAAATGCAACAGACTCAGCGTCAAATTGCAATTTTACTTGATGAATTTGGTGGGGTAGTTGGTATTGCTACAATTGAGGATTTAATCGAAGAAATTGTTGGTGATATTGATGATGAGGTTGATCGTGCAGAAGTCTTGTTTAATCAATTAGCACCAAATAAATATGTCATTTATGGAAAAATGCCATTAGATGATTTTAACGAACAATTTGAAACTAATATCACAATAGAAGACGTCGATACAGTTGCGGGATATGTCATTACTAAATTAGGGGTTATTCCCGCTAAGGGTGAAAAGCTCAAAGTTAAGTTAGATAATGGAATGACATTAACAACTGGTAGAATGAAAGGTTCTAGATTGTTAACTGTTATTTTGGACATTCCAGAAAAGCTAGAAAAGGAAGAAGCAATAGAAGATTAATGGATAAGAAATTACTAGATAAAGTAAAACTAGAAGAACATTTGCAATTATTTCTCACCCTGATGCAGGTAAAACAACCATTACAGAACAATTATTGTTATTTGGTGGGGTAATTAGACAAGCTGGTACAGTTAAAGCTAGAAAGACTGGAAATTACGCAACTTCCGACTGGATGGAAATTGAAAAACAACGTGGTATTTCGGTTACTAGTTCGGTTATGCAATTTGAATACAAAGGTAAAAGAATTAATATCCTGGATACACCAGGACACCAGGATTTCTCTGAAGATACTTACCGTACTTTAATGGCAGTGGACGCAGCCGTAATGGTGATTGACTCTGCTAAAGGTATCGAACCACAGACTAAGAAGCTTTTCAAAGTTGTTAAGCAACGTGGCATTCCAATTTTTACCTTTATGAACAAGTTGGATCGCGATGGACGTCCACCACTTGATTTGATTGCTGAAATCGAAGATTTACTCGGTATTGAGGGAGTAGCAATGAATTGGCCTATTGGTTCAGGTCAAACTTTAAAAGGACTCTACGATATTGCTAACAACCGTGTAGAGCTTTATCATAAAGATTCTGATGATCGTTTCATTCCACTTGATGAAAATGGTAAGTTACCTGATAGTAATGAATTAAGCCACGATCCACAATTTGAAGAAACTTTAGATGAAATTGAATTGGTAAAAGAAGCTGGTAATAAATTCGATCTTGATAAGATTGCTTTAGGTGATCAAACTCCAGTATTTTTCGGTTCGGCTTTAACTAATTTTGGTGTGGAAACTTTCTTAAACAGCTTCGTTGATTTAGCTCCGTCTCCAGAAAGCCATACAGTTAATGATGATGAAGAACTTTCTCCTGAAGATCCAGAATTTTCAGGATTTGTCTTTAAGATTCAAGCTAATATGAACCCACATCACCGCGATCGAATTGCATTTGTTCGAGTAGGTAGTGGTGAATTTAAAAAGGGCTTAGATGTTACCTTAGCTAGAACAGGTAAGCAAGTTCGTTTAAATAATGCAACTGAATTTATGTCTAGTGAACGTGTGCAAGTTAGTGATGCAGTAGCAGGAGATATTGTTGGTCTTTATGATACTGGTAATTTCCAAATTGGTGACAGTATCTATTCAGGTAAGCGCAAGATTGTTTATCCAGCTTTGCCAGAATTTACTCCTGAATTGTTTATGCGTGTTACAGCTAAGAATGTTATGAAGCAAAAATCATTCCACAAGGGAATGAATCAATTGGTTCAAGAAGGGGCTATTCAGTTATACCGTAATTACCAAACTGATGAATATATTTTGGGTGCGGTTGGTCAACTTCAATTTGAAGTTTTCAAATTTAGAATGCAAAATGAATATAATTCTGAAGTAGAAATGAGTAGTATTGGACATCGTGTGGCACGTTGGATTGATCCTGACCAATTGGATCCTTCAATGTCGAATTCACGTAACTTACTTGTTAAAGACCGTTACGGCAATCCATTATTCTTATTCGAAAATGCCTTTGCCGAAAGATTCTTCCATGATAAATATCCGGATGTTAAATTAACTGAAAAATTATAAAGAAAAAGCCTAGGCAAGAAACCTAGGCTTTTTAATTTACTTATCAATATGGATTTCAACTACGTGGCGACTTTTATCTACAGTCAAAGTGTAAGTTGTATCAGTATTTTTAACTAATCGTTTAATAACAAATTCAACTTCATCTTCGCGGATTCGACGATCATGATTTTCAAGCGCAATTCCAATTGCCGTTTTACTTTCAGTGTAAATTACAGAAGTATTTCCGAGAGAATACACTTTAACATAGTTTACATCAGTAGTGTTAAGCTGGCTTTCAACCAATCTAGAATAGCTATTAGTTACATCAATTAAATGCATGTATTTCACCCATTTCTTTTACTATTACCTTTATTCTTAGTATAACCTAAATTGGATTATTTTTAACAATAATATAAAAAAAGAGGAATTTTAAATTCCTCTTTTTATTCTAATCAATTACTTGTCTTGATCATTAATAGTAATTTTATTATCGACCAAATCTGCAAGTAAATTCTTACTTGTTGGATGATCAAGTTTAAAGTCAGCAACTTTATCTTCAATTTCTTCTTGAATAGTTCTTCTAAGTGGACGAGCACCCATAGCTGGATTGAAACCTTCATCAACAAGTTTTTCTTTAGCAGGTTCAGTGACTTCGATATGTAAGCCTTGATCCTTAACCATTTCGTTAGTATTGTCTAACATCAAGTTAACAATCTTAATCAAGTCATCTTTGGTTAATTCATTGAATTCAATTACGTCATCAAGACGGTTTAAGAATTCAGGCTTAAAGAATTGAGTCATTGAATTACGAGCTGAATCTATTTCTTCATCACTGTTTTCTGCAGCAAATCCAACACTAGCATTTTTAATACCTTGACCCGCATTTGAAGTCATAATGATGATTGTATCCTTGAATGAAACAGTTCTGCCTTGAGAATCAGTAAGGCGACCATCGTCAAGAATTTGTAAGAACAAGTTCATAACGTCAGGGTGAGCCTTTTCAATTTCATCAAGCAAGATAAGACTGTATGGATTATGACGAACTCTTTCAGTTAATTGACCAGCTTCTTCATAACCAACGTAACCAGGAGCTGAACCAATTAATTTTGAAACAGAATATTGTTCCATATATTCTGACATGTCGAAACGTATCATTGCATCGCTTGAACCAAACATTTGCTTAGCTAATTGTTTAGCAAGTTCAGTCTTACCAACACCGGTAGGACCAACGAAGAGGAAGGATCCGATTGGTCGACCAGATTTGTTAAAACCAATTCGATTACGACGAATAGCACGAGCAACCTTGTTTACGGCCTTATCTTGACCGATAACTTTACCTTCAAGATCTGATGCTAGGTTTTGTAATTGAGTTTCTTCTTGCTTTTGAATATCGCCGACAGGGATATTAGTCTTTTCTTCGACGATCTTATTCATGATCTTATCAGTGATTGTTGGGGCCTTATCAGGATCAACATTTTGATCTTTCATCTTATCGTATTTTTCGATTTGATCACGATAATATGCAGCCTTCTCATAGTCTTCGTTCTTTAAAGCATCTTGTTTAAGTTGTTGAGCAGCATTGATTCTTTCTTGCATCTTTTCCTTATCAATGTAAGGAATAGTCAAGTTCATTCTAGAACCAGCTTCATCAAGTAAATCGATAGCCTTATCTGGCAAGAAACGATCTTGAATATAGCGAGCCGATAATTTAGCAGCAGCTTCCATGGCCTCATCAGTATATTTTACATGGTGGTAATCTTCGTAACGTTTTTGAATACCTCGTAAAATCTTGATTGTTTCGTCAATTGAAGGTTCTTTAACTTCAACTGGTTGGAAACGTCTTGCTAAAGCAGAATCCTTTTCAATTTCACGATATTCCTTGATAGTAGTAGCACCGACTAATTGAAGTTCGCCACGAGCAAGGGCAGGTTTTATAATATTTCCTGCATCCATTCCGCCTTCAGCATTACCGGCCCCAACAATTTCGTGGATTTCATCAATGAAAAGAATAATATCATTTCTTGATTGAAGTTCACGAATTAATTGTTCCATTCTTTGTTCAAATTGACCACGAATTCCAGTACCTTGAACAAGTGAAACTACATTTAATGAAATAATTCGTTTATCTTGTAATTTAGCAGGGACAGAACCATCAACGATTTGTTGAGCCAATCCTTCAACAACCGCAGTTTTACCAACTCCGGCTTCACCGATTAAAACAGGATTGTTTTTAGTTCGTCTATTTAAAATTTCAATTACACGTGCAATTTCTTGATCGCGACCGATTACAGGATCGATTTTGCCCTTTTTGGCAAGCTCAGTTAAATCTGTACCATATTGATCAAGAAGTGATCGTCCACCTTGACCACCATTTCCATTGCCTCCACCCATTTGCATTTCTGGGCCTTGAGGACCTTGATTATAATTATTAGCAGAGTTTTGATTATTGCTATTCAAAGCGTTAAATAAATCATCAAAATCTCCAAAAAATTCATTATTATTCATATTTTTACCTTGATTTCGTAACTCTTGATAACAGTGTTGACATAAGTCAACTTCACGACTTTCGCCATTAACTTTAGTGTATAAATGAATAGACGCTGGTCGTTCACGACAGTTTTGACAAAGCAATTTATTACCGCCTTTCAGTTTGAGTTTATACAAATTGTATGTTTAGCACTCACTAAAGTCAAGTGCTAAACACCAAAAATGCTTATTTTTTGTAAGAAAAATTATTATCTTTATATTTTCTTATAAAATAGGGAAAAAGATAAATTTTAATAAAAAATATAGTAATATGAACTTGTTGAAAATATAGATTATAAGTAGGAAACGAGGAAAAATGGACTATCAAAAGATTCTAGATCAATTAGCCGATGGAGAACTAAAGGAATACGAAGTTGAGGCAAAAAGTGCCTTCGAATTCCAAAAAGCTTTAAGAAATTATGGCCGGCGTCAGAGTATTAGTGGACGTGCAAAAAGCGGCGGTAATATCGTGTACTATAATGTAAATGGCGCAGATTAAATGATGTAAACTGTTACATTTGTGTTGTATATTTTATAAAAAAATGATAATCTATTATCCGAATAGGTATTTTGATACCAGTTTAATTTTTCGAAAATAAAAGGAGATATTCAAAATGGAAAAACGCGATTTTCATATTATTGCAGAAACAGGTATTCACGCACGCCCAGCTACTTTGTTAGTTCAAGCTGCTTCAAAGTTTGGTTCAGACATTAACTTGGAATACAATGGTAAGTCTGTAAACTTGAAGTCAATTATGGGTGTTATGTCACTTGGTGTTGGTCAAAACGCAGATGTTACTATCACTGCAGATGGTGATGACGAAAAAGACGCATTAGACGCAATTGCTGACACTATGAAAAAAGAAGGTTTAGCTGAATAATGACCAAGACTTTAAAAGGAATCGCAGCTAGTGACGGTATTGCCGTAGCACCAGCCTATCTTCTTGTAGAGCCTGATCTTTCATTCAATAAGACATCAATCGATGATGTTGAAGCAGAAGTAAGTCGTTACGAAAAGGCTGTAGCCGATTCAACTAGTGAAGTGGAAAATATTCGTGATATTGCTAAGAAGAGCTTGGGTGAAGAAGAATCTCAAGTTTTTGATGCACACCTCATGATTTTAAATGACCCAGAATTCACTGGTGCTATTGGTGAACAAATCAAGAATTCAAAAATTAATGCAGAAGCAGCTCTTGATGAAACTGCTAAAAACTTCATTTCAATTTTTGAAGGTATGACTGATAATCCTTACATGCAAGAACGTGCTGCCGATGTACGTGATGTTTCAAAACGTATTATGGCTCACCTTCTTGGTAAGAAATTACCTAACCCAGCTTCAATTGATCACGAAGTTGTTGTTGTAGCACACGACTTGACTCCAAGTGATACTGCTCAACTAAACAAGAAATACGTTAAGGGCTTTGTTACAGATATTGGTGGTCGTACTGCTCACTCAGCAATTATGGCTCGTTCATTAGAATTACCTGCAGTAGTTGGTACTGATTCAGTTACCAAGGATGTTCAAGATGGACAAAACATGATCGTTGATGGCTTAGATGGTGATGTAATCATTGAACCATCTGAAGACCAAGTAAGGGAATACAAAGAAAAAGGCGAAGCTTTCCTTAAGCAAAAGGCTGAATGGCAAAAGTTAAAGGACGAACCTTCTGTAACTGCTGATGGTAAGAAATTTATCATTGCAGCTAACATCGGTACTCCAAATGACATGCCAGGTGTTCATGAAAATGGTGCTGAAGCTATTGGTTTGTACAGAACTGAATTCTTATACATGGATTCATCTGACTTCCCAACAGAAGATGCTCAATTTGATGCATACAAGTCCGTTATCGAAGGTATGAATGGTAAGCAAACTATCATTAGAACTATGGATATCGGTGGTGATAAGCACCTTGATTACTGGGATTTACCAGAAGAAATGAACCCATTCCTCGGTGTTCGTGCAATTAGATTGTCACTTCAAAATGAAGAAATTTTCCGTACTCAATTAAGAGCATTGCTTCGTGCTTCTGCTTATGGCCCATTAGGAATTATGTTCCCAATGATTGGTACTTTAGGCGAATTACGTAAGGCTAAATCTATCTTAAATGATGAAAAGGCTAAGTTAATTGATAAGGGTGTTAAGGTCGGAGACGACTTACAAGTCGGTATGATGATCGAAGTTCCTGCTGCTGCTGTATTGGCAGATCAATTTGCTAAGGAAGTAGACTTCTTCTCAATCGGTACCAATGACCTTATTCAATATACTTTGGCCGCTGATCGTGGAAATGATAGTCTTTCATACTTATACCAACCATATAACCCATCGGTTTTACGTTTAATTAAGCATACAATTGATGGTGCCCATGAAAATGGTATCTGGGTAGGTATGTGTGGTGAAGCTGCCGGTGATAGCACCATGTTCCCAATCTTGCTTTCAATGGGACTTGATGAATACTCAATGAGTGCAACTTCAATTCTTCGTATCAGAAGCTTGATGAAGAAGCTTAACACAGAAGATCTTAAGGAATTGGCTAACCAAGCATGTTTCGTTTCTGAAACAGCTGAAGACAATGAAAAGTTAGTTAATGACTTGATTGAAAAGCTTACAAAATAATAAAAATACAACTTGGTATGTACCAAGTTGTATTTTTTTATTAGTAGCTTATTATAAGATAAATATTCATGATTTCTTCACATTTAAGAGTTACAATATAGGTATCAACTTAAGATGTATAGCAGAGTTACTTATAAATATTTTGATAGTGGGCATGGTATACTTATTCAGTTGAAAGTTTTATTGTTTATTTTAGAGGAGCGTGATTATATGGTAGATTTATACGTGTCTCCTAGCTGTACCTCATGCCGCAAGGCAAAAGCTTGGCTTGAAAAACATGGTATTGAATATAAAGAAAGAAATATCATGTCCGAACCTTTGACAAAAGAAGAAATTTTACAAATTCTTCGTATGACAGAAAACGGTACTGAAGAGATTATTTCAACTCGTTCAAGAGCTTTTCAAGAATTGAAGATAAGTCTAGATGATTTATCAATTGATCGGTTACTTGATTTAGTAGAAAAAAATCCTAGCTTATTAAGAAGACCTATTATTATGGATGATCGTCGACTTCAAGTTGGTTATAATGAAGATGAAATTCGTCGATTCTTGCCACGTAGGGTTCGTCGTTTAGAGCTAGAACAAGCACAGAAGATGGTATTTTAATAGACAATAAGTCGATAAAAGCGCTAGTTCACAAGCTAACGCTTTTATTTTATTTAAAATTAAGAATACTTTGGTATACTATGTTAGTAAGAAATTTATGGAGGTGAAAATATGGAAATTAATCGCATTGATCAGAACACTATTCGTGTTCGTCTTTCTCGAGATGAACTTGAGGAACGTGGAATAGATGGTTTAGATATGTTAAGTGACCGTAATAAAATCCAAGATTTCTTTTATTCGATTTTAAGTGAAATTGATAGCGATCATGATTTTGCTCAAAATGAACCGATTTCTTTTCAGGTTATGCCCAATAATGGTGGCTTAGATTTATTAATCAGTAAGTCTAAAGACGGCGGCATTGGTAGCCTTCAAAAGATACTACAGGGGGATAAGGCTGAAAAAAATAATCATGCTGATGATGTACCAGATGAATTTTATGATTTATTAGATGATTCAAAGGAGAAGTCTGCCTCTGATAACTTTACTCAATTAGGTAATAGAAATGATCGACTTTCAAGAATTCAAGATGAAGCAGATAAAAATGATAAGAACTATCATCGTGCATATCTCTTTAATGATTTAAGTGAAGTGATTGAACTTGTAGATAATTTACAAGCAGCTGATATTGCTTCAAGTTTGTATTATAAAAATGGAAGTTATTTCTTAGAGTTGGCATTTTTAAATGAAGATTACTCTGAATTAAGTCCTAATGATGCATGGGCGATTGCTAATGAATATGGGATAAAAATCTCAGATCAGCATATTAATATGATTAAGGAGATTGGTGATTGTATTTTTAGACAAGATGCCTTAGGAAATATTCGCCACTACTTTCTCAATGTAAACAGAATTTAAAAATAATATTTAAGACTTTTTAAAGTTTGAAAAAAGCAGAAATTTTTCTGCTTTTTTTTCGTATTTAAACATGGGTGAGAAAATGTATGCAGCCATGTTAAATAATAAATTAGTCCTTGCAATTGAAGAAGAACAGATTATTAATTTGGGTAATAAAAAGATTAATTCGGAAAGGTACATTTGTCCACATTGTCAAAAAAGAGTCGTATTAGTTATTTCAGAAAAAAAGCAAGCTTTTTTTAAACATGTAACAAAGATTGATAACTTGCAAGGTGAAAAAGATGAGCATCGTACAAGTAAGTCACTTCTGAAGTCTGCCTTTACAGCAGCGGGATTTAATGCAAGAATGGAAGTTCCATTGCTTGAAGGACAACTGCGAGCAGATGTATTAGTATCAGATAAATTGTCCTTAGAGGTTCAATGTGCACCATTAAGCGACAAGGAGTATCAGCATCGCCATAAATTATATTTAGATGCAGGAATTTTAGATTTATGGATTGTAGGTAAAAGACATTATTTGAAAAAAAGGCTAAAAAAAACACAACTGATTTTCTTTCGGGAAAACCAGTTGTGGGGTCTTTATTATCTTGAAATAGATCCTTTTCATGAATATCTTCGTTTAAAGTATAATATAATGCTTGAACCTGTGACTTCGAATTTAAAATATCAAACTAAAATTTTTAAATTAGATGAAGTTGGAATTCGCAAGTTATGGAAGTTTAAACCTTATAAAAAGAAATATACTTTAAAACCTAAAAAGCAAAAAACTTACATTCATAAACAAATTTTACAAAAGACTAATTTAGGATTAAAAATTGCAGAGCAGTTGTACAAACACCATTTAACCCTTGATCAAATACCTGACCAAGTTTTTGAAAAATGGCGTAAGCCAACAGAAAAAAATAAGTTACTGCAATATTTAGATGAACTAAATTAATCGTAAATTATTATTAGTAAAGAAATCATTTAAGTTACTTGAAACTGCTTCAGTCTTTTTAAGACTAGGGGTTAAAAGTGTATCTAGAGTAGCTTGACTAACTATACCTTCTAATAAGACACCGCTATCGTCATCTTCGTTAAAGATGATAGTAGTTGGTGTTTTTTGAATTTGATAATCGTCAGCTAACTTTTGGTCTAACTTGATTGAACTTTGAACATAATCAGTTTTACTTAATGAAATGATTGATTCAAAGTTTAAACTCAGCCCTTCTAGAATTTCTTTAACTAATTCAATTGAAAAACATGAATTATCAATGTTCATCTTCTTTTGTAATTCGAATAGAAATTGTCTGGCTTTTTTATTACCATTTGATAGTTTAATCGCATGGTAAATTTCTAAAGCCTGATTGGCAGCCAAAGTGTAATATGAAACTCCGGATGTCTTTTGCTCTGATTTTCTACGACGAATGATATCATCCTTAACAATTTTCATATTAGTTATTGGCACGAATTGGAATCGTGCATCAATATGTAATCGCTCAATTGTGTCATTAATCTTCTTTTCGATATCATAACAATAGATACCAGTAGGATTGATAAAAAGAAAAATCTCAAACATAACTCTAACTCCTATATCATTTATCTCATAGATACTTTAACAAGAAATAAATCAAGAAACAAAGAATATGTTTCGTTTTCTGTACAAAAAAAGTTTTTACAACTAAATTGATTGCTTACGATGTTTCAAAGCACGCGAAATCTTATTTTTATTAGTATTCTCATTATTTTGTTTAAAAGAAAAATCGCGTTCCAGTTGTAAGAGAATCTTGTTGATTAGCTCCGGATTTGTATTTTCGATTTCAAGTTCAAAATCTTTGTATCCGTCAGGGTATACCGTAGTATCTAGAGTTAATTCGCAATTTTCGGGTCCATTCAACAAAATACGATTAGTTTTACTCCAAGCAAAAAGCCGTAACTTGCCTTCTATACCTGGAAAATTATCTTCTAAGTATTTGTCAATGTTACTGCCTACCGTTATTCTAGCACCATTTTGGGCATTTGTAACAAGATTTATAGCATTTTTTTTGCTTAACTTGTCATTTATTTCAATCACTTCATGAAAATTAGCTTGTAGTGGGTTTTTATCAGGTACTTTCATGGTTTGTTCAGCGCGATCATCATAAATTCTAATTCGTAAAGCAACTTTGTTTCTTCTTAGTTCCCAATCCTTCGTATCAAAGTAGTAATTTTCTTGATTAAAATCACTTTTGACAGGAAATGCTTTGCAAATGTTCTGATAGACAGATTCACTTAACAATGTTTTTGCTTCAATTTCACGATTTTTTGACAATTAAGGTCACTCCAATCTTTCTTATCTAATTATATGGTAAAATCAACTTGGTTTATAGAGAAAGGGATTTTTTTATGAATATCGATTGGGATAACTTCTTATGGCCTTATACTGAGGCCGTCCGTGAATTAAAAATAAAATTTCGCTCTTTTAGACAAAGTTTTTTGGCTAATGGAGAACATTCTCCAATTGAATTTGTTATTGGTCGAGTAAAGACAGTGGATTCAATTAAAGAGAAGATGACCAGAAGAGTAATTAGTCCTGATGTTATTGAAACAGATATGCAGGATATTGCAGGAATCAGAATTGTTACGCAGTTTGTTGATGATATTTATAAAGTTGTAGATTTAATCCATGAGCGTGATGATATGGAAGTTGTGGAAGAGCGCGATTATATAAAAAACGCAAAACCATCGGGCTATCGTTCTTATCACATGGTTATATCTTATACAGTCTATCTACCAGAAGGTGCCAAGAAATTAATTGCAGAAATTCAGATCCGCACAATGGCAATGAACTTTTGGGCTACTGTTGAACATACTCTTAACTATAAATATCAGGGTGAATATCCTGAAGATATTTCTGAACGGTTAAAGACAACTGCAGAAGCCGCATATCACTTAGATGAGGAAATGTCTTCAATTAAGGATGAAGTGCAAGAAGCACAGAAGATTTTTACAAGAAATAAAGGCAAGGAAAAATCATGAGAATCGCAGTTGCGCATAACAATAACGATGAAACGCTTAAAGTGGTTGCTGATTTAAAGGCTATACTTAAAAAAAAGAATGTTACTTACGATGAAAAATATCCTGATGTCGTAATAACTGTTGGTGGAGATGGAACTTTAATTAATGCTTTTCACCGATATATTCATCAAGTCGATTCGATTAGATTTATCGGTGTACACACCGGACATCTAGGATTTTATACTGATTGGCGAAGTTATGATATTGAAAAAATGGTTGATGCATTAATTTTGCGGAAACCAGAATCAGCTACGTATCCTCTTCTTGAGGTGACGATGATTACAGAGTCAGGAGAAGAAAGGCATTATTTAGCCTTAAATGAATCAGCAGTGAAACGGGTATCGCATACGCTTGAAGCGAAAGTTTATATTAATGACCAATTATTTGAAAACTTTAGAGGTGATGGACTATGTGTTTCAACGCCCACAGGTTCAACTGCTTATAGTAAATCACTAGGTGGCGCAGTTATTCATCCCCGTTTAAAAGCTTTACAAATGACTGAAATTGCTTCAATTAATAATCGTGTATTTAGAACTTTAGCTGCACCGATTGTAATTGCACCAGATCAATGGATTACGGTAGTTCCAAATACAGATCATTTTGTTATGACTGTTGATGGTGAAAGATTAAATGTGCGCAATGCAAAAAAGATTGTTTATCGAATTTCTAAGCACTCGATTCAATTCGATCGTTTTGGTCATCATCATTTTTGGTCTAGAGTACAAACAGCATTTATAGGTGATCAAGAAGAATGACATTATTTAAAATGGTAGTAAAGCAAAAGGATCCCAAAAAATTAGGATCTTTTTTGTTACATCAAGGTTTCTCGAAACAGGCGATAACCAAATCAAAAAATAGTAACGGTCAGATTTTTGTTAATCATAAAAGAAGATACACTAGTTTTAAATTAGCAATTGGGGATGAGGTAATATTTTTAACTGGGGAGGAAAAGAAAAATCCATGGCTTAAACCATCTAATAATAAACTGGATATTGTTTTGGAAAATAAGAATTATCTGGTTGTTAATAAGTCAGCTGGTGTATTAACTATTCCTTCTAGGTATGAGGACGACGATGCAGTGGTTAATAGGGCATTAGGTTATTTTGCTCAAAAGGGCGAATTAGACTTGAAACCTCACGTCGTTACTCGCCTAGATCGAAATACTTCAGGGCTAGTGTTAGTTGGAAAAAATGCAGTTGCACATGCTCGTTTTAGTAAATTAAGTAAGCATGATTTTATCAAAAAATACCACGCAATAGTCCATGGTAACTTTAATGAAAATGAATTAATTGGCCTAATTGATGCACCAATTGGAAAAGAGGGGACAGGTGTTAAGCGTTGTGTACTAGCTTCAGGTCAAAGATCTCAAACTGAATATAAAGTTTTAGACCAAGTTCCAGGTGCAAGTTTAGTAGAGTTAAGACTTTTAACGGGTAGAACGCATCAGATTAGAGTTCATATGACCTACTTAGGCCACGTTTTATATGGTGATAAATTATACGGAGCAGAAGATAAGTTCAATAGACAGGCATTAAATTGCTACTATTTAAGCTTTCCAGATCCATTTACTAATGAAAATGAGACTTTGTCTATTGAAGATCCAAAAGATATGATTAATTTATGGAGCAAGCTAAGTAAATAGCTTGCTCTTTTTATAAGAGAATTGATACTTAATTGACAATTGAATTAATTGATAATTGAAACCGCTTTTACTACAATAGACAATAGAAGATCTTAATACTTTACTTATACAGAAAAGAGGATCACTATGTATTATTCAAATGGTAACTATGAGGCTTTTGCAGATACTAAAAAGGCCGAAGGTGTAGATCATAAGTCTGCATATATTATTGGTAGTGGCTTGGCTGGACTTGCTAGTGCAGTTTTCTTAATTCGTGATGCAAAAATGAAGGGTGAGAAAATTCATATCTTGGAGGAATTGTCAGTGGCTGGTGGTTCACTTGATGGAACTGATCGTCCCGATGCTGGATTTGTAGTTCGTGGTGGACGTGAAATGGAAAACCACTTCGAATGTCTCTGGGATATGTATCGGTCAATTCCAAGTTTGGAAGTTCCAGGAGCCTCATATCTAGATGAATATTACTGGTTAGATAAAGAAGATCCTAATTCATCAAATTGTCGTTTGATTCATGATCGCGGTAAACGTTTGCCAACTGATGGCCAATACGGTTTAGGTAAATGTGCAAATGAAATTGTTAAATTAGTTATGACTCCAGAAAGTGAAATTGAGGGACAAACAATCGAAGATTTCTTTAGTGAAGATTTCTTTGAAACTAATTTCTGGATCTATTGGAGTACTATGTTTGCCTTTGAAAAGTGGCATTCACTTGCTGAAATGCGTCGGTACTGTATGAGATTTATTCATCATATTGATGGTTTACCTGACTTTACAGCACTTAAATTTAATAAATACAATCAATATGAATCAATGGTTAAACCAGTTTTAGCTTACTTAAATGATCATCATGTCGATATCCAATATAATGTACACATTGATAATATTTTAGTAGATCATGATGGTAAAAAGAAAATTGCTAGAAAGATTGTGATGACTAAAGATGGTAAACAAAGCGATATCGATTTAACTAAAGATGATCTTGTTTTTGTCACTAATGGTTCAATCACTGAATCATCTACTTATGGTGATCAAAATACTCCTGCTCCAATTACTCATGCAAAAGGTAGTTCTTGGAAATTATGGGAAAATATGGCCAAGCAAGATCCAGATTTTGGTCATCCAGATGTTTTCTGTGAGAATATTCCAGAACGTAGTTGGTTTGTTTCAGCCACTACAACCATGAAAACTAAAAAACTTGCACCATATTTTGAAAAGCTTACTAAGCGAAGTCTTTATGATGGACGTGTAAATACTGGTGGAATTATTACAGTAACTGATTCAAATTGGGGATTAAGCTTTACTATTCACCGTCAGCCACACTTTAAGAGTCAAAAGCCAAATGAAATTGTTATTTGGATCTATGCACTCTACTCAGATACAGAAGGTAATTACATCCATAAGAAGGTTACTGAATGTACTGGTAAAGAAATTTGTGAAGAACTTTTGTATCACCTTGGTGTACCAATGGATGAAATCTCTGAAGATGCTAGCGAGGAAAATATGAACACTGTACCTGTTTATATGCCATATATCACTAGTTACTTCATGGTTCGTCGTGATGGTGATCGTCCAGCGGTTGTACCAAAGGGATCAGAAAACTTAGCCTTTATTGGAAACTTCGCCGAAAGTCCAACACGTGATACTGTCTTTACAACTGAGTATTCAGTTAGAACGGCTATGGAGGCTGTATATACTTTACTCAATGTTGATCGCGGTGTTCCTGAAGTCTTTGATTCAATTTTTGATCTTCGCCAATTATTAAGAGCAATGTATTACATGTCAGATAAGAAGAAGCTAGTCGATCAAGAAATGTCACTTCCTGAAAAATTGGCTGTTAAAGCTGGAATGAAGAAGATTAAACGAACTTGGGTTGCTCAATTATTGAAAGAAGCAAACTTGTTATAAAACTGCTTAAAAAGCCTGAATTATTTTGGTTATGATAAGCCTTATGAAAAGATTGTTTTAATTTCAACTGATCAAAGAAAGACTTTTAATTTTAATCATGAATTCAAAGTTTACGAAGAAAAATAAAAAAGATTTAGGAATTTTCCTAAATCTTTTTTACGTGCTTTTTAATCTTATGTAGAACAATCAGTGCCAAGATTGCAATTATTGCAATAACAAGGAAACCTGCGACTGAAGCGAAGATTCTTTTGAGATTGAAATGTAAAATCGAGTCACCACCGTAAGCATATAAAAACGCCATGGGAATAACACCGATAGTAATTGGAATTATTCTTTTCTTAAAAGGTTTGTTAACTAAGTCATTTATGTAGGCTACAGTAGCACTAGGGATGAACGGCAGCATATAGCCGGCAGTTAAACCAAGTTGATGATATTTCTGATCCATAATTAGTTTATAGATTTTACTATGTTCAAACCTTTTTGGATTATATAATTTTTGCAAACCAAAAAGTAAAATTATTTGACCTAAAATACCACTGATCCAGTTAACGATAAATCCGAGGGTAGGTCCATATAAAATTCCGTTTAAAACGCTAGAAATACCATTTGAAAGACCTGGAATTGCAACAGCAATTGTATTAAGGGCAAACAAGAAAATCAAATCTTCTAAGCCATGACTTCGAACCATCTCCACTAAAATTTTTTCATTATGTGGGTCAAAATGAATTAATAATTTTATCTCGGGTAAAAAGCTTAAATATAAATGATAAAGAACTAGAAGACCGATTATTATTCCTAAGATGAACAATAATATTCGAGTAATTCTTTTCATAGGGCCTCCTTTTTTAATTGTGTTATATAATCATTTTACTCTAAGAAAAAAAGTATGGCTACTAGCCATACTCCCTTTGATAAAAATATTAAGCCCTAAAAACTACTCTTGTACCTTCTGGTACTGCAATTTCTTTTTGAATTGGAGTTAAAGAACCCTCTTTAGCATTTCGAGTATATAAAGTAGCATTGTTTGAATTTTGATTTGCCGCAACGACTAACGTTTCATCGTCATTCCAATTAAAATCACGTGGAAATTCACCAAAGGTAGATATTCTTTGAACAAGTGATAAAGTATGATCAGTATTAACAGCAAATACAACAATTGAGTCATTTCCACGGTTTGAAACATAGATGAATTTACCATCATTGCTAATTTTAATTGCTGCGGCACCATTGTGGCTTGTCCAATCTTCTGGAATAGTTGAATAAGTTGCAATATCCTCAAATTTCCAACTATCTTCATTGAATTTAACAACATTGATTTTGCTTGATAATTCTCCGGCTACATAAAAGTAATTTCCATCTTTAGAAAAGACAATGTGGCGATCGCCAAAACCAGGTTCATTTTTGTAACTTGCTAAGTGTTCAAGTTTATTTTTTTGATTTAAGCGATAAAAATCTATAGTATCATTACCTAAGTCACAGCAAACTAAGTTTCCAGCTGGAGTTTCATCAAAGAAGTGAGGGTGAGGTCCATCAACTTGTTCTGGGCGGGGTCCTAAAGTTTTTGCAATATGAGTGACGGAATCAAGCAATGAAATTTTACCTTCTTCAGTATACGAAAATACTGCGATTACACCAGTATGGTAGTTAGCAGTATATAGTAAATGCTTAATGCGGTTAATTCCAATATATGCAGGTGAAGATCCTGGACTTACATAACTATCTATTTTTTTATATTTACCATTTTCAAGTTTAAAGGAGCTAATTCCACCTTCTTTGTCACTAACTTTATCAATTGTAAACAGTAAATCTTTAGTAATCTGAAAATAAGTTGGTCCAGAGACTTGAATAATATTTTTTGCTTCCGCTAAGTGTTCAGTTTGATTCTCTTCGACAAGATTTAAGCTATAGATACCCCTTGAAACGGATTTTGTATAGCCACCAATTAATACTTCCATATGTACCTCCGTTTAATAATTATCTACTTATTATAAAACAAAAACACTTACGGGAAAAAACAAATAGTTTAAGGGCTCCAAATTAGTTAAGCGCTTTATCTTATGCTAAAATTATCGTAGTTCACAGTAAGGAGTTGGAAAATTATGAAATGGATTTCAAATATTGAAAAAATCGGAAAAAAAGCTGTTGATTCTGAAGATGGTATGGTAATCTTATTTGGCGAAGGTGTGAGTAAAGAATTGGCTGACGTATCAATAATTCAAAAATTTGATGCAGATAGTCCAGTTAAAACTTTTGTCTTTAAAAAAGGTGATACTTTGACTGTTGATGGTCAAACTTATGTAGCTAACTATGTAGGCCCAATGGTTGAAAGTAACATGAAAGCTTTGGGACATGCAACTTTATTCTTCAACCGCCCTGTACCTAAGGCTCCTTTGGCTAATGCCATTTACTTTGATCCGGATATTGAACAAGTATTACCTAATTTTAAAGTTAGTGATGATATTATTTATGAGCATATTTAAATTTAAGGAACTTAATGGAAAATAAAAAACGTAAAGCCACTTTATTTGATAAGTGGTTCTTGAATAATCGATTTAGTGTAATATTATTTAATCTCTTGTTGTTTTTCCTAATTATTTGGGTGTTCAACAAGATTTCTTTTGTCTTGAATCCAGCGTGGGTATTTATTAGCGCAATCTTACCTCCAATTATCTTAGCTGGGATTCAATTTTATATTATGAATCCAGTAGTTGACTGGCTTGAAAAAAGGTTTAAAGTGCCAAGAGTGTTGACAATTACATTACTCTTTATTTTTGTAGTTGTAATTTTGATTTGGATTATTAATACGATTATTCCGATTGTCCAAAATCAGATCAATGCTTTGATTGAAAATTGGCCTCATATTTGGAATGATGCGGTTAAGACAACACAAAAGGCTTTAAACGATCCGCGCCTTCAAAGTGTACGCGGTAATATAGATAATATGCTGGGAGATGCGCAAAAGACACTCTTTAAATCAAGTAAAGATACGATTAATACTACAATTGGAAATATTTCATCTGCAGTAAGTATTATTACTATGGTTGGAATGACATTGATGACCGCTCCATTTATATTATTCTTTATGTTAAAAGACGGTCATCAATTGCGACCATTTATTACTAAATTTGCTCCACAACGCTGGCAAAGTGGGCTTAGTGATCTTCTTCATGACATTAATAGTGCGGTTGCTGCTTATGTTAGAGGCCAATTAATCGTTGCTTTTTGGGTTGGAGTTATCTTTTCAATAGGATATAGCGTAATTGGTTTACCGTATGGATATGCCTTAGCGATTTTAGCCGCAGTATTGAATTTAATTCCATACTTTGGTACTTTTATTGCCTTTATTCCAGTTGTTGTAATCGGAATTATGACATCAGTACCAATGCTTATAAAAGTTTTAATTGTTTTTGCAATTGAGCAAACTTTGGAAGGAAGATTAATTAGTCCATTAGTAATGGGCAATAAGTTGGCAATGCACCCGATTACAACAATCTTGCTTTTAATTGGTGCAAGTGCTGTTTGGGGACTTTGGGGCGTTGTATTTGGAATTCCGCTATATGCTTGCTTAAAGATAATAGTTTCTCGAGTTTATAATTATTATCGTCAAGTGTCAGATGTTTTTAACGATGAGAACACAATTTCGAAAAAAACATCTGAAAATAGTGATAAAATGTTAAATACAAATAAATAAAAACGTGGTTTAAGTTAAACCGCGCTTTTTTACTAACAAGGGAGACTTTATGACTAATCACGTAGTTTTATATGAACCATTGATGCCTGCAAATACAGGTAATATTGCTAGAACTTGTGCGGGTACACATACTGTACTTGACTTAATTGAACCATTAGGTTTTCAAATTGATAATAAAAAAATGAAACGTGCAGGATTGGACTATTGGGATAAAGTTGATATTAGAAAGCATGATGATTTAAATTCCTTTTTAAAGACTTTAAAGCCAACCGATGAAATGTATTTAATTTCTAAATTCTCATCGAAGAACTATACTGATATTGATTATACTGATACAAATAGGGACTATTATTTCGTATTCGGTAAAGAAACAACAGGATTACCTGAAACATTTATGAGAGAATATTATGACCGCAACTTGCGGATTCCAATGTCTGATGATATTCGTTGTTATAATTTGTCAAATTCAGTGGCAATGGTATTGCTAGAAGCATTACGTCAGCAAGGTTTTCCAAATATGGAAACAAGTCATCACTATGAAAATGATAAGTTAAAGGACGATTATAATCGTCCTGGACGATACGAACGAAATTTAGGAGGAGAATAAATGGACTTTGAAAAACTAACTCCAGTCATGGTAAGAGCTTTTCACTATGATTTAAATGAAGAATTACAAGTTAAAAATGAAGTGAATGTTGCTTTTAGAAAAGCAGCTCGTCAAAATGAAGACGGTACAACTGATGAAGGTGAAGGCGGAAGTTACTTTGAAGTTTCAGTTGTCTTTGAAGTAGCTCCAAGTCCAGGTGAATTCACCGTTAGTGGTCAAATCAGTCAAATTGTTAAATTGAAGGATTACTATGGAGATGGTCAAGATCTAGATAATAGTGATTACAAACTTTTGAGTAGACCACTAGTAGAATACATTGAAACTTTAACATATGAAGTTACTCAAGTTACATTGGATCAGCCAGTTAACTTGAATTTTGAAGCTAACTTTTAAATTTATTAGGTGATGGTATATGCCTAAAAAAAGTAAAAAGAAAGTGTCCAAAAAAAGTAAAAAGCAAAAAGAACAAGATTTATATTGGGTAACTGCCGGAATTATTCAGATAATTTTAGCAGTTTTTGCTATTACTAGGGTTGGAGCATTAGGTAAACAAATTGCCAATCTGATTAGGGTATTCTTTGGCGACTCTTATATACTTGCAAGTGCGCTTTTAATTATTTTTGGACTGGTAATGGTAATTTATAATCAACCGGCGCATCTGAAAATTAAGAGAATTTTTGGCTTGATTCTATTATTTTTTGGAATTTTGTTGATTCAAAGTCAAATTTATTACTCTCATGAACTGGTTAATAGTGCTTTTATGAATGCTTTTTGGCATGAAATAGTTGGTGAATTTGGTCGTGCCAGTGTCACAGTATCTGTAGGTGGAGGACTAATTGGAGCAATTGGCTTTCAAATACTTTACCCACTTTTAGGAAAGATTGGGATTGATATATTTGCAGTTTTATTGATTCCAATTGGTCTTTTGATGTTTTTCGATGTGAAATATCGTACAGTAGTAAATAAACTCCAATTTATTGGTCAAGGCTTCGTAAATAAGAATAAAGAAGCAGGTAGTAAACTTAAGGACAAATACGGTGAAATCAAAGAAAAACAGCAGGAAAGAAAATTAGAAAGTATCTCTAATCCTGCAGAAAGTACTGAAAGAAGAAAGCATATTTTCCCGAGTGTTATTGACTTTAAAGGAAAAGAAAAACCAGCTGAAAAATCAGATTCTGTAGAAGAATTAGAAGATACAATGCCTGAAGTTGTTACACCGGAGCCAGTAAAAGAAGATCCTGAAGAGAGTGATCCATTTTTCGATAATGCTCCCGAACCTCAAATTCAAATTGCACCTCAATCTGGTAAAAGTCCGGCTGAGTCAGATAGTTTACCAAAGTCACACTCTTACGAAGATGAAGACCGTAAGTTAAAACAAGAACTAGAAAATGTTGATCATGGCGAACTAAAAACTCCTAAGGTCAATCCAACCTATAAGAAACCGCCGTTGACACTTCTTGACCCAATAAAAACTACTGATCAAAGTAGCGATAAAGAATTAATTCAAAAAAATACGCAAACTTTACAATCTACGTTTAAGAGTTTTGGAGTCAAAGTTATTATTAAAAAGGCAATTTTAGGTCCAACAATTACTAGATATGAAGTTCAACCTGCCGTAGGAGTTAAGGTTAGCCGAATTGTAAATTTAGCTGATGATCTTGCTTTAGCACTAGCTGCAAAAGATATCAGAATTGAAGCACCTATTCCGGGAAAACCATATATTGGAATAGAGGTTCCAAATCGAACTACCTCCATGGTATCCTTTAAAGATGTGATGGAACATCAGGATGCAAAAGCCAAAAAAGATCCTTTAGTAGTTCCACTTGGAAAAGATGTTTCTGGCCAAATAATTTCTGCTAATTTGGCTAAAATGCCCCACTTATTGATTGCTGGTTCTACTGGTTCAGGTAAGTCAGTGGCCATTAATACGATTTTAACAAGTATTTTGATGAAGGCTAAGCCTGAAGAAGTTAAATTGGTATTGATTGATCCAAAAATGGTGGAATTATCAGTTTATGGTGGAGTACCACATCTTTTAATTCCAGTGGTAACAGATGCAAAATTGGCCGCAAATGCATTACATAAAGTAGTTAAAGAAATGGAGCGTCGTTATAAGCTTTTTGCTGCAGGCGGTGCTCGTAATATGGCCGAATATAATAAAAAAGTTTTCGAAAATAATCAGGATAAAGAAAAACCTGCAATGGAAACCTTACCGACTATTGTTGTAGTTGTTGATGAACTTAGTGATTTAATGATGGTTGGTGGGCATGATGTTGAAGGTGCAATTGTTCGTTTAGGGCAAATGGCTCGTGCAGCTGGGATCCATATGATTTTAGCAACACAAAGACCGAGTGTAGATGTTATTACTGGTTTGATTAAGGCAAATGTGCCATCAAGAATTTCATTTGCAGTTTCTAGTGGTGTCGACTCAAGAACTATTCTTGACCAAACTGGTGCAGAAAAGCTTTTGGGACGTGGTGATATGCTCTACATGCCAATTGGTGCATCTAAACCTGAACGTATTCAAGGAGCTTATATTGCTTCTGATGAAGTTGAAAAAGTTATTTCCTGGGTAAAACAACAGCAAGAAGCTGAATATGATGAAAATATGATCCCACAAAAAGGTAGCTCAAAATCATCAGAAAATGATGACGAACCTGAAGATGAATTTTATAATCAAGCCGTTAGCTTAGTTAGAAAACAGCAATCTGCCAGCGTTTCTATGCTACAGAGAAGATTTAGAATTGGTTATAATCGAGCTGCCAGAATAGTAGATGAAATGGAAGCAAAAGGAATTGTTGGTCCATCTGAAGGATCTAAACCACGGCAAGTACTATTGCCTCCAGAAAAGGAAGAAAATGATGCTTAATATAAATGTAGCAATTGAAAAGAATGAAAAGTTTACAACAGCCAATCTTGGCTGTTTTTTGCGTTTCCCTTTGACTAAGCACAATTTGGCCTATGCAAGTTTACTAGCTAAAATGCAAATGAATGCAAGTTTGTTTTTTCCAAGAATTAGTAGTCAAGAGACAGCTTTTAAAAATTTATATGATATCCAATTTGAAGTAGTTCCACAATTATTTGGTAAAGAAATTGTATTGTCATATATCGCTAATTTTGTTGAGCCAACAGAACTTTTAGACCCAGATTATAATTATAAAAAAGTTATTTCGATTCTGGAAAAAGTTATTCTTCATCCAAGCTTTAACGATAAACTAATTGAGCTTTCCAAAGAGCAATTGATTTCAGAATATGATGAAATAATGAAGCGACCCGCTACTTTTGCTTTTGATAAGTTCTTTAAAATATGGTATCAAGATGACCCGGATTTTAGTGATAGCTTCATTGGATCAATTGAGGAAATTAAAAGATCCACTTCAAGTTCATTAACTAATTTCTACAAGAATTTGCGAGATGTTCCACTTTCAATAATTGGGATGGCCGAAGATAATAGGCAACTTGAGAATATTATTAAGTCTGGTTTTAAACATGCTGGTCTAATGAAAAAATTTGGGGTTGATGGTATTGCAATTTCTGCTAAAAAACGTGAAATAAGCAAGGTAGATGATCACCATAATCTTCAAGCTCAGTTAATGCTGGGTTATGCATATAATCAAAATATAAAAATTAGTTTTGAAGATCAAATATGTGGATTAGTGTTAGCAGAATATTTAGCAGGTGATCAGTCATCAATTCTGTTTAGAAAAGTTCGAGAAGAACTAGGTGCGGCTTACTCAGTTTCTGCTGATAATTATGCTAATAATAGTTTATTCTTGATTAATGCTGGAATAGAGCCCGCAATGAGTGAAAAAGTTCAGAGAGTAATTAATAACGAGTTGCAAAAAGTAGCGGATGGAGAAATTAATCTTGAATTATTACAATTAGCCAAAAGGAGTCTTATAAATGTTGAAACTGTTAACCGAGATCGGGAAAGTTGGATTTTGGCACAGCTTTTAAGAGAGCATTTATTTGCTAAATATCGGGAATTTGATCGTTTGGCTGCTATTAAGGCAATTGGTCCTGAACAAATTGAATCGTTCGCCAAGAATTTATATTTAAATGAAAGTTATGTTTTAAAATGATTAGACCTCAAATTATTAAAAAAAATTATTCATCTGAATTTGAAGCGAATATTTTATTAAGAAAAAGTTTTAAGCAGAAATTTTTTGGCATTATTATTGACTTTGGAAGCAGTGATCAGCAAAAATTACCAGGATCTGCTCATTTTTTAGAACATAAATTATTTGCTAAAGAAGATGGAGATATTGCTCATAAGTTTGAAGAATTAGGTGCAGATGTTAATGCATATACTTCTTTCAATGAAACAATGTATTATTGTAGCGGTATCAATCATACAAAAAAGTTAATTGATTTACTCTTTGAACTTGTTGGAAAACCATATTTTACTGAAAAAAATGTAAATCAGGAAAAGCCAATCATTCAACAAGAGCTGGCCATGTATCAAGATGAACCGAATTGGGAAATAAATAATGCTTTGATGATTCAAATGTTTGGTGATACTAATTTGGGGATTGATGTTGCTGGTACTAAATCTTCAATTGATGAAATGACTAAAGCAGAACTAATTAGAATATATAAGAAAAAATATATTGCGCCTAATATGAAATTTATTGCTACAGGTGATTTTTCTGACGAGGAAATTGAAGATATCTTTAAGCAAGTTGACAAATTACAATCAAAATA
>NZ_CALPCQ010000018.1 GCF_943193025.1 Lactobacillus agrestimuris
CTAATTTCCATTTACGATATATTTCTAATTTTTGTTGTTTAGATAATTTAGACATAACAAAAGACCCAAAAGCGTCTAACTTTTGGGTCTCAGTTCAATTTTTGTATAACTCTTTTTAAATATTTTTACCAAATGTGAAGTAAACGAGTTGGGTCTAGTTTACTTAAATTAAACTGATGTACATGTTGCTGTTTATTTTCAGGAAATTCCTTCAGAAAATCTGCTACATTATACAAACCAGTATAATATGACCAAACTCCATGTACCTTTTTAATTGGATCAAGCATTTCATTCCGAATTGGATAAGCAGAAATTAGGAAATGCTTGTGATGGAACTTAAATGCAAAGTATGGCAACTTAAATTCATCGACAGCTTCATCTCGCGTCTTCGCAATTGTAACCACATTTCGATAACTACCATACTTTTCAGTAAATTTGTCATTGAAAGAAAAGTAGAAGTTAGAAATATGCACATGTGGAAAATCCTTTTCATCAACTTTATCTGGTACCGCAATCACATGTGAATAACGATCTAGATTACTTTCTCTTTGTGATAAAGCGCGCTCCATTTGGTTAGGCAAAATTGAATGTGCCCATTCTGGAACTTCTGGATGAGCCATGTACGAATTGTACATTTGAATAACAACTTCTGGTTTAACCCAATCATAATGCATTCTCACTTGATTTCGCTTAAGCAAGCTCTCGAGTGTATTATGTTGCATTAAATCGACAACAAACAATTCATAGTGGTATTTATCAACCCATTCTTTGAAATGTTCAATTGAGCTTGGCACAATATGTGTACCGTCAACGATTACTGTCTCCCCATAAGACATTTTATGCTCAACAAGATTATCGACCATTTTTTGGGTTTGCACAGTTACGTGTCGTGGAATCACCTGATGTAAGTAATCAGCATCTTCTTGATAATAGACAGTTAAGTCCGCCAATAATAACCTAATTTGATCACGACTGATCGCATATGGCTGTAAGTGATGACGAGCAATAAAAGAAGATTTACCGGAGCCAGGCGCGCCACGTAATAAAAATATTTTACGCATAGCAAATACTCCAAACTAGAAAAAAATATATTTTGTATCGTATAAATTTTACCATAGATAGACTAGTTCATGATTATGTGGACAAAAAAAGTGTACAATCCGTACACTAATTTAATATATTCTTATCAATAATCCCTAAATTTTTATTCATTGTATAAATAATTGGTTCAGCATTTGGAACCTCTAAGTGAATTATGTCCTGATCATTGATATTTTCTATCTTTTTAATCAGAGCTCTCAGACTTGAACCATGAGCAACTATCAATTGGTCTTCACCCATTAACATCCGACTAGCAACTTGATCATAATAATATGGCATTAAACGGTTTTGCGTTTGGTGCAAACTTTCTGCCCTCGGCATTAAATGTTGGTCAAACTTTTGGTAACGACGATCAACAATTGGTGACCCCTGCTTAGGTGGAACTGAATTAAATGAACGACGCCATTCCAAAACTTGTTCAACACCAAAGACCTTCCGAGAAACATTTTTATTAAGGCCTCTCAATGCTCCATAGTGGCGTTCATTTAAGCGCCAGGTCTTAGTAATGGGAAGATATGAGAAGCCACAAACTTCTGCAATAATATTAGCAGTTGTAATTGCACGCGAAAGAACTGAAGTATGAATATGGGTTGGAGCAAAATCATCAATTGTTTTAATTAATTCACCTGCATGTTCTGCTTGCCGTTCACCCTTTGGTGTAAGTGCGACATCATTCCATCCAGTATAAACATTAGCAGCATTGGCAATACTTTCACCGTGTCTGACTAAAACTAACTTGACCATTTTTAACCCCTTTTTACTAAGCAGCTAATTAAAAGTCCAATTCCAAAAATCGTAAAAATTATGCCTAAAATTGCATATGCCCAAACCGACTTTTTTTGCGGTTGATTACGGCGATTAATCGCAAGAGCAATATCATACAAACCAACTATTAAAACAACGATTGAGGTAAAGATATTAACTTCAAAATTCATTTTTTATTGTTGAATGCCGGAATTAGACGAGATCATCTTTTCATTTCTACCGCGTTCACATTCTGCTTGCAAAGTAACATGACTGATATGAAGTTCCTTGTTTAACTTATCTTGAATTGCATTATACAGCTTATCAAGATCTTCTGCTTGCATCCCTTTAGCAACATTAATATGAGCATCAAGCATAATCATATCGTCACTGTATTGCCAAACATGAACATGGTGAACATGAATTACTTCAGGAAAAGAAGTAATGATCTGCTTAACCTGATCTAGATCGACATTCGGATTCCCTTCCATCAAAATATCTGCTGCTTTAATTGTAACTTTGAATGCTTCTCTTAGCAAAAGCGCAGCAGCCAAAATTGTCAAAATTGGGTCAACAATAGTAATGTTCCAAACTGCAATTACCACCGATCCAATTACAACTGCAATACTTGAAAGTGTATCTGAAGCCATGTTAAGAAACATTGCTTTTGCATTTAAACTTCCCTTGGCATCCTTCATCATTAAAAGCATAGAAATTAAATTCCCAGCTAAACCAATCATTGAAACCCAGAACATCAACTTCCCTTTAATCGGCTCCGGATTTGAAAATCTTTGGCAAGCTTCAAAAATCAAATATAAGCTGATCACAATCAAAATAACGCCATTAGTAAAGGCAGCAAGGGTTTCAGCTCGTTCATAACCAAAAGTCTTACGTGTATTTTTCTTTCTCTTAGCGATTAAATTAGCAATAAATGCCAATAAGATTGACCCAACATCGCTCAAGTTATGAATCGCATCAGAAAGTAGCGCTAGTGATCCAGAAAGAAAACCACCAATGAACTCGGCCACCGTGATAATAACATTTAACAACGTTGTTAGTAGGTAGCGCATTGAAGTATTAGATTTCACGATTTTCCTCCTACAAGTTCTCAGCGTCTTGATTATAGGCAATAATTTCAAATCTACCATCATCATGAATTTTTCCAATTGTCACACTACCATTATTAGGAAATTCAATATCATGATGACCATCACCTTGGTTCCAATATTTAATTCCTAAGGTCTTAATAAAGTCTCCGTGAGAAACAAGGAGCACCCGCTCCTCATGCTTAGTTAATTCATGCAAGTTTTCAATTGCCCGAACCATTCTTTCATCAAGCTCTTCGCTATTTTCAGCTAAGTGACGTGGATCGGCCTTTTTAGTAGCTTCTCTAAAGTTTTCAATCCCTATTTGATTGATAATCTTTTGCACATCGGTCTCTTCACCCAGCCCTGCAGCCTTAGCTATTTGTTTCCAAGTTTCATCGATATCGTCACCTTCAAAGCTACCGAAGAAAACTTCCCTGAATTCAGGTAATTTTTTAATCTTACCAATCTCTGAAACAGAATTTACATTCTTCATTAAATGAACTGTATCAATTGCTCTCTTAAGATCTGATGAATACATATTGTCAAAGTGAACCTGGGATAAAGCCCGTGCAGTTCGCTTTAAATCATCGATTCCTTTTACTGTTAAAGGAGAATCACACCAACCCTGAACTTTATTTAACTGGTTGAACATGGTCTCTCCGTGTCGTACCAAATAAACCTCTGTTGTCAACTTAACATCCCCTTTTATTTATAATTCATTATATTGTATCAAAATAATTAAAAGTATGCTGATTTAAATAAATATCCGGCAAGCACCAATGACAATGCTGCTGTCGTCCAGCGAACAACCTTAGGTGATAAGTGTTTTACTGTCTTTTGACCCAAATATCCACCGATAAAGAGTCCAATTGCTAGTGGAATTGTCATATTCCAGTCAATATGCGAGCCAAAAATAAAGACAATCAATGCAACTAGGTTTCCCAATGAACCTAAAATATTCTTCATTGCATTCACGGCTACAAAACTGGCCTCGCTGATATAGGTCAAAAAGATCAACATTAAAACTCCGGCCGCTGCACCGAAGTATCCTGTATAAATACCAGCAAAAAATAATCCAAAATATGCACCGACACTCTTAATAGCACTATGCTGCTGACCACTTAAGTTAAAGGATTTTTTTGAGCCACTAAGTAAAAGCATTGCTGCTGAAAAAATCACGAAAAATGGCACTAATTTTTCAAAAACTTCACCAGGAAATTTTAGAAGTAACAAACTTCCGACTAACGCCCCAGTAACAGTAAAAAATGAATACTTAGTGACTTCTTTCCAATGCCCCTTCATTTCTTCAAGTGATGAAAGGGTCGATCCAATACCTGTAAAAATCAAAGCAGAAGTATTAGTGATATTCGCAATCACGGGAGGCGCTCCTGCAATCAATAAAGCTGGATAAGAAACCAGAGATGCCATACTCGCAATTGTCGACACCATTCCGGCTAAAATTCCAGCTACTATTAAAAATATAAAAGTTGTAATTGGTCCCATCTCGCTACCTCTCTTAATCTATTTTATTATACAATTGAACTATACAAAGTGAAAATCGAAGAAAGGAAGTTATAATAATGCCAAAAGTTGCCGTTGTTTTTGCAGATGGCTGTGAAGAAGTTGAAGGGTTAAGTGTTGTCGATGTACTGCGCCGCCTAAACGTTGAATGTGATATGGTTGGGTTAGACAAAATCGATATCATGGGTGATCACAAGATCAAATTAACCTGCGATAAAGTTGTAGATGATAGCTTATTAGACTACGACCTTGTTGCCTTCCCAGGAGGAATGGATGGTTCAGCTAACTTACGTGATAACGAAAAGCTGGCCGATCTGATGGTTAAGCGTCACGAAGAAGGTAAATGGGATGCCGCTATGTGTGCTGCACCACGTGCTTTAGCTAAATATGGCGTTTTAAAAGATGCCGACTTTACCTGCTACCCAGGAATTGAAGAAGAATGTGCTAAGTACGATTCGTCTGCTAAATTTAGCGAAAGAATTACTGTGACTGATAAAGAACATAAAGTTTTGACTAGTCGCGGTCCTGCCACTGCTTGGGCATTTTCTTATGCAATTGCTGAAGCTTTGGGTATTGATACTAAGGCTTTAAAACATGGAATGCTTTATGATTACTTAGCTGATAATATTCAAGACAGCTTGTAAAATTTTTAAAAAATAAGCTACTGGAATTAATCAAATTCAGTAGCTTATTTATATTCCATTAAATACGTTTCAACATGAAAGCTCTCATTATCTGACATCTGACCACTTTCGTGTCTAATTGATTTGAAGCCTTTCTTACTTCCTTGGGATCCATCCATATTGTGACCAACTGTGACCGTTTTAACAACATAAAACAAAAAAGCATCCCGATTGGAATGCTTTTTTGAATAGGTACGTAAATCCAAAGATTAACGCTTTGAGAATTGTGAAGCTTTACGGGCTTTCTTCAAACCTGGCTTCTTTCTTTCCTTCATTCTTGGGTCACGGGTTAAGAAACCTGCCTTCTTCAATGGACCACGGAAATCTGGATCCACATCAAGAAGTGCACGTGCGATACCAAGACGGATAGCTCCAGCTTGACCTGAGAAACCACCACCGTTTACGTTAACGTGGATATCGTATTGACCGTCAGTTTCAGTCAAAGTTAATGGTTGCTTCAAGTCCTTAACCAAGTTAGGGAAAGGAATGTATTCATTAACTTCTTTACCGTTAACGGTAATAGTACCGTTACCTGGTACTAAACGAACACGGGCAACTGAATCCTTGCGGCGACCTGTACCGATGTATGCAGCTTGTTGTGCCATTTATGTTACCTCCTAGATTAATTTGTTAATGTCTAACTTTTCAGGCTTTTGAGCTTCATGCTTGTGATCTTCACCAGCATAAACGTGCATCTTCATGAATTCTTGGTGACCAAGAGTGTTCTTTGGAAGCATGCCCTTAACTGAAATTTCAACCATCTTAACTGGGTTTTCAGCAAGTAATTCACCGTATGAAACTGACTTCAAACCACCGCGCCATTCTGAATGGTGATAGTAGAACTTGTCAGTTGCCTTTTTACCAGTCAACTTAATCTTTGAAGCGTTGATAATGATAACATTGTCACCAGTATCAACATTTGGTGTATATTGAGGTTTATTCTTACCTCTTAAAATAGTGGCTACAACAGTTGAAAGACGACCTAAGGTTACGTCTGTTGCATCGATTAAATACCACTTACGTTCAATTTCACTAGATTTTGCTAATGGTGTAGTACGCAATTTAAATTCCTCCGTTTATTTGCAGTTTGAAAACAATAAGTTTCCGGGGCCTATCGTGGACAAACATACTATATTAGAGTACGTCCTTTTGACTAAAAAGTCAATTGTTATTCGCGATCTAGGCGATATTTCTGTGGAATATCTTCATAAAAGACATGATATAGATATAATCCACTCGCTTGAGCAGTTTCTCTAACTTCTTGTCGATCCTTTGCAGCAATCACTCTTGGAAAATCAGCCACAGGTCTTCTACCATTGCCAATTTCTAGCAAGGTAGCTACTAAAATTCGAACCATATTATATAAAAATCCTGAGCCGATGAAATCAAAAATTATCTCATTTTCTTTTTCATCTTTTTCTATATTCACATAATAAATTGTTCGAACCTTATCAATGATCTGTCCACCACTTGCTGCAAAACTCGTAAAATCATGAGTTCCAATTATATCTTTAGCAGCAGTTTGCATTTTTTCAATATCGATAGGATACGGATAATGTCCCGTATAGAACCTCTTAAATGGATTGACGAAGCGATCTAAACTAACTCGATAACGATACCACTTACCCTTTGCACTATATCTCACATGAAAATCCTGATCAACAATTTCACATTTAGTGAAAACCGTATCCAACGGCATCAAAGAATTCATTGCCAAGATCATCCGCTCAGCTGGGATTTCATTACCAGGATAATCAAAATGGATAACCTGCCCCATAGCATGAACTCCAGCATCTGTTCTACCGGATCCTTCGACAATTACTCTTTGGCCTTTTGTCATTTTTTTCAAAGCTTCCTCAATCGCTCCTTGAACCGTTCTTTGGTTTGGCTGCATCTGGAAGCCGTGAAATGCATGTCCATCATAGGACATTGTCATTTTGTATCTCGTAGTCATTAATGTGCCCTAACAATCAATAATAATATTATCAAAATTACAAAAGAGAATAAGTTGTAAAAATCATATTTTGACCAATTTAAAACTCGATACTTGGTTCTTCCTTCACTTCCGCGATATCCTCTTGCCTCCATCGCATTGGATAGGTCAATTGCTGTTTGCAGTGAACTGATAAATAATGGCACTAATAGTGGTGCAATTGCTTTTGCTCTAGTAATCAGTCCACCATTATTAAAATCTGCCCCTCTCGAACGCTGGGCATTCATAATTTTGAGAGTTTCATCAAATAGAGTTGGAACAAACCTAAGAGCAATTGACATTACCAATGCAATTTTATCAACGGGTACTTTAACAAATTTGAGTGGCGTCAACAACCATTCCATCGCATCCGCAATTTCTAATGGCATAGTGGTTACCGTCATTACTGTTGAAATCAAAATAATTAAAGTAAATCTGATGAAGATATAAATTGCATTGGTAATTCCATAGCTCGAAAGCGTAAAAATCCACCATTGCCAATATATTTTTCCACCGATAGTAAAGAACAATTGTAATAACGAAGTGAAAAACACCAAACCAATTAATGGCTTAACCCCGTCCCAAAAGACCTTTGGTTTTAATTTAGTTGCAAGAACTGTTGCTAACGTAAATAAACAAATTAAGCCATAACTGAGCCAATTATTCGCCAAGAAAATAATACATACAAAGAAGATGGTTGCAAGTAACTTTCCTCTTGGATCCATTTTATAGATCAGAGCATTTCCTGGGATATAGCGTCCAATGATTATTTTACTCATACAATCACTTCCTCAAATTATTTTTAATTTCTGAAACCAGCTCGTCCATTGTTAATGGATTTTCATCAAATTCGAAGTTTTCAAGTTCTGATGCAAACAAACTGGCCCTTGGTTCATCTAAATAATGTTGCTTAACCCAATTTCGGTCAGCAAAAACTTCCTTTGGTGTCGCATGCTTAATTAACTTTCCATGCTCCATTACTAAAACATCATCAGCATATTTGGCAACATCATCCATATTATGAGTAACTAAAATTACTGTATGACCTTCTTTTTGATATTCCGCAAACAAATTCATCATTTGCTCATGAGCACGTGGATCAAGTCCTGCAGCAGGCTCGTCAAGGCAAAGAATATCTGGCTGGTATGCTAATACTCCCGCTATTGCTACGCGTCTCATTTGCCCTCCAGAGAGCTCAAATGGCGATTTACTTGCAATTTCTGCAGGTAACCCAACTTTTTCAATCCATTTAGCCGCCAATTTTTTTGCTTCTTCTTCAGAATAGCCAAAATTCTTAGGTCCAAATGCTATATCGTCAATTACTGTATCTTCAAATAATTGCGATTCAGGGAATTGAAATACTAAGCTGACATGCCTTCTAAGCTCTTTTAAGTTTTTATTCTTAGTTTCTGGAGTAATTTCCATATTAGCAATTTTAATAGTACCTTTAGTCGGCTTAAGCAAAGCATTAAAATGCTGCATAAGAGTAGATTTACCACTACCTGTATGCCCAATAATAGTAATAAATTTATGATCTTGAATTTCAAAATTAATATTATCTAAGCCTAGTTTTTCAAGTGGTGAGCCAGGTGAATATACATAACTTACATCTTTGAATTTAATTGGCATAAATATTTCACCAACTTTTCTTTAGTGTTTATTTCCGACGGAATATCGATTGAATTTTCTGCTAATTTCTGTTTCAATTCAAAAACGAATGGCAATTCTAAACCAATTTTGTGTATTAGATTTGAATTTTTGAAAACATTAATTGGGTTATCCTGCATAAGAATTTTTCCATCATTAAGCACTACAACTTGATCAGCCTCAATTATTGCTTCATCTACATCGTGAGTAATTGAAATCACTGTTAAGTTATTCTTTTCTTTCATGCGCTTAACTAGTCTAAGAATACTGTTTCTCCCATTAGGATCAAGCATAGCAGTCGCTTCATCTAAAATGATAATTTTGGGTTTGATTGCTAAGATTCCAGCAATTGCAACTCTTTGTTTTTGTCCACCAGAGAGATTAGAAGGCTCCGAATTTGCATATTTTTCCATGCCAACCCATTGAAGTGCTTGATTAACTCGTTCAACCATTTCATCATGAGCTACACCACGATTTTCCAAGCCAAAAGCAACATCGTCTGCAACCGTCGCTCCAACGAATTGATTGTCCGGATTTTGAAATACCATTCCAACTTTATCTCGAATATCCCATACAGTTTTTTCCGTTAAAACTTCATTATCCACAATAATTTTAGTATCAGGATTATCGTCTGGAGTTAGTAAACCATTAATCAATCTCGTGACAGTAGATTTTCCACTACCATTATGCCCTACAATGGATGTCCACGAACCTTTTTTAATGTCCAAATTAATATCTTTTAGTACCTGATTTTTACCACTTGGATAAGTGAAATAAACATGTTGTAGTGAGATTATATTTTCTTTACTCATTATATTCACCACTCAAATTAAATTGTCTTATTTATTTTAACAGAAAAAAAGAGCAAAAAAAATCATCCATGGAGAGGGATGAATGAACATCTAAGCTAGACTGAGCTTTCGCCACCATCATCGCGCTTGTTCTCACTTCCATGGATAATTCTTAATAGCTATTAAGTTAGGTTATTCGAATTAAACCAATTCAAGAATAACCATTGGAGCAGCGTCACCCTTACGAGCTAAAGCTAACTTCATAATTCTGGTGTAACCACCATTACGGTCTTTGTAGCGAGGTGCAATATCGTTGAAGAGCTTTTGCAAAGCTGACTTAACAACTACTGCATCATTTTCTTCTTTAATATCAGCAATTTCATTACGTACAAATGCTGCAGCTTTTCTTCTAGCAGCCAAATCGCCACGCTTACCTAAAGTAATCATCTTTTCAGCAGTCTTGCGAATTTCTTTTGCACGTGCTTCAGTTGTAACAATACGTTCGTTAATGATCAACTGAGTAGTCATTTCTCTAAGCATTGCTTTTCTGTGAGCACTATCGCGACCTAATTTACGGTATGCCATGAGTTTTGCCTCCTTTTATTATCTGTTTGGCCTAGTCATCTTGACGAAGAGAAAGGCCTAAATCAGTTAATTTGTTCTTTACTTCTTCCAATGATTTACGTCCTAAATTACGTACACGCATCATGTCTGATTCAGATTTATCAGTCAACTCTTGTAAAGTGTTGATACCTGCACGCTTAAGACAATTGTAAGAACGAACTGAAAGATCAAGTTCCTCGATAGTCATTTCGAGTTTCTTTTCCTTCTTATCGTCTTCCTTTTCCACCATTACTTCGCTGAATTTAGCATTTGCATCTGCAGATTCAAAGACTTTGAAGTGTTCAATTAGAATCTTTGAAGCAAAGCTAAGGGCGTCATTAGGCTTGATTGAACCGTCAGTCCAAATCTCAAAAGTGAGCTTGTCAAAGTCATCTCTCTTACCAACTCTTGCAGATTCAACTTGGTAATTTACCTTATCAATTGGTGAGAAAAGAGAATCAACTGGAATAACCCCAATTGGCATGTCTTCACTCTTATTGTCACTTGCTGATACATAACCGCGACCATTTTTGACAGCGATAGTCATATGCAAGTGTCCACCTTCAGCAATGGTACAAATGTATTGATCTGGATTCAAGACTTCAATATCAGAATCAACTTTAAGATCATCAGCAGTTACAGTGGCAGGACCTTCAACGTCCAATTCAATAACCTTTTGTTCATCTGAAAGAGACTTTAATTCAAGCTTCTTTAAATTCAAGATAATTTTGGTTACATCTTCTCTAACGCCAGGAACTGTCGAGAACTCGTGTAAAACGCCATCAATCTGAACATATACAAGTCCTGTACCAGGAATTGAAGTAAGTAAAACTCTACGAAGAGAATTACCTAAAGTTGTACCAAAGGCTCGTTCTAGTGGTTCAACAACAAACTTACCGTAAGAATCTTCTTGTTCAACAACGGTAATATTTGGTTTTTCAAATTCAATCATTACTTGGCCCCTTTCAAAACGTTACGTCCAATCAATAGGACAATATTAAACACGACGACGTTTTGGTGGTCTGGAACCATTGTGTGGAACTGGCGTAACGTCACGAATAGCAGTAATTTCAAGACCAGTTGCTTGAAGTGCTCTAATTGCAGATTCACGACCAGCACCAGGACCCTTAACTGAAACTTCAACGTGCTTCATGCCTTGATCCATTGCACTCTTAGCTGCAGCTTCTGCAGCCATTTGAGCAGCAAATGGAGTAGACTTACGACTACCCTTAAAGCCCAATGCACCAGCTGAAGACCAAGCAACTGCATTACCTTGAACGTCAGTAATCATGACTAAAGTATTATTAAACGTAGAATGAATATGAGCAACGCCGCTTTCGACATGCTTCTTCACACGACGCTTACGTGCTGTTTTAGGCATTAATAAACCTCCTTAAATAAATTAACGGCTTCTCTTAGAACCCTTACGAGTACGAGCATTATTTTTGGTATTTTGACCACGGACTGGGAGTCCACGACGGTGACGAATACCACGGTATGAACCAATATCAACTAAACGCTTGATGTTCATGCTGATTTCACGACGTAAGTCACCTTCAACACGATACTTGTCAACTTCTGAACGAAGTTTTTCTTGATCTTCAGGAGTTAAATCCTTTGAACGAATATCTTCTGAAACACCAGCATCCTTACAGATCTTCTTAGCAGTTGATTCGCCGATACCGTAAATGTATGTCAAAGCAACAACGACTCTTTTGTCTCTTGGTAAGTCAACACCAGCAATACGTGCCATAAATTGCACCTCCTAATTTACTAACCTTGACGTTGCTTGTGCTTTGGATTTGCAGGGCAAATAACCATAACACGGCCATGTCTTTTGATAACTTTACAATGTTCACACATTGGTTTAACAGATGGTCTAACCTTCATGTTTACCTCCGTTATTACTTTATAAATCTATATGTAATTCTGCCTTTTGTTAAATCGTATGGAGAAAGTTCAACAGTAACTCTGTCACCAGGTAAAATTCTAATGTAGTGCATTCTGATTTTACCTGAAACATGAGCTAAAATTGTAGCTCCATTTTCCAATTCAACTTTAAACATAGCATTAGGTAAGGTATCAACTACCTTACCTTCTACTTCAATGACATCATCTTTTGCCAAAGTTGTTCCTCCGCAATTAAACAGTCATACTTTGAAATTATAACACGGAATTTTATTAATACAAGTAATCTTATTACTTGTTATTACTTAATACCGCATCAATATCTTCAAAAACTTTTTCTGGAGATTGTTCACCATTAATTACAGTCAACAATCCTTTCTTTTGATAAAAGTCTTTCAAAGGAGCATTCATCTTTTCATTAACTTCAAGACGATTCTTAACTACCTCAGGCTTATCGTCTTCTCGTTGATAAAATTCATGACCACCACAGCGATCACAAGTACCTTCAACTTTTGGCTTCTTTGAAAGTTTATTATAAGTGGCTCCACAATTTTTACACATGAAGCGTGATGAAAGACGTTCTACTAAAACATCTTCGTCTACTTCTAATGAAATCACATTAGTCAAAGGCTTATCTAATTTTTTAGTAATTCCATCCAAAAGTTCAGCCTGATTAGTAGTTCTTGGAAAACCATCTAAGATGAAACCTTCTTTAATATCTGGTTGACTTAAACGTTCTTCAACTAACTTAGCTGTAACTTCATCTGGAACTAAGTTACCTTTATCGATGTAACTCTTAGCTTCAAGACCAACTTTAGTCTTGTTAGCCATGGCTTCCCTAAACATATCCCCAGTTGAAATATGAGTTAAGTGATATTTATCAACAATTTGTTCAGATGCGGTACCTTTACCTGCACCTGGTAAACCTAAAAGAATTAAGTTAATCATTTATCCGTTTCCTTATCTAATGAATCCTACATATTCTCGTTTCATCAATAAACCATTAATCTGACGAGATAACTCTAAGACTACCCCGATTACAATTAGCAAACTTGTTCCACCTAAACCGATTGAACTTGGAAGATTCCATAAATTGGTTGCTAATTGTGGTAAAAGTGCAACTAAACCTAAGAAAACTGCACCAACAGTTGATAATCTCATTAACAGTCTAGAAATGTAATCCTGGGTATCTTTACCTGGCCAAACGCTAGGAATATAAGCACCTTGTTTTTGTAAGTTTTCTGAAAGCTTTTCAGGGTTAACCTGAACAAAAGCGTAGAAGAAAGTAAACAAAACAATCAAAATTGTGTAAATAATTACACCAGGAGTTGTTTGAAGACTAAATATATTTGTTAACACTTTATACCATTCTTGATCGCCTTGGGTTCTTTGAAAGGCCATTAAAATTGTTGCCGGGGTAATAATAAATGAACTGGCAAAGATAACCGGAATAACTCCAGAAACGTTAACTTTTAATGGTAGAAAACTTTCAGACCCGCTAATCGTTGCTCTTCTTGTATATTGAATTGGAACACGACGATTAGCTTGTTCAACCCATGTAACAAACTGTGTTATTACAAGGATTGCAACGATAATCGCGATGAAGAACAATATACCTTTCCAACGATCAGCTGGATTATTATTAATAATTTCTTCCTTATAAATTTGCCACATTCCGGCTGGGAATCTTGCGATAATACCCGCGAAGATGATAACTGATACACCATTTCCTAAACCTTTATCAGTGATTTCATCACCAAGCCAGTTTAGAAGCATCGTACCACCAGTCATAATGATAGCAATTTCAATATAAGTTTGTGGTGTTTGATTCTTAACAAGACCCATCTGAGTCAATGCATTAAATCCAAGTGTAATACCAATACTTTGGACGAAAGCAACTACCAAAGTTAACCATCTAGTCGCTTGATTGGTCTTACGTCTACCAACTTCACCTTGTTTACCCCATTCAACTAATGTTGGAACAATATCCATTTGCAAAAGCTGAATGACAATTTGCGCGGTGATGTATGGAGAAACACCTAAAGAAAAGATTGAATAATTATCAAGCCCACCACCGGAAACTGTATCCAACATAGGAACTAAACCAGTTTGGGCAACTTGAGTGATCGCTTTTGCATTTACACCTGGAACAGTGATATTAGCACCAATCCGGTAGAGCAAAAGAATAAAGAGAGTAAACCAGATTTTATTTCTGATTTCTTTATCCTTAAAGGCGTTCTTCAAGGTCGAAAACATTAGATCACCTCAACAGTTCCGCCAGCAGCTTCAACTGCTTCTTTAGCAGCTGCGGAAACCTTGTTAACCTTTACAGTTAATTTAACCTTTAATTCACCATTACCAAGCAACTTAACACCTGATAATTCTTTCTTGATCAAGCCGTTTTCCTTAAGGCTTTCAACAGTAACTTCGCTACCGTCTGAGAACTTGTTCAAGTCTGCCAAGTTTACAATGGCATATTCTTTACGGTTAATGTTCTTAAAACCACGCTTAGGCATAGTTCTGAATAATGGCATTTGACCACCTTCAAAACCTAAACGGGTGTGGCCACCTTGACGAGCTAATTGACCCTTTTGACCACGACCAGAAGTTTTACCGTAACCACTTGAAGTACCACGTCCAACACGCTTTCTTGCGCGACGTGAACCTTCAGCAGGTTGTAATTCATGAAGCTTCATTAAATCGGCACCTCCTTGAAATCTTATTTATTAATCTCTTCAACAGAGATTAAGTGAGCAATTTTCATTAATGCACCACGAGTAGCAGCGTTATCTGGAAGGACAACAGTACTACTTACTCTACCTAAGCCAAGAGCCTTAACAACTTTTCTTTGGTTAGGTAAGCGGTGGGCAACACTTCTAATTAAAGTAACTTTTAAATCAGTCATCTAAAATCTCCCTAATCTGCGCTCTTGATTTGGCGAAGTTTTTCAACTTCTTCACTAGTTCTAAGCTTCTTCAAACCATCCATAGTTGCACGAACAACGTTAATTGGAGTGTTTGAACCAAGTGACTTAGAAGTTACGTCTGCAATACCAGCCATATCCATAACAATACGTACGGCACCACCGGCAGCAACTCCGGAACCAGCTTCAGCAGGCTTCAACAAAATGTTACCTGAACCGTAGTGACCGATAACTTCGTGAGGAATAGTAGTACCAACCTTAGGTACGTTAATCATATTCTTCTTACCGTCTTCTACTGCTTTACGGATTGCTTCTGGGACTTCTTGAGCCTTACCAGTACCAAAACCTACACGGCCTTTCTTGTCACCTACGACAACAAGGGCAGCAAATCTCATGCGACGTCCACCTTTTACAACCTTGGTAATACGGTTGACTGCAACTAATTGATCTTCAATATCGTCCTTATTTCTACGATTGTTACGAGAATCGTTACGATTTGCCATGTGTTAATTCTCCTTTCCTAGAAATCTAATCCGTTTTCACGAGCGGCATCTGCCAATGCTGAAATACGGCCGTGGTATAAGTAACCACTTCTATCAAATACAACGTTTGAAATGTTCTTTGCTTTAGCTGCTTCAGCAATAGCCTTACCAACAGCCGCAGCTTGTTCTACTTTGTTTGCGTCTTCAGAAACAGACTTATCCAAAGTTGAGGCACTTGCAAGCGTTACACCCGCTACGTCATCAATTAATTGAGCGTAGATGTTTTTATTTGAACGAAAAATACTTAAGCGTGGGCGCTCAGCAGTTCCAGAAATTTTACCACGAATACGTTTATGACGCTTTAAGCGCAATTTGTTTTTATCTGGTTTAGAAATCACAATTTCACCTCAAAAATTTAATTATTACTTACCAGTCTTACCTTCCTTACGACGTACGTGTTCGTCAGTGTAACGAATACCCTTACCCTTGTATGGTTCAGGTGGACGTACATCGCGGATTTCAGCAGCAAATTGACCAACATTTTGCTTAGAAATTCCTTCAATTTCAATATCAGTTGCTGAAGGAGTCTTAACAGTTACACCTTCTGGTGCTTCCATTACAACTGGGTGTGAGTAACCAACGTTCAAGGTAAGTTTGCTACCTTGAGCTTGTGCACGGTAACCAACACCGATAAGCTTCAATGTCTTCTTGTAGCCAGTAACTACACCTTCGATCATATTTGCTAAGTTAGCTCTCATTGTACCGTGAAGAGCTTTGTCATTTTCATCAGTACGACTAAAATTAATTTTTCCATCTTCTTGAGAAAACTTAATCTTAGGATCAAAATGTCTAGTTAATTCACCTTTAGGACCTTTAACAGTAATGTTGTCGCCTTCCTTGGTAACAGTGACACTGTCAGGTACTTCAATAGTCTTTAAACCGATACGGCTCATTGAATTTTCTCCTTTCCGTCAGAATTACCAAACGTAAGCGATAACTTCGCCGCCAACGCCTTTTTGTCTAGCTTCTTTATCAGTAATAACACCAGCAGAAGTAGATACGATGGCAATACCTAAACCATTAAGAACCTTAGGTAAGTCTTCAGCGCCTACGTAGTTTCTAAGACCTGGCTTAGAAATACGCTTTAAGCCTGAAATGACACGTTCTCCGTTTGGACCGAACTTCAAGAAAACTTTGATCATACCTTGCTTGTTATCATCGATTACTTCGTAATCACGAATAAAGCCTTGATTCTTCAAAATTTCTGAAATTGACTTCTTAATATTTGATGCAGGAATTTCAACTGAATCATGTCTTGCCATGTTGGCATTTCTGATTCTAGTTAAGTAATCTGCAATTGGATCTGTCATAACCATTTTTTGCTATCCTCCTAACTGTATACTACCAACTAGCCTTTTTAAGACCAGGAATTTGACCTTTGTGTGCTAATTCCTTTAAGCAAATACGGCACAAACCGAACTTGCGGTATACAGAATGTGGACGACCACATCTCTCACAACGTGTGTATTCACGTGTTGAGAACTTAGCAGGACGATGATTTCTGATTTTTTGTGATGTTTTAGCCATTAATGTCCTCCATTACTTTGCAAAAGGCATACCAAATTGACCTAAAAGTTCACGAGCTTCTTCATCAGTGTTGGCAGTAGTAACAATAACAATGTCCAAACCTCTAGTACGATTTACCTTATCGAAATCGATTTCAGGGAAAATCAATTGTTCCTTAACACCTAAAGTGTAGTTACCACGTCCATCAAATGAACGAGCTGAGACACCACGGAAGTCACGAACACGTGGAAGAGAAACATTTACTAACTTGTATAAGAAGTCGTACATCTTGTCGCCTCTAAGAGTTACCTTAGCACCGATTGACATACCTTCACGTAAACGGAAGTTAGCGATTGACTTCTTTGCCTTAGTAATCAAAGGCTTTTGACCAGCGATTAAAGTCAATTCTTCAACTGCTTCATCCAAGTTCTTAGAGTTGGAAACTGCATCACCAACACCCATGTTCAAAACGATCTTGTCGATCTTAGGTACTTGCATTACTGATTCGTAATCGAACTTTTCTTCTAATGCAGGAACGATTTTTTCTTTATATTCTTGAGCTAAATAACTTGCCATTTGTGTCCTCCCCTCTAGTTCTTATCTGCCTTTGAAATAACCTTAACGTTTGATGCGTGAATTGAACCTTCTGATTCAACAACACCACCATTAGCGTTAGTTTGAGAAGGTTTTTGGTGTTTCTTGATCATGTTAACGCCTTTAACAACTACACGGTTCTTCTTAACATTAACTGAAAGAACAGTACCTTCTTTACCTTTATCTTTACCGGTAATAACTTTTACCTTGTCACCAGTTTTAACAAACATCAGTGCACCTCACTAACAATTATAAAACTTCAGGAGCAAGTGAAACGATCTTCATAAAGTCATTTTCACGTAATTCACGTGCAACTGGACCAAAGATACGAGTTCCACGAGGGCTCTTGTCTTCATTAATAATAACGCCAGCATTTTCGTCGAACTTGATGTATGAACCATCTTCACGACGTGCGCCTGATTTTGTTCTGACAATAACTGCTTTAACTACGTCGCCTTTTTTGACAACGCCACCTGGTGTTGCTTGTTTAACAGTTGCCACTACAACATCACCAATGTTACCGGTCTTACGTTTTGAACCACCTAAGACTCTAATAACCAAAAGTTCTCTGGCACCTGAGTTATCAGCAACCTTTAAACGGGATTCGTTTTGAATCACTGTATAATCCTCCCCTCAGTAAATCCGTAAAATTAAACAGATCTCTTAACAATTTTAACTAAACGGAAACGCTTTGTACGAGATAATGGACGGGTTTCCATGATACGAACAGTATCGCCAACTTTAGCTTCATTGTTTTCGTCTTGTGCGTAGTACTTCTTTGAGTACTTAAAACGCTTGTTATAAACAGGGTGGTTCTTGTAAGTGTCAACAACTACAGTAATAGTCTTGTCCATCTTATCAGAAACAACACGTCCTTGATATACGTGACGACGATTTCTTTCGTTTGATTCGCTCAAGTTAATTGCTCCCTTCCATTAATTCTGTTCTAATGCTTTTTCGCTAAGAACTGTCTTAATTCTAGCGATATTCTTACGGACTTTGCTCAAGCGTGCGGTATTTTCTAATTGACCCGTTGCTTGTTGGAAACGCAAGTTGAAAAGTTCTTCCTTGTATTGCTTTTCCTTTTCTAACATTTGATCAGTGGTTAATGATCTGATATCTTTAGCCTTCATTAGAATTGCCACCTACTTCCGAACTTCTAGTCACAAACTTAGTCTTAATTGGTAACTTGGTTGAAGCAAGTCTTAAAGCTTCACGAGCAACTTCTTCAGGAACGCCACCAATTTCAAACATGATCTTTTCTCTCTTAACTACAGCTACCCAACCTGCTGGTGCACCTTTACCTGAACCCATACGTACACCAACACCTTTAGCAGTGTATGACTTTTGAGGGAAAATTCTAATCCAAACCTTACCGCCACGTTTCATGTAACGAGTCATGGCAACACGGGCAGCTTCGATTTGACGGTTAGTGATCCAATGTGATTCAAGGGCTTCTAAACCGTATTCACCAAAGGCAATATACTTACCACCTTTAGCAGCACCACGCATTTTACCACGGAATTCACGACGGTGTTTTACTCGCTTTGGTACTAAAGGCATTACTTGTTTCCTCCCTTCGAAGGCTTGTTCTTACGAGTTGGTAAGACTTCACCACGGTTGATCCATACTTGAACACCAATTTCACCATAAGTAGTGAAAGCATTTACCCAAGCATAATCAATGTCAGCTCTTAATGTTTGTAATGGAACACGTCCTTCAGTGTGCCATTCTCTTCTTGCCATGTCGGCACCGTTCAAACGTCCTGAAACTTGAACTTTGATACCCTTAGCACCAGCACGCATAGATCTTTGAGTTGCTTGACGCATTGCACGTCTGAAAGCTACACGAGCTTCTAATTGACGAGCAATACTATCTGCAACTAATTCTGCATCAAGATCTGGCTTCTTAATTTCAACAATATTGATATGAACTTGCTTATCAGTCAAAGCATTTAATTGCTTTCTTAATGCTTCAACTTCAGAACCACCTTTACCAATTACCATACCTGGCTTAGCGGTGTGGATTGATACGTTAATTCTGTTAGCTGCACGTTCGATTTCTACAGTAGAAACAGAGGCATCCTTCAATTTTTCTGAAATGAACTTTCTGATACGAAGGTCTTCATTTAATGTTTCTTTGTATCCTCTGTCAGCATACCATTTTGATTCCCAATCACGAATAACGCCGAGACGGAAACCATTAGGGTTAATCTTTTGACCCATTAATATACCTCCCTTAATCGTTCTTTTCTGAAACTACAACAACTACGTGACTTGTTCTCTTGTTAATTGGAGAAGCCATACCCTTAGCACGAGGACGGAATCTCTTCAATGTAGCACCTTCGTTTACGTATGCTTCTGATACGTAAAGATTTGCACTTTCAAGATCGTAGTTGTGTTCTGCGTTAGCAATTGCTGAACGTAAAACTTTTTCAACGATTGGGGAAGCAGCTCTTGGCGTAAATTGTAAGATTGCTAATGCTTCAGCAACGCTCTTACCACGAATTAAGTCAATAACTAAACGTGCTTTTCTTGGAGCGATGCGAACAGTTCTTGCTTCAGCTTTAGCTGAACTGATTTGTTCTGCCATTTAGATGTTCTCCTTCCTCTACTTAGTTGCCTTATCTTCAGCGGCTTTGTGTCCACGGAAAGTTCTTGTTGGAACAAATTCGCCTAACTTATGACCAACCATGTCTTCAGTAATGTAAACTGGTACATGTTTTCTACCATCGTAAACAGCTATAGTCAATCCAACAAAGGAAGGGAAAATAGTTGAACGACGTGACCAAGTCTTAATAACTTGCTTCTTTTCAGTGTCTTGTTGAGCATCAACCTTCTTCAACAAGGATGCGTCAGCAAAAGGACCTTTTTTAATACTACGGCTCATTAATTAACCCTCCTTCTATTACTTGCTACCCTTACGGTGACGAATAATTAATTTTTCGCTAGACTTCTTAGTGTTACGAGTCTTAACACCACGAGATTTCTTACCCCATGGAGTCATTGGTTGTGGACGACCAACAGGTGCCTTACCTTCACCACCACCATGTGGGTGATCATTAGGGTTCATTACAGAACCACGTGATTGTGGACGCTTGCCCAACCAACGGCTACGGCCGGCTTTACCTAACTTGATCAATGAGTGTTGTTCATTACCAACTACACCGATAGTTGCACGGCAAGTTGACAAAATCTTACGAACTTCACCACTTTGCAATCTTACTAAAGTGTAATCACCATCAACACCCAATACTTGAGCTGAGGCACCAGCACTTCTTGCAATTTGACCACCCTTACCAGGTCTCATTTCAATATTATGAATTTCGGTACCTGTAGGGATATTCTTCAATGGTAATGCGTTACCAGGCTTAATATCAACAAGTTCACCTGATTCGATTACTGCACCTACTTCCAAACCCTTTGGTGCCAAGATGTATGCCTTGATACCATCAGTATAATGAAGTAAAGCGATGTTAGCAGTTCTATTTGGATCGTATTCGATTGCCTTTACGACTGCCTTTGCATTATCCTTGTTACGCTTAAAGTCGATAATACGGTATTTTTGCTTGTGACCACCACCACGGTGTCTGCTTGTAATGTGACCGTATGAGTTACGACCTGCAGTCTTTGATTGAGATTCAAGCAAAGTACGTTCTGGCTTGCTCTTAGTAATTTCAGCAAAGTCAGAAGAAGTCATATTACGGCGACCATTTGTGGTTGGCTTGTAAACTTTAATAGCCAATTGACTGACCTCCTATTACTAGTCTTCTTTTTCTTCGTTTTGGAAAATCTTAATGTCGTTTGAATCGTTAGTTAAAGTAACGATTGCCTTTCTACGACGAGCAGTCTTACCAAAGTAACGACCTACTCGCTTGTTCTTACCGCGAACATTCATAATGTTTACGCTCTTAACTTTAACATCGAAGATTTCTTCAACAGCATTTCGAACTTGAGTCTTGGTAGCAGTTAAAAGCACGTCGAAAGTGTACTTCTTATCATCCATTAAGTTCGTTGACTTTTCAGTAATGACAGGTCTTAATATAATATCGCGTGCGTTCATTAAGCCAAAACCTCCTCAATCTTCTTAACGGCATCTTGGTCTAAGATTAATTTACCGTAGTTAACTGCATCTTCAACGTTTAAACCGTTAACTGGAACAACCTTAACCTTTGGTAAGTTCTTAGCAGAAAGTTGTACATTCTTATCGTCTGAAACAACTAATACCTTACCTTCAACCTTTAAGTTGTTTAACATTGACACGAATTCTTTAGTCTTAGGTGCTGACATAGTCAACTTATCTAAAACAATTAAATCTCCATCAATCAACTTTTGGGAAAGAACTGACTTGATAGCCAAACGACGTTGCTTTCTAGGCATTGTGTATGCGTAAGAACGTGGAGTAGGTCCGAATACGATACCACCACCACGCCATTGTGGAGATCTGATAGAACCTTGACGAGCACGACCAGTACCCTTTTGTCTCCAAGGCTTCTTACCACCACCGCGAACAGCAGATCTATTCTTAACCTTTGAAGTACCTTGACGTTGACCGGCTCTTTGTCTGATGATTGCGTCAAAAACAACGCTTTCGTTTGGTTCGATGCCAAAGACTTTATCGTTTAAAGCAACTTCACCAGAGTCTTTACCGTTTTGATCAATAACTTTTAAATTAGCCATTCTAGTCCTCCTTCCTACTTATCAGCCTTTTGAGCTTTTGCAGCAGACTTAACAACGATTAATGAGTTCTTGGCACCTGGAACGTTACCCTTAATCATTAAAACATTCTTATCAGCTACAACTTTTTCTACAACTAAGTTTTCAATAGTAACAGTCTTTACACCCATGTGACCTGGTAATCTCTTACCCTTTGGTACACGGTTAATGATTGAACCCATTGAACCAGGAATTCTGTGGTATCTTGAACCGTGAGTTTCTGGTCCTCTTGATTGGCCCCAACGTTTAATGTTACCTTGGTATCCATGACCTCTTGTAGTACCAGTAACGTCTACGACGTCACCTTCCTTGAATGTATCCACAGTAACTTCTGAGCCAACTTCGTAGTCCTTAAGCTCAACACCGCGGATTTCCCGAATGAAGCGCTTAGGTGAAGTCTTAGCCTTTGCAGCATGACCTTGTTCTGGCTTGTTGCTCAATACTTCACGCTTATCTTGGTAACCCAATTGAACTGCTTCGTAACCGTCTGATTCAACAGTCTTAACTTGCATAACTGCGTTAGGAGTTGCTTCAATAACTGTTACAGGAACAAGGGCACCATCTTTAGTGAAGATTTGAGTCATACCAACTTTTCTTCCTAAGATTCCTTTGGTCATGATTACACCTCTTTCTATCTAAAAATTATAATTTGATTTCGATGTCTACACCACTTGGAAGATCAAGCTTCATTAATGAATCAACAGTCTTAGGTGTTGGATTCAAAATGTCGATTAAACGCTTGTGAGTGCGCATTTCGAATTGTTCACGTGAGTCCTTGTTCTTGTGTGGAGAACGAAGAACAGTGAATAAAGTTCTTTCAGTTGGAAGAGGAACTGGACCTGAAATTTCTGCACCAGTTCTCTTTGCGCTAGCTACGATCTTAGCAGCTGATTCATCGAGAATACCATGTTCGTAAGACTTAAGTCTAATACGAATTGATTGACTTGCCATTAAATTACCTCCTTAACGTCTTCTTTAAAAGATGACTAGCTCGGCAAAAATTCCCTACACGCCACTGTGGCAATGCAGCCTGGCGTGCCGCAACCTTTTGCGTCGACGCTTTACAACAAAATCTTGGCATTAAGAGTCTATACTCTCAAATGCACAAAGACTATTGTACTTGGTATATCCTTAAATATCAAGGGTTTCATGAATCTTTCTAAATTTTTTTGCAAAAAAAAGAACTAACTTTTAAATTAAGAGATGAAATGTTATCATTTCAAAATTTAAAGTAGTTCTTTTTTCATCTAAAGAAGATAAATTAATTATTCAGCGTTCCCGCCACGATTCTTAATAATTTCTTCTTGAATTGACTTAGGAGTTGGTGAGTAGTGGTCAAATACCATTGTGAAAGTACCACGACCTTGAGTTGATGAACGCAAAGTAGTTGCGTAACCAAACATTTCTGAAAGTGGTACGAATGAGTTGATCACCTTAGCACCTGCTCTATCTTCCATACCTTCCATAGTACCACGACGAGCAGTAAGTGAACCCATAACATCACCTAAGTAATCTTCTGGAGTAGTTACTTGAACCTTCATGATTGGTTCTAAGATAACTGCGCCAGCCTTAGGAGCTGCATTCTTCAATGCAAGTGAAGCAGCAACCTTGAAGGCAGCTTCTGATGAATCGACTTCGTGGTAACTACCATCGTAAAGTTTAGCCTTAACGTCGATCAATGGGTAACCAGCAAGAACACCATTTTGCATAGCTTCTTGTAAACCTTGGTCAACTGAAGGAATGAATTCACGAGGAACAACACCACCAACGATAGCGTCTTCAAATTCGTAACCTTTACCTTCTTCATTTGGAGTAAATTCGATCCAAACATCACCATATTGACCTTTACCACCGGATTGACGAACAAACTTACCTTGAGCCTTAGCTGGCTTGGTGAAAGTTTCACGGTAAGCAACTTGTGGTTCACCGATAGTAGCTTCAACACCGAATTCACGCTTCATACGTTCAACTTCGATATCAAGGTGTAATTCACCCATACCAGAAATCAATGTTTGACCAGTTTCTGGGTTAGTTTCAGCACGGAAAGTTGGGTCTTCTTCAGTAAGCTTTTGTAAAGCAACATCCATCTTATCACGGTCTGCCTTTGACTTAGGTTCAACAGAAACTTGGATAACTGGATCTGGAATTTCCAAACTTTCAAGAATAAGTGGACGCTTAGGATCAGTTAATGAATCACCAGTAGTAGTGTTCTTCAAACCGATGGCACCAGCGATATCACCTGAGAATACTTCAGGGATTTCAGTTCTTGAGTTAGCGTGCATTTGAAGCAAACGACCAACACGTTCACGTGAGTTCTTTGATGCGTTCAATACGTATGAACCTGATTCAAGTGAACCAGTGTAAACACGGATGAAAGTCAAACGACCAACAAATGGGTCAGTAGCGATCTTAAATGCTAAAGCTGCGAATGGTTCGTTATCGTTAGCCTTAAGTTCAACTTCTTCACCAGTCTTAGGATCGTGAGCAATATATGGCTTAACATCAAGTGGTGATGGTAAGTAATCAACAACACCGTCAAGCATCATTTGAACACCCTTGTTCTTAAATGCTGAACCAGCGTATACTGGGAAGAACTTCAAGTCGATAGTTGCCTTACGGATAGCGGCCTTCAATTCATCGTTTGAGATTTCTTCACCACCAAGGTATTTTTCCATGATATCGTCATCAACATCAGCAACTGCTTCAATTAATTCGTTACGACGCTTCATAGCTTCATCCTTGTATTCATCTGGAACTGGAATAGTATCCCATTCTGAACCAAGCTTATCTTCATCGTAAACATCAGCAACCATGTTGATCAAGTCGATGACACCTTCAAAAGTATCAGCTGAACCGATTGGCATTTGAACTGCATGTGCATTTGCGTTCAAACGTTCACCTAATGACTTAACTGACTTATCGAAGTCAGCACCGATCTTATCCATCTTGTTAACGAAAACAATACGAGGAACACCGTAAGTTTCAGCTTGACGCCATACGTTTTCAGTTTGTGGTTCAACACCAGCTTGAGCATCAAGAACAGTTACGGCACCATCAAGAACACGAAGTGAACGTTCTACTTCGATAGTGAAGTCAACGTGTCCTGGGGTATCGATAATGTTAATTCTGTAGTCTTTCCATTGAGCAGTAGTAGCTGCTGAAGTAATGGTAATACCACGTTCCTTTTCTTCGTCCATCCAGTCCATTTGTGAATCACCTTCGTGAGTTTCACCAATTTTGTGGATCTTACCAGTGTAGTAAAGGATACGTTCAGTAGTGGTAGTCTTACCCGCATCGATGTGGGCCATGATACCAATGTTACGTGTCTTTTCTAATGGAAATTCACGTTTATTAGCCATAAATAAATTCTCTCCTTAAAATAAAACGAGCAATCAAATTAGAAGCGGTAGTGAGCAAATGCACGGTTAGCTTCAGCCATACGGTGAACATCTTCACGCTTCTTAACTGATGAACCAGTGTTGTTTGAAGCATCGATAATTTCGTTGGCTAAACGTTCATCCATGGTGTGTTCATTACGTAAACGTGCGTATGAAACAAGCCATCTTAAACCTAAAGTAGTTCTTCTTTCTGGACGAACTTCAACTGGGATTTGGTAGTTTGAACCACCGATACGGCGAGCTCTAACTTCCAAAACTGGCATAATGTTGTTCATTGCTTCTTCAAAAACTTCAAGTGGTTCCTTACCAGTCTTTTCCTTAACGATATCAAATGCATCGTAAAGAATTGATGATGCCTTTGCTCTCTTACCATCAAGCATTAAGTGGTTGATCAACTTAGTAACAAGCTTTGAGTTGTAAACTGGATCTGCTAAAACGTCTCTTTTAGCTACGTGACCTTTTCTAGGCATTATTTAACTCCTCCTTTAACCCTTCTTAGTACCGTACTTAGAACGACTTTGCTTTCTGCCTTCAACACCAGCAGTATCAAGCGCACCACGGATAATATGGTAACGTACACCAGGAAGGTCCTTTACACGTCCACCACGAATTAAAACAACTGAGTGTTCTTGTAAGTTGTGGCCTTCACCTGGGATATAAGCAGTAACTTCGATTAAGTTTGAAAGACGTACACGAGCGTACTTACGTAAAGCTGAGTTAGGCTTCTTTGGTGTCATAGTACCAACACGAGTTGCAACTCCACGCATTTGTGGTGCTGGGTTGAATACTAATTCTTTCTTCATACTGTTGTAACCGTAGTTCAAAGCTGGTGACTTTGATTTAGTCGTCTTTGAATGACGACCTTTTCTTACCAATTGGTTAATGGTTGGCATTAAATTTTTCCTCCTAAAAATAACTATTTTGTTCACACATCCGGGAGTTTCGTTTTTAGACTCACGAACATAATATTCAAAACATACAAACAACATTGTACTACCTTTTATCGATAAATCAAATACTTTTAAATAAAAAAGGACAAAAAAGAATTTTTTGCGTACTTAATAATGGAGGAAGTTATTATGTATAATTTTTTATTTTTAAATTTTTTTATCGGTGCATGTTTAGCATCCCACGCTTGTGTCATCTATGATCGATTTAACACGACAGACTTTTTACTTTCGCGCTCACGCTGCTTTAATTGCAATTCAGAGTTAAGTATTCTAGATGAAATTCCGATTATTTCTTTTCTTCTTTTAAGAGGTAAATGTCGCTACTGTAAACATGAAATCTCTAGTTCTTTATTTTTATTTGAATTATTTGGAAGTTTCTCATTTGTTTCTGTCGACTTCTTTTCGCAAGACGGATTGATTACTGTAATTTTCATTTTCTCGCTCCTTGTAATTGCCATCTTTGATTTTAAGGAACAAGAATTTCCAATAATATTGCTTTTGCTTCCAACCTCTGTAACTTTGCTTGCTAAAGGCAGTATGATCTTCTCCTATTCATTACTCGATTGGCTTGAATTAATCCCAACACTTCTTTTAATGACTTTTATGGTTCATAGAAAAAAGCTCGGTAGTGGTGATTTAATCATCTATATGCTGATTGCAGTTTTCTTTAATCCATTATTTGCCAATACCACTCTTTTAGTAGGAAGTAGCTTATTAGTTTTACAATACCTATTAAGTCGCAAAAATGAAGCTTATCCCTTTATTCCCTATATATATTTAGGAATGATCTGTTTATTGTTAATTTAAGACACAAAAAAATGCCTCTATCGATTGATAGAAGCATTTTTTCTTAGTTTCTCTAACAGAATTTATTTATTTTTGAGGATTTGCATCCTTAGCAGCCTCTTCTTCCTTCATTTGCTTTTCAATATCAGCAATTGAGTAAACTGATTGAGGCTTTTCAACATCAGCTTGTGGTTCCATGTTACGGTAAACAGGCATACCAGTACCAGCTGGAATAATCTTACCGATAATAACATTTTCCTTAAGTCCAAGAAGTGGGTCATTCTTACCACGGATTGATGCGTCGGTAAGAACACGAGTAGTTTCTTGGAATGATGCAGCAGACAAGAAACTATTAGTTTCAAGGGCAGCCTTAGTAATACCCAAGATAACACTTTGAGCAGTAGCTGGGATACCACCTGAAATAATAACTTCCTTGTTACGGTCCTTAAATTGACCGATATCCATAATTTCACCTGGTAAAATATCAGTTTCACCTGGATCAAGGATACGAACCTTTTGCAACATTTGACGAGTTAATACTTCGACGTGCTTATCAGAAATATCTACACCCTGCATTCTATATGCCTTTTGAACTTCGGCCAAGATATATTCTTCAGTAGTTAAAGTATCCGTAACTTGAATCAATTCCTTAGGATCAACAGAACCAAGAGTTAACTTGTCACCACGGTGAACTTCATCACCTTCAGAAACAGCAACTGAAGCAGTGTAAGCAACACTATAAGTTCTAGTATCAATCTTACCCTTAACAGTGATTTCACGAGTATGATCTGCTGAGTTTTCTTCAATTGAATCAACAATACCGTCAACTTCAGAAATTGTAGCACGACCTTTAGGATTACGTGCTTCGAACAATTCTTGAACACGAGGCAAACCTTGAGTAATATCTTCTGCACCGGCAACACCACCGTTGTGGAAAGTTCTCAAAGTAAGCTGAGTACCAGGTTCACCAATTGATTGAGCGGCAACAGTACCTACTGCTTCACCAACTTCAACTTCTTCACCAGTTGCTAAGTTCATACCGTAACACTTACGACATACACCGTGTGGAGTGTCACAAGTAAGAATTGAACGAATCTTAACATCTTGAACACCAGCATCAACAACCTTATGAGCCAAGTTTTCATCCATCATGACATCCTTAGCAACGATTGTTTCACCAGTTTCTGGATCCTTAACAGTTTCAGCAGTGAAACGACCAACTAAACGATCGAATAATGGCTCGATCATTTCGTCACCTTCCATGATTGCCTTAACTGTAATACCACGATCAGTACCACAATCATCATCACGGATAATAACATCCTGGGCAACATCAACAAGACGACGAGTCAAGTAACCTGATTGAGCTGTCTTCAAGGCTGTATCTGTCATACCCTTACGAGCACCGTGAGTGGACATGAATAATTCAAGCACTGACAAACCTTCCTTAAAGTTTGAAGTAACTGGAATTTCGAACAATCCACCGTTAGGAGTGGCCATAAGTCCACGCATACCGGCTAACTGAGTAAAGTTAGAAATGTTACCACGGGCACCTGAGTCAGCCATGACAGTGATTGGGTTACGTGGGTCATAAATTTGAGCAATTTCGTTTTGAACTTCATCCTTACATGCGTTCCAAATACTAATTACTCGATCGTGACGTTCTTGTTCAGTAATAAGACCACGTCTAAATTGCTTAGAAACAACATCAACTTGTTTGTGGGCCTTTTCTACCTTTTCGTCCTTATCGGCAATTTCAGGAACATCGTTCATACCAATAGTAATACCTGAAGTTGTTGAAGCAGTGTAACCTAACTTCTTCAAATCATCAAGATATTCTGAAGTTCTTTGAACCTTGTAGTATTTGTAGATTGTGGCAATTGAATCTGATAAGAAACTACTCTTGAATGGAGTATCAATTAAATCAGAAGCAACTTCATCAATCTTCTCATGAATATCTTCACCTTCATTTAAGAAATACTTTTCATTAAGTGGGTTGTTCAAGTTTTCTTCAGTAGGTTCATTAATGTAGAAGTAGTCTTCTGGGAATACTTCATTAAATACAATCTTACCGTAAGTAGTAATGAAGATACCATTTTCTTTACCTTCTGGCCATGACTTCTTAGGCATTGAACTTGCTGACATACCAATAATTGTATGGTAGTGAATATCACCATTTTCGTAAGCTACTGCAGCTTCGTCAGGTGAACTAAAGATCATTCCTTCACCTTCACGACCCTTTTCAGCTTGAGTTAACCAGTAGTTACCCAATACGACATCCTGTGAAGGAGTTACGATTGGCTTACCATCCTTAGGTGCCAAAATGTGGTGAGCTGCAAGCATAAGCAAACGTGATTCTGCAACAGCTTCATCAGACAATGGAACGTGGATGGCCATCTGGTCACCATCGAAGTCGGCATTGTAGGCTTCACAAGCAAGTGGGTGAAGACGAATTGATTTACCTGGAACTAAAATTGGTTCAAAGGCTTGAATACTCAAACGGTGAAGAGTAGGTGCTCTGTTCAAAAGAACTGGACGTTCCTTAATTACGTCTTCAAGTACATCCCAGATATCATCATCTTCACGATCAATCTTACGTTTAGCATTCTTAATATTTGAAGCAATTCCACGCTTAACTAATTCGTGCATTACAAATGGCTTGAATAATTCAAGTGCCATTGGACGAGGCACACCACATTGATATAACTTCAATTTTGGTGAAACATCGATAACCGAACGACCTGAGTAGTCAACACGCTTACCAAGTAAGTTTTGACGGAAACGACCTTGCTTACCCTTAAGCATGTGTGAAAGTGACTTAAGTGGACGGTTACCTGGTCCAACAACTGGACGACCACGACGACCATTATCAATTAAGGCATCAACAGCTTCTTGAAGCATACGCTTTTCGTTTTGAACAATGATGTTTGGTGCGTTTAAATCAAGTAATCTCTTCAAACGATTATTACGGTTAATAACACGTCTGTATAAATCATTCAAGTCTGAGGTAGCGAAACGACCACCTTCAAGTTGAACCATTGGACGCAAATCTGGTGGAATTACTGGAACAGCATCCATAACCATCCATTCAGGCTTGTTACCGGAATTCTTAAATGCATCTAAGATATCCAATCTTCTGATTGCTCGAGTACGCTTTTGACCAGTTACTGTTTGAAGTTCTTTCTTCAATTCAACAATTTCTTTATCAAGGTCAACCATCTTAAGCAAATCACGGATTGCTTCGGCACCCATCTTAGCAACAAAACGCTTGCCGTACTTAGCTTTTTGTTCACGGTATTCTGCTTCAGTCAATAATTGCTTTGGTTCAAGATCAGTATCACCTGGATCAATTACGATATATGCAGCAAAGTAAATAACTTCTTCAAGAAGTCTTGGTGAAATATCTAACACCAAACCCATTCTTGATGGAATACCCTTGAAGTACCAAATGTGAGTTACAGGAGCAGCAAGTTCGATGTGACCCATACGTTCTCTTCTAACTTTAGCTGAGGTAACTTCTACACCGCATCGATCACAAACGATGCCACGATATCTAACGCCCTTGTATTTACCACAAGCACAGGACCAATCTTTAGTAGGTCCAAAAATTCTTTCATCAAACAAACCGTCTTTTTCTGGCTTTAAAGTACGGTAGTTGATTGTTTCTGGCTTCTTTACTTCACCATATGACCAGCTTCTGATCTTATTTGGTGATGCAAGACCAATTTGCATACTTTCAAACTTATTTACGTCGATCAAAAGTTTAACCTCCTAATTACTTAGAAACTTTATCGTCGGATTCATCTACTGGAGTCTTTTCTGGCTTATCTGCAGATTCATTATCCTTGTCTTCTGATTTATCAGTTTCTGCGGCTAACTTCTTCTTTTGCTGCTCTTCAGCCAATTGAGATAGAGTATCAATATTTAGATGTTCATTAGAATCATCATCCATATCACGGAGTTCAATTTGATTATGATCCATATCAAGAACTCTAATATCCAAACCTAATGATTGCAATTCTTTTACAAGAACACGGAATGATTCAGGAACACCTGGCTTAGGAATTCTTTCCCCCTTAACAATTGCTTCATATGCTCTTACACGACCAACAACGTCATCTGACTTGTAAGTCAAGATTTCTTGTAATGTGTAAGCTGCACCGTAAGCTTCAAGGGCCCAAACTTCCATTTCACCGAAACGCTGTCCACCAAATTGTGCCTTACCACCAAGAGGTTGTTGAGTAACCAATGAGTAAGGTCCAATTGAACGAGCGTGAATCTTATCATCAACCATGTGAGTAAGTTTCAAGTAGTGCATGACACCAACTGATACACGGTTGTGGAATGGTTCACCGGTACGACCATCATAAACAACAGTCTTACCATCTTTATCAACACCTGCTTGACGAACAGTATCCCAAACATCACTTTCATCAGCACCATCAAATACTGGAGTAGCAACGTGGATACCTAATTGACGTGCAGCTGCACCTAAGTGAAGTTCCAAAAGCTGTCCGATGTTCATACGTGAAGGCACACCCATTGGGTTCAAACAAATGTCTACTGGAGTACCATCTGGTAAGTATGGCATATCTTCTTCTGGCATAACTGCAGCAACAGTACCCTTGTTACCGTGACGACCAGACATCTTGTCCCCAACTTGAATCTTTCTCTTTTGAGCAATGTAGACACGAACTAAGGTATTTACACCTGGTGAAAGTTCATCTCCACCTTCACGAGTATAAACCTTAACATCTTGAACGATACCGCCACCGCCGTGAGGTACACGGAGTGAAGTATCACGAACTTCACGAGCCTTTTCACCAAAGATAGCGTGAAGCAATCTTTCTTCGGCTGATAATTCAGTTACACCCTTAGGAGTTACCTTACCAACCAAAATATCACCATCATGAACTTCAGCACCAACACGAACAATACCGTCAGCATCAAGATCCTTCAATGCATCTTCACCAACGTTAGGAAGTTCACGGGTAATTTCTTCAGGTCCAAGCTTAGTATCACGAGCTTCTGATTCGAAGTCTTCAATACTAATTGAAGTGTAGACATCATCCTTAACCAAACGTTCTGAAAGTAAGATGGCATCTTCGTAGTTGTACATGTTCCAAGTCATAAACGCAATAAGTGGGTTTTGACCCAAAGCAAGTTCACCATGATCCATAGTAGGACCGTTGGCAATAACATCACTAGCTTCTACGAATTCACCCTTCTTAACGTTAGGTGTTTGGTTGTAAGACTTAGAGTTGTTAGAACGACGATACTTTTCAAGAACATACTTATCTAAAGTTCCATCTTCACGTCTAATTCTAATTTCAGCAGCATCTACATATTCAACAGTACCAGCTGCTTTAGCTAAAAGTGCTGCACCTGAATCGTGAGCTGCACGATATTCCATACCAGTACCAACAAGTGAACTATGTGGATTAATAAGTGGTGCTGCCTGACGTTGCTGGTTGGCACCCATCAATGCACGGTTTGAGTCATCGTTTTCAAGGAATGGGATACATGCTGAGGCAACAGACACAACTTGCTTAGGAATAACGTCCATATAGTCAATCTTATCTGGAGTAACTTCGACGTTATCTTCCTTTGAACGAGCCAAAATCAAATCTTGCTTAAATGAACCATCTTCATTTAATGGAGTGTTGGCACCGGCAATAATGTAATTATCTTCAACATCGGCAGTTAAGTAATCGATCTTATCAGTAACCTTGTGAGTCTTCCAAGATACACGACGGTATGGAGTTTCAATGAAACCATACTTGTTAATGATTGCGTATGATGCTAAAGAGTTAATCAAACCAATGTTAGGTCCTTCAGGAGTTTCGATAGGACATAAACGACCATAGTGAGTATAGTGAACGTCACGAACTTCATATCCGGCACGATCACGAGTCAAACCACCAGGTCCAAGAGCTGACATACGACGCTTGTGAGTTAATTCTCCAAGTGGGTTGTGTTGGTCCATGAACTGTGAAAGTTGTGATGAACCAAAGAATTCCTTGATACTTGCAACAATTGGACGAATGTTAATCAATTGTTGTGGAGTAACAGTTGAAGGATCTTGGATTGACATTCTTTCACGAACAACACGTTCCATTCTTGCTAAACCAATTCTGAATTGGTTTTGAAGAAGTTCACCAACACGACGAATACGACGGTTACCTAAGTGGTCAATATCATCAGTTGTTCCAATATTATCTTGAAGTGCCAAGAAGTAGTTAATTGATGATAAAACATCAGCTGGAGTTAAGTACTTAACATCTTCGGCGATATGACCATTAGAAATTAACTTAACTTCACGTTCAGGATCAACCTTTGAGAAGACCTTAATTTCTTGAACAGTAATAGGATCTGGCAAGACACCTTCTTTTGATGGTTCGTAAGTTACCATCTTGAAGTCATCACGATCAAGGTACTTTTCAAGATTATCCATTACTTCGTGAGTAACTACAGTACCCTTCTTAGCAATGATTTCACCAGTATCTGGATCAGCCAAAGTTTCTGCAAGAGTTTGACCGTATAAACGGTTCTTAAGTGAAAGCTTCTTATTGATCTTGTAACGACCGACTGGAGCGAGGTCGTAACGACGTGGATCGAAGAAACGAGCGTACAAAAGTGAACGAGATGAATCAGTTGTCTTTGGTTCACCTGGACGCAATCTTTCGTAAATATCCTTCAAAGCTTCTGCAACTCTAGAATCAGCAGGGTTCTTATGAACATCCTTTTCTAAAGTAAATTGCAAAGTATCACTTTGACCAAACATATCTAAGATTTCACCATCAGAACCAATACCCATAGCTCTGATTAATACAGTCAAAGGCAACTTACGAGTACGGTCAACACGTACGTAAGAAACATTCTTGGCATCATTTTCGTATTCAAGCCATGCACCACGGTTTGGAATAACTGTTGCACCAAAGATTTGACGACCGTTCTTATCAAATTCACCTGAGTAATATACACCAGGAGATCTAACTAATTGAGAAACGATAACTCTTTCGGCACCGTTAATGATGAATGAACCTGATTCAGTCATTAATGGCAAATCACCAAAGAATACGTCTTGAGTCTTAATTTCACCAGTTTCTTGATTGGTCAACTTCAAAGTTACGTGCATAGGTGCTGAGTAAGTAGCATCATGATCACGAGCTTCATCTACAGTGTACTTAGGCTTTTGTAAATTGTAGCCTACGTATTCTAATGAAAGCTTACCTGAGAAGTCGCCGATTGGCATAATATCATCGAAAACTTCTTTAATACCTTGGTCAAGAAACCATTTATATGATTCGGTTTGTACATCAGTCAAGTTAGGTAATTTCAAAACTTCTTTAATCTTTGAGAAACTACGTCTTGTACGATGCTTACCGTAATTTACTACATGTCCGTTTAGCAAGGAAAACATCCTTTCTGTTAGAGAAAGCAAATATTACAATTCTGTTACAAAATTAAAAAACTGGAATTTATGGCATAAAAAAGACAAAAACAACAAATGTTGTTTTTGTCTTTATCATTTTGCTGGACAATAGATCAGCAAAATCCTGAAACTCAGTCTTTTAAATCAAAAACTAGTTTATCTTATATATACCAAATTGTCAATCTTTGCAACTACAAATAAATTAATTTTCTATTTCTTTACTAATTCTTTAGAATTAACAATATCAAATTTCAATTTACCTCGATTAGAACCAATCTTCAAGGTATCGCCATCAATAAGATCACCATTAATAATCATTTCAGCAACCTTGTTTTCAATATTATTCTGAATTGCTCTTCTTAATGGACGAGCACCATTTTCAGGATCATATCCATCTTTAGCAATTGTATCTAATGCGGCTCTTGAAATCTTAAGTTCAATTCCCTTCTTTTGCAAACGAGTAACTAACTTGTGCGTTAAGAGGGTAACAATTTGACGAAGCTCTTCTTTATTAAGCTCATCGAAGATAATCGTTTCATCAATTCTGTTCAAAAATTCTGGACGGAAGAATTGCTTCAAAGCTTGCTTAACTTTATCTTCACGCATCTTAGCTTGACTTTCATCATTAGCATTAAAGCCAACCATGTTTGATTCAAATAAGCTTCTTGAACCTAAGTTTGAGGTCATAATGACAATCGTATTTCTAAAGTCGACTTTTCTTCCTTTAGAGTCGGTCAAGAAACCTTCATCTAAAACTTGTAATAGTAAGTTAAATACATCTGGATTGGCTTTTTCTACTTCATCAAGTAAAACTACGGAGTATGGATGACGACGAACTTTTTCTGAAAGTTGTCCACCTTCTTCGTATCCAACATATCCTGGAGCCGAACCGATCAACTTGCTACTTGCAATTTGATCCATGTATTCAGACATATCTACTCGAATAATATTATCTTCTGAACCGAACATTGTTGCAGCAACTGACTTAGCAAGCTCTGTCTTACCAACACCAGTAGGTCCTAAGAACAAGAATGAACCGATCGGACGCTTTTCATCCTTAATACCACTACGTGATCTGCGAATTGCACGAGCAACTGCATTAACGGCCTTATCTTGCCCAATAACCCTTTCATGGAGTACAGTTTCAAGATTGGCAAGCTTCTTGCTTTCATCTTGATTCATTTGAGTAACTGGAACTCCTGTCCATGATGAAACAACCTTAGCGATATCTTCAACATTCACGACTGCCTTATCACTTATTTGATCAGTCAAACTATCAACAAGCTTTTTACGAGTCTCGTTGAGACTGTTTTGCTTATCTTGCAACTTAGCGGCTTCGACGAAGTTTTGACTCGCAGCAGCAACATTCTTTTGATCAATAATTTTCTTTAATTGCTCATCAATTTGAAGTAGACGCTTATTTGAACCAACGCCATTTTTAATTTTTACAGCTGAACCTGCTTCATCAATTAAGTCGATTGCCTTATCAGGTAAATAACGATCAGAAATATATCTGGTAGAAAGATCAACCGCAGCCTTGATACTTTCATCAGTAATAGTTACATGGTGGAACTTTTCATATTTTGCCTTTAAACCTTCAATAATTTGAATTGTCTCTTCTGGAGAAGGTTCATCCAATCGAACTTGTTGGAAACGACGAGCTAAAGCTTTATCTTTTTCGATGTATTTTTGATATTCATCAAAAGTAGTTGCACCGATAATTTGAATTCCACCACGAGCAAGTGCAGGTTTCAAAATATTAGATGCATCAATGGCACCTTCTGCTCCACCAGCACCAATCAAAGTATGTAACTCATCAATAAATAGAATCACTTTGCCATCTTTTTCAACTTCTTGCAAAATGTTCTTCATTCTATTTTCAAATTCACCACGATATTTAGTACCAGCAACTAAATTGGCAAGATTAAGCGACATTACTCGCTTGTTTTGCAAATCGTGTGGTACATTTTTATTCACAATTGCCATAGCAATTGCCTCAGCAACCGCAGTCTTACCTACACCTGGTTCACCAATTAAAACTGGGTTGTTTTTTGTTCGACGTGACAAAATCTGAATCACGCGACCAATCTCTTCTTGACGGCCAATTACTGGATCAATTAGACCTTGTTTAACTCGTTCATTTAAATCAAGTGATACTTTATCAAGATTTGGAGTTGAACTCTTCTTAGTCTTTTTATCATTGGATGTTGCATTGGCAAACTCTGAATTATTATTCATCCAATTTTCAGCACCACCAAAGTCATCGATCTGATTAAGACCTTGTTCAACATCTGATCTTAACTGTTCAATATCAACATTAAGATTCTTCAAAATCAATGAGGATAATACTTGATCACTCGCAATTAGGCCCAATAAAATGTGACCTGTTTTAATTTCACCATCACCATTTTTAGCGGCTTTTCTTTTGGCATAATCTAAAACCAAGTTAAGTCGTGGTGAGATTTCCATATAATCTGTATTTGCGGCTGAACCATAACCTGTATAGCGTTCAATTTCTTCACGAACCATCGTTGGAGTAATATTCCATGCTCGTAAAATTTTACCTGCATCGCCATCTGATTCGATAATTAACGCTAACAATACATGTTCAGTACCAATTAATCGATTATGAAAATTTTGTGCTTGTTCACGTGCAATTTCTAAAACATGATTTGCACTTTTACTGTAAGAATTTTCCATGCAGACACCACTCCTTAAAAATCAATGGTAAATATTTTAGTCCTTTATCTCAACAAAGTAAAATCATTTATTTTTAGCTCAAACCATTATAACAAACGTATCTCCATTAAACTAAAAAAATACTTATATTTAGTAAGTCTTAAACTTCTTTAAAAAAATAGTCTAGGTAAAATTCCTAGACTGCCTTATCGGGAAAACAGGATTTGAACCTGCGACCTCTGCGTCCCGAACGCAGCGCTCTACCAAGCTGAGCCATTTCCCGAGTACAAAAAAGACTCACCGGAGGTGAGCCTTTAATCATTGGAGCGGAAGACGGGATTCGAACCCGCGACCCCAACCATGGCAAGGTTGTGTTCTACCACTGAACTACTTCCGCA
>NZ_CALPCQ010000019.1 GCF_943193025.1 Lactobacillus agrestimuris
TCAGCTCGCATAATAGCGAACTGATTAAGCTAATTAATTTATATATTTTAACTGTCTACTTGACTAGGTACGGATCACACAAACCTACGTGTTTTTTCTATTTATTATAAATGATTACCTTTGTGCCATACGGAACATGATCATGGAGCCACTTTGCATCTTTAATTGATAAACGAACACATCCATGACTAGCTGGCATTTTACCTAATTTCTTAGCCTCAGAAACTATGAATTGATTTGACCACATGTGAGTAGGAACTGAGTGGAATAAGTAAAGTTGACCAATCCAGCCTACTGGATATAATGCTTCTGAAAAACGGTATGGATGATAACTATTAGTGTGGTATGTACCCCTTGGAGTTAAACTCTTACCGTTAACTATTCTTCCAGCAGAAGCATACATAGTGTATAAGACTTTTTTGCCTGAACGGACATAGACTCTATTTCCTAAAATTGATACTCGTAAATTTAAATTTTTCACTTTACGTAAATTAGGATATGCTTTTTTCTCGCTTGAGTATTTCCAGTAATTTCCACTCACTTTACGCATATCTGCTGGATCAGCATACGGTTGGTACTTGGTTTTCTTTAATTTTGTAGCATTTTGAACTTTATTAGTATTATTTGCTGCATTTACAGTTTCATTTGTATTAAAAATAGAAATAGTTGAACCTATTGCTAATGTAGCAATTAATAACTTGAACTTATTCTTCATCTAATCTTCCTCGCCTTTAAATAATTTAGCTGGCTGATTAATTTTAACATCATTTCATCAATTTTGTATTTTACAAATTCAACTTTATCTTTTCAGCAAAATAAGATAAGTTATTGCTCTTAAAAGGATCAAATAGGTCTGTAAAATTAAAACTCTTTTCCTAATGCGACAAATTGGTTATTTGATTTTCAAATCATAAGATCTAATAAATTTACCATTACTAAATTGATAATAAATTTGTCCTTTTTTAGAAATAAACTTACCAGTTAGTAAGACTTGTTTTCCTTTTTTAATTTGTCCTACAACTTTGAGTTTTTCATTATAAACTTTAGCATTACGCAATACTTTCTTCCACTCTAAGGTATTTGATACACGAACAAACTTGTTCTTTCCTATTTGATAGAATTTCTTACCTTTAATTACAACTACTTTTCTATTGCCAAGAACCTGAAGTTGTTTACCCTTCTTGTAAACAATGGCTTTACCATGCTTCTTGATTTTAGTACCAAATTGGTTATAAACAAAAGCATTATGAGTTAAAATGATTGTCTTGATATGAGTATTTTCATTAACTTCTGTACTGTTTATATTATTCTTTTTATCAGTTGAAGTAGTTACTGATCCGCTATTATTGGCTAAACCAGAATTTTCTGTTGATTCAACTGAGAATGTTGGTAAGCTAGATTGATCCTTATCATTATTAGCTTTCGAAGTATTTACCTCGTTAGCTGATTTATTTGATTTGAAATCTGATAATCCTTGATTTTCTTTTGATTCTTGTTTTTGATCGTTACTATCAGGATTAGTAGCGGACTTATTCTCATCCTTAGAATTTTGTTCTTGGTTATCGGTTTTTGTAGATTCCTTTTGATCTCCAGGATTATTCTCTGAAAGATTTACTTCCTTATTACTATCATCAGAGGCTTTAGTTGATGGATCAACATAATGAGGATCAAAGTGAACGATTAACCTCTTTTCAACCTTATTTCCAACAGCATCAACAACTTGAACTGTAAATACATGAGTTGTCTTTTGGCCATTTTCATCATCTAATTGTTCATTTAAATTGAAATCATATTTACCATAAGTATTTGGTGTCCTTTGATTTGGATCATCATATAATCCTGGAATAAAGTTGTAACCTGCATTACCAAATTGAGTGAAAATGTTATCTCCATTTACTGTAACGGCATAACTATCAAGATTATCATTTGCAGTACCTGAGATCTTAAAGTTTGGATCTGCAGTAGTGATTTCAATTGAATTGTTAGAATCTGGAACTTGATCTAAATGAAGAGTTGGTAAGACGGTATCCAAAATTAGAGTTAGAGCTCCGCGAGTTACCTTTCCATCATTAGTCATGTATTTGTATGCCACTGATCTAGTAGCTGTTGGATTAATCTTAAAGGTTACTTTAAAATGACCATTATTACTGATATCAGCTTGGTTTTCAGGAGCATCTTCATATGGACTATCTGCAAGGAAAGTTAAGCTGATTACTTTATCATCAACGTTACCTGTTAAAGTAAATTCATGAGTTTCTAGATTATAGTAACCATTTTCTACAGCTTCCGCTCCCACAGTTGCAGTATTATTATCACTTAAATAATCAAACTTGATATTCGGACTAGCATCTGTAGGTGCTGAATATGGAGGATAATAACCTGGCCCAAAGTCTTTTGAATCTGCAGCTTCATCTGTCATTTCAACACCTAATTGATCTCGAGAACTATAAACTTTAGATTTAGCATCTTTGTCAAAGTAAACACCGATATAGTTTTCATCCTTGATTGCTTTTGAATCAGTTACTTGTCTATCATTAAACGTTGGACCATCAATTTCTGTCCATCCCTGAAGCAAGGCTCTAGCAAAAATTCCACTTTTATCATCTTTATTGATACTAGTTTTAACATGGAATGTTGCTACACCGTCTTTTACTTCGCCAGTGTAAATCTCACCAGTAAAGTAATCTTTAGCAAATGCCTTTACATTATCACCTTTTGTAACTGCCGCTTGGACGACGATATCGTCTGGATTATTTCCAAAGATTGAGTATATAGCTGGGCCAAAATGCTTTTCTTCTCCATCGACATGTTGCCATGCAAATTTGGCCTTTGGAGTAAAGTTCTTGAATGTTTTTACTACATTCTTACCTGCATCATCTGTAGAAAATACTAATGTTTGTTCCCCTTCGGTATCAACAGGGAGAACAAATTGTCCATTAGCATCTACTTGAACCAATTTTCCATTTACAAAGAAATCAGCAGTTGCACTTCCTTTAAGATCAAATGTGTCATTTTCTGTATGATAATCTTGAGACTTCTTGTTAAATGGTAGACCATTTGTAGCATTCCAAATTGAAACCCCTGGTTTATTTGTCGAACCGGCAACTTCAATAGTTTTTACTACAGTATTATCTGCAACATCACTTAAAGCAAGAGTTACTAAATTATTTGAACCAGATAAGGCCTTTAGTTGTTCTTCAGTTAACTCTAAATCAAAATGTCCTTTTGTCTTTGCAGCATTATCAAAGGCAGAGTTTTTATCATTTAATTTAAAGCCAAAAACTTGATCATTAATTGTTACAGTAGCGTATGAATAATCCGTAAATCCCGCACCCTTATCTGAGTATTTTCCAGTTAGTGTATGATTACTTCCATTATATTCAACATCTGTTAAAACTGGTGCAGTTGTATCAATGATTACTGGTGTGTCATTGGTTTGAACCTTCTTCTCACCATCATTATATAAAGTTGCTACAAATCTGTAAGTATAGTTTCCATCAGGAGCAGCGATCATTTTGCCGGTTTTAGAATCATATAATTTACCATCCCAACCAAATGAGTCGGTATTTGTTGCACCATATCCAAGATCGACGGTCGCATTATCACCATCTGAATGATATGACTTTTCAACTCCATGAGAATCAGTTAATACTCTAATAACTTTGCCATTACCATCAAGGATTTCAACTTTAAGGTCCTGAATATTTTGTTTAAGGTATGCATATGGCTTGATCAGGTCACTCTTATTATCACCATTTGGTGAAAAAGCAACTTTACCACTTTCATATAACTTTGCAACTTCTTGCCAGTTATAGTTACCATCAATATTGATTAACTCTTTAAGTGAGTCTTCATCCGCAATTCCTCTAGGATAATTATCTTCATTAACAAAACGATTACCTTGAATATCAACCTTTGGATCATTGGCGTTTTGATCAAAAACATCTTCATTTGTCATATCGCCATAAAATGATAAATATGGAACTACTAATGTTGATTGGTCTTTTGAATTGGTAAACTTTAAGAATCCTTCAACTAATTGATTTTGCTTTAAATTAGTAAGATTCAAAGTATATGTAACCTGTTTCGTTTCATTAGGCTTTAATGTTATAGCAGCATCACCGTTTACTCTTGCTCCAGCAAGTTGAACATCATGGAAGATTCCAGTATCTTTATCTCTAAATTCAGTAAATCCACCACCAAAATCATCAAAATTGTAACTTAATTCATGATCACTTAAATTATGGAAAGTTAAAACAAAGTCAGTTGAATCTCCAACTTTTCTTAAGCTAAGTACACCTGTTCCATCTGAAGTAGTTACATATGCTTGAGAAGCTGTAGCGGCTCCTACGTTAATTTGACCTGCCCCTTGTCTACGTGGTGAAACAAGAGTTGTATATCCATTTTGAACTTGTGGTTGAGCAGTATTTGTTAATAATGCCTTTACAGCCTCTACCAATGCAGCTCCCTTTAATTCAGGATTAGTTTTTTGTAATCTTTGTTTAACTAAGGCAGCAGCTCCCGCAACAAATGGACTAGCCATTGAAGTACCACTCATAGTTGTGTAAGTATTATTGTTGGCCGTTGAAATCACTTTTGAACCGGGTGCCGAAACATCAGGTTTTAATGTATAGTCAGGCAATGGACCCCAAGATGAAAAATCGGCCATATCGCTATTTTCACCTAAACCGGAAGTCTCAGCTGCGACAGTGATTGCTCCCCTGGCGGCACCCGGGTTAGCAATAGTACTTGAAGAGAATGGTTGATAGTTACCTGCATTTCCTCCTGGGGAGTAATTATCTAAATCAGTAATTTGATCAGGATTATCAACTGAAGCCGCATTACCATTATTTGATGCTGAAATTGCTACTACAACACCATGATCGACAGCATATTGAACAGCTCTTTGTTCTTGGTTATTTAAATCGGCAATTGAAACACCACCACCAAGAGACATATTGATTACATCTGCTCCAAGATTTACTGCATCATAAATTTCTTGTGCTATATCAAGGGATGTTGCATTATCACCAAACACTTTGAAATGAAGCAATTGAGCTTCTGGTGCTACACCAATCACATATTCTTTGTCACCATCAGAATGACCATTGGCTGCAATAATACCAGACACATGCTGACCATGTGGTTCATCATCTGGAGCTTCCATATGTCCATTCTGATTATCTACTGCATTGTATACATATGGAAACTTTTCATCTACATATCTACCATGTCCTAATTTCTTAATTAATTCCTTAACTTGATCTGCAGTTAATTTGGGATCTTTTGGCATATTCAAGAAATCTTTATGATATACATCAACACCAGAATCAATTACTGCAACTACTGTATGTTCACCCTTATATCCTTGATCCCAAGCTGATTGAACATTTGCTTTAATATGGTCTTGATTATTTGCTGGAAGTTCAACACCATTAGCATCTTTTTGACCTGCTTGATCGGCAGTTTGATTATCCGCCTTTACCTCAGATGCATTAGTGTTTGATTGAGATTCCTTCAAGTCCTGATTATTTGTTGAATTGTTTACCTCTTGAAAATTACTTGTTTTTTGAGTATCTAACTCAGGTTGACCCACATCTTTATCGGCTTTTCTTTCAACCGCTTGTAAAATTTGATTATTATTTTGATTATTTTCTTGTACAACAGGATCATTAGAACCTTTATCTTGCCCATCCTGTTGTGCAGCCTTTACATTTTGAGTTGAAAATAAAAGAACAGAACTGGAGGCCAAAGCAATGACAGCTGCACCAGTCCATTTCTTACGTAGCTTACTTAATAAACCAATATTATTATTTCCCACTCTATCTAGAGTCTGCCCACTTTTGTAGACAAACTTAAACTGATCATTGTCATGATTAGCCTTATTCATAAAATTTCCTCCGCTCTATTTGTTAATCAAAAATTAAATAAATTTAACAAAAATTAAATTTCGTTAAATCATATCACCGTATTTTTTAAGTTTCAACACATTTTTTAAAAATATTTAATAGATTTTCAAAAAAATAAATTGGTCTATGATAAAATAAATTTCATGACATAACAGATTTTTGATTACGGAGGTTATAAGATGAAAATCAAAAAAGTTTTGATGGGAATGGTAGCAGGTGCCTCATTGTTAGTTGGTGCTTCAACTATTTCAAGCAATAATGTTGTTAAGGCTGAAAGTGTAGAAACTATTTACAATCGTGCCAACAAAACCAAAATGCATAGTTACCATATCAAGCAAGAGATGACTATGTCAGCTAAAGGTAAGAAGAGACATATTAAACAAAATATGTTCTTTAATGTTAAGACCAGCGTGGCTAAGGCTACTAATACTGATGGTAAGACAACTGTTCATATGTGGATGAACAATAAATATGAATATGTCAAAGTAAAAAATCATTGGTATAAAATGAAATTACCAGTGAATTTAAAACAAACAATGAAACAAGCTAAGAGTTTGAGCAAGTCTATGAAAGGCTCATTCTTAGGTTTAAACGATAATTTAATTAAGAATGCTACTCTTTCTACTTCAGGTAATAATTACGTTTTGAGTATTGCAAATAACTCAGTTACAAATAATCAAATGATTAACGTAATTACCAATGTCACAAAAGATTTAGGTTTTGATTCAGATCTCTTAGAAAACACAAAAATTACTAATCTAACTTTTACTGAAATTGTTAATAAGAAAACTAAGAACTTAAAGAAAATCAACACAACAGTAAGTTACAACATTGGTAACATGATCAATACAAAGACTACTCAAAGTATAGATGGAATTAACAAGTATAATAATTTAAAGGTTCCTAAGAGCATTGTTAAACATGCTAAGTTAATTAAATAAACCAAGCGAAAAAAGAAGCAATCTTGTTCAGTTTTGACAAGATTGCTTCTTTTTTATGTTCAATTTTCTAAAATACGATACCACCATTAACGAAGCCCTTTAATCGCTCCGCCTCCCACTTCAATGTATCTGAATCATCAACTTGTGAGATTTTGTAACCAACAAAATATGGTGAAGCGTAAAAACGTGGAATTATCTTACAACATGTTCCTTCCCCATCATTAATTGGATAAAAGAATAGATTATATGAATCCACACCATGTGATAAGACTGAGCGGACATATTGTGCGCCTTTTTGAATTAAATCGGCCCAAGTATTTAGATTTTTATTGTCATGAGTAAGTATATTTACTTCCTGGTATCCTTGAACTGGACGTGACGATAAATTCATTTCAACTGAACCAGATCTCCCTACTTCAAATCCTTTGAAATTATCTGCTCCAATATCGTGATAACCATCTTTATTGTATAAACCAACAATCTGCATATGTGGGTGGGTTAATGACCCATCTGACTTTGGTCCAAAGTTTTTATACCAGAGAACACTCTTATATTTGCCCGAATTATTCATTTCTTGGAAGCATTTCAAACCAAACTTCATTAATTCTTGATTATCTTCGCGTGTATAAGTTGAAATATCCCCTTGATGGTCACTAGATTCGATCAAGATAGTTTGATCCGTATCCTTTAAGGTTGGATATTTATTTTTTAACCAAATCTTGTCTCCATCCTTTTCAAAAACGTTAACTAAATGTTGGACATCACAGAAAGGACAACCTGCACTTTGGTTTCCTTGACGATTGCCAAAATCATAATCATACGGCTTACGTTTTCCAATTGCATATTCATAGACCAAAGGATTTTTATCCATTATTTTCTCACCTGTTCATAATTAAGTAATAATTCCATTATTTATATTAGATTTACCAATTTTCTTTGTCAATCACGAATATTATAATATTTAAATTTTTAATAGTACGCATATTGTGATAAACTTGTTTTGTAATTAATCTAATTTATTGAAAAAGGGAGTATTATGAAATTCTACAAAAAATTAGCTGTTACAAGTGCAATCGCCTTGGCCATATTAGGCTTAAGTGCTTGCTCAAATACAAATTCTAAATCTTCTTCGGACCAGAAGATTCCAACTAAGATTGATAAGAAGACCACTGTTACCTTCTGGTATTCATTAACTGGTAATGCTCAAAACAGTCTTCAAAAGTTAACTAAAGATTTCGAAAAGGAAAATCCGAATATTACTATTAAACTTCAAAGTCAGGGTGGAAATTATTCTGATTTACAATCTAAATTAGTAACTGGGATTCAATCCCCAAAGGATCTTCCAACAATTACACAAGCATATCCAGGTTGGCTATACAATGCCGCTAAAAATAATATGCTAGTTAATTTAACCCCATACGTTGAAAATAAAGAAATCGGTTGGGGTTCATACGCCAAAAGTGATATTAAAAAAGCACTTTGGGATGGTGCTAACATTGATGGAAAGCAATATGGTGTTCCATTTAATAAATCAGTCGAAATTCTATTCTACAATAAAACCTTGCTTGATAAATATGGTGTAAAGGTTCCGACTAATATGAGCGAATTAGCTTCTGCTTCTGCAAAAATTTACCGTGAAAGTGGTCATAAAGTTCGCGGTACGGGCTTTGATGCATTAAATAATTACTACATGATGCAAATGAAAGAAGTTTATGGTAAAGACTTCAACAAGAATTTAGATTTTGATTCAAAAGATTCGGTTAAAGCAATTAATTACTATGCTGACGGTGTAAAAGCCGGATACTTCATGCAAGCCGGTACTGAAAAATACATGTCTACCCCATTCAACAGTGGTAGAGTTGCGATGTTCATTGGTTCAACAGCGAACGAAGCCTACCTTAAGCAAGGTTTGAAAAAAGGCTATACATATGGTGTGGCCGCTCGTCCAAGTTCAATGAACGTTCAACAAGGTACAGATATTTATATGTTTAATAAAGCAACTGCTATGCAAAAGTCTGCTGCCTTCAAATATCTTAAGTTTTTAACTTCAAAATCTTCACAACTATACTGGGCACAAAAGACTGGTTATATGCCAGTTAATACTGCAGCAATCAATGATCATCTATATCAAGATGCAAAAGATAGTAAGGTCCCAGCTATTATTGCCAAGACTTCTAAGAACTTGTATTTCTTGCCTATTACCAAAAATTCAATTTCAGCTTATGACCAAGTCAATGCTAATATGCAAACTATTTTAGCTAAGGCCAACAAGAAGCAATCATGGACAAATGATATTAAAGTTGGACAAGACAAGTTATCTTCGGCTTGGAATCAATAAAAATATTTTTAGCAAAAAAACAGCATTCTGTATCAATTTTCTACAGAATGCTGTTTTTTACTAAAAAGAAAGAAGATAAACGAAAAGCAGATTGCTTAACCTTTATCTTCATAAAAATATGTACTTCTTCACCAATACATATAAGCCTAACTGATCAGTAAATGGGTCATCACTCCCATTACCTTTAACGATCAGTCCCATCATCTTTTCCACCTCAATGTAGTATTTAAACGCCCTACATCAGGGCATATCTATTATAATGTAATTTAATCTTAAAATAAAGTACCCATCATTATAATATTTAAGTTTTATTTTAAACAATCCAACTTGAATTTTCTTTATTACGCTTCCGCCAAATATACTCGATTACAAAGCTAATCACAATTAAGAAAATGACAGAAACCCAGGTTAGTACTTCACCATTTATAATTGTTTGAATGAACAATAAAGCAAATAATGCTAAGTTTAAAATTGTAGCGACAATCAAAATCCATTTCTTAGCTCTGGTTTGTTTAGCTAAGCGGACATGTCCTAAATCAACCATCGCATAAACTAATAAAAATGACAAACTTGCCATTTCACCTACTGATGATAATGGAAAAATCACTACGAATGCACAAACTAAAATGAAAGTGAAAAATAAGCCCCATGTTCCACCAATATGAGTCATTGCACTAAATTTATGTGGAATTTCATCAATATTTGAAATTCTTATGGCCAAGTTTTCATCCCCAAACATTGTTGAGTTAACTGCAGATGCAGTCGCAACTAAAGCGGCCAAACCGATAAAAATCATTCCTAATTTACCAAAAACAGCCTGACCTGCAGCAGCCAAAGCATGACCCTCATTTGCAACAGCACCATCAACACCAACAGTCATAATTACAACAATACTTGCCAAAATATAAATTGCCATAACAATACCAAGTGAAAAGTATAATGCTTCAGGTAACTGCTTCTTTGGATTTTTCATATTACCAGCCGCATTTGTTACAACTCCGAATCCTTCATAAGTGACATACAAAAGTCCAGCGGCTGATAAAATACCGATTATTCCTTCACCCCTAGTCGAAGTTGTTAAAGTTGGAACATGTAATTTGGTTAAACCAAAACCAATGAACAAAATTAAAATAATTAGTTCAAACGCAATTATTGTTGTTTGGGCTCGTGCAACTTGTTTTGAACCCATGATATTAATAAAAACAACTACAACGATTATTGCAATACTAATTGCCTTACCTATCCAACCAGTATCCTTTAGCCCGAATAATTGACAAGCATATTCCGCAAATCCAGTCGCATAAAGAGCCATCGCGATAATCCAGCCAAGATATTGAAACACATTCAACCCACCGGCAAGAAGGCCATCACCAAATTCTTTTACTAAAAATTGTGCTGCTCCACCTCTACTTGGGAATACCATTCCTAATTTTGAATATGAATAAACAGAAAATGCAGCAACGATTCCTCCAATTAGAAAAGAAACTGGTAGCCAAACTCCTGACGTTTTAGCAGCAAGACCTAATAAAGTATATAATCCTGCTCCCATCATTCCACCGACACCAATTGAAGTAGCCCCCACTACTCCAATCGTGCCTGACTTTTTATTCGATTGATCTTTCATAATTCTTACCTCACCAAAACTTATTTATAAATGAAAAAGCCTCTATAATAGCTTTCAATAGCTTATTATAAAGGCTTTTTGTTATATATTCACGAATTAAGCCATTATTTATTACGAATAAATTCCGTCATCTTAATACCAGCTTGGCGACCAAAAATTACTGTTTCAGCAATTGAATTACCACCAATTCTGTTATTGCCGTGTAATCCTCCGGAGACTTCACCAGCAGCATATAATCCAGAGATCACATTACCGTTGGTATCTAAAACCTCGGTGTTTGGATTAATGTGAATACCACCCATTGTATAGTGGATAGCAGGATGAACATGAATTGCAAAGAATGGTCCTTCAGTAATCCCGCGATCCATTCCAGTAGTACGGCCGAATTCTGAATCATGATCAGCTTCGACTTCTTTATTCCAAGTAGAAACAGTATCAACTAAGTTAGCAGCATTGACTCCAATTTTTTCAGCTAAATCCTTTAAGCTGTCCCCGTGTTCTACCAAACCAACTGAATCATAAAAATCAACTGCTTTGACATGATTTCGAATACCTTGATCAAAAATTAAGTATGCTCCATCTTCATGTAAGTTGGTAATCGCATTTGAAACAATCTTTCTAGTATTTAACTCATTAACGAATCGCTTACCAGCTTTGTTTACTAAGATTGCACCTTCACCGCGCACAGCTTCACCAATCAAGAATACTCTTGAATTGTCAGTTTGAGCAGTTGGATGAACTTGGATCAAGTTCATTTGAACTAATTGTCCATTAACTGATTCAGCTAATTTCAGACCATCACCTGTTGCACCTGCTTGGTTAGTTGTCTTGTAATCTGCAAGATCTGGACGATATTTTGCAATAATATCTTTAGCAGCACCATATCCACCAGTTGCTAAAAGAACAGCTTTAGCGTTAACCTGCTTAACTCCATCATTTGTTTCAACTTCTACACCGGTAACCTTTTTATCTGAGTTTTGGATAAGTTTAGTTACACGAGAGTTATTGAATACTGGAATATCTTCCTTATCTGCTACTTTTAATAGATTTGTTTCAAGAAAAGCTCCAATTGGTGCAAAGTTTGCAGGACGGTGACAACGTTTACGACTCATTCCACCAGTAATTGTTAAGTCATTAACTACAATATCATGATCCTTTAACCATGAAATAGCCGCTGCCGAGTGATCTACAAAGAATCTAAGCATTGAAGGATCATTCATAAGTCCTCCACCCTTCATTGTTTCTTTGTAGAAATCTTCATTATGATCAATTATGCCGTGTTGATATTGAACATTAGATTCTGAAGCATTCATTCCTGATGAAGCTTTATTTGTATTACCACCTAATGCTTCATTCTTTTCAAGAACAACTACATTTAATCCAAGTTCATGTGCTTGAATAGCAGCACTAATTCCTGTACCTCCAGAACCAATAATTACAGCATCATATTCTGGTTTTAATTCAGCTGCGTCCTTGGTTTGAAAGATAAATTTTGCCATATTAATCCCTTATTCCTTTTTACTTTTATCAAGATTGGTCATTTGCATGTAATCCATCCACTCATCATATTGATCTTCAGTAACTTTTCCACTCTTAATTGCAGCTTCACGTAAAGTAGTACCTTCTTTTTCAGCTGCTTGAGCAATTTTAGCTGCATCGTGATAACCAATGTGTGGTGAAAGTGCAGTAACAGTCATTAAGCTGTTTTCAAGCAAGTCATCCATTCTTTGTTCATTAATTGTTAAACCATGAATCATTCTATCAGCAAATCCAGTGATTGTACCAGTTAAAATTTCACATGAATCAAGGAAACCTGAAATCATGACGGTCTTAAATACATTCATTTCAAAGTTACCTTGAGAAGCAGCAAAAGTAATAGTAGTATCATTTCCAAAAACTTTTGCGGCAGCCATAGTTACAGCTTCAGCTTGAGTTGGGTTAACCTTACCTGGCATGATAGATGAACCTGGTTCATTTGCAGGAATGTTCAATTCACCGTAACCTGCACGAGGACCTGAAGCAAGCATTCTGATATCTTGAGCAATTTTGAACATATCAGCAGCTAAAGTCTTAAGAGCGCCATGAAGCACATCAATACCTGAGTGGTGAGCAAGTCCCCAGAACTTATTAGTATCAACCTTGAATTCATGACCATAAACCTTGCTTAACTTTCCGGCGATCCTTTCAGTCATACCAGGAGCAGCATTAAGACCAGTACCTACAGCAGTACCACCGATTGCAAGTTCATACAATGTTGGTTTTAATTGTTTGATGTATTCTAAGTCATGTTTAAGAGCAGACATGTAGCCTGAAACTTCTTGACCAAATGTAAGTGGTGTAGCATCTTGTAAGTGAGTACGACCAACTTTTACAGTCTTCCAGTATTCTTCTTCCTTAATTCTTAATTCATCGATTAAGTGTTGGATTGCTGGTTCAAGCTTATCCAGAGCTTCAACAGCAACGATGTTCATTGCTGTTGGAAAAGTATCGTTAGAAGATTGACCACGATTTACATCATCATTTGGTAAAACATTTAAACCAGGATGGTTTTTATTTGCCAAATTTGCAACAACTTCATTAACGTTCATGTTACTTTGAGTACCTGAACCGGTTTGAAGCACGTGAAGTGGGAAATCTTTACGCAAATCTTCATCGTCTAAAGCAAGAAGTTGATCAATTGCTTCTTCAATTGCTTTACCTTTTTCTTCAGGTTCGTCTCCCACTTCAACATTTGATTCAGCAGCTGCCTTCTTTAAATGTAAGAATGCACGAATGATTGCGAGAGGCATTTCTTCACCACTTGGGAAGTTGTGAAGGCTTCGTTCAGTTTGTGGCCCCCAAAGAGCATCCTTTGGAATTTTAACAGGACCAATGGTGTCACTTTCAATACGGTAATTTTCTTCTGACATAATTTTTCTCCTCTTCTATGTAGTGAATAACATATGAATCAAATTTATTATGTTTATACTTTTTATTTTACACCATAAACTATACCACGTAAGCGTTTTCTAAAAAATAAAAAGTTTAAATTTTTAAAAATTTATTTATTTTTTGATAATTTACAAGTAAAGGTAACTAAGTAGGCATGCTTTTAGCCTTGAATAGCACATTCATATATAATTAATATAACTAAAGTAAAAATAAAATTTTGAAAGGTATGATAATATGCGGATCTTGATTGTAATTGATGATTTTCATAATAAAAGCAATGGCATGTGCATCTCAACCCAACGCTTTGCAAATGAATTTAAAAAACGTGGTCATGAAGTCCGCGTGATTTCTTGTCCAATTAACGGTAAAGTAGACTATCCCGTTAGTCAGATGTATGTACCTTTTTTTAATCGAATCATTAAACGAGAAGGTTATCATTTAGCATGGCCAAATGGCAAAGCACTCAAACAAGCATTGACTTGGGCCAATGTAGTCGCAATTGAAACACCATTTCCATTAGGATGGCGTGCTCAACGGCTAGCCAAAAAAGCCAATATTCCAACCTACGGTACATTTCACATTTTTCCACAAAATCTTACCCAAAATATCCATCTCAATTATCCTTTCTTCAATGATTTGGTAATGTATGTATTTCGTGAACTTTCTTATAAAAAATGTATTGCCATTCAATGTCCAACTGAAAAAGTTAAGGATCACCTTATCAAATATAATTTTCAAAATGAATTATACGTAATTTCTAATGGTATTTCTAAAGAATTCATTGAGAATCCGCATAAACCAAATCCCGGTCACCCCTTCACCATTCTTTGTATTGGACGCTTTTCTAACGAGAAAAAGCAAATTACTCTATTCAATGCGATCAAGAAAAGTAAGTATAGAGATAAGATAAAGGTGATTTTTGCCGGAAAAGGACCACTTAAGTCAAAGTATCAAAAATTAGCTGATACGATGCCGAAAAGACCAATCTTGAAGTTTTATACTCCCCAGCAACTTAGAAGAGTTATGGTCCGAGCCGATTTAGTGGTTCACTGTGCTGATATTGAAGTTGAAGGAATGGCACCGATGGAAGCTTTTGCTGCGGGATGTGTGCCAGTGATTGCTTCTAGTCCTCTTTCTTCAACCGATACCTATGCTTTAACTGAAATGAATCGATTCCCTGCTGAAGACAGCGATATTTTAGCTAAACGGATCGATTATTGGTATGACCATCCAAGTAAATTGAAAGAGATGCGAAAAAAATATCGTGAATTCTCGAAGACACTGACAGTTTCTAAGTCTGCAGATAAAGCTTTAGAGATGATTAAGGAAATTAGTGCTGATGAACCGTAAAAAAAGCGCCGTATGGCGCTTTTCTTATTTTTTAATTTTAACAACTAAAGCTTCATATGGACGAAGGCCAATTTGTTTGCCTAAATTTCCATCTTTTACCTCATCGTAGTTATCGATAAGGACTTCAACATCCTTATCTTGATATTCTTCTGGTAATTCGGCAGTATGATCTTTGCCATAGAAATTAGTGAAGACCAAAAGCTTTTCATCTTGATCATCAAGATACCTTTCATATGCAAAAATTTGTGGATCATCCTTCAAGAACATCTTAATATGACCATCAGAAATCAATTTTTCACTCTTACGAAGTTTGATCAACTTTTGATAGTAATTAAAGATTTCACCATGAGCAAGTTCATCTTTTACATTAATGCGATCTTGATCCATTGGTTTAAGCCAAGGAGTAACTTTACTAAAGCCAGCATATTTACTATTATCCCAATGCATTGGAACTCTTGAATTATCTCTAGCCTTTGATTTAACGATTTCAAAGGCTTTTTCATCGTTCATACCCTTTTCTTTTAATTCTTTAAAGGCATTAAGAGCTTCAACATCAACATAATCATCCATTGATGAATAATCTGGATCAATCATACCCAATTCTTCACCCATATAAATATATGGGGTTCCGCGCATGAAATGAGTAGCAGTTGCCAACATTTCAGCGGATTTTTCACGATATTTACCAGTATCACCAAATCGGGTTAATGCCCAAGGTTGATCGTGGTTGTTCCAAAAGAGTGCGTTCCAGCCCCCACCTTGGTCCATCTTTTCTTGCCATTCAGTGAAGAGTTCTTTCAATTTCATAAAATCAAATGGCATCTTTGACCATTTTTCACCATCTTTATAGTCAACTTTCAAGTGATGGAAAGTAAATACCATTGATAATTCATGTTCACTTGGCTTGGAGTATTCGATTGAATTGGGAATGGTTGTTGAAGACATTTCTCCAACTGTTATGCTATCAGGATCTTGACCGAAGCTTGCAGCATTCATTTCTTTCAAATACTTATGAACAATTGGCGTATCAGTATACAGACTCTTTTCTTGAACTGGATCTGTTGAATCAACTAATACTTCGTCCTTACCAGTAACGTTAATTACATCGAATCTAAAGCCCTTAACTCCTTTTGAACGCCAGAAGTTAATAACTTTAAATACTTCCTTGCGAACTTCAGGATTATGCCAATCAAGATCAGCCTGAGAAGGATCATAAAGGTGAAGATAGTAATAATCAGTATCACCGAATTTTGCCCATGCAGGACCTCCAAATTTACTTTGCCAGTTATTTGGTAAACTGCCGTCGGCCTTACCCTTTCTCAAGTAGAAGAACTTTTGGTATTTCTTATCACCTGCTAAGGCCTTTTGGAACCATTCATTATCAGTTGAACAGTGATTGAAGACCATATCAAGCATTACACCAACACCGATTTCATCTAATTTCTTTACAAGTTCTTCAAAGTCTGCCATCGTTCCAAAACGTGGATCGATCTCATAGTAATTTGCAATGTCGTAACCATTGTCTTTTTGTGGGGAAACAAAGAATGGATTAAACCAAATCATATCGACGTTAAGCTTTTTAATATAATCGATCTTCTCAATGATTCCTGGAATATCCCCTACACCGTCACCGTTTGAATCGTAAAATGATTTTGGATAAATTTGATAAATTACTTTTTTACCTAAATCTGTCATAGCTATTCCTCACTGATTTATAACTTAATTTTTTGTCTTCTAGCAAAATCAACGAACTTGAATTTGCTTGGATTATGGAAGGATAAAGTTAACTCAAACAAAGTTGTATCATTCAAGAAATTGTGACTAGCAACTAATACGCCAAGACTATCGTTAAGCTGTAATAACTTTTGACAATGACTATTAATCTTTTCAACCGTAATTTCCTTAGTTGCATAAGATATGTTTAGCCCTAAGTCATGCTCAAGATAATCGTAAAGAGAATTCTCAGCCGCCTTTTCTGGCAAATCAGTAATTGGTGGTGACAATAGAAAATCACAATCAAGAACTGCTGGTTCACCATCAATTTCACGCAGTCTTTCTATATAAATACCTGCATGATCCTCTTGATTTGGAAACTTCTTCTTAAATATTTCGGGTAAAGTTTCCAGCTTTTCAAGCTTAATAACCTTGGTTTTGGCATTCATACCAAGCGACTTATTCAACTCGGCAAAACTAGAAATTCCAGAAATAGGAAAAGAATACTTCTCCAAATTAAGAACCATTGACCCCTTACCGCGGATTTTTTGAATTAATCCTAAAGAGTTTAAATGGTCTAATGCCTTTCTAACAGTTTCACGAGAAGATCCATATAAAGTAGTCAATTGACTTTCGCTTGGTAAGAATTCTCCTGGTTCAAACTGTTTATGTCGAATTTTCTCTGCGATATCTTGAGCGATAATCTCTGATTTAGATGCAGCCATAATTATCCTCCCTTTCTCATTACAGTTTTAATTATATTCACAATTGTATAGACAAGTAAAGTAAAATATTTATAAGTTAATTTAAAGCAAATGAAATCCTTTTCAAAAAATATATTGACAACTTGTACATACAAGTTTATTATAATTTATGAATCAAATGAAAACGCTTTATAAGGGAGAAAAAGCTATGAATAATAATGAAATTGCAATTCTTGCTCCTGCAAACGGCGAAGTAATTGCTTTGAGCAAGACAAGTGATCCAATTTTTAGTAAAGGAGTTATGGGACAAGGTTTTGGTCTTACCCCTTCAGATGGAAAAGTAGTCGCTCCAGTTAGCGGTACTATTTCAATGGTAGCTGAGACAAAACACGCGATCGGAATTACCACCGAAGAAGGTCTTGAAGTTTTAGTCCACATGGGTGTTGATACTGTTGGATTAAACGGTGAACCTTTTACAGTAAGTGTAAAAAGTGATCAAAAGATTGAGGCTGGCCAAGACATCGCTACAATGGATCTTGATTTTATCAAGGGTAAAAATCTTGATACTACTATCATGGTTTTAATTACTAATTCAAATGATAAAATCGATGGTCTTGATGTAACTGAAGGCCAAGCCAAAGCTGGTGATACAGTTGCTCATGCTTACTTAAAGAGTGCTGAAGAAGACACTTCTGATAAAAAACTTTCATATGATGAATTAGCAACTTTTATTATCAAAAACGTTGGTGGTAAAGACAATATAAAGAGCTTAGTTCACTGTATTACTCGTCTTCGTTTCCAATTAAAAGATGAGTCTATAGCAAACGACGATGTTCTTAAGAACCAACGCGGAATCTTAGATGTCATGCACGCTGGTGGACAATATCAAGTTGTAATTGGTAATGAAGTTACTAACGTATATGATGCCGTAATGAAGCAACTACCAGGACTTGGTGATAACCCTACTCCTGATACAAGTGATCAAAATGATGACAGAAATCCAGTCTCAAAAGCATTCGGAAACTTAATCGGATTCATTACTGGTTCAATGAGCCCTGTCATCGGGGTAATTGCTGCATCCGGTGTTATTAAAGGTTTGCTTGCACTTCTAACATTGCCACAACTTGGTGCACTTTTGAATGTTAAGAGTCCAATCTATATTACTGTTAGTGCAATGGCTGACTCAGCATTCTTCTTCCTACCAATTCTTGTAGGTTATAGTGCTGCGAAGAAATTAAATAGTGATCCAATGATCGCTGCAGTAATTGGTGGTTTCATCACCTACCCTCAAATGATTGATTGGGGTAAGCAGATGATGCACATGTTCAGCATTGGTAGTTGGAACTTCCAATTCTTGAACTACAGCTACTCAATCTTCCCAATGATTGTTGCTGCATGGCTTGCTGCTGTGTGTGAAAGATGGCTTAAGAAAGTTTTACCAAGCTACCTTCAAATGATCTTTGTTCCAATGATCACTATCTTAGTTGTTTCAACTCTTACCTTAGTCTTCACAGGTCCAATCATTCAAGGTGCTGCTAACGGAATTGCTGTCTTTATTAACTGGCTTGTATCAATTTCAGGTTGGCTCGGTGGTTTCATCATCGGTGGATTCTACCAAGTACTTGTTATCTTTGGTCTTCACTGGGGGGTTGTTCCACTTATCGCTCAACAAATTGCCGGCACTGGCCAAAGTGCATTAAACGCTATCGTCTGCTCAACTATGGTTGCTCAAGGTGCTGCTGTTCTTGCAGTTGCTGTTAAATCAAGAAAGGCAGACATGAAAGAATTAGGTATCGCTGCTGCTATTTCAGCATTCTGCGGTGTTACTGAACCTGCAATTTATGGTATTAACTTAAGATTTAAGAGAGTCTTCATTTCAGGTTGTATCGGTTCTGCATTTGGTGGCCTTGTAACAGGTCTTATGCACGGAACTATGTACGGATTTACTGGTGGTTTAATTGGGTTCCCAAGTTTCTTTGATCCAAAGAACCCAACGAATCTTAACAGCTTCTATGCATTCTTAATTTCCAGTCTTGTTTCAATCATTGTCGCCTTCATCGTAACTTGGGTATGGGGTTACAATGATAAGATGACTATGGGCAAGAAAGTTGAAAAGAAGAAGCGCCCAGGTACTAATTAAAAAAATTAATTATTATTGACTATAAAAAAAGCGATGAACTTTTAAAGTTTCATCGTTCTTTTTACATCTTTATAGTTATAATTATTTGCAGTACAAAAAAGTTCTAGAATCTCATTTATTAATCTTCACTATAAACTAATTTCATATAATCACGTAAATCAGTAACAAATTCATACGCAAAGAAGACACATATTGCAGCAATCCAAGATTTAGTAATCCAATATGCCAACCAGATTCCTCCGACAAATACAGCAAAAAGAAAAACAATTCCTAGAATCACCATTTTAATACCAAAATCACCAATGATATCTTTTAATCCTTTTTCTACAAATTCGTCTTCTTGCTTATCAAGCTTTTCTTCTAGTTTATTTTTACGATAATGGAACTTACTCCAAGCATAATAAAGCAAACCCGCAAGCAATATAAGTACCCCTACTATTGCTATAGTTTTATTACTATATTTACTAAAAATAAGTATGCTACCTAAAATAACGGCTATATCAATTATTACTGCACGCAAAAGTTTTTGCTTTTTATAATGTTTAATGTTAATTTCTCTCATAAATGTTATTTTAACATATAAATATAGCTACTTCAGTACCTTTCTCCAAAAGAAAATCCTTACCATTTAACTGGAGTGATTTTATAAATATAACTTTTCTTGAAATTTCGAGGTATCGATAGTTTTATCGGCAATTTCTACTTATGCATCACTAAAAGGGCATCACTAATGAGAAACTCTCAAAAGTGATGCCTTCTTACTTTTTATATTTTAACGATAAATTAGTTCACCCTGATCAACAATTGTATCAGCAGTCAGCTTAATATCCTCTGAATCATAAATCATTTCTTGCGTATTTGCAGCAAACTTTTGATGCCAATCCGTCTTAAGATGGGCTTCATAAGCTGCTTTATCTTCGAAAATTTCAAGAATTCTCCATTCATTTTCGATATCAAACATATTACCTGCAACTACTCCTTTGAAACCATCTTCATTAACAAGAGCATTTTCCATTTCAGATTGGAGCTCATCACCGAACTTCTCAAGGTATTGATCAACCAAGGTAATCTTTCTCATTACAACATAATGATGATTCTTACCAGTAATCTTAAGTGGCTTTTCTTTGGTCAAAATAAGTTGCGGTGTTAATTCAAACATATCGCGTTCTTTGATAACTTCTTTCGCAATGGTTGCATAGTGCGCAAATTGCGGTGAACCAGCATGAATCTTGTAACTTTTCTCATCCTTGTAGCATTCGATAACATAATTGCTTACGCCATCTGGATCATCATGTGTCGCAGCCATAAAAAGCGTACCCGGTTCATCTTTAATCGAAGTCGTCATGTTTCGTACGCCCTCTTCTTCAAATTTATCTTTATCTTTTTCATCAATTGTTAAATGATAAAAACGTAAAATTGGTGCATCTTCTAATCTCATTTATTTACCCCTAATCTTCAATCATATGTTGGTAATTTGTAACGAAAATTTTGTGATCATATAAATCTGAAATATCAAGATTTTCAATCGCATCTGAAACAATCTTGTCAGCCCCTGATGGCATAACTGCAAATGGTGCATCGGTTCCAAAAAGCACATGATTAATGCCAAAGTAATCAATTGCTAATTGCAAAGCTGGCGTATTACCTAAAATTGCAGTATCAACATAGAAATTCTTGAACATTTCTGCATGCTCTTTATCAAGAATATGGTTAATTCGTCCACTGAAAAATGGTACCATCGCACCTGCATGGTGAACTAAGACCTTTAAGTTTGGATAATCCTTGAAAATATCACTTTGAACGATTTGAAGCATTGCCTGTGATAATTCATATTCCCATGAAAATACTAAATTATTATCGGGTTTACGTTTATCAAATACTGGATGTAGCCAAAGTGGGATATTCAATTCTGCGGCCTTAGCAAAAATAGGCAAAAATTCAGGCATAGCAATGCTTTTACCAAGATGTCGGGTGAAGATTTGTGCTCCAACCAAATGATTATCTTTGCTAATTTCTTCCATAATCTTGAGTGATTCTGGAACATTATTTAAGGCTAACATCCCTACACCAGCCTCAAATTTGTCGGGATGCATTTCAACGATTTCAGATAATTCTTGGTTAGCCTCACGAGCGATCTCTGCAGCCTGCGAACCAGCAACATAATCTTCAGGATTAATATTGGCAAACGAAATAACTTGCTTAGTTTTTTTATCCGGCCATTTTTCAAGACGCTCATCTAAATCAGTTAAAGTATTTATGTTAATAAATGGTGCTTCCTGAGGAATATTAGGATCAATGTCTAGCATAGTTTGATAAAATTTTGGCGTAATTATATGCGCAAAAGAATCGATTTTCATATTAGTCGTCTCCTCTCCGGCTATAAGTTTCTTTGTTTTTATTATATAAAAATAACAGTCCAAGATTAAGCAAAATGGACTGCAAATTTTTTACTGTATTTTTATTTCTTTCCTATAAATTTAATTCATACGCCAAACGATCTGGATCTGCGGGCTCATCATCTACCCGGATTATTCCACGATACTCAAAGCCATTATGTTGAGCCAAAGTTTGCATTGGAACATTTAACTTATGAGTATCAACTCGAAAGTTCCTAATTCCTTTTGCATATTTTAAGGTCAGAATATTTGAAATAAAAAGCTTGGCTAGACCATGACCTTGGTAGTTAGAGCTGAAGCAAATACGATGAATCGTTGAATATTCATCCTTTTCATTCTTCCAACTACCATTAATTTCATTGTAGTTTGGGTCGATTCCGTCAATCACTGCCGCATAAGCCGCAACTTGATCCCCTACTACAAAAACGTATCCTACATTATTCTTTAAATCAGTTTGAATTGTCTCTTCATTAGGATAGCCATTTTGCCATTGCGTGCTACCGGATTCTTTTAAAAATTGCTTCGCTTCATCAATTATTGACATAATATTTTTTATATCATTTTTATTTGCTAAACGCATGTATTTTTGCATAACTTTTACCTCTTCCTACATATTTTGTCTTATCTATAAAATCGTATCATGCAGTTCATTTTCTATTCCAGCCATTAAATCTCAATCTCCCGAAAATCAGTCTTTGCAAGTTCTGCAACAAGTGGAGCATCGGCTGGCGCCCAATTTAATTCGCTAACTTTAGATGCGGGGAGCCATTCGATTTTGCTATGAGCAACCAAGTCAAGATTATGCGTGAGAAGTTTAGCGTAAAACACCGTCAATTAACAATTCCGAAGTCGTATTCATATCTAACAGTTTCACCAAGTTGTGGTCCAATCTTCACTTCATCATGAAATTCTTCTTTAAGCTCACGTTTAGCCGCTTCTTGTGGCGTTTCGCCCTTTTCAATTTTTCCGCCTGGGAATTCCCACATCCCGCCAACGAGACGATCCGCATCCCTCTTGCCTGCCAAAACTTCATTCTTCTTTTGATCAATAATCGCCACGCCAGCGACTCTGATAATTTTCTTCGTCATAATATTTGCTCCTATGAGAATTAGATAAGTTTATTTTACTCTAGACAACGGCAATAAAAAATATGTTTCAACTATACTTAAATCCAATATATCGGATGAAAAATAATGAAGCGTAATAAAAGACCCAAAAGTGTCTAACTTTTGGGCCTCACTTCATTTGCTAAGTTTTGTCTTTTGTTTATTGTTTCTTTTGAGTTACTAAATTATACGAGCAGACATTCTTGTCAACACTATGGTTGGAAGGTCCAACATAATAAGTTGGCTTGTGACTCTTAATTTTATCATTGTCTACTCCATTTGTAATTGTCAAAACATAGTCGCTAGTAGCTTGACTAATTTTCCATTCTAAATCTGAAATCTTGATAGTTCTCGATTTGAACTTCATTTTCTCTACTCTCCTTTATTCAATTTTTACTCTGTTACAATATTAGAATATCAAAAATATATACAAATTAATAGTAGAGAAAGAAAAATACTCAAACTGTAGTTATTTATACTATTTAGTTCCTTCATTCAATCGATCAACGATATTTGCGGCCGGTTCAATCTTATTTGTAAATGAAACTCCAAGACCTGTGCCAGTGAATCCTTTACTCAAATCTCCCATTACATCCCCATAGTAAAGTCCCATAAACTTATGAGCTGCTTCATAAATTTCTTCAGCCGACTTTCCTTTTTCTTCCATCTCTTTTAACCTATCAGGTAACTCACCATGTAGTGTTCGGAAGAATCTTGGTACTGCGTTAAAGCTTTCTAAGTCAAAAATTGTGCTTTTACACATTAGCTCTTTAATATTATTAGCAATTGCGGCTTCCTCAGCGACCAAAAATGCTGTTCCAACATAAACTGCTTGAGCACCTAATGCAAAAGCTGCTCTAACTTGACGAGGATCTGCAATTCCTCCGGCCGCAAAGACTGGTGTGTCACCTGCCATATCTACCATTACAGGAAGAATATCCATCAAACCTAAATAAGTAGGTTCCCCACCAGCTTCAAAGCCGGTTGCGCCAATCACATCAACACCAGCGGCCAAAGCTTTTTCAGTATCTTCAACGGTATTGTGGTTTGGTCGATAAATCACTTTAATATTTTTACTATGGAATAAATCTACCCATTCTTTTGATGGAGATTGATTGAAACCTCCCACCATCACGATTGGGACATGTTCTTCAACCACTAACTTAAACATTTCATAAGCTGATTTGTCCTCTTCTGGTTGATCTTTTGTAATTAAAATTTGTACAGCGAATGGATTAGCAGTAACATCTTTTACTTCTTTAATGGCTAAACGCATTTTTTCAGTTGCTGATAATTTTTGCTCAGGCTCATTATCCAAAATTGGGTTAACTCCAAATATTCCCAAACCTCCAGCTTTGGAAACAGCCGCTACTAATTTTGCATTAATCATTGAATGCATAGGTGCTTGAATAATTGGTTTTTCGATTCCTAAAATTTCAGTTAACTTATTCATACTCATCAACCTCATAATATACATGACATCTTATTTATCTTTGGCTTCATCATAATCTGTTATGATAGAAATTGTAAGAACTGTAATTTTATACAGTACCCTTTTCAATGAGGTGATTTTATGAGTTTTAAATGTCTTGATGATGTTAGTTCAACTTGGATTTCGAATAATTTAGATGAAATTGGCGTTTTATACACTATTGATCTTTTAAGGGGAAAATGGAAAGGCTACATTATTAAAAAATTAGCAAAAGAAAATCAAAGCTATAGTCAGCTGAAACATTCACTTGAAACGATAACTGAAAGTGCACTGGCTAAGAAGTTAAAGGAATTGCAAGAGGACGGCATTATTGCTAAAAAAATCTACCACACTAAACCGCTAAAGACAGAATACTTCTTAACTGATAAAGGTAAGGATCTTAGTAAGATATTAGATGAAATGCAACTTTTTGGTAAACAGTATAGCTCGATTGTGAGGGATGCATTTAATAAATATAGGTAGGTTAGACATAATTAAATTTGCTAATCAATGTTTTAGCAATAACTTTTATTCTTATGAAAAAAGCATCCCTTTTGTAGGGATGCCCAATTTTATTATGCTACCTTACTTGTTCCGTTAGAGTAGTTCAACTTCACTCCTGGCTGAACATTAAAAATGTAAACATTGAAGTGAACCTCATTAGAACCGGTTGATTGACCTTCCATTTCTACTCCACGAGCAAGTAGCTCATTACCTCTAAATACTGGAGTCACACGATATCTTACATAATGCGAACTACTTTCCTTAACATAATCTGCCACTTCATTTTCATAACGAAGCATATCAGGATCATTAAGCTGACGAGTTCCTGTCATCAAGTTCTTGATATTGTTGTTCTGTCCAGTCAATTGATAACCGATCAAGTGACAACGGTTGTAGAGCCATCCACCAGCAATTCGCTTATTATGCCAACCAGTTGGATCAACATGAAGTGGTTCCCGTTTAGAAGTTGGCATTAAGTTTTTGTTCAAAAGCGCATTAGCAGCTGTAACGCGGTTTAAGCCATCCAAGTCACCATAACTTTGCCATGAACCATCGCTTGTACTAAGGTCAGATTTTGAAAAGCTTGGATTATTATTGTTAACAACAATCACGTTATTACCAGAATAATTTAGACTAGCTAACTTTGCCTCACTCACTGACTCAACATGATTACTTGTGTATTTACTGAGTTGTTTGTGAAGTTTAGCAATTTTCTTATCTAGATTTTCAATCTTTTCTTCAGTATTTTTGTTTTCAGCTTCAATTTTCTTTGCCTTAGTTTGATCAGACTTATCATATTTGATTACTGTCTTAATCTTAGCAATCACTGGTTGAACAGTATCAGTTGCACAAGCTATTCCGCCTAATGAAGCGGCAATCATGATAGTTGAAAGGATTTTTTTGACATTTTTCTTCATTATCTTTTTGCCTTTCTGTATCCTGCAGCAATTGCTTCTTGTTCACTATTAAAGTAAACAGCATTTGATGAGTTCATTCTGTAGCCAGCCTGACCAGGAACATGATAAATCTTGGAATTAACATTTCCAACAATCTTGCCAGTTTCTGCAGTATTCATGTCACCATGATTACCAGCACCTTCACCATGACTAGTCGCTTTTCTAGTTGAATGACTAGCCGCTTCATTTGCACGCGTCTCTTTTTCGCGTGCTTTTTCTTCACGCTTAAGTTCGGCCTGATGTTGCTTTTCCTTCTCTTCTTCTGAGGAAAGTTGAGCAGAAAGTTTATCGTATTCTTCCTGTTTTTTCTTTTCTTCAGCAGTCAAAGACTTTTGCTTGACCTTCGCTCTTACAAGTTCCTTACTTCCCACCTTCTTAATTACATAATGAACTTGCGGTGCTTGTGAGCTTGGCTCTTCTTCATCAGGAAGACTATTTCCCCATGCACCGAATAAAACAAATAAAATTGCAATTGTGCTAATACTAGACCAGAGAATCTTATGATGATTATTCTTGAACACATAATTCTTAAGTAAATAATATGGTCCAAGATAATACCAAAAGAGAATCCAAAGAATTACTTTTACAGTTTTAGGTAGATTGTTCATAAATTACCTCTTGGATTCACGGTAGCCTGCTGCTTTTGCGGCAGCGATACTCTTGAAAATCACTACATTACCGCGATTCATACGGTAACTGCGACCACGTTTTCTCACATGGAAAATCCTAGAACGACGATTACCAACAATTTCATAACTACTAGTCCAGACCTTAGTTCTGTCTTTGCTTCTGCTGTATCTAGCTCTGCGAGAAGCTTCTACAACCTGCGTATTTGAAACTGCAGTTGTTTGAGCTAAAGGTGCGGCTACACCAATAAGCATTAAAACTGCGGCAATTAAATTCAAAGTCTTTTTCTTCATTTATATCTTCTCCCACTTTTTTAAATTACCTACTAATCTTATAATAGATACAGTTTAATGTCTGCGATTTGTAGACAATTATTTTCATTTTGTACAAAAATACTAAAAATTTGATTGACTAGCCTTTAAGGAAAAGAAAAAAGGTCATCTTGCGGCTCACTATATAACTACTATCCTTTTTTACTAGCTAAGTGTTACTAGAGGATTATTAATAAGTAATTCCATTTCTTATTACCATTACCTAAAACATCAGCTTACATTCGAGCTTCTATGTAAAGCTCAAGAATCATAATAAATAAAAAATAGTCGTCCGAAGACGACTATTCCGTATTGAGTTACTAAAGGAGCTTTTCTACTAGCTTAAGAATTTACTTTTTAACATGCTATAATTATAAATAGGATAAAGAATAGGTGCTCGATAAGCATGCATCTAAGAGCTAATCAGCCAATTAGTTCACAGAATCGTGGACGGTCATTATGACCGTCTTTTTTGTTAACGGTGCTCATTAATCATAATAAATAAAAATACATCATTGGACATATTTTGGTAAAAATTATATGCAGTTTTCTTTATGGTTTTAAAAAAATAAAAAGCCCATATACTGATGTAAGGCAATATACAGGCTTGTTTCATTATCACTAGGTTTTCTGCTAGTGATTTTTTTATTGCTCAGATTCGTAAGTTTCAAATATAACTTCTAGAATCTGATTAATATAGTTATCAAATACATGGTCGACCCTATGCCATCTTTTGGTAGTTAAATCAGTAAAGATTTTGAGCATAAAATAAAGCTTGCATTATCTGCAAGCTTTAAAGTCATTACTAGTTTACTTTGATTTGATGAGCAACCATATTCTTTTGATAATGACCTAAAATAGCAATTCCTGAGAGAATTAACGCTAAAACTCCACTAACTATAAATACATTTGTTGCTCCATGGAAAATATTAGTTAGTGGATTCACCACAAAAGGACTAATTACTCCCCCAATTGGATTAATGGCTTGATACACACCTAAGGCCATTGAAACACTTTTCTTATTTACAACAGTAGAGATTAAGTAAGCAAATTGCCCCATCGCAATACTCATTGCAGCACCTACTACAAAACTTCCAATTAAGACTGTAATCAAAGTAGAGCCAAAACCGATTAATAAATATGATAATCCATATAGTAATAGTGCTAAAGCAATTGATGAATACTTAAATTTCTTTCCAATTTTCCCAACAATAAAACCGCAAAGTAAACCTCCAATTAATGAGATAGTTGACGTTAAAGCAGCTTGCGAAGTTGAACCTAAATGCTTTTCAGTGATAAAAATAGCAATATTATTATTCAACACATTGTTCAGTAACATAGTACAAAATGCCCAAAAAGCTGAATAAAAGACATACTTATTTATCTTAATTTTTTCGTTAGCATCACTAACCTTTTGTTCAGATTCTTCATTCACAGCTAATGGTTTAAATGGAACTAAGCAAAGAACAATAATAAAGTCTAGAACTGCAAATAAATAAATCCAATAATTATTTATCCAATTACTACCGGCTGCCAATTGGCCGCCACCCATAATAAAAATAATTCCTCCAAGATTAGTAAATGTAGTGGTAAGCCCCATAGTAGATTGCTGTTCCGTAGATGGCAACATTTGTGAAATCAGAACTTGTGATAAATTAGTGCAAGCACCTTGTCCTAATCCAACTAAACATGAACAAATTACCAAGAAGATAAAATTAGTGTTATAAACTAAAGGTAGCAGACCTCCAATTCCTGTCAAAGCAATCATAACTAAAGTTAATGTTTTGATATTAATTTTAGTTGCAGTTAAACGCCCCATAAGTAATCCAGCAATCATCATAAACAAATTAGGAAATGATGTTAACATCTGAACATCAGTATTACTTAATGCAAAATTTTTAGCAATAGCTGCATATGATGGGGTAATTGCTAAGGCTGCCATTCCCATCGAACTAACTGCTAATACACCTATTCTTGTTTTTGAAATATATGAATTATTACTTGCTGCTTTCATTTTTGTTCTCCCACCAAAAATTTCTAATTAATATCTTTCACAGCTGCCAGACCAGCTAATCTTCCCGAAGTCCAAGCAAAACCTGAAGCTAAACCTTCATAAGCTGGATAACTTTGGCCTTCGTAATAGCCACCCGCATTTGCTCCTCCTGTATACAATCCTTTAATCGGTTTAAAGTTGCTATCTAATACACGCAAATGGTCATCAACACGAACACCACCTACAGTTCCTAAATATGCAACTTGAGCTTTAATTGCATAGAAGGGACCTTCTTCAATCCCATATTTCATATGAATACCTTTTTTGGCAAATTCCACATCATTCTTATATTTAATTGAATGATTATAATTTTCAACAGAAGCCTTTAAATTTTCATAATTAAAGCCTGCATTCTTAGCTAGTGCTTTTAAACTTTCCCCTTTAAAAGCGGTTCCTTCTTCAACGGATTTATCTGCTAATTTTATAAAATCACCTGGCTTATCAGTTGCTCCAGGACCAGCCTTGGAAACTTCTAATTCTTCGCCGTTTGTATAGGCCTCCAAAGTTTTTTTATCTACTAAAATATAGTACATGCCCCCAACATTATAAGCAGCATTTGCCCAAAGAACGGTATCATAAACTGTATCTTCATTGGTAAAACGACGACCATCAGGATCAACCCACATTAATGGAGTTAATAAAATACGCGTTAATGGATTATCTGAAAATCCAGCTAAATGCTTTTTAGATGTATTCTGAGTAACTTTTGATTTAGCTAATTGAGCGGCATGAATTAAAGCATGTGAATCAATATTAATACCACCGGCTTTTTCAAGAGCATTCATACCTTCTCCCATACTTGGAACTCCTAATTTTCTTAGACGGTTAGTATGCATTAATTTTGCAACTCGTTTTTCATCCCCACCAAATCCACCTGTGGCTACAATAACTGCTTTAGCATGAATAATTAATTCGTTGCCATCATTATCTTTAGCTATTAATCCACAAATAACGCCATTTTCATCTTTAATTAAATCTTTCATGGTGGTATTAAACATAAATTTAACGCCTTTATCTTCTAATGACTTTTGAATGCGTGAATAGGCATTATTCTTATCTTGATACATGTGGTAAGATCCTCCTGCGTAAGGATTTTCACGATGCGCAAATTGAGTAGTATTAGCAGTCGGGTTTAATTTTATACCCATTCCTAAGCTTTCTAATTCTTCTAAAGTAGGCTTAGCATTTTCTACAATTCTTTTAGTTAATGGACCATTATTAAGATAATGATTGTACTTATTAAGTTGACGAATGGCTTCTTGAGTACTTAAGTGGAGTCCAGCTTCTTGTTGCTCTTTCGTATCTATTGCAAAAAATCCACTAGATATTCTCGTATTTCCACCAATTTGATCTAATTTCTCTATAGCGATAACTTTTAATCCATTCGTGGCAACTGCATCAGCTGCACCCAAGCCTGTCCCACCAGTACCTGCTACTACAATATCGGTTGAAAACTCTTTTTTCATTTTAAAATTTCCTCTCACTTTAAATATTAATTTCCAGCATCTTTGTTAACGCTTACAGATTACTGCTAAAAATAATATAATTATATAGTAAAAGTTATCTTTTTATTTTGGATAAGTTAATATAAGGAGAAATAAATTGTTTATTAAAAAATATAAAAATGGCGAAATAATCGAATATAGTCTAATTGCAAAGGGCCAAACTAAGAATAATAATTATCATTTTGAATTTATTGAAGCTCTGGCCCCTTGCTTTCTTGATGCTAATCATCGACAAATCTCTCTCAATCAATTTGATATTGTTATTTCTCAATACTTTAAAAATATTAAAATAAAGTCGAAATCAGAAGAAAAATGTATTCGTCACATCGGAATTAATTTAAAATACCCCACGCCTCTTAATCAATATTTAGTTGCAAACAATCCGCTCATTCATGATTTTATGAACGATACTGGTAACAATTTAAAATATGTAGTTTTTACCAATTTAAATAAACAAATTTGTCACAATTATCTAAATCTTCTTGAAATCTTTTGTGATGATTCTTCACAACCTTATATTGCTTTTCAAGCACAAAGAGTGACAGGGCTCTTATTGACTGAATTATTACGTGATCATCGATCTAAAATTTCCAAAAATCAATCTGCTTTTCCTTCAGCAAAAGTTAAATATGCCAGTAAATATACACAATCAGGCTCTATCATGGCTTATATTTCTACGAAAAATGGAAATGTTACACTAGATGAAGTCGCAAACCATTTTGGATATCACCGAAATTATCTTTCAAGGTTATGCCACAAACTGTTTAATACTGATTTCATTCATTTACGTCTTAATATTCGAATGAATTTAGCCTGTGAACAACTAACACTAACTACTAAGAGTATTGAAGAAATTAGTTCAGAATTAGGATATAAAGATTTATCAACTTTTACTAAACAATTCTTAGACTATTACCATGTAAGCCCTAGTTTATATAGAAAAAAGAATGCAGTATATTAATAAAATTTTATTATTTACAGCACAAAAAAGGCTTTGTGAATTCTAACTCGTATAGAATTCGCAAAGCCTTTTCTTATTCCTCTTCAGATATATCAGTTTTATTTTATACCCAAATTGTTGTAATTCTAAAAAAGATATTCATTAATTTGGAAAAATATAACTTGGTGACTACGTACCTCTCCTTGAAGGGAGTGAGTTCATGATTCACGATGTTATTACTTCATTGATTGCCCAAATTATTGTTGGTATAGTACTTGCGCTATTCGATGATCGGTTGGATCATCGGCATGATAATGAAAAGTAGTTACCTCTAACTCACTGCTTAAATAGTTGCATTAAATAAAAAAAGAAGCCCTATCGTTGCAGGATAGGGCTTCTTGAGTTCATGTATCGATGTTATTACTTTGTTGCGACTCTCATTATATCACATGATAATTAAAACTTTTTCGAAATTCTCTTTAACTTGATATAAATCAGGAATAGCCTATCAAGCCAAGAATAATTATTGACCACGTAATAATATCCTGTATTCTTTATGAATAGTGATAACAATTTTGTTTTTTGCATAAATCTTTTATTTTCTTGAATTTTCTTTTCGGCACATTGTAATTTTCCTCGATAATTACGAAGCTACACATCTATAATTGTAGTGCGTAGATACACATTTAGGTTTTATTTAAAAAATGCTCTAGTGTAATCTACTTCACCAACTGAATGCCATAAAACACCCTTCAAATTATTTCTAACTAAATGACTTTCAGTCATGTTATATAAAGGTGCAGTGCCCGCATCTTTAGTTAATTGACGTTGAGCGTTACGAACATCTGACCAGTATGATGCAGTATTCACGGCACGTGCACTTCTAGCACTTTTTACTACTTTATCATATTGATTACTACTATACTTACCATTGTTTAATGAGTTTCCAGTTTGCAAAACATCTAGATCACTCATTGGATCCGCAAAATCTGCTAACCATAAACTAAAGTGCATATCAAAGTTCCCTTTATTAACATTATCCATTGCATTTTTAGCCGGAACAGAATGTACTTCAACATTTGCGCCTGGCAACTTGGTTTCTACTTGAGACTGTACAAATTGAGCAGTATTACGATTGATAGTTTGATCATCAGTATAATATGAAAGAGTAACACTCTTCTTATTCAATTCTTTTAACCCTTCTACCCAGAGTTTTTTGGCTTTTTTCAGGTTATAAGTTTCTGCTGGTTTCATTTCCTTTGCAAAATCTTTACCAGTAGTAGGATCAACAGCTAACGTCGGAGCAACAAATGTATAAGCGGGAGTTGATCCGTCCGCCAGAACTTTTTCAGCTAAATGATTGCGATCAAGAACTAAATTTAATGCCTGACGAAGTTTTACATTTGAAAATGGATGCCCTTTAGCTTGATTAAGTTGTAAATAATAAACTCCTGCTCGCTTTAAATGCATTAGATCCTTATCTTTTTGCATTCCTTGCGCTGTAGTTCCCGTGATTGTTGCATCATCAAGATTTCCTTGTTGGAATAATTGATGAGCGGTGTTAGCATCTTTAACCACTTGCATCTTCATCTTTTTTAAATGAATATCTTTCTTGTCATAGTAATATTTATTTTGATCAAGATCCCACGATAAATTACTACCTGTCCATCCGTCTACTTTAAATGGACCATTATAATACATCTTGTTCGAATCAGTACCATAAGAATCGCCAAATTTCTTTAGCGCAGTTTGACTTTGTGGAAAAAACGCTGGTAAGACCATCATTCGATCAAAGTAAGGCATTGGATATTCAAGATCTACCTGTAAAGTATGTTTATTAACCGCCTTAACACCAAGATCTTTTGTTGGTAATTTACCTGCTGCTACTTTGGTAGCATTCTTTACTCCAGTAAAGATATAAGAATAACCTGATTTTGATTTTGGGCTAACTGATCTGCGCCATGATGCAACAAAATCTTCTGCTGTTACTGGATCACCATTAGACCATTTGGCATCTTTTCTTAAATTAAAAGTATAGCTTTTACCATTATTTGTTGCTTTAGCGACGCTTGTAGCCATTGCTGGTGTGGGATTTCCTTTTTTATCTGCACGATATAAGCCTTCCATAGTATTTTCTAACACATTCCATTGACTGATGTTTGCTTCATTTGAATTGTCAAGTGATAGAATTTCTCCAGTTTGCATTAAGTGAAGAGTTTGATCTGTCTTTCCTGCTGTCGAACTCTTCTTGCCACATGCTGTCAATGATAATCCTGCTAAAACAACTGATGCTGATAATAAAACTCTCTTAAATTCCATAATTTAAATCTCCCGTAAAAAAATAAGTGATATCTATTTGCTAAAATATTAATTTCAATGTCATCCATATTGTTCTCCTCTCAAAAATCAATTAGCTTTCATGATGAGAAAAACCGATAAACAAAAAAACGCCCTACTAGATCATATTGACCTAATAGGGCGTATGTTAGCGCGGTACCACCTATTCCTTCGCCGAAAAATTTTCAGCCTCGTTCACGTACGGCCGATCATAGTTGAACCAGCGATACGTCGCCGCTATATAGGGCGGACCCTGAAAACGCTAATATCGCATTTTCGGCTCAAAGGTGATTTTCACTGAAGATTTATTATCTCCTTACACCAAACGGAGACTCTCTAAAAACATATCTTTAAGTTACTTTTCCTTATCAAAGCTAATTACTATTTCTTGTTGCATTATATATTACGTAGCCTTTAATGTTACGTCAAGTATTTTTTATATTAATTTAAGCTTTTAACTAAAAATATCCCAGCTATATTCCTTACTTACATCTTCAAGCAGGCACAAACCCGCAATACTATTACCAATTTCATCAAGTGGAGGACTAAAAATTCCAATTCCAGCCTTGTTAGGAACTGCCGAAACAAGCCCGCCACCAACACCACTCTTAGTAGGAATTCCAATTCTTGCAGAATAAATTCCGGAGGTATTGTATAGACCAGTAGTCATCATTAATGACTTGGTAAAAGTTGCTGCAGTTTTCGAAATAATTCGCTTGTTATCCCATGGCTTGATTCCTCCATTTGCCAAAACAGCGCCAAAGTTAGCAAGATCGCGAGCAGTTACCATCATTGAACATTGTTTGAAATATGTAGTTAAGCTTTCTTCCACATCGGCCTTCAGAATTTCCTTCGCCTTCATATAATATGCTAAAGAACGATTCATATCACCGGTCTTTTGTTCAGATTTAAAAATCACTTCATTTAACTCAATTTGCGGATCATTACAAATTTCTCTAGTAAAGTCTAGAATCTGTTCAAATGCAGTTTTATCTTCATTATCTTTAATCACCGAAGTCATTAAGATTGCACCAGAGTTAATAAATGGATTAAGTGGTTTCTTTCCGCCTTCGATTTCTAAATTCAAATTAGAGTCAAAGCCAAAACCGGTCTGCCTAGTACCGACAATTGAATCAACAAAATCTAATCCCAAAGTTTCAATTGCATAAAGCAACGTGATGACCTTTGAGATACTTTCAATTGCAAAATAAGTATCACTATCACCGGCTACTGAAACTTTTCCATCTTCAAGATTGTAAATTGCTATACCAAGTTGCTCTGGATTAACATCGGCTAGCGCTGGAATGTATGTAGCAACATGACCATTCACAACTTGCGGTAAATTTTTCGTTACTAAATTAGCCAAGTCAGTCATAATTTGCATCCCTTTCGTATGAAATTAATTGTTCTCGTTTAACTTATATTTCTTTTGATCTGTTATCAAATTATACACATAAAATTTTCACTGATAAATGTTGTTCAGATAATTTAGATATAGAAAAAGACCCAAAGGTGTCTTGATCCGTACCGTGTCAAGTAGACAGTTAAAATATATAAATTAATTAGCTTAATCAGTTCGCTATTATGCGAGCTGATTTTTCTTTGCTT
>NZ_CALPCQ010000020.1 GCF_943193025.1 Lactobacillus agrestimuris
CAACTCCGATAGAATATCGGAATCACGCCTTAAATAATCCTATGTTTTAAACTGTCCAATTTTTGGGTCTCAGTTCACTTCGCTTCTTTTTTATTATCTAAAATTAGTTTAGTCTTCATTCCAAGTTGAATTTTCCTTGGCATCTTCTTCGGCTTCTTTTTCAAGACGAGCTTCAGTTTCTTCCATACTTTCATGATACTTTTCTTCAACTAAAATACCTAAGTCATCTAATTGTTGCTTAGCAACTGGAGCTGGAGCGTGCATCATTGGTTCTGAAGCACTAGCATTCTTAGGGAATGCAGTAACGTCACGAATGTTATCCTTTTCAGCCAAAAGCATAGCAAAACGATCAAGACCAATTGCAAGACCAGCATGTGGTGGGAAGCCCATATCCAAGGCATCAAGTAAGTAGCCAAATTGTTCATAAGCTCTCTTTTCAGTAAAGCCTAATGCCTTAAGCATCTTTTCTTGAATTGAACGCTTGTGGATACGGATTGAACCACCACCAAGTTCGTCACCGTTCATTACGATATCGTATGAACGAGCGTGAGCCTTATGAGGATCAGTATCTAATAACTTAATACCTTCATCATCTGGCATTGTGAATGGGTGATGGGCAGCAATCCAACGGCCGAATCCTTCATCGTATTCGAATAATGGCCAGTCAACAACCCAAACAAACTTGAATACACCCTTAGGAATGATACCTGTTTCCTTAGCGAATTCACGACGAAGGTGATCAAGTGAGTCACAACATACCTTCCACTTATCAGCGATAAAAGTAATTAATTCTCCACCTTCAAGATCGAATTCCTTCTTCAAAGCTTCTTTGTTTTCATCAGTTAAGAAACGTGATACAGGACCAGTGAATTCTCCATCTTCATACTTAACCCATGCCAATCCCTTAGCGTGGAATCTCTTGATAAAATCTGCCTTCTTATCAATATCTTTACGTGAATACTTGTCAGCACCGCCCTTTACAGCGATACCCTTTACAAAGCCACCATCAGCAATAGCTCCTGAGAACACCTTAAAGTCAGAATCTTTAAAGATTGAGCTTAAATCATGAATAAACATTTCGTAACGAAGATCTGGCTTGTCACAACCATACTTGTTCATCGATTCTTCCCAAGTAATACGTTGAATTGGAGTCTTAAGATCGATACCCATTACGTCCTTCATAACCTTCTTAAGAAGTCCTTCAGTGTAAGCTTGAACACCCTCTTCATCAAGGAATGAAGTTTCCATATCAATTTGAGTAAATTCAGGTTGACGGTCACCACGAAGGTCTTCATCACGGAAACAACGTGCGAGTTGGTAGTACTTGTCAAAACCTGCCCCCATTAACAATTGCTTGAACAATTGTGGTGATTGAGGAAGAGCGTAAAAACTACCTGGGTAAATTCTTGATGGAACTAAGTAATCACGTGCACCTTCTGGGGATGACTTACCTAAAATTGGAGTTTCAATATCAATGAAACCATTTTCGTCAAAGAATTCATGAACTGCACGCATAATCTTAGCGCGAAGCATAATTGCACGTTGTAAAGTTGGACGACGAAGGTCAAGGTAACGATATTTTAAACGAGTTTGTTCATTAGCGGTAATATCATTCTTAATTTCAAATGGTGGCACTTTTGATTTGTTCAAAATATCAATTTCAGTTGCATCAACTTCAACTTCACCGGTCTTCATGTCTGGGTTTACGCTTGAACGCTTAACAACTTTACCTTTAACTTCGATAACATATTCACTACCAAGTTCATCGGCAACGGACATTAAATCTTTTCCAGAATCCTTGTTAACGACGACTTGAACGATACCTTCACGATCACGAAGATCAATAAATACTAAGTTTCCTAGATTACGTACACGTTGTACCCAACCGTAAAGAGTTACCTCTTGACCTTCATATTTGCTAGTAATGTTACCACAGTAATCTGTTCTTTTATCCATGTGTTCCATTTTTAATCCTCTAATTTCTTCATGATATTTTTCATATCATTTAAATCTTCTAAGCTTAAATCAATGGTTTGACCATCTGATAAACGCTTAATATTTAACTGACCATTTTCAAGTTCTTTGGCCCCAAGAGTTATTACATACTTAGCATTCACACGATCTGCTTTTCTGAATTGGGCCTTAAGTTTCTTTTGATCAACGTCATATTGAGCCTTGAAGCCCTGGGCTCTGAGAGATCTTGCAATTTCAACTGCTTTAAGATCAGTTCCTTCACCAATATTAGTAATGAAGAAATCAATACCTTGATCAGTGAATAGATCTGAATTTTGTTCTTTCAAAACAAGCATCAATCTCTCTTCACCGATACCAAAACCAACGGCTGGAGTTTCAGGACCATCAAATTCTTCAACCAAGTGATCGTAACGTCCACCACCAAGAATAGTAGTAGCTGATTCCCACAAATTCTTATCATCTACCATAAATTCAAAGATGATACCTGTGTAGTAATCAAGACCACGAACCAAGTCATCATCAACAACGTAGTCAATCCCAAGTTGAGTCAATGTATTAGTAATCAATTCAAAGTTAACTTTTGTTTCTTCATCTAAGTATTCACGAATCTTAGGTGCATTTGGCAAGAATTGTTGATCTTCTTCGGCCTTTGAATCAAGAATACGAAGTGGATTCATTTCAAGACGTCTTTGAGAATCTTCTGAAAGTTGATCCTTAAGAGGTGTAAAGTAATTTACTAATGCATCATGATAATCTTGACGAACTTGACTATTACCTAAAGTATTAATATGAAGTTCATAATTCTTAACACCAAGTTCAGCAAGTAAGTCATGTCCCATCATAATGGTTTCAACATCAGCAAGTGGACTGCTCGAACCGAAACTTTCAACACCGATTTGGTGGAATTGACGTTGACGACCAGCTTGAGGTCTTTCATATCTGAATGTTGGATCAATGTAGAAAACGTTAAACGGTTTAACGATATCCGGACCATATAATTTATTTTCTACATATGCACGAACAACGCCGGCTGTTCCTTCTGGGCGAAGTGCAATGTGACGCTTACCCTTATCAAAGAAATCGTACATTTCCTTTTCAACAATATCTGAAGTTTCACCGCTTGAACGTACAAAAACTTCATAATTTTCAAACATTGGTGTTCTGATTTCGCGATAATTAGCGCGTTTGAAAAAATCACGAGCAGTTTGCTCAACTTTTTCCCATGAATCAGAAACGCCAGGTAAGATATCAACTGTACCCTTTGGTCTTTGAACTCTCATTTAATCATCCTTTATTTATATTTAACAAAATAAAAAGCGCCCTTGAAACGAATCAAGGGCGCTAAATTAGCACGGTACCACCTTATAGTTGCTGCGATTAACGCTCGCCAAACGAACCATTATCTGATAAAGGTGTCACAGACAGCTATCATTCCACTCTCTCACTAAAATGAGTGGTCTCTTTAAAATGAACCTGCTAATCTTCATTCTTTGTCATTGATAATTCTTTGTTTAGAATATATTTTTCAAGACTTAAAGTCAACCTATGTAAGCGATTTATTTGAATATTTTTACCTTACTTACATATCTAAAACAATTGTAAATGGCCCATCATTTTCAAGACTTACTTGCATATCGGCTCCGAACTCTCCAGTCTCAACATGGAAGCCTTTATCTTCAAGTTCTTTATTAAAATCTTCCCAAAGTTCTTTTGACCTTGGTGGACGCATCGCATCAACGAAGCTTGGACGATTTCCCTTTTTAGTATTAGCAAGTAAAGTAAATTGACTTACGCTAAGAATTTCACCATTAACATCTTTCAACGATAAATTAGTTTTACCATCTTCATCTTCAAAAATTCTCATTTTGGCAATTTTATCAGCAGCCTTTTTCACTACATCTAATTCATCACCATCTTTTAAGCCTACTAATAGTAAAAAGCCCTTTTTTATCTTACCAACAGTCTCACCGTCAATATCAACTTGAGCATGATTTACTCTTTGAATTATAACTCTCATTAATTATCTGACCTCTTAGTTTCATAAACATCTGGAAGATCACGTAACTTACTCAAAATATCACGTAATTGTTCCGCATTTCTAACCGCAACCGTTACATAAATATGAGCAATATTTTCATCATTAACCTTACCTGAAATATTATTAATATTAGTAGTTAATGAATTCAACTTATTAATCACATCACTAAGTAAGTTGCCGCGATTATATCCAAAGATCTCAATATTAGCGTTAAAGGCTTGTAGCTTGCCGCTATCGTCAACATTTTCCCATTCGACATCAATTAAACGACCTTGATCCTCAGCCTCTTTAGTAATGTTACGACAATCAGCACGGTGAATTGTAACCCCGCGGCCTTTAGTAACATAACCAATAATGTCATCCCCTGGAACTGGGTTACAACATTTAGCTAGGTGAAGCATTAAATCACTAACACCCTGAATCATTACACCATTGCGGTGCTTAATCTTCATAGTGGCATTGCTATTAGACCTACTTGGCTTTTCATCGTCTATAGCTGCCTTTTGACCGGAGTTAAGAATTTCTTCTTCACGTTTTTTTTGCTTTTCTTCTTCATCTTTTCTACGTAAATCGAAAGTCAAACGATTATATACTCCGATTGCTGATTGATCACCGAAACCAATGGCTGCAAATAATTCATCAGGATTACGGTAATTGAAATGTTCAAGGATTTTTTCTATATGTTCTTTATCCATATATTCCTTGGCATTTAGGTCATTTTCACGCAGAAGCTCGGCCACTTCATGTTTACCATGTTCAATACTATCTTCACGATCAAGCGCTCTAAAGTAACGACGAATTTTATTACGAGCACGTGAAGTCTTAACCATATCCGCCCAGTCACGTGATGGTGTCGCATTTGACTGAGTCAAAATATCAATTACATCACCATTTTTCAACTTATAATCGAGTGGAACAAGCTTCCCATTAACGCGTGCACCAACGGCGTGACTACCTACTTGAGTGTGAATTTCATAGGCAAAATCAAGTGTAACCGATCCCTTCGGAAGTTCATAAACTTCACCTTTTGGAGTAAAAACATAGACACGATCAGAGAAAATATCACTCTTTACGCTCTTCATAAATTCTCCAGCATCTTTTGTTTCATCCTTTAATTCAAGGATCTCACGAACCATGTCGAGCTTTTCGCCTGAAGTAGTTTCCTTTACACCTTCAAAGTTACCTTGCTTATATGCCCAGTGTGCAGCCACACCATATTCAGCAACTTGATGCATTTCTTCAGTTCTAATCTGAATTTCAAGTGGTTTTCCACCAGGTCCGATAATTGTTGTATGAAGTGATTGGTAACCATTAACCTTTGGTACAGCAATGTAATCCTTAAATCGACCAGGCATTGGTTTCCACTCAGTATGAACCGCACCTAAAACTGCGTAACAATCACGAACCGTCTTAACAATGACACGAACAGCAAGTAAATCATAGATTTCATCAAAATCCTTGTGCTTTTCAACCATCTTTTTGTAGATTGAATAAATATGCTTTGGTCTACCATAAATTTCGTATTGAATCCCAAGACTATCTAAGGTCTTTTTCAAAACACTGACTGCATCAGAAATATATTTTTCACGTTGACTACGTTTTACATCCATTAAGCCGACAATGCGGTAATAAGCATCTGGATTAAGATAGTGGAAACTCATATCTTCAAGTTCCCACTTAATTGTTCCGATACCAAGTCGATCGGCAAGTGGTGCATAAATATCCATTGTTTCTGAAGCAATTCGTCTTTGTTTATCTGGACGAAGATGCTCCAAAGTATGCATATTATGCAAACGATCAGCAAGTTTTACTAAGATAACTCTGATATCCTTAGCCATCGCAATCAACATTTTACGGTGATTTTCAGCTAAAAATTCCTGGTGTGACTTATATTCATATTTATTTAACTTAGTTACACCATCAACAATAAATGCAACATCTGAGCCAAATTTTTCTTTAATATCGTCGTTAGTAACCGGAGTATCTTCAACAGTATCATGTAAGAACCCAGCCGCAATAGTATCTGGATCAAGACCTAAATTGGCCAAGGTACCAGCTACTTGTATTGGGTGAACAATATAAGGTTGACCGGATGCACGCTTTTGATCAGCATGAGCTTTATTAGCAAATTCAAAGGCACTTTCAACAAATGTCAATTGCTCATCATTCATATATTCTCTACAAGCATCAATTACTTGTTCATGCGTCATTTCAATGTATTTTGACATTGAAGATCATCCCTTCTAACGATAAATGTTTTTATCCATTAAACCAAAAAGTTCAAATATGAAATAAATTATGCCAAAAATCAAATTATAGTTAGCAAACTTTGGAAAAATTGCTAAACAAAATAATCCTGGAAGTATTAATAACCACCAACGCTTCAAATTAAGTTGCAAAATTTGTTTACCTACATGGTAACTAATAATGCTATTGATAATGATAAACAAAAGTCCAATTCGCCAAACAATTGGTACACTTACCAGACTAAATAAATATGGCAAAACCGCAACTAAAATACTCCAGCAAATAATTGGCATAAATTTATATTCAATCAATTTCTTAATCCAAGAAATTGATTGAACCTTTTGTATTAATTTTTGTGCTTTTTTCATCTAAGTTTAATTTATCCTTTATTTTACTTTTCTTTTCTAGTGATAGCAAGCCCTACCCATCTACCTTGTCTCATATTAAGATCAATCTTAAAGCCGTATTCATCGAGGGATTTTTCAATCTTAGGGAGTTGTAAATAGTCAATACCTGAGAAGATCACCTGACCACCTTCATTAAGATGAGCATTCATTTGAGGAATCAATTCAAGTAAAATTTCGGCTAAAATATTAGCTACAATTAAATCAAACTTTCCATCTACACCCGCTAATAGGCTTGTCTTTTGAACAGAAATATTATTTAAATTATTTAAGCTAGAATTCTCTTGCGCAGCCGTCATTGATTCATCAGAAATATCTGTTGCCAACACACTTTTAGCACCAAGTTTTGATGCAGCAATAGCCAAAATTCCTGACCCAGTACCAACATCAACTACAGTCATTGGGCGAACCATTCCACGTTCAATCCCCATCATGGCAAGCTGAGTAGTCTTGTGATTTCCGGTACCAAAGGCAAGGCCTGGATCAAGCCTAATCAATTTTTGATCGCTAAAAGCAGGCTTGTAATCTTCCCATTCAGGTACAATAGCTAAGTGACGAGAAAAATCAATAACATGGTAATATTTTTGCCATGCAGTATTCCAATCCTGGTCAGCAATATATGATGAAGTAATCTTAACATCACCAACATCTAAGCCATAACCCTTTAATTCTTCAAGTTTATCAGTAAATTTCTTAATTAAACTATCTTTATCTGCTTCTTCATCAAAGTAAGCCATAAATTGTAAGTCTTCTGGTAAATCTTTAATATCATCCATCTCAACTACAGTTGAATCATGGAGCCAACCAGCTTGTTCGAAGTCGCTTCTCTTTCTACTTTCAGTACCCAAGGCGTTTAAATTGTCTTGTGCAAAGATACTTAAAGCATCTTCAACTTCATGACTTGTTTCAATTTTTATTACGAGTAATTTCATTATATTATTAACCCCCCTTTAAAAAATCTCCTCGGCAATGCTATCATATTTTTTGGGTGATAAACATGTCAAAGAAGAAAAAGAAAAATAAACTTGAAAAAACTTTAGTCGAAAAAATTCTCGACCAAAATAAAATCAAGTATCGTCAAGCTTCATTTGCAACTCACCAAGATCACGGTGGTGTTGCGCAAATGGATACTTCTATTTTAGAAGAGAATGAAGATTTAGTCTACAAAACTCTTGTATGTGAAGGAAATAAAACTGGTCCAGTCGTTGGGGTAGTTCCAGTAACCGAGCACTTAAGCTTGAAAAAGCTTGCAAAAGTTTCCGGTAATAAAAAGTGCGAAATGCTTCCATTAAAGAAATTGCAAAAGACAACCGGCTATGTTCATGGAGCAAACACTCCAATTGGTATCTGGTTTAACCATCACTACCCTATCTATCTTGATGACAGTATGAAAGATAAAGAAGAAGTTGGGGTATCTAGCGGTGAGGTTGGACGTAGTGTGTTCTTAAATCCAGAAGATTTAGCTAAATTCTGTGAGACCGACTTTTATGACTTAAAAGAATAAAAAAGCGCTCACAAGTAATCTTCAATTGTGTTATATTAGTTATGCACCACATATAGATTATTAAAACACAGGAGAAGATGAATAAAATGAATTTATCAATGGGATTAGTTGGCTTTGCCATTGCTATTGCTGCAGTTTTGCTAGTAATGAAATTGGCATTACTCAAATAATCAACATATGAGTTTTATTAAAGAGCAGTTCGAGACTGCTCTTTTTATATTTCTAATTTACGTTATTTATTAAAAGAGATTTATAACGCTGCTCATTATACTTGATACAAATATTATCCTTTGAAAATAAGTTATAAAAATATAAATTCATGAATAAATAACTAAGACTTTTTTACAAAACATAACTAGAAAAGTTATTTTTATGGTATTCTATACTTGATATGGATATGCGAATTGTTTTATTAAATATAAATCATGGGGAAATTGGAGGATGAATTCCATGAAGTCTAAAAATAATTGTATATTTACAAACAAGTTCGAAAGCAAGCAAAGATTTGGTTTCCGCAAATTATCTATTGGGTTAGTTGCAGCAGCTTTAGGTACTACATTTATGATTACCGATGCTCAAGTTACTCACGCAGACGAAACAAATCCATCTACTCAAGCTTCTGAGCAAAGCAAACAAGAAACAACTACATCTACTACATCTACCGATTCTGCTTCTCAAGTAGTTAAAGGAAAATCAAATAATCTTACTTTAGCTGCTCAGGATCAAAATAATCACCAAACTCAAGATGCTACTGTTGATTCTAAATCGGCAAAAGAAACGAATGTCGATGTTTATGCAACCTCATCTGATAATGAAGGTAATGATACCAACAACATACTTACCGATAATCAAGTGACTGATATTATGGCTGGTCAAGATAATATCTACATCCACACTGACATCACTAACTTGCAAGCTAATGATAAAAAGATCAAGTTCAACTTTAATGATACTAAGAACGACTTAGTCATTAATACTGAAGATAATTTCCAAACTAATATTAATGGCTGGATGGTAACCAAAGATACTCCTGATTCAGTAATCGCTGAATGGACCAATACTAACTTAAACCCATCAAGTCTTTCACTTTCGATTCCAGTTATCGGTAAAGTTACTAATAGTTCAACAACTCTTGATGCTAACAATCCAACTCAAGCAAGTTTAACTATTACAATTGGTGATAGTGCTCCAATCGTAAAAGATCTCTTTAAGGCAGATGTTCTTCCATATGAAGATAAAGTTGTCGAAGATGAAATCATTAAAGGCTTCTCAATGGGTCAAAAAGACTTTAATAGCGAAGTTGGTTACGGCAATATTAGTCAAGAAGATATTGATAAATATAATTTAAATGAAGAAACTAAGTTATTACAATGGGGTATCTACTTCAACTATGGCCAAGGAATTAAACTTAATCCATTAGAAAATGCTCATTTCGATGCCCTCTTCCATGGTGACCAAACTTTTCTCCCTGGTTCGATCAAAGTATGGCAAGTTCCTGACAACTTGATTGTTAACACTGATGGTGAAAGATATGGAATTGATGATACCGTTTCTTACAATGGTCAAGACACTAAAGTTTATGAAGTTATTACAGAAGACGGCAATTATAGACCTAACTTTGTTAAATACTTACAAGTAAACAGTAATAATGCGACTGCGCCAAATGGCTTTGCAGTTGATCAAAGAAAATCTAACGAAAATGTAACTTTCTATATTCCAGTAAATGGTCAAAATGATACTAACTTTAGTAAGCATGCATACTTCATTCAAGTTGATACTGCCTTGCCAAAGGACCAAACTAATCCAGGCAATGGTGCCTACATGATTTATCAATCATTCCAAGGTCAAGGAACTACTCCAGAATCACATATTGCCTTCTTAAATAAGAATATAACTGGTTCTGGTACAGGAACTGATATCCTTTATGATCAAGAAGCCCAATTGAGATTCTATGATGACACTACTAATACTTGGATTGAAACCAGCGATCCATATGTTGTAGATACTAAAGGTCTTTTTAACGAAACAATTAACTTCGGTGAAAAAGCTCAAAATCTCTATGACCAACTTATCAATAAGCACTACCTATTAGTAAATGTTCAAAAAGCAAATAGTGCAACTGACAAGGGACAAAGTATTTTAAGTGACAAATTTAACACAAATTATATCTATGGCAGCTTTGATAACACTGACAATAGTCAAGACCCAACCCAAGATGCGCAACCTCAATTCTTTGTTGTTCACTTTAAACATGATATTCAAAAAGGCTCTGAAGAAAAGACAATCAACGAAGTAATTGACTACATTGATGCAGAAACCAAGAAGTCAATTGCTCCTTCATACAAATCCGCCACTCTTGCTTTTACTAGAACTAAAGATACAGACTTAGTAACAAATGAAGTAAAGTACGGAAAGTGGTCAATCAGCTCACTTAAGTCTGTTGAAAATCCAAAAATTGATGGCTACACTATCGATGCTAAAGATATTACTGAACAATTAAATGGTACTGACAGCAAATTACTTGCAACAAACGAAAAAGAAGTTGGCGGCATCCTATTCACTGAAGATCAAATTAATGGATTACCAAAGGCTTCAACAATCGCAGTTGTCGTTCCTTACAATAAAGTACCCGATACTCCAAACATCCCTAACGTTCCTGTAATTCCAAGTGAGCCAACTCAACCTGACCAACCTACTGTTCCAGACCAGCCAAGCATTCCAAGTAAGCCTCAACAACCTACTGAACCAGGAACTGTTCGTCCCCACTCAACTAATGTTCCAAAGAATAAAAATCTAAAGCACTCAAGAAAACAAAATTCTAAGAACTATGGTCATGGTAATAGTTCTAAGCTTGTAAACACTGATTATAAAGTTCCTAACAATCAAACAACAAATCCATTAAAGGAAAGTAAAGAAAGTTTACCAAATACTGGCGTTAAGGATAATAAACTTGGACTTATCGGTTTAGCTTTCGCTTCCCTTGCTGGAATCTTTGGCATTGCGGGTTCTAAGCGCAAACACGACTAAGTTTTAATTCCTTGAAAATATTTAATAAAAAAAGAGATCGAAAATTCGATCTCTTTTTTCATGCGCCTATAAATCAACGTGACGCCATTTTTTATCTGTTAAAATTCTTGCTGCAAGTAATCCAAGCGGTAATGCTAAAATAATCATCAACGCTCCAGTTAACCAGTAAGCTCCAACATTAATATTAGTGATTCCAAAATTGAACATTCCACGATACATATATAGTCCTGGAACCATAATCACAATAGATGGAACTGTTAAAGCAATTCTAGGGAAGCCCACGCGATGTCTAACAACACTAGCTAAAAGTCCAGCAATTAAAGCTCCGAGGAAAGCAGCTAAAGCAGCTGGAAAATGAGCATAATCTACTAAGCTTAAGCGAGTCGTATTGGCAATTGCACCAATCACAGCAGCTATAAAGGCCATTTTAGGGTAAGAATTAAACATTATTGAGAATCCAAATACCCCACAGAAGCTAGCAAGCAATCTCAGCGCTAGTAATAATCCAATACCTAGCTTCAATTCTGGCATGGCTCCAGGCCTTAATTGAAGTAACATTGCTACGGCCCAGCCAGACATAGTCGCTATTAAGACAATTAAAACCGCATAAGCTAGCCTTTCAAGACCAGATCGCATATCTAGTTTAGACATGTCAAGTCCTGCAGTAATAAACGGAAATCCGGGAATAACGAAAAGCATAGCTCCAATATAGCCGTATGCATGTGCAGGATTAAGGTTCATTGCCACCTTTAAAATATGGAAAACAATAAAATAGGTTAAACATGCTGCAGCTACACTTACTGAGGTTTTTCCAACTAAGGTAACTTTCGCCATCTTCCCTCTAACATAATTACCTACTCCGGCTCCAAAAAAGGCACAGATGACTTCAGGCCAGCCTCCCCCTAGTAAAAAAATAAATCCGCCACAGGCTAATCCAGAAGCAAGTCCCTTTAGCCAAGTAGTATAATTTGACTTAATGTGCTCTATTTCGTCAAGACGATGTTTAATTTGACCTAAGGTCCAGTGACCGTGTCCTTTTTGAAATTGGCGGACAAACTTCTCTAACTCATTAAGCCGAGTCATGTTAACTCCTGTTGCTGGAAGTGATAAAGTCTGTGAATATGATTGATTGTCGACATCAAAACAAGTATACGAAATTGAAACTAGACCAATATCGGCTGAACAGGTAATCCCAAGTGTTCTTGAAATAGTATCCATCGAATCGCGAACTCGCCAAGAACCGGTTCCGCATGCTAGTAACATCAATCCTATTCTACCGACCAGCGATCCCTTTTCAACTAGAGTTGCATTTTTGGCTAAGGTATCATCATCACTTTTAAAGAATTCTTCCCAACGAATCTTCATATGATGGTGGTGCGAAAGTTTCTTTCGCTCTTGTTTTTGATATTCGGTTTCTTCTGTCATTTTTTCCTTTTCTTTTCTTTCATTAATTAAGCAATAGCTTTTTATATTTTACCACACCCTCTCTCTAATGCACCTTTAGTTATTAAATACAAGAAAAAAGCGTAGCGGTGCTACGTTTTTAAATGAAAGATAGATTTAATATTATTTTTAATCGAACTTTACACCAGCCAAAACTTCTTGCATCTTGTCTGCAGAGTTGATCATCTTAGCCTTTTCTTCATCACTAAGCTTAGTCTCAATAACTTGGCTGATACCACTGCCATTAATAACAGTTGGAGTACCTAGGTAAAGTTTATGCTTAATGCCGTATTCGCCTTCAATTGGAGCTGAAAGTGGAAGTACGATTGAACGATTTTCAAGAATGGCAGCCACAATTTGGGTAAGCATCATAGCAACACCGTAGAATGTAGCACCCTTGTTTGCAATGATCTTTCCACCCTTTTTACGGATTTCAGTTTCAATTTCAGTCAAAGTTGCATCATCAAGTTCTGGATATTCACTAAGAGGCTTACCATTAGCAGTTGATTCGGCAAAATTTTCAAATGAAGTATCACCGTGTTCACCAAGAACCATTGAATCAATCTTGTTTACTGGCAAGTTAAGCTTCTTGGCAAGAGCAACCTTAAGTCTCATTGAATCAAGTGAAGTACCTGTACCAATGACCTTGTTTTTAGGGAAACCTGATAACTTTTGAGTTAAAGTCGTAAGAATATCAACTGGGTTAGCTGAAACTACAAATACACCATGGAATCCCGAATCTACAATTGGCTTAATGATACTTTGTAAGATCTTTACATTTTTAGTAACTAAATCAAGACGAGTTTCACCTGGTTTGCGAGGTACACCAGCAGTAATAACTGCAACATCAGCATCACTTGCTTCACTATAGTCACCAGCATGAATGTTGGTTTCACCTGTAAATGGTGTAATATCTTCAAGGTCCATTGCATCACCAACAGGACGATCCTTAGCTACATCAAAGATAACTAATTCATCGATTTGAGTATTTTGCAATAAATCATTTGCAAAGGTTGAACCAACACTACCATCACCAACTAGAAATACTTTTTTACTCATTATAGAAAATATCCTTTCATTTTTTATTCACTCGTTTTTTAATCACATATTTATTATACCTTACTTTTCAGAAAGCGATTACATATTTTAAACATTTTTTATTGCTATATTATTAATTATGTAAAGCTTAAGCTATAAAATAAAAAGATCAGATTATAAAATCTGATCTAAGATACTTATTTAAATGATTAACTACTGTGAAATAAATTTTTTACATATAGATTATCTATTTTGATGGTTTAATTTTTTGGCAAAGAAATCTCCTACAACTTGCACAATCAAGATTAAGACAACAACCAATATAGTAGCAACCCAAGTTACATCATTATTAAAGCGGTTGTAACCATATGCAATCGCGGTATTACCTAAACCACCGGCACCAATTGCTCCAGCCATTGCTGTTAAACCGATAAGTGAAATAACAGTTACGGTTGATACACGAATCAGTTCTGATCTTGATTCACGCAAGTAAACATCAAAGATAATGTCCCAGATGGTAGCACCCAAACTTTCTGCAGCTTCAACCTTTCCTGAGTCAACACTTTCAAGTGCAACTTGAACTTGACGAGCATAGAAAGGAAATACACCTAAAGTTAATGGTACTAAGGCAGCCTTCATTCCGATCTGAGTACCAACAATTTTTTGAGTAACTGGTGCAATAAATGCAAGCAAGATGACAAATGGAATAGCTCTAAAGATAGAAACTAACTTATCACAAACATTAAACCAGAATTTATTAGGACGAATACCATCATCTTTTGTTACTACCAATAAAATACCGAAAATAATTCCGAGGATTCCACCAAAAATTGCCGACCAAAATGTCATGAAAAGCGTTTGAAAAATACTAGTTCCCCAGCCGGCATCCCCACCCCAGCCAAGTTGAAAGACATTGGGCATAATTTGTTCTAACCAATTAATCATATAAGTTCCCCTTTTCATCCAATCTTGTTAAAGTTACATTTTGTTCATTTAAAAATTCACGTGCTTGTTTTTGCTTATCTTGATCCCCTTTGACTAAAACAACCAAAGTACCAATTGCTTCATCATTTAAAAGCTCTACGTTACCATATAACATACTTACCTCTACTCCAATTTGACGGTAAAGCTCAATAATAATTGATTTCGTCACATTGGCAATACTGTAGACAAGCTGGTAAACTTCTTCGTCAGCTCCAAGCTTACCTAAATTCAATGACTCTAAAGTTGAAATGGCTTCAAGTGATCCACCCACAAACTTCTTAGTCAATTCTTGCTTAGGGTGAAGGAAGATTTGACGTAAATTACCATCTTCAATCACTTTTCCATGTTCCATTACGGCAACCTTAGTTGCGATTCGTTTTACCGCATCCATTTCGTGCGTAATTAAAATTACGGTTAGGCCAAGTTCTTTGTTCAACTTCTTAAGCAAATCCAAGATCTGTTGCGTATTCTGAGGATCAAGTGCTGAAGTTGCTTCATCAGAAATTAAGATATCTGGTTGATTTGCTAAGGCTCTAGCGATGGCCACACGTTGCTGTTGACCACCTGATAATTCAACTGGATAGAAATCCGCCTTATCTTTTAAATCTACCAAATCAAGTAATTCCAAAGATCTCTTTTCTAGTTCTTCATCACTTAACTTAGAATGCTTCAATGCAAAAGCTACATTTTCAAGAACAGTAGTCTCATTCAATAAATTGAAGTTTTGGAAGATCATTCCAATTTTTCTTCGCTCTAATTGAAGATCTTTGTTAGAAATAACTTGCTTGCCATCTTTAATAAAATCAACATTATTAATTTTAATATTTCCAGCACTTGGTTTTTGCAATAAGTTAATAGTTCTTACAAGAGTGGATTTACCCGCACCTGAAAATCCAACAATTCCGTAAATATCTCCCTTTTCAACGTGTAAAGTTACATCTGATACGGCCTTTACCACTTTTCCTTTTTTTTGAGGAAAATCTACATCAACGTGTTCAATCTCAATAACGCTCATTTTGCATACTCCTTTATTTCAATTTAATATCCCATGCAGCCAATTGACTATTGCCATAGTATTTATGGTAGATCTTTTCAGTCTTTTCGGTTTGGAAAGCCTTAACAACATCTTGATAAAGTTTCTTATTCTTATCGCCTTTTCTAGCAGCAATAATGTTAATCCATTGTTGGGAATCTTTATTAACCGGTTCAATATAAATAGTTTGTTTATCGGTTAAACCTGCTGGACCTGCGTAACTATTATTAACTACGGCCGCATCAACTGAATCAAGAACACGACCAGTTTGTTCAGCACCAACTTCTTTAATCTTGAAATTGCGTGGGTTACTTGTAATATCAGCAACAGTTACCAAAGTCTTACCTTTACGAAGCTTGATTAATCCTGCATTCTTTAAAACAAATAATGACCTTGATTCGTTTGTCGCATCATTTGGAATTGCGATAGTTGCGCCATCTGGCAAATCACTCAACTTGTGATACTTTCTTGAGTAAAGTCTGATTGGGGCAATGTATGTTTTTCCAATTGAGACAACTCCGCCTCCATTAGCCTTATTCCATTCATCCAAGAAGGCGTAATGTTGGAAGGAATTCAAATCAATATCACCCGACTTCAATGCTTTATTAGGTTGATTATAGTCGGTAAAATTCTTGATCTTAAGAGTAATACCGTAATCCTCTTTTGCTGTTTCCGCTACACTCTTCCAAATCGCTTGATCTTGTTTACTAAGGCCAACTACCCCAACAGTAACCGTCTTATTCTGTTGAGTAGGATTAATTCCGGGACCAAAGCTGAACCAACCAGCAACTAAAATTACTAATATAATTATTGACCAAATAATTGTATTTCTCCGTCTTCTTTTTCTCATTTTTCTACCTCTTTTAAATAAAAAAGCACCCATCCTAATAAAAGGACGAGTGCTTCGTGTTACCACCTTTAGTTCGTCTACTAGCTCACACCAATAGACCTCAACAGCTATCAAATAATAGCTTGCAATGTTAACGGCTGCAACCCCGTTATCAGCTAAATGTCACTGATAATCATCACTTCAAGCCCATATTCACTAAGTTCTATTTACCGACTTTCACCATAACGCCGGCTCTCTTTATAAATAGAAGATTTAGTTACTCAACTCTTCAAGATGTTTCATTTTTGATTTGTTGTTAATAATTTATCATCTGATTTTAAGCTTGTCAACATAATTTTATTTTTATTTTTTAAGTTTACTTTTTCTATGATAGGTTAAATAAGTATAAGCGTATGGATTCTTTTTATCTGCATCATGTGCTTCCTTTTTTACTAATTCGAATTGAACATAATTAATCTTTGGCATATACGTATCAACAGTAAACTTACCATCAATTATAGTTCGTTCCAAGATATCAACTTGATCAATCAGTTCAGCAAAAATGGATACTCCGCCAATAGCACAAATCAGCTCATCTTGATGCTCCGCCAAACACTTCAACATTGCTTCAGTAGAAAGCAACACTTCTACATCATCATTATCACGATACTTTTTCGCAAAATTTTGATCATGAGTCAACACATAATGCTTTCTTCCAGGTAAAATTTTTGGCAGAGATTCAAAAGTTTTACGTCCCATTAAAATTGGATGACCTATAGTTTCTTCTTTAAAGTGATGAAGATCAGCTGGCATTCGCCATGGCAAATGATTCTCGCAGCCAATTCCTCCATTGAGATCTTCAGCCCAAACGTATTTAATCATGTTATTTCCTTAAACAGCAACTGGTGCTTTGATTGTACCATGATGCTTGTAATCAATTAATTTAATATCTAGCATTTCAAAGTCTTCGATTTGCTTCTTTTCTGGATTAAGCCACAAACTTGGTGAATCATATGGATCTCTACTCAAGAGTTCTTTTACTTGATCAATATGATTATGGTAAATATGGGCATCTCCTAAGGTATGAACAAATTCACCTACTTCAAGACCAGTTTCTCTAGCAATCATATGAAGTAGCAATGAGTAACTGGCAATGTTAAAAGGCACGCCTAAGAACATATCTCCTGATCTTTGATAAAGTTGCAAACTCAATTTGTTATCAACTACATAAAACTGGAATAAAACATGGCATGGTGGAAGTGCACTCGAAGGAATATCTTCCGGATTCCAAGCAGTTACAATCATTCTTCTTGAATCCGGTGTATTTTTGATTTGTTCAATCACATCATGAATTTGATCAATAAAACCCCCATCGCGCTTTTGCCAATGACGCCACTGAGCACCGTAAACATCCCCCAGATTACCATATTTTTTAGCGAACTCATGGTCATCCAAAATTCTTTGATCAAATTTTTTCATTTCTGCTTGATACAATTCATTAAATTCAGGATCACTTTGACTGCGAAGTCCAAAGTCTGTCATATCTGGTCCTTGGTATTCATTGCTTTCAATCCAATTCTTAAATGCCCATTCATCCCAGATATGGTTATTATGTTCAAGTAAAAAGCGAATATTAGTATCTCCACGTAAAAACCAAAGAAGTTCACTTTTAATCAAACCAAAAGGAACCTTCTTGGTGGTCAAAATTGGAAAACCTTGACTTAAATCAAATCGCATTTGGGCACCAAAAAGACTTCGCGTACCTGTACCAGTTCGATCACTTTTATCATGCCCCATAGTCATAATTTTTTCTAATAAATCTAAATATGGTTGTTCTAAAATTGCCATCTTTAATCCTCAAAAATATATTATCTAACAAAAACAGACTACCACATATATGGTAGTCTGTGAATATAAAATCTATATTTTGTGTTTTTCGCCACGATGACGAATTAAGTAAGTAATTGTTGCGATAATCAAAACTAATGCTCCGACAATTACTGAAATTCTCGTATCGGGGTTAATAAACATGAAGATTACAATCAAAATTAACATTGCAAACGCAAAGTAATTTGAATAAGGATATAGTGGCAACTTGAATGGATGTTTTTCAAGTTCTTTTTCATTGTTCTTTCTAAAGCGAAGTTCAGCAAGTAAAATTACGAACCATGGAATCATACCAGGCAATACTGATGAACTGAAAACTACAACAAAGAGATCACTTGCAGAATGGTAATAGTTCGATGCAATTACATCAAGAATGAAACCAGTCAAAATACCACCAGTAATTCCCATAATTGCACGATCTGGAACAATTCTCTTAGAGATATGACCAAAAGTCTTTGGCGCATCCTCATCATGAGAAAGCTTGAAAAGCATTCTACTTGATGAATAAATACCGGAGTTAGCACCAGACAGCGCTGCTGTTAAAACAACAAAGTTAATAATTGAGGCAGCTGCAGTAATACCAACTTTTGCAAAAGTAGTTACAAATGGTGATCCAAGCGAATCAAGTTTATTCCATGGATAAATTGTAACAATTACAAAGATCGCACCAACATAGAAAATTAAAATTCTAAGTAGCACAGATTTAACACTTTTAACAATTGCTTCCTTAGGATTTTCAACTTCCCCTGCAGAAATTCCCAAAAGCTCGATTCCTTCATATGAACCAACAATAATTGACATTGAGAAGAAGAAGCCTTTAAATCCACCAGTAAAGAAGCCGCCATGTGCCCAAAGGTTAGAGAATCCTGTTGGGTGTCCACCATTACCAAAACCAAAGAGAATCACCATAAATCCTAATATAATCATTAAGATGATAGTTATGACCTTGATCATCGCAAACCAAAACTCAAGTGAAGCATACGCCTTGGCACTTGCTAAGTTTGCTAAAAGTAGAAAGGCAATGATGATAACTCCTGACCAAAACATGCTAACGTTTGGCCACCAATACTTTAAATATTCCGTTGCAGCAACAACTTCTGACATACCTACAACAATATATTCGAAAACATTTGCCCATTCAGCCAGATATCCTGCAATGGGATGTACATATTCTGTTGCGTAATCCGCAAACGATCCTGTCCCTGGATTGACATAAAGCATTTCCCCTAACGCTCTCATAACAATATACAGAATCAATCCAACAAACATATATGCAAGTAGTACTGAAGGTCCTGTCCACTTAATTGTGGAGGTTGAACCCATGAACAAACCTACTCCGATCGCACCACCTAAAGAGATCATTTCCATCTGACCAGCGGTCATACTTCGTTTCAATTTAGGTGTGCTATGTTTTTTATGACTCATTATTTCACCACACAATTACATAATTTACATATAAAAGGGGTTGAAGCATGACTTCAACCTCTAATTTCTTTTTAATTCTATGACATTATGTTATATATAGCAATCACAAATTTTTAATTAATGCTACTTTCACGCAAAATTAGCTTTGTCTTCAAAGTTATTTTATATACTTCTTTCATGTCTTCCGTCAAAATATTTTGTAATACATTCATCCCTAAACGACCCATTTCGTTTGTATCTACATGTACACTACTTAAAGACGGATTAGAAAATTCTGCAGCAGTAGTATCATTAAAAGAAATCAAACTAATATCTTCTGGTACTTTAATATTTTCTTCTCTAAAGGCCTTAAGAGCACCAATCGCCATAGCATCATTGGCAACTACCAAAGCTTCTGGGATTTCCTTTCCTGATTGTAAGTATTTCTTAACTGCTTCATAGGCAGTTTCAGGTGTAAATTTACCGACAATTACTTTTTCAGGATCATATAATCCGAGTTCCTTCATATAATTTTTATAATCATAAAAACGAAAATCAACTAAATTTTCTTTATCATAAACATCTGACAAATCTCCTGCCAGCATCCCAATTTTTCTTTGATTTTGATCTAAGAAATGGTTAATTACTTCTCTAATTGAAGTATGAAAATCTGAAACCACACAGAAATGATCATTTGCTAGAGTATCGGCATCAATGAATACTAAGGGCTTATTAGTCTTTTCAATCTCAGATAATCTACTTTTTGAGTACTGTCTATGACCAATTACAATAATTCCAACTTGCTTATCTATATCTGTTAACTCATCAGTAACGTAATAAATTTTAGTATTATAGCCCAAAGAGGCGGCTTGATCTTCAATTCCAGTTCGAATTGAATAATAGTAAAGATCTTTAATTTCTTGGCTTTGATCACTCCAAAGAACAATTGCAATACTTTTTGCCTTACGCCTATATGATTTCTTATGCTTATCATAATGAAGTTCCTCGGCTATTTTAAAAATTTTTTGTCTTGTTGAATCATTTACAGATAAATTTTGATCATAATTTAATACTCGCGAAACAGTTGCAGGAGAAACATTTGCTTTTTCAGCAATATCTTTAATCGTTGCCATTTTATCCCTCACAATAGTAAAAATAACTATATTTACTAAATTATTTTACCATTATTTCTTAAAAACGGGACTAATTGTAAATTCAAAGGATAAACTTTCTTGAGCATTAATCATAAATTCTGGATGAACTGGTGCACCCCATGAATCATCACCACCTACTCCCATTTGCTTAGCTAACAAACGAACCCAAGTACATTTACTCTTAGGGAGTTCATCAATATGGGTAGCATTTTCAATTTCACTAGTAGAGTTCGGTAAGGCAGAAACATTCAATTCCTTGCTTGCAGAAAATTCAATTCCATTTAAATTTTTATCTAATAATTGATAAGTTCGAACTCCACTACGATTACCACATTCTTGTGTTCTTAAATATGGAGTTAGATTATCTGAAACTTCACCACTATATAAACCTAAGTAACTACCAGCTCGACGATCAACATAATTTTCGTCTGGACCTAAGCCATAATATCGATATTTCTTCAAACTCTTATCAAATCCAAGCTCTAAACCAAAAGTTGGTAAATTGCCGGCTGCCTTATCGCCTGGGTAAAATACTTTTACATTAATCGAACCTTTATTATCAATTAGATAAATAATTTTAACTTCATCTTTTAATGTAACAGGTAATTCAAACTTTACTGTAACTTTAATGTACTTTTCCTTAACCTCATAACTAAAATCAGTTAGCTTTCCATATTTACCGGCATTTTCCCACTTAGCCATTTCAAATCCATAATCTGCCCCGCGATCATTGTCAGTTAATGATCTCCAAAAAGTTAACTCAGGGAATCTCTTCAAATAATTTTGACCAGCATATTCAAGCGAAATTAACTTCCCACGTTCCTTTGAAATCAGGAATTTAAAATTATCACCTTTAATACCTAAGTTATAATTCGAATCAATTACTTCTGGAACTCCTTGACCTCGGAAAATCTTATGGGCATGAAATTGAATATCTTGTGTTTTAGCAAGTTCAAACCCGCTTTTAGCCCAAACGTTATCCCTTAATATATGCTCACTTACTTCGAAGACTAACTCTTGATCAGGTCTAATTTCAAAACTTGGAAAATCAATTGTAAAAGTTTTACTCTCTCCAGGATTTAAATTAAAGATTAACTTTGAACTCTTCCACACCTTTTCTCCATTAATTAATGCTGAAGCAATAAAATATTGATTAGAAAGATTTTCAAACAGATTATCATTTTTCAAGGTTAATTTGTTACTTTCTAGTTTCATCTTTAAGTTACTATATAAAGCTTTAACAGCTGCCATTTTGGGAGAAACTTTTCTATTAGCAAATACTAACCCATCTCCGCAGAATTCATAGTCACTTGGCCGATCACCAAAATCACCGCCATAAGCTAATTGTCCATCTTTTATCAAGGCCTGATCAATAAAGTCCCAAATAAATCCTCCTTGATATTGTGGATACTTCTCTAGTTCAGTATATAGCTGCAAGCCTCCTACAGAATTGCCCATCGCATGCATGTACTCACAAGATATGTAAGGCTTGGCAGGATCAGAATTTAAGTATTCTTCAATTTCTGCTGGTTTTGCATACATCCGACTTTCAACATCAGAAATTCCATCAAATTCACGATTGTGAGTTACACCCTCATAATGAACTAGACGGCTTGAATCGTGCTCCTTAAAGTATTCAGCCATGTCAGCAATTACAGTTCCAGCATAAGACTCATTCCCACAGGACCAAAATAAAATTGATGGGTGGTTGAAGTCACGCTTAAGCATATTACGAGCTCTAGCAACGCAAGCTTTTTGCCATTCTTTTCTACTTCCAGGCACATTTTCAGATGGATCTTCATGCTCAATCATCTGCCAAGTTCCATGTGATTCTAAATTTGTTTCATCAATGACATAAAGTCCATATTGATCACATAACTCGTAAAAGAAAGTTTGATTTGGATAATGTGAAGTTCTAACCGCATTAATATTATTGCGTTTCATCGTTTTCAAATCCCAAATGATATCTTCTTTACTAATGGCACGCCCAGTATGGCAATCAAATTCGTGACGGTTAACCCCTTTAAAGATAATTCTTTTACCATTTAAATACATGATGCCATTACGCATTTCAAAGTTTCTAAATCCAACTTTGATTTGACTAATTTCAACAATTTCGTCATTTTGATAAAGCGAAATTTCTAATGAGTACAGATTCGGTCTTTCAGCACTCCAGGCTCTAATTTTCAAGTCTGACCAATTGAAATCAATTTCAGTACTTTCGGAAAAATTCTTAACTTCTTTATGAACTGACTTACCTTCCGAATTAAGTAAATGAAGATAAATTTTAGCATTAGAATTTAGACTATTTATCAACAAATTTTTAACTTTTAAATTGCCTAGACCATCATTTAGAGATGCCACAATTTCTATATCTTTCAAATGAAGTTTAGGTTGTGCCTTCAATTCAACACTTCTAAAGATACCTGTTAAACGCCAAAAATCTTGATCTTCAAGCCATGAAGCAGAAGAATATCTGAAAACCGCCACACATAAACGATTATCTTTTTCTTTCAGAAATTCAGTTACATCAAATTCGCTAGGTGTGAAAGAATCTTCACTATATCCAACAAAATATCCACTGAGCCAAACATAAATTGCAGTAGAAGCACCATTGAAAGTTAAAGTCACATGTTTATTTTTTAAACCCTCATCAAGATCAAACTTTCTCACATATGAAGCAACTGCATTACTTTCTTCTGGAATCATTGGTGGCTTAATATTTTCTGATCCATCCCATGGATATTGAATATTTACATATTGTGCCTTGCCATATCCTTGTAATTCCAAATTTCCTGGTACATTCACATAATCAAAATCACTATCATCAAAATTTTCTTGATAGAAATCTTTTGGCCACAAATTGTAATTTTTGACATAATTCAATTTCCAGCGTCCATCCAAATTTTGAACTAGACTTGATTTAGCTCGCATCATTTCAATATAATTCGCAAAATAACGATGATCCGAATGCGCTTTAACGGTGTTTACTTCAAAAACTTCTGGATTTGTTAACCAACTTAGTTTGGCATGATTAATATTATTCATTGCTCTTTCCTTCCAAAATACAAATTGTATCCATTGCTGCTACTTTTTTACCGTAAGGTGGGATTACTTCAATCGATCTAAACATCGAAGAATTGACTACAGTAATAATTGTTGAATCATCGTAGCCTTGCTTTTTAATATAAGGATCCCAAAATTCTAAGATTTCTTGTCCGCTTTCCACTTTATCTCCCTCAGATACTGATGAAGTAAAGCCGGTTCCATTTAATTTTACGGTATTTAAACCAATATGAATCAATATAATCATTCCTTCTTCACTTTCAAGGACAATAAAATGCCGAGTTGGGGCTATTTGCTTAACCTCTCCAGCAAACGGTGAAAAAACTTTACCTGAAGATGGAATAACCACAAAACCCTTTCCCATTTTTTCAGTAGCAAAAACTTGATCTGGTAAATCTTTAAGTGGTAATAAAACCCCACTAATAGGACTAGTTAATACATAACTTTTTTGATTTTCAATTGGATCCTGAGCATATTTTTGACTTAATTTTCTTTCCAATTGATTGACAATTTCTGCATGTTTTTCTTCAGTCAATAATACTTTTTTGGCAAAAATAATTACTGCAATCACAAGCATGATTGCTGGAAAACCAAACATGCATAGTTTGAAAACAAATTTTCCATGATCAGTAATACTTTGAGCTGTTGCACCAGTAGTCATCCCTGCAAGGACAGCTACCATTGAAACAAACCAGTTTGACATTGCACCACCCAATTTATCAACTAGCGGTCTAACAGATAGTGTTAGTGCCTCATCACGATGATTTGTCTTAAGTTGTCCGTATTCAACTGCATCTGAAATAATCATTAAAACCACTAAAAATGCTAATGGTTGCGGAATAAAGAAAAGCTCTGCCCCAATTAATGAAACAATCAGCGATCCACTCGCAAGTGAAAAAACACTGATACCTACCAGCATGGTCGCAATGCAAAGATAAAATAATCTCTTTCGATTAAATTCCTTGGCTAATGACGGAAATAAACTAACTGAAATCAAACCAACAAATGTATTAATTCCATAAAGAATTGTATAGCCACTCGCATTACCAAGAATGTAAGAAAAGTAATAAAGCTGCAATGCATTTAAAGTATTAATACCTAGGCCATAAAACCAATACGCAAGTGCAAGCCACATTAATTGATCGTTTTTAGTTAAAACTTTAAATACTTGACTAAGTGTAGTCTTTTCTTTGTTTTCACGTAGTTTTGATTTAACCTCATGTGTTCCAAGGCCAACTGCGATTGCAGAAGCAATACCGATTACTGCAACAATAAAAGCAAACCAGAACCAACCTCGTTTATCACCGTTGGGATTTACTTTACTCGCAGAAAAGAAAAGTACAATTGGCATAATTACTACACCAACAATATTTACACCCAGAGTTGATCCAATTCTAGCAAAAGTAGCCGTCTTTTCACGTTCTCTTGATTCAAGAGATAATGCCGGAATCATTGACCAAAAACCAGTATCTTTAAATGAATAAAAGATATCCATCACTAAATAAATAATTCCAAAAAGAATGAAATACAAAATCGGATTACTTTTGTTAGTTCCGCCTAAATCAGTAAAAAGTGCTAATAAAGCCAAAGAACTGATAATCCCTCCTGCTACAACCCAAGGCTTAAATTTACCCCATCTAGTTACTGTTCGATCGATTGCATTACCAATTAATGGATCGATTAAAACCTCACTAATTCGAATAATGGCAATCAAATTAGTAATCATGAAGATCATTTTACCGTTACCTGAATTAAATAAGTGAGTTGTCACAAATACAATAAAATACGTTGACAAAGTCGCATAGAAAACATCGTTTCCAAATGCCCCAAATGAATAGGACAAGCGCGAAATTATTTTCTTTTTCATATTATTTTCCACTCCTATCTTTGTTAGCGATTTCATTGTATTATGTTTTACTAAATATGTCTATATTTAGTAAAACATAATATTTGGTATTTAGCTTAAATATGCTGATCCATAGGTCTTTTATAGCAATTAATTTTTTAGTAAATATTTTTATTTAAGTAAAAAGCAAAAACGTTTTGCCTATTTTTCTAAAATTGCTATAATAATATTGTCTTGGAGAGTTGGCAGAGTGGTAATGCACCGGACTCGAAATCCGGCGAACCGGCTTATACCGGCGCGCAGGTTCAAATCCTGTACTCTCCTTAGTTAATTACTGGATAAAAAAAGAGTTTGCTACACAAACTCTTTTTTTATTTTTTATAATTATGTACTTTTATTTATCCCTTGCTGGAACAACTATAGTGGAACTTTCGATTACATGACCTTCAATCTCTCTCAAAAATTCATTTAACCAAAAGCCATTTTTTAAATCCAACCTTTTATTGAGTGCATAGACCGTTAAAGTATAACCGTGAACTTTGTCAGGTGGCATTGGTCCTGTATATCCTTCAACTGGGCCGGAATCTTCTGGTAAAAATTTACTGATATTACTATTTTTACCTTGAATAATAGGTTGATTAATCGATTTTTTATGACTAATGTTTGCAGGAATATCCCCTACAGGGAAATTTCCTGCGATCCAATGAATCCACGTAAATCCACATACCGGAACTGAATCATAATCTCTGAAATAAAGTGCCAAACTAACTGCATCTTTTGGTGGATCTGTAACAAAAATTGGAAAAGATCTACTGGGTTTTCCATCAATTCTTTGATCCTTTGGGGCAAACTTACTGTAACAATCTGGAATCATGTTATTCATGGTTGGTATTTCTATTTTCATATCATCACCTCGTATACTTTTTTGATTTCAGTATATGCTAAACGACTATATTAATTAATCAATATGCTTACTTTTCTTAATTCTATACATTTATTTTTAAAAGTATTATAATTGATACAAATTTGTTGTTTTTTAAAGAAAGTGTGAAAAATATGTGTACATCAATTATTTTTAGTCCCAAAAATCATTACTTCGGAAGAAATTTTGATTATGAGATTTCTTACGGTCAAGAAGTAGTAATTACTCCTCGTGATTACAAATTCAAGTTTCGTAAGACTAATGGCATTGATAAACATTTTGCAATATATGGTATCGCAGCTGTTTTCGATAACTATCCTCTTTATTTCGATGCAGCAAATGAACGCGGATTAGGAATGGCTGGATTGAATTATGCAGGACAAGCATATTACTCAGATGAATTCGATGACGATAAGACTAACATTTCTCCATTTGAATTCATTCCATGGGTTCTTTCTCAATGTTCAACCATCGAAGAAGCTAAAGATTTAATTTCTAAAACTCATCTAGTTAACATTGATTTTAGCGAAAAGTTAAAATTATCTCCTCTTCACTGGTTACTTGCAGATAAGAGCGGAAAGTCTATTACTGTCGAACCTGATAAAGATGGAATTCACGTTTATGATAATCCTGTAGGTGTTTTAACTAATAACCCTCCATTCCCAAAGCAGATCTTTAATTTAAATAATTACTCTGATGTTTCTCCTAGAATGCCAGAAAACAACTTCTCTGACAAAATTGAATTTGATCCATACAGTCGCGGATTAGGTTCAAGAAATCTTCCAGGTGGAGTGGATTCAGAATCACGTTTTGTAAGAGCTACCTTTACTAAATACAATGCACCTGTAACTGACGATGAAACAGAAAATATTGATAATTACTTCCATATTCTTCACGCTGTTGAACAGCCAAAGGGGCTAGATGAAATTAAACCTGGTCTCTTTGAGTACACTATTTATTCAGATTGTTTTGACTTTGATAACAACGAATTCTATTACACCACTTATTCAAACAAGCAAATTAATCACGTTAAAGTTGACAAAGAAAATCTTGATCAAGAAACTCTAGTAACCTTCCCTATTTTGGACAAAGTAACTTTTAATGACCAAAATTAATTTATTAAGTTTTAACCAAAAAGCTATCAAATGAAACTTATCCTGTTAAAATAAACTTTGCATAAACGAAAAATTTTAATGAGGATTTGTATTGTATGGAAAATTGGATAATTTTAATAGCAGCGACCGCTATTTTATTATTCTTAGTTTTTAAAATTAAAACTTCTAGACGATTTAATTTATTTGATCATTGGTTGCATCACAAATTAGTTAGACAAAGGGATGGATTCGGCTGGCAAATTATCGCCTTTTTAAATGATCCAAAGCTAATGGTTGTGTGGGCAGTGTTACTCGCCAGCACTTTAATAGATAATAATCATGTATATACAGCTTTATGGGTACTGGCCACACTTGGTTTTACTGATTTAAGTGGAATTATCCTTAAGAAGATGGTCAAAAGACGTCGGCCTATTATGGCTTCTGATCATGAAGATGGATATAGCTTCCCTAGTGGACATGTGCTGGGAGCAACCTGTATGTCACTAATTTTAATTCAGTTATTTGGTGATACTTTTGGTTTTGGGTTTGCTCTCGGAATCATTGCAATTTGGGTTATGGTGGTAATTTCAAGATTGAGTTTAAAAGCTCACTATCCATCAGACGTAATTGGTGCAACCAGTTTAGCAGTTTTATGTTTTACTATTTCACAAAATATTTTCTTAGCAATTTAAAAGGACATTACAGTTTTTCTGTAATGTCCTTTATTTTATTCATGAAAGCCGACCATTAAGCCACCTTTTTCTGCATAAAAACTACACAGACCTCTCATTGGTCGAATCTTAATATCAGCATCTGGGAATTTTTCTAAAATTTTTTCTTTCAAAGTATTAGCATCTGCTTCATTTTGACAATGATCTATGATTACTTCACCGCCATGATAATTCATATCTTCCATATTCTTAATGATCTCACGCAGGGCTTTTTTCATTCCTCTTGCTTTTGAAATTTGATCTAGTTTACCCTCTTTACTTGCTTTTCCAACAATATTAATTTTCATCATTTTTGCAAACTTTGCAATTGCCGGTGATACACGACCATTCAAAGAGAGATTGTGCAAAGATTGAAGAATAAACAAAAGATGAGTTTGTAATCTCATTTCAGCAATCTTCTGTTCTAAATCAACGAAACGAACTTCTCCAGCAAGTAGTTTTTCGATTCCCTGCAAAACAATCGCAATTTCAGGTCCTGCAGATCGTGAGTCAACTACAATTATTTGACTTTGCGGATGACTTTCTAAGTAGATATCTCTAGCTTGAAGTGCTGAAGAATAGGTCCCGCTCATAGCACTGGTCATAGTTACAATGATCGCTTTATCGCAACCTTCTAACGCCTTAAGCCATTCATTAATACTTGGACAAGAGGTTTTTCCAGCTTCATTATTTTCTTCCATTGCGGTTAAGAAGTCAGAAATATTTAAGCCTTCGTCATCTAAATAATTCTTTCCATCGAAAGAAATAGTTAAAGGTACGACAATTAAATTTTTACTTAAATCACTAAGCTCATTTGAACTTGAATCGGTGATTAAACGTATATCTTCCATAATGTTTCCTCAATTTATTAATTAGTAATTTACTTAATATTTTATATTTTTATTCTAGTATTTTCGCTCTTCATGCTTAACTATATATATAATTATATCGTAAAGCTAATTTAAAAAAGAATGCGCTTTACCAAAACTTATAATCTAAACCGCTTTCAATAGTTTACAGAATCACAAACTTAGGCTAAAATTTGATGTGTAAGTGGAGAGTAAATAACTCTTCATGGTGTGATGCAGTACATTGAATTGCATTACATCTCGTATTTTTAGGAGGTTTTTTGATGTTAAAATCAGTCATTGAAAATATTCATGCACTTGAAATTTTTGACTCACGTGGTAACCCAACTGTTGAAGTATTCGTTACCCTTTCAAACGGCGTTGTAGGTAAGGCTGAAGTTCCTTCAGGTGCTTCAACTGGTGAAAACGAAGCTGTTGAATTACGTGATGGTGGTTCACGTCTTGGTGGTAAGGGCGTTATGAAAGCTGTTAACAACGTTAACGGTGAAATCAACGACGCTTTGAAGGGTATGAACCCATACGACCAAGCTGCTATCGACCAAAAGATGATCGACTTAGACGGTACTCCAAACAAGGGTCGTCTTGGTGCTAACGCTATTTTGGGTGTATCTATGGCTACTGCAGCTGCTGCAGCTAAGGATTCAAAGCAACCATTATACCGTTACCTTGGTGGTGTAGATCTTGAAATGCCACAAACTTTCCACAACGTTATCAACGGTGGTGAACACGCTGACAACGGTATCGACATTCAAGAATTCATGATCACTCCAGTTGCTAAGACTTCATTCCGTGATGGTTTTGAAAAGATCGTTAACGTATACCACACTTTGAAGAAAGTTCTTGAAGATATGGGTTACGAAACTGGTTTAGGTGACGAAGGTGGTTTCGCTCCTAACATGAAGAACTCAGAAGAAGCATTAAAGGCTTTACACGAATCAATTATCAAGGCTGGTTACAAGCCAGGTGAAGATATTGCTATTGCTTGTGACTGTGCTGCTTCATACTTCTACAACAAAGAAGACGGTAAGTACCACCTTGAAGGTAAGGTATTGACTGATGAAGAATTAGCAGATTACTACGACAAGTTGCTTGACGAATTCCCAGAATTAATTTCTATGGAAGACCCATACGACGAAAACGATGTTGAAGGTATGGTTAAGTTTACTGCAACTCACAAGGACCGTATCCAAATCGTTCTTGATGACTTCATTTGTACTAACCCTGCTTTACTTCGTAAGGCTATCAAGGAAGGTGCCGGTAACGCTTCATTAATCAAGCTTAACCAAATCGGTACTGTTACTGAAACCCTTGAAACTATCCGTATGTCACGTAAGAACGGCTACAACACTATGATTTCTCACCGTTCAGGTGAAACTGGTGACACCTTCATCGCTGACTTGTCAGTTGCTGTTAACGGTGGTCAACTTAAGACTGGTGCTCCAGCTCGTTCAGAACGTGTTGAAAAGTACAACCGTTTACTTGAAATCGAAGAAGAACTTGGCAATGGCGAACGTCTTGCATTCTTCCCAGATAGCGTAGACAAGGACTAATTTGAATATTTTCAAATTTGACTTAAAAAGAAGCTTACATTCGTAAGCTTCTTTTTTTCTAATCAAATAAATTAATAATTCGTTTAGTTAATGGAGAAAGTTTCTGTTTCTTCCAAATTAATTGAAGATGTGTTTCCCACCCTTTATGATTAATCACAACAAACTGATCTTTCGCATATAAATTAGCAATTGATTCTGGGACAAGTGCATCCCCCATCCCCTTTTGTGCCCAAAGAATTGCAGTACGAGAATCATCACATTTTACTGCATAAAAAGGTTTAATTCCCAGATGAGAAAAACTTTGATTAAAAATATTTTCAAACCTTCGATAAATGATCAATGGTCGGTCTTTTAAGAATTTAAGATCGATCTTTTTATTTTTTAAAATTTTTTGATCTTTTGTCACTAAAGTCATTTTTTCATCAGTAATATTCTTGCTTTCAATTCCATGATGATTAAATGGGGTTCGCACAATACCTAAATCAATTGTGCCATTTTGCAAATTTTTAATCACACCAAAGCTATTTTCTTCATAAATATCAAAAGATATTTCAGGATAAAATTTTTTTAATTGAAAAAATTTATCTGAAGGAAGTTCTCCAACTGAAGATGAGGCAGAACCTATCTTAATGGTTCCTAACTCACCCTTTGCAGTTTTTTGAACTTTATTTTGAGCTGTTTCAGCAAGATTCAAGATTTCCTCGGCATATGACTGGAGTTCAATCCCGGCATCGGTCAGTTCAATTCCATATGCTGTCCGCCTAAACAGCTTAACTCCAAGCTCTTTCTCTAATTGTTTTAATTGATAAGATAATGGCGGCTGAGCAATGAATAATCTTTTTGCCGCTGCAGTAATTTGCTTTTCTTCCGCGACCGCAAGAAAATATTGTAATTGTTTTAAATTCATAATTTTTAAATACTCCTACAGAGATATATAATTTATTAATATCTCTTATCTTAAGTCAATATTTTATTCAAGACAACATCTATGATAGATTATATGTATGGAAAAATGGAGGGATAAAAATGGTAGAAAAATTTCACGGTTTGAGTCAACAAGGAGCTAAAAATTTGCTTCAAAAAAATGGCTTAAACGAAGTTCCAGAGCCAAAATACAACTTTTGGAAAGAATTCGCAGGAAAATTATGGAATCTTTCTGCTTGGATTCTTGAAGGAGCTATTATACTTGAAATCATTTTAGGTAAAGGTGTCCAAGCACTGTTCGTTTTAGCAATGTTACTTTTTGCTGCTTGGAATGGTGCTTCAAAGAAAAAGCAATCAAGACGTGTTCTTGATAGTATTTCACACCAATTGACACCTACTGTTGCGGTTGAAAGAGACGGCAAATGGATCAAGATTAACTCTAAAGAAATTGTAACTGGAGATTTAATTTCTCTGAATCGCGGGGATGTTGTTTCTGCAGACGTAAAAATTGTTGAAGGAGATATGTCCTTTGATGAAAGTTCAATCACAGGTGAATCAAAGGCAATCAAAAAGAATGTTGGTGATGAAGCCTTTGCCGGTACTACAGTAATGCAAGGACATGGTTTGGCAATTGTTACTGCAACAGGTGCAAATTCTAGATCTGGTAAAACAGTTAACTTGATCAATAATTCAGCTGCTCCTGGTCACTTACAACAATTATTAACAAAGATCATCTACTACCTTTGCTTATTAGACGGTATCTTAACTTTAATTATCATTATTGCTTCATTTATTAAGGGTGGAGATTTCAGTACCTTTATCAATATGTTACCATTCTTGGCAATGATGTTTATTGCATCAATTCCAGTAGCAATGCCGTCTACTTTTGCTTTATCTAACTCATTTGAAGCAACTCGATTAAGTAAAGAAGGTGTTTTGACTGCCGATTTAACAGGTATTCAAGATGCTGCAAACTTGAACTTACTTCTTTTAGATAAGACAGGTACCATTACTGAAAATAAGACTTCAGTGGCAAGCTGGCATAATTTTAGTGATCTTTCAGATAATGAATTACTTGAACTAGTTTCTAGTGCAACTGATCAAAGAAATCAAAGTATTATTGATGCCGCAATTGATGACTATATTAAACAAAAAGGTTTAACTATTAAGACTACAGAAGCTTTTACTCCATTCACTTCTGATCGTGGTTACTCAATGGCAGAAATTGATGGTCACAATGTTAAACTGGGTTCAGTTAAGCAGCTTTCTTTAATTGATTCAACTGCAAATGAAAAAGTTAAAGATATTAATTTAGAGGCTGGTCGATCTGTTGGGGTTTTAATTGATGATAAAATTGCTGGAGTTTTTATTCTAAAGGATAAAGTTAGACCTGACTCTAAACAAGCTCTTAATGAATTAAAGAAGCGCGGTATTCGTCCAATTATGTTAACTGGAGATAATAAAAGAACGGCCGCTGCTGTCGCTAAAGAGGTTGATCTAATTGGAGATGTAATTTCAATTCATGACTTCAATGATCAAACTGATATTGCTGATTTAGCAGGGATCGCAGATGTTTTACCAGAAGATAAGTTGAACATGGTAAAATTATTCCAAGAAAAAGGATACATCGTTGGTATGACTGGCGATGGAGTAAATGACTCTCCTGCTCTTAAGCAAGCCGAAGTTGGTATTGCAGTCTCAAACGCCGCAGACGTGGCTAAGCGTTCAAGTAAAATGGTGTTACTTGATGATGGTTTAAGTTCAATTGTTAAGATTCTTGATGCAGGTCACAGAGTATATCAAAGAATGACAACTTGGTCTTTAACAAAACTTGCTAGAACAGCCGAATTAACCATGCTTCTTACATTTGGATACTTGTTCTTTAACTACATTCCAATGGCTTTAAATGCTATGGTAATTTATACCATTATGAATAACATGGTTACTATGATGATTGGTACTGACAGAACCCATATTACTTATAAACCTGAAAATTGGAATATGGCTCGACTTGCTAAAATTTCATTCTCCTTGGCAGCCGGTTGGACAGTTTTAGGCTTTGCCTTCCTCACATATTTGAATTTAAATGGTTACAGCCATGGCGTAATTTCAACTATGGTTTATGTCTACTTAGTACTTAGTGCAATGCTCATTGTTTTGATTACTAGAACCAAGAAGTACTTCTGGCAAGACCATCCTTCAAAATTAGTTGGAATTGTTCAAATTGCTGATGTTGTCTTGACTTTCATCTTGGCTTTAGTTGGTCTTGCAATGACACAAATTTCTTGGCGAAACTTGCTTATTACTCTGATCGTAGCAATTATTGTTGCTGTGGTAATTGATTTATTCTACAAGCCAATTATGGAAAAGAAAAATAATTAAACAATTTTCTATAAAAAATTTAAAGACCATCTAGCTGCGAATATTCGTAGCTAGATGGTCTTTTTTTAATAAATAATACTAAAAAAATATTCCTCAATCCCCGATCTCATTACGATCAGCATTTTTTACCACATAATAGCAAGACCAGTTAACCAACCATTCAACAATTGCAGTTCCTACTATCAAGGCAAAGAATAGCCAACTATTTAACGAATAAATTATCACCATCAACATTGTCATAATAAGCAAAACAAGAATTTCAATAATCAAATATTTTTTTATAGCAACATTTTTATCCTTTTTAACCTGATAAATCGTCAATCCATAATTGTAGATCCAATGAGCAAAATAAAGTCCGGTTAAAAACGCAACTGTTAAAACAAATTTATAGTAATTCGTAATCTGGCAATATATCAAAATACCTAATTCAATAATTCCGATAATTGCTGTCGCCATCTGAGCAATTTTAAGCCAGAAGAAATCTGTCTGACTTAATCTACCTTGAGAAATTCCGATTACTTTTTCTTCCATAAAGCCGGCTTCAATATCCAAAATATAATAAACACTTGCCGCATAACCGACAAATTGTAGAAACAGTGGTATATTAAACAGCCACAACGTCAACGTAGCTATTCCTAAAGCAAATAATCCAAATGATGACCAGACTGATAGCCTATGTCTTTTATAACGAAAAATCATTCTGGCAACTCTATTTTTCATGTTTTCACCTTCTGTAATAAAAACAACAATCTTATTTGATTAAGATACATCACAAAGATGAAAGCAAGTTATAAAAGACCAATTTCATATCAAAATAGACGGATTTTGATATAAAACAAAAGTTTAGTAACTTTTTCACCTTAATATATCCGGCTATAATACTCAGTATATTTTTATATAGTTTTGAGACTGTCAAATCTTTTGTGTAAATAGTTCTTTCTCGCAAATTGATTTTTTAATTATTTATTTAATCAAAATA
>NZ_CALPCQ010000021.1 GCF_943193025.1 Lactobacillus agrestimuris
GGAACTCCTTTTTCTAATGTTTAAAGAAATAAATTTAAGGAATCATTCATCCTTACACAAACTATTTTACAGTCTCTAATTAATTGCTCTTTACGACTTAACTTATATAATAAAAGTATTATTCTCAATTCAAATAACTTTTAACATATGAAAAGTTATTAATAATGTTTTTTAAAGAAATAATTAAAAAAGAAATCGTCGCCATGGTAGGGACGACGATTTACTAGAATGTTTATTTTAGCACTATGGAGCGCACATAGTAAGGGTACACCCCCCCACTCGAATTTCAAGTGATTGATCATATCGTGGCTAAATATGCTCCATATTTTAATATTTTTTAAATCTACGTGTAATTTTATTATTTTGAGAATTTTTACAAATTTCTTAAATGTCTTAGTATTGGATAAACTTAAGAAATAGTAATTATTAGTTAACAATAGACTTTAAGTATATTAATTGAGGAATAAAAATGAAAATAGTTTCTGCCAATCTTTATAAAATTAATCTTCCTTTACTTTCAGTAGTTAAAACTAGTTATGGAGAAATGGGCAACAAAAACTTCATTCTTGTTGAATTAGAAAATGAAGCAGGTATCCACGGTTATGGTGAATGTTCAGCTTTCTCAATCCCTTTCTATACAGAAGAATTTCGAGATGGCGCTTATGAATTATTAAAAAAGCAATTAATACCTCTTTTACTAAAAGAGGAAATTAAATCTCCTGAACAAATTCAAGATTTATATTCGGGTATCAAAAGAAATAACATGGCAAAGTCAGCTATTGACAATGCTATTTGGGATTTATTCGCACAAACCGAGAATTTATCGCTAGCAAATTATATTGGTGGTACGAAAAAATCAATCCAATCTGGAATCAGTATCGGAATTCAGAACTCGCCATCTAAATTGATACACATTATTAAACAAGCACTGAATGATGGCTATGAACGAATTAAGGTCAAAATTAAACCCGGGAAAGATTATGAATATTTGAAATTTATTAGACAACATTTCCCATCAATTTGCTTAATGGCTGACGCAAATTGCGCTTATTCTTTAAAAGATATTGACTTATTTAAAAAGATGGATGAGCTTAATTTATTAATGATTGAACAGCCTCTTGAACCTGGCGATCTAATTCACCATGCTAAATTACAATTCGAAATTAAAACTCCAATTTGTTTAGACGAAAGTATAAATTCCCTTTCAGATGCTGAAGCTATGCTTGAGTTAGGAAGTGGTAAGATTATCAACATTAAAGTTAGCAAAGTTGGTGGTATTACTTCTGCCAAAGAAATTCAAAACTTTGCTATGAAAAATAATATTCAATGTTGGTGTGGAGGAATGTATAGTTCAGGTGTCGCTCGAGCTGTAGATGTTGCAATTGCAACTCTTCCTGGCTACACTTTACCAAACGATATTTCGGCTTCAAATCATTACTTTTCAAATGATATCATTAGTCCAGGTATTGAATTGAAAAATGGAAATATTGAAGTACCAACTAAAGTTGGGTTAGGAGTAAACTTGAATTGGAAGATCATCAAAAAATATACAATTCAAAGTGATTTTGTCAAATAATATCTTTTATAAACATATATTATCTGACAGCTTGCTTTGTGAAAATAGTTCACTCTTTGAGTAATAAAAATATTAATAATGATAACAAAAAGCTTTGAAATATGTTTTAGTTCATCTTTCAAAGCCTTTTTTATTTATTTTATATTCTTCAAAGCCATTTCTACTGCTTCTTTAAAAGCGTGACTAGTTACCGTTGCTCCTGAAACTGCATCAACATCTGGATTATTCTTAGCCAATATTTCTTTTGTTAATTTAGGAATGGCTTTTCCACCAAGTGTTGGGGACTCTTTTTCTTGAAGGGTCTCTATATTTTTTATTTTTGACTTTCCATCAACAGAAACTCTAACCACAATAGGGATATCGCTGATTCCATTTGAACTTAATCCAATTCCTTGATTTTTTCCAACAGCAAAATTCTCTATTGAAGTTTTAGCATCAGATTTCAATTCATCAAGTTTAGAAGCTCCTGAAATTGCATCCATTTCCATTATTTTTCGTTTTGGTATAGAAGCATTTTCACCAGCAATTTTTCCTGAAATCAGTAAATCTGCTATACTATTTGCTCCGATATATTTCGTTGCAAAGATATCTCCTAACTCACCCGCTTCATACAAATGAGGGATCACATTACCTTCTAAATCAATTACTTCACATTTTTCATTTCTTCGTGCACCACCATGAGTGTGGAGTATATTATGACGAACTGGTATTGCATAATATGGACCGTTACCTAAACTTCTCATAGTATCAATTTTTCTATGTAAGAACATATCTCTCTTCAGATTATTTACTAAGTAATTGAAATCTGCTACTTCTTCAGAAAGTTTAGGTGCATCTATCTTTTTAGCAAGCTCTTCAATAGTATCTGCTTTTATAGAGTATGATATCAATTCCTTAATTTGTTCTGCTTTATTAGAAGTATCGTTTGATAACTGATCAAATTGTTTTTGATCCATGATGATATGAGGATGATTTTGATTAGGAATCATTACCCAATTTCCATGATTGTATTTATAACCATGTCTGTCTTCTTCATCTTCTCTAAAATACCTAGTACCATCATCACCTGCAATAAAAATTGAACCATTGAAAAGAGTTGGCCAATTTATCATGTATGCAAATTTTTCTCTAGGTAAATTTTGTCTTAATGAAAGTCCATGTGAATCATAGTTTGACATGTGCCAAAGTTGAGCACCAACTTCGATTGCCAAATCAATTCCTTTTCCTTGGTTGTATAAACTACCAATTGGGGCTAATGAACCTTGTCCCAGGAAATTTTGAACCATCTTTTGATTGTTTTCAAAACCACCACAACTTAATACAACGCCATTTTTTGCAGCTACAAATCTTGTTTGATTATCTCTTTTTAGAGAAACACCTAAAACAGTACCATCTTCAGGAGATTGTATTAAATGTTCAACTGGAGAGTTAAACCAAATATCTATTTTATCGAGCCTTTTATATACTTCACGTCTTAATAATTTCCAAAAACCACCGTTGTACATCCCTTTTGTCATACTTTGTGACTGCATTGAATCACTATGTCTATACTCAGGATATTCACCATTTGGTCTTCTACCAGTTAGTTGGGCTTCAATGTCAAAGTATTTTTTTGAATATTCTTTCATTTTCAGAACATTTTCAACGAAAGCATCCAACGCATTAGCGTCATAATCAAAAGGATAATAAGTCTGTTTATAGTAATCTTTTAAATTATCAAAACTAGTTCCGTAAGCAAAGGCACCTCCTGCATATCTAGTATTACCGCCTTCGCTACCTTCCGGTGCAGAATCAACTAGTAATACTTTTGAACCATTATCTGCTGCAAACCTTGCAGCACCTGCGCCTGCACCACCAAATCCAACTACAATTACGTCATACACTGCATCCCATTTTGTCGAAGAATTATAAATCATTTTGTTCACCTATTCTACCAGTATCCAATAACCTTAGTCCAAAGCAAGCCGCCACCAAGCCAGATAATATTGAATACTACACCAATAATTGCACTTAACTTCCAAAAGTCTTTGTTTGAAATATAACCTGTAGATGAAATCATAGCTGCAGGACCAGCAGAATATGTAGAAGTTGATAGATAAACAGTCCCACACATTGCTAGCATCAATGCTGCCATAATTTTAGGAACTCCCGCTCCCAAAGCTATTGAAAGAAAACCAGCATAAAGAGCTGAAATTTGGGTTGAAACACTTGGGAACAAGTAGTGTAAATAGAAGTATACTAACCACAATATTACCAATACTAAAATCCAATTTACTCCATGAAGACATGATCCTAAAGTCTTGGAGAACCATGGGAAGAATCCTAATGTCATCAATTTTTGTGACATTAGCATAATGATGGATAACCAGGTTAAAATATTCCAAGCAAAGCTTTCATTCAATAAATCCTTTGTATTAATTACACCAGTAATTAACAATAATACTACTGCAATAAAACTTGTTTCAGTGGCGTCAATTCCAATGTGAGAACCAACTAACCATAAAATGATTGCCAAAAGGAAAACTACTGACATGATTTTTTCAGCAGGTGTCATCTTACCAAGCTCTTTTAATTTCTTATCTGCCCAATTATGTGCATCAGGTGTTTGTTTAATTTCTGGTGGATAGACCTTATATAAAAGAAAGGGTACTACTAATAAAGAAATCACACCTGGAACAATTGCTGCAAGGAACCATTGCATCCAAGAAATTTCAATTCCTTGTGTTTTAGCTAATCCTAAAGCAACCATGTTTCCTGCTAATCCAGTTATGAACATACCTGAAGTAACATTGTTAACTTCATATTCATTAAATACCAAATATGAACCCAACTTTCTTTGTGTTCCTTTTTCAGGATCAGAACCCATTTCTCTTGATAAACCATCAATAAGAGGATACATAATACCGTTTACACGAGCATTATTACTTGGAATTCCAATTGCTAAAACTGTTTCAACAAGTGATAATGCATATGCCAAACCTAAAGTGCTTTTACCAAAAGATCTAACAAATATGTATGCAATTCTTTTACCCAAACCTGATTTAATAAAACCCGCTGCAAGGAACATACACATTGCAACCATCCAAGCAGTTGAATTACCAAATCCTGCAGCAACTTCCTTCATATTAAAAATTCCTGTTAATGTTGCTACAACAACTGCAATTAATGTTGTTGCCATCATTGGCAATGGCTTTGTAATACATGCAATGATTGTAGCAACAAAAATTGCAAACAAATGCCATGCATCTACATTTATCTCTGCTGGTTTTAACGGAGTTAAAAGCCAGAGAATAATTCCGATTGCTAGCGGAAGAATCCACTTCTTCCATTGAAACTTATCTAACATTTTCTTACTCCTCATTTTTAAAATTCATTCCGCCATCTTTTTTATAGCAGTTATATTATTTTTACAGTTTTAATTTATATGATTTTAAAAATCTTTTCTAATTTTTCTTTGTGAACAAAACGATGTGATAATTCTTTAAATATAGCGTAATATAAAGCATATAGCATTTTGTGAAATCCAAAATTTATAATTAAAAAAGATACAATTATAAATATTTTTTATGAATAGGTTTTATAATGAATAATCAAGATTTAATGTATTTTTGTAAATTAGTAGAAACTGGTAGTTATACAAAGACTGCCCATCATTTTGATGTAACTCAGCCAACAATTTCGGCCGCCATAAAACGACTAAGTAAGCATTTTAATGATCCCTTAGTTAAGCAAAGTAACCGAAAAAGCAAATTAGTCACTACTTCAGCTGGGGAACTTCTTTATTCAAAATCTAAGCACTTACTTAATGAAATTCACACAATTGATCATGATGTAACGCACGCCAGTGAACACAAAATTAGAATTTCTTTCTCAGGTGTTGCTGGGAGTATGTACATTCCAAAAATAATTGCAAAATTTCATTCTGCAAACATCCTTTCAATGCTCGATACCCATTTAGAAAGATCCGCTGATATTTTTGAAAGTTTAACCAACGGTGATATTGATGTTGCAATATACTCATGGATGGTTCCAATTAATGATCCAACATACTATATTAGAAACTTACACAAAACCGAATTAGTAATTATTACAGGGTTAGATGACCCATGGGTAAATAAAGAAGAAGTTAAAGTCTCGGAATTACGAAATAGAGCTTTTATTGCTAGATCTAAGGGTTATCTCACACGAGAATGCTTAGATCAAGAAGCAAACTTAGGTAATTTCAAACCTAATATAATTTTTACGGCAAAAACAATGCAATTAATGATTGATTTAGTACGTGAAAATGTTGGTATTGCTTTAGCTATGGAAGAAACTTTAAAAGATAAACATGGATTGCATGTTATTCACTTAATCCCAGAACAAAAATTATGGGCTTATATGCAAATTGCGATGAGAAAAAGTTTCGTTCCAAATTCATATCAACAGAAAGGCATTGATATTTTAAAAAACTTTCATGTTAATTAGCTTGATTAATAGCCTTATTAACAGCCTCTTCCAAAGCGCGAGTAGTTGTTGATAGTATTGACACCACTCTTCAATTGATAGAACAAGGTATGGGAGTTGGCTTTCTAATGAATTTTGCAGTTAAAAATAATCCTAATGTTAAGGCAATTCCCCTTATTCCAAGTCAACGAATTCATTGTTACTCAACTTTAGGAATACGAGAAGGCTTTGTCCCAAATGCAATTCAGAAAAAATGTATAGATATATTGAAAGGCCTCTAACAATTTATGCCTATTATCTAAAATGAAAACAAAAAGAACTGAAATATCTACTATTTCAGTTCTTTTTAACTTATTTTGTCACCTTAAAGATATATTTTATCTTCATGATTTTGCCTTTTTATCATATTTTTCTATTCCTCTGCAGCAACCTGCTCTTTATTTTTCTTCCCATACTTAAGCCAAAGATAATGGCTAATGTAGCAAATTGCGACAAATGGGATCGTGTAGTATAGCGCTACTCTTTGCGTTGGATCGAACCAAATCAAAATGCATGATAAAAGACTGGCAAAGAAAGCAAAATACGGAACTACCGGATACCAAGGAGTTTTATATTCTAATTCATCAAGCTTGTGTCCTGCCTGAAGGAAGGCCTTTCTAAATTTTAATTCGGACCAAGCAATTGCCATCCAAACAAATACAACTGCCAATCCCGAAATTGAAACTAATACCAAATATACAGTTGAAGCAGCAACCTTACTTGAAATTAAGGCAAGAACACCCCCAAGCATACTTACAACAAGAGACAAAGTTGGAATGCCTCGCTTATTCGTTTTTGTAAATGCCTTTGGAATTGTTCCCTCATTTCCCAATGACCAAAGCATTCTTGTTGATGCATACAGGCCAGAATTGGCAGCAGAAATAATTGCCGTTAAAACAACGAAGTTCATAATATTTGCTGCAAATGGAACATGAATTAGATCTAAAACATAAACAAATGGGCTTTGAGTCACACCAGCAGTATGATAAGGAATAAGTGCTGACATAACAACAATTGAACCAATGAAGAAAATAATTAATCTCCATAAAGTAGTTCCAATTGCTTCTGGAATTGCCTTCTTGGGATTCTCTGCTTCACCTGCTGTTATTCCAATTAACTCTGTGCCCGAAAATGCAAAATTCACAGTTAGCATTGTGGTAAAGACACCGCCCAAACCATTAGGAAACCAACCATTTTTATAAAAATTAACTAATCCAGGTGCTTTATTAAAACCTTTTACCGGAAGAATCCCCGTGATTGCCAAAATTCCCAAGAAGATAAAAGCAACAATCGCAAATACTTTAATCGCGGCAAACCAAAATTCACTTTCAGCAAAAACCTTAACTGAGAAGAAGTTGCTTAAGAAAATCAAAATCATTAAGGTTAAACTCCATATCCAAACCGGAATATTTGGAAACCATTTTTGCATTATTAATCCTGCAGCAGTGAATTCTGATCCAAGTGCAATTGTCCAAGTTAGCCAATATAAAATCGCTACAACAAAACCGGTTGAAGGTCCGATATATTTTTTGGCGTAAACATGAAAAGACCCAGTATAAGGCATTGCAACAGATAGTTCCCCTAAACAAAGCATTACCGCAAAAACTATCAATGCCCCAACGAGATAGGCAATAACTGTACCCAGTGGACCCGCTTCATGAATTGTATAACCCGAACTCAAGAATAAGCCGGTTCCAATTACTCCACCAAGCGAAATCATTCTGATATGGCGTGTTTCCATCTTCCTCTCTAAATGAGTCTTGTGTTCTTCCATTTCTTACTCCTTATAAGCGCTCAAAATAATTACTAATTTCTTTAATTTGTTTTGGACCTGTAGTACAGCATCCTCCAATTAATCTTGCCCCAATTTGATACCATTCGTTAGTTAACTTGGAGAAGTCATATTTTTGATCGAATTCTTTCCACTGCTTAATTTTAGAGTCATAAACTGCACCTAAATTTGGATAAACGACCAATGGTATTTCCGTATTTTCAGCAAAATTCTTAAGTGCATCAGTTACTAAATCCGGTTTCACACAATTAATTCCAATCCCAATTACTTGAGAAAATTTTGAAATAGCCTTAGCTACCTCACTAATCGGTGTACCATCGCTGATATGTTCAGAATCTAGTAATGTGAAACTCACATAAACCGGTAATTCAGGATGATTTTTACTTAACCAATCTAACAATGCTAATGGTTCATCTAATTTTGGCTGAGTTTCTATTGCCAATAAATCTGGCTCTTCTGCGATCACTGTTTCTAATCTTGGCAAATGGAATTCTAAATATTCATCTTTTGACAATCGATAATCTCCACGGTACTCACTGCCATCTGCTAAATATGCACCATAAGCACCAATGGTTCCCGCAACATAATTATGTTTGCCAGTTTTTCCTTCAAAATCATCTCTCGCCTTTTTCGCAATTTTTACTCCATCTGCAATAAATTTTTTACCTTCTTGTGAACTATAGCCAGCCTTTTCATAAGCCTGAACATTTGCCTGATAAGTATCTGTGATAACTAAATCTGCTCCGGCTTCAAAATAATCCCAATGAGCTTGATAGACTTTTTCAAGTTGGTCAATTAATGCTGTTGCTGTCCATAATTCGTTATTAGTATCGACACCTTGGCGCTCTAGCTCATATGACATTGCTCCATCAAGTACTAAACCTTTATTTTTAATTTGCTTTGTTAAACTCATTTTTTATTCCTTCTTCTTAAACGCAAAAAAGCACTCATCCAAAAGGACGAGTGCTTCGTGATTACCACCTTTAATTCGCTTACTGCTCACACAATAAGCCTTACTAACTACTATCAATAGCTTGTGATGTTAACGATTCACAACTCCGTTACCGGCTAAGTATCACCAGTACTGATCATTTCAAACCCATCTTCACTATTTTCGTTATCATGCCTTCTCACCAACTGGCATTCTCTTTAGAAAACTAGAATAGTTACTCTGTTTTTCAAGATCTTTTAATTTATTGTCAATAATTTATCATCTATTTTTCATCTTGTCAACAGTGAATTTTATTATTAAAAATAAAAATAGTGCGCAGGTAAATTACCTACACACTATTTCTTAACTAGTCTGAGATATTTAATTAGTCTTGAGTAACGTCCTTAGTGTTCAACCACTTACCATTTGAAACTTTAACGATCTTCTTACCGTTAACCTTCTTTACAGCTTTTGCAGTGTATTCTGAACCCATCTTAACTGACTTGTTAGTCTTTTCTGCTTTTGCGTTGTATACAGAAACGGTTTGCTTCTTAGTGTCTTTTACAACTACCACAATCTTTTGACCCTTCTTAATTGCTGGATCTGTTGGCGCTACTTGTGCTGTTGCAAGTGGTGCTGTTGCTGCACTAACAACTTGACTACCCATACCTGCAAAGCTTAATGCGATAACTACACTTGAAACAACCTTAACTAACTTCTTCATTTTAAATACCTCTATATCTTCACTAATTTAACTCTTGGGATCTTTCATATCCCCTTGACATATATTATTATATAACACCTGTTATTCAATGCAAGTGTTTTTTGAAATTTATTTTGAATTATTTTAAAAATTCACGTTAATAGTTATTCCAAAAGGGGTTTAAAGAAAAATATTTTTAAAATTTTACTTCTATATTAAGAATTTAAGATATGAAAACAAAAATTTACATAGTTATTAAAATTTTAGATATTACCAATTAGGTAACTATCTTAGTGTTATATTTTTGAATGAAACACACTTGAAATAAAAAATAGACATCCCCATTCCGTTGAATAGAGATGTCCAAATTAAACGTTTTTGGTTCTCAGTTCACTTATTGACAGCCCCCGTTTTTGGATACTGCTTGGGACGCTGTTTTTTGTTATAAAAATTAGGCAAACAAAAAAGGTGGCCAAGGCCACCCTAAGACGTCTTTTTGTGACAAGTTACCAAGCTTGTCTTACGCACGTTGGAAAACGTTGTGCGCTATATATTATCCGATTTTTATTATAACACGATTTCATTAATGATAAAATATAAATGGTGCGTGATTAGCGTGATCCTGAAGAGGTCACCAACCTCTTTAGCAAAGGAGGTGAACGCAATGGAAAACGCAGCTATATTATTATCCCTTGGTTTAGTACTGTACCAAGCTTCGCGTTTGGTTGATTCAATCACGAATCTTATTCGTGTAATCAAGCGGAAGTAAAACAGCGAGATCGTCTTTATGGCGATCTTTTTTATACCAATTTAATTTAGTTAAAATGTGAATTTTAATCAAACATATTTAAAACCCAATAAATCAAGATAAATTTAGACACGAAAAAAGGCTTTGTGAATTCAAACTCGTATAGAATCCGCAAAGCCCTTTTTAATGGGATTTTTTGTAATTACATACTATTAAAATCTATTATTTTTGATAATTTCTAGTTAAAAAGCTTTCCATAGCTTCTGGCTCATGACCGGTAATATGTGCAAAGTCATCACTCAATCCGTGCAAATAACCCATTGCACCACCAGCATACATTGATGCCAATTCATCACCATCACCTTCAGAAGCATAAATTCTACCAAATTCTTCTACACTAACTGGGTGATAACCAATTTCATGGTCCGTAACTCTTGTCATAATTTCACCAAGTTCTGGCATTGTGTATGCCCTACTTTGAGTCAAAAGATAAGTTTTTCTACTTTGCAAAATCTTTTCATCCAAAGCCATATCAGCCATAGCTTCAGCAGAATCTTCCAAACTGATAAAACTCATTTCTTGATCGCCAACTGGATAAATCAAGCCTTTTCTTTCAATCAATTCTGGCAAATATGGTACCAATGGATCAGCATACAAACTATTCTTAGCAATTGCGTAGTTGAATTTAGTTCCTGCAAGACGTCTTGGTAAATATCCGTAAAATGGCGTCATAATAAATGGATTATCTTCTTGGTCAGCAATGAAACTCATAGCAACTAAATTCTTAACGCTATCATTTTCCATAGCTTCAAGCACATTTTCAAGTTCGTGAACACGGTCAAAAACTTTGTAAGTTTTACTTGCTACATAAATTAAAGTGTCAATTCCCTTAAATGCTGTTTCAAGAGTAAAAGGCTTTTGAAAATCAATTTCTCTAACATCATAACCAGAATCAATTAAATTTTGTGCATGATTTTTAGTATGAACTAAAGCAATGATATCTTCTTTGGCGATTTTCTTTGATAATTGTTCAACAACCTTGCCACCTAAGTGTCCTGTTGCACCTGTTACTGCTATTTTCATTAAAAATCATCCTTTCTGAACATCATACCAGTCACTAATCATGATATTTTCAATTAACTTAATTATTATAATGCCAACTAAAGTAAGGCAAATCGTTAAAATTGTACCCCAAAGAATCGGAACAACTTGTCCAGTTTGCAATCCTTCAAACAGTAAATCTCCCAATCCTCCAGCACTAATTGTAGAGGCAATCGTAGCAATTGCCATTGCGGAAGCCAGAGTTATTTGCAATCCTGAAAAAATCGCAGGTAATGCTTGTGGAAGTTGAACTTTCAATAGGGTTTGTGTTTGAGTCATTCCTACCCCTTTGGCAACTTCAATATAAGCTGGATCAACTTCACGAATGCCTGTTATAAAGTTTCGCAAAATGACATACTCACTATAAAACGCCAATACAATAATTGCAGTCCATTCACCTAACCCCGTTATAGGTATCAGCAAGGCAAAAAAAGCATAACTAGGTACGGAATAAAGTAATGAAAAGAAATAGACTAATGAGTTCATCCAATTATCTTTTCGAATAAAAAATATAACTAATAAAACTGCTACAACTAATGCTATTAAAAGTGCCGTTAATACCATTCGAGCATGTTCAATCATTAATTGCATCATTTGAGTGGAATTTTCTTGCCAATATTCAATCATTTAAATTCCTCCCATAACTTTTTATTTTGACGAACAGTTGCAATTAATTTTTTGACATAATCTGTTGCAGGATTTGCAACTATCTTTTCAGGTTTATCAAATTGTTCAATTTTTCCATGATTCATTATCATTACTCTATCACCTAAGTAGAGTGCCTCGTTAATATCATGTGTCACAAAGAAAAAAGTTTTGTTTTCTAGTTTTTGATGTAAGGCTTTGATTTCTTGTTGAAGATTTTGTCTAATAATTGCATCCAAAGCCGAGAATGGCTCATCCAATATAAGAAGTGGCGGATTAGTTGAAAGAGCACGGGCTAACCCTACTCTTTGTTGTTGACCACCCGATAGTTGACCTGGATAACGATTTTTATATTCTTCCGACTTTAAACTAACTAAATCAAGTAGTTGATCAACAGTCCGGTCAATCTTCTCCTTGTCCCATCCAAGTAATTTTGGCGTTACAGCGATATTATCAGCGATAGTCATATGAGGAAAAAGGCCAACTGATTGGACAACATAGCCAATATGGCGACGAAGTTCAACTAAATCACACTTATCCAATTCATGTGTATCAACAATGATCTTTCCACTAGTTGGCTTTTCTAAACCATTAATCATCTTCAAGGTTGTGGTTTTCCCTGAACCCGATGAGCCAAGAACCGTTACAAATTCACCTTCATTAACGGTGAAGTTCAAGTCAGAAATAATTTCGTTTTTACCATACTTCTTACTAACATTCGAAAAATTAATAATTGTTTTTGTCATGTTTTTCAGCCTTTCTAATCAAGAAATCCATCAACCACATTGAAATCAATGACAATAATGCTACACTAACAGCACCAATTACAACGTATTGCATTTTATATAAGCCGAGACCTGTAAAAATCAAAGTACCAAGGCCACCCGCACCAATATATGTAGCAAGCGTTGCACTTGCTATAATTTCAACTAATGCAAGCTTAATCCCATTCAAGATATATGGTAAAGCAAGCGGAAATGAAATTTGCTTAAGTAATTGAAATTGATTCATTCCAAGTGATAAGCCCACTTCAGAAAAAGTTTGTGGAACCTCATTAAATCCCAAAATTGTATTTACAATTAATGGTGGCAGTGCCAAAACTACTAATGAAATTAAAGCTGGAATAAAACCAGTTCCAATAAAAGGAATTAAGATGAAAAGTAATGCTAAACTCGGAATTATTCTGAGTAATTGCGAGAAAGTTTGACAAAAGGCCGCTACAAATTTATTTCGTGATCCTAGGTAACCAATAGGTAAAGCTATTATCATTGAAATAATTAATGCAGAAAAACTTAACCACAAATGTTGTTCAAGATAAGTAAAGTATTCTCCAGAGGAAGTTTGAAAATATTTAATAATTTCTGATAACACTATTTTTCCTCCTTATAGATTCTTATTTACCCAATCTTGCGCTACTTTTTGATAGCTTTGACCATCTACATCAACTTTTTTATTTAATTGACGTAATTCATTTGTGGTAAGTTTTCGATCAATCCTATTCAATAGACTTCTGATCTTTGGATATTTTCTCAAGGTCTGACTTCTTACTAAAGGCACAAGATTGTACGCTGCCCAAAACTTTTTATTATCATTTAATACGAGAAATTTACTTGTCGCAAGTTGCCCTTCAGTAGTTGAAGCAGGAGTAATATCACCATTACCACTTGATAAAATTTTGTACTTTAAGCTTGGATCATAAACTTTATGACTCTTAAAGTTAAACTTCCCATAAGTCTTTTCAAGACCAGGTATACCATCTTCACGTTTATCGAATTCACCCTGTGATACAAAGCGAACTTTATTGGCTTTTTTCTGCAAATCTGAAAGCGTATAAATACCATATTTCTTAGCTACAGAAGATCTAATTGCAATCCCCTGGGCATCGTTTCCTGGGGAATAATCTAAAGTAACGAGATTTTGTTTTAACATTCCATCTCTCGCAATCTGAGCAACGGATTCGGCACCTTTACCAACAATATTATTATTTAGATAAGTTGATGCGATTGTTCCAGTATATTCAGGATATAAATCTACTTGTCCAGATTTAATAGCTTGAAAAATTACTGAACTAGAAATATTTGGTTTAGTTTTAACTGAATAACCCTCTTTTTTTAGAGCATCAGTCCAAATTTGCATGACAACTTTACTTTCTGTAAAATTTTTCGATCCAATAATAATTTGACCATTGCTATTTATTGAGGATATATTTTTTCTTTGCCATCCAATAAAAGAGAAAATTCCTATGAATATTACAATTAATCCAATGATTGACCATTTTTTCTTATTAGTCACTTAAATCACCTGTTACTTTTAAATTAACAACTATATAAAATATAAACCCTTAGTCTTAACTTTTCAAGCTTTTAGTCAAAGAATAGTCTATAACCTTAAGTTTCAGTCAAGAATATAATTAAATAAGCATATATTTTGCATGTTCAATTAGAACCTACTACAGAAATAAGAAATTGAATTACATTGTTTTTCATATGTATTTTCTATGCAGTGTTAGAAATAAATTAAAAATAGCAAAAAAGGGTGTCAGACAATAAAAGTCTGACACCCTTTAATTCTTTATTTTAAATATTTTTGAGCATTTTGAGCAGCATTTCTACCAGAATAGAAAGCGTATCCAGCACAAGTACCTGGCATATTAGGACCATAGGTATCTCCTGCTAAGCCTGCTGCATCATTTCCTGTAGCATATACTCCTTTAATTGGATCTCCATTTTGATCTTCCAATTCATTTTCTGGAGTTACTTTCAATCCACCCATTGTACAAAATGCACCAATATTCAATTTAAATCCGTAAAACGGAGCTTTAACTACTGATCTCAAATATTTAGAATCTTTTCCGAAATCTTCATCTTTACCTTTTTCGACAAAGCTATTGTATTGATCAATTGTGGCTTTTAACTTATCTTTTGGTAAATTCATCTTTTCTGCCAATTCTTCAATCGTATCGGCTTTAAAAATATATGGTTTATTCTGAGCAACGGCTTCATCAATTTCAGTTTGAAGTTTATCCATCTTTTGACCACGCTTCACATAAACGCCAAGTCCCATGAAGTTACCATTTTCTGCCATTTCTTTGATGATTGAAGAATCTAAAATACTGTAAACTTTATTCTGAGAATATAATGCATTACCAGCAAAAGAGAAATTATATATAACAGATTCATCAACGAATCTTTCACCATTTTCATTAACCCATAAAAGAGGTTGTTGACCTGCAGCAACATTCATTTGACTTTCCATCATCTTAAATGATGGTTGATCTGGATCTTTTAGATATCCTCCAAAGAGCATGGCCATACCAGTTCCGGCTTTTTGACCGCCAACGCTCCAGCCTAATCTTAATCCATCTCCGGTACCTTTTCCTGAAGACACTGGTATTAATCTAGATAAATCATAGTCTGTTTCTTTTGCCATCATTTCTGCATTATTCAGGTATCCACCGGCTGCTAAAATCACTACTTTTGATTTAATAGTTTGAATATCACCTGTTGCTTCATCTTTTATGGTTACTTCTTTCGAACCATCATAGTTCGTCTTTAAATTAATTGCAGAAACTGATGTTAATAATTCTCCACCAATTTTTTCAAATTTAGGTTGTAATACTTTATGAATTACAGCATCTCCGAATCCCTTATAAATGTGCCAAGTTGCTTCTCCTGCTCCCATTGCTTGAACGCCTTCATATTCAACGCCTTCATCATGAAGCCACTTAACGTTTTCTGCACTAGAATCTAAATATTTTTTCCAAATTCTGGAATCTGCTTTATATTTTGAATATTCAACTTCTTCTTTAAGAACACTAGAAGCTGAGACATTAATTCCTTTTTCCTTTTGTAAATATGATCCAACTGCAAATAATCCTTCGCTATAATTTGCGGAACCACCAGTATGTCTCCCCTTTTCAATCATTAAGACAGAGTTGCCATTTTCTTTTGCAGTCAATGCTGCAGCTTGACCAGCGGCACCCGAACCAATTACTACTACATCATACTCATTATTTTTTGTGATCATAATTGTCAATTCTCCTTGTCTTGCTTTATAATTTGATAATAAGCGCTTTCAACAAATATTTACAGATAAAAAATTATTCAACACCTGAAGTAGAAAGTTCGTGTAAGTATGAATTTTGATCAATTAAACACTTTTATTACCGTAGTAGAAACCGGAAGCTTTCAAAAAACTGCATCATTAGAATACATCAGTCAACGTGCAGTTTCACAATCAATGAAAAAACTGGAAGATGAATTAGGATTCAAATTATTTGTACGTGGAAAAAATAAAATTTCAATTACTAATCAAGGGCAAGAATTTTATTTAAAAGCTAAAGACGTCATTCACAGTCTAAATGTTGAAATAAACTCCCTAAAAAATCATCAAGCAAATGAATATACTGAATTAAAAATTGGATATTTTTCACCTTTTGAAGGTGCATTGCTAACTGACCAAATTATTTTATGTAAAAAGAAACATCCCAAAATTAATTTCAAAATAACTGAAGAGAGTATCGAACATTTAATTTCAGATGTTTCTATTGGAATTTTAGATTTAGCATATATTTTGGATTATGGATCACAAGAATTTTTAAACAGTAATCTCACAAATCAATCTGTTTATAAAAGTAAAATGTTAATTGGAATCAGCAAATTAGATCCATTAAGTACAGAAGCAGAATTTCCTTTATCCGCCCTTAGAGAGAAACCGATTTTATATTATAGTTCTGAAAAATCTAATTATTTAAAACAAGGCTTTCTTTCAACTTTACCAGATAACTATCACAACTTATCTGTCGCTAGAATATCTACCATTGAACAAATGCAGATGTTAGTTTCAACTAATCAAGCATATGCATACTACCCTGATGGCTTAGTTAAAAAGGCTTTAACTCTTGATTCTAATATTAAATATTTGCCTATCGCTGGTGAAAATAATACTCAAAACTTCAAAATTCAGGCAATTTATCGAAAAAATGATAAAAATAAAATACTGAAAGATTTTCTTGAATTAAATTAAAAGAGATCTGAAATACTCGCCACAGAGTACTCAGATCTCTTTTTTATCTAACTTTCTAATCATTATTGCCTATTTAATTTATTATAGAAAAATAGCAGCCAAAATAATGATGACAATCCTAAAATCGCTAATCCCACAAAAGTTAAATTAAATACTTGTTTTACATTAATTATCTTAGAAAAGACAGTAGTGCCAATAGGCATAAACAGCAATGCAATCGTAAAAATAATTCCAAAAACTCTTCCTAAATATTTATTATCAACTTCTTGTTGAACAATAGAAAAAAATTGAATATTAAATACTGTGAGAAACATGTTGAAACATACAGGCGAGATAGCTAAGATCAAATAATTGTTAAATGTTAAATATAAAAATGGACCGATTAATAATGTAGCCCCAGAAATTCCTAAATAAAGCAAAAGTTTAAAGACAGATAGATTTTTATTAAGAAAGTTACTTAATAAAGCACCCGCTAGTCCCCCTATCGCTTCTGATGTTAAAAATACTGCATATAAATCGATAGAAAAATTTGGAAACATTTCATTAGTATATGGGAGTAATAAATTATAAGCTGCTAAAAAGAAGTTAACTAAGGCAGATAATAATATTACTAAAAAAATATTTTTATTATGAATTAAATATTTAATTCCCTCAAATAAATCTTTAAAAATCGTATTTATTTGCATCTTGTTATTGGGTTCTTCAGAATCTATTGGTCTGGTAAAAAATATTAGCGATGCTGAGAGCAAGAATGATACTCCATCAAGTAAAAGCGATCCTTGAATACCTAAAGCTTTATAAAAAATGACGGCAATAGTTGGAATAGTAACATTTATAATCGTACTACCAGTTTCTAAATAAGAATTTATTTTAGGAATTGTATCTTTAGTTACGATTTCCTTAGTAAACGCCTTATAAGCTGGACTAGCAATTGAGCTCATAATTGCTAAAAAGATATTTGCAATTACTATTGCATAAACAAGATACTTATTCTTCACCACAAAAGATGCACAAATACATATAATTCCACTAAGGAAATTGGATAGCATTATTAATTTCTTTCGTTTTAAATTATCTGCTATAACACCACCAAATAAGTTAAATAATATTCCTACAATACTCTCACTAGCCTGATAAAGCCCAACCAAAGTCATAGAACCTGAACCGAGACCTGCCAAGAAAGTATTATTAGCAAAATCAAACATAACATCCCCAACACGAGATATGCATTTGCTACCTACAGAAAGAATAATGTTATTTACCTCGACTTTTTTCATCAACTTCCTCCTAAATTAAAAGACTTTTGAAGAAATAAGTTTTAACTCGTTATCTACAATGTAAGCAGTTATATTTAATTTGGTTCCGTTTAATTTATTGATCTCGTGATTAATCTCAGAACTACTTTGCCAGATTTGTTCAAATTCTTCTTTAGATACTATTCCTAAATAATCTATAGAAATATATACAGAATCATCAAAACAATTTATGATTTTTTTATCATCAGAACTAAGATGTGGAAAATTTCTATAGCCAATTGCTTTAGGATTAAACATTTCTTTCTTATATTGCAAAATTAATTCGTCTAATTTCTTAGCAACATCAGAATCTTTTTGCAAAAGATATGTTAATCCAAGATGCAAATCACCTATTGTAGATGAAAAATCAAGATCGTCACTAAATTTTCGAATATTATAAATTAAATTAACCTTTAAATTATCTAACTTATATTTTTCTAATAATTTGGTTTTCAACAATATTAAAATTTCTGCATAAATATTTTTAACATTTGAATCTAAATACGTTAAATTAATTACATTAACTTTGTCTTCAAATTCAGATAAAACTTTAGAAACTTTTGCATTATCTTGTTTATTAAAGTTATCTATTTCCATCAATGCTTTATTTACCGTATTATGTTTAAATGTTTCATTTATATATTCAGAATAAGGAACGGATTCATCATATACACCTAAAATATATCTTTCTAATGCATCTAAGTAATTTGCATCACAAATACTATGATCTATAGAGTAGTAAAGAATATCTTCATTTTCATCCTCTACAAATACAAATTTATATAATAATCCATGATGAGCAATACTATAATCAACAGCATTTTTAAGTTCATTTCTAAGATTAATGCGAGAATTCTTTACAGTATATTTTGAAATATTAATAGGTGTATCTAAAACTTTAAATTCTTTCAAATCCTCAGACAAAATGGATTTAAATACTTCTATTTTTGATAACTTATAATATATTTCCTCATAACTGATTTTGTTCTTTCCTAAAAAGATTCTCCCGTACAGTTGACTGTTGAAATTTAAAGTTTTATATATCTTTGCATAGAAAAAAGTTGGGAAAGTATATAAAATCTTTCGATTTACAGGTATATTTTGAATTTCGAATTTTTCAGTACTTTCTACGGCTGTAGCTGGTAATGATGAACCTCTTAAATTATTTATAAAAAGAACTATTTCCTTTATGGATGAATTTGAATAAAGATTTAAATTATCCAAATTCAAATTTAATTTTTTCTCCAAATCTAGTATTAATTCAATAGAAGTGAGTGAATCTAGACCTAAATCTAAAATATCATCATCTATCCCTACTTCTTGTCCTAATATATTTTCAATTGATTTTTTAACAATGTTATAAACATATGAATCATCATGATCTTCATTTGTAACTCGCATGTTCGAGGTTAGAGATTTTAATAATGCTTTCTTATCTACTTTCCCGTTAGATGTTAATGGAAAATTAGACACATTTATACACTTAGACGGTACCTTATAAGAAACCATTTTTTCTTTTAATTTTTTACGTAAATTTGGAATTTCTGAGCCAGTGTAAAATAAGATCAAAGATTTATTATGGTACAACACTTCATAATCTCTTGATACATCATTTATAACTTTAGAAATTAATGATCGAACATCTCCTAATTCCACTCTAATTCCATAGATTTGAACTTGACTATCCTTTCTTCCATGATAAATAAGATTACCATTTACTTTTTCAACAATATCACCAGTATGATAAAATACTTGACCGTTTATTTTTTCAAAGGCTTCATTCGTACGTTTCAAATCATTATAGTAACCCTTTGAAACTCCTGCACCACCAATTAATAATTCATTATCTTTTATTAAAGTAGTGACTCCTGGCAATGGTTTACCTATAGGAACACTATTTAATCCATCTGGCATATCTTTAATATTAAAACTTGTTGCATAAACCGTGGATTCTGTCGGACCGTAAACATTAAGCACTGTAACCTTGGTTAAACTTTCGTTTACTAATCTCAATACTTCTTTTTTAAATTCTTCACCGGCAATCAATAAATACTTTAAATTATCAATTTGACTTAAAGATTCACTGTTAGAATATCTCAATAAAATTCCCAAAACTGAAGGTGATAAAGCAATATGAGTTATTTGATATTTTTTAATTATCTGTGGCAATTTTTTGTAAAAATTTTTACTTTTTACTGAGTAAACAAATACAGAACCTCCATTATATAAAAATCCGAAAATTTCTGTAATTGATACATCAAAAGTGTTTCTGGTAGAAAAAAGATAACAATCAGTATTAGATACAGGAGCAATGGATTGACAAGCGTTTAAAATGTAATTTAAATTTTCTCTACCAACACAAACTCCTTTAGGAATTCCTGTGGTTCCAGAAGTGTGTATTATATATGCAATATCACTTCTTTTATAATCAATCATTTTATGAGAATCATTCAAAAGCTTCGCAATTTCAATATCTGAATTAATATTGGATAAGTAAACATAATTTGGAAATTTACTTTTAATTAAATCTTTTTCTGATTTTGAACTAGTGTTATCCACTGGAACATAAACTTTTCCTGCTTTTAAAATACCGTATACGATTGGAATTAATTCAAAACTATGAGGATAGTCTACTATAACGTAATCAGATTTAAATTCCGACAAGCCACTTGCAATATTATCTGACATATCATCCAGATCTTTATATGTTAAATTTTTTTCTTCAGAGTAAACGGCTATTTTATATGGATGATTTATAACATTTTCCTTTAGTAACCTAATAAAAGAATCTTGAGACTTATGTTGATAAAAACGGTTAAACAAATCTTGTGTTACACGAGGTGCATATCCCCAGTATTTTTTGTACTGATCATTAACCTTAAAGATCTTTTTAAAATCATTAAAATTATGACCACCATTCGATTTTAATTTTTGTAAAACAACTTCCCATGCTTTAGTGCTTAATTCTTTATATATTCCAGTATCATCATAGATTTTGGTCTTAGTAGTAAATATATTTATGATCAGCTTATTTACAGCCTCGGAATACTTATTTATTAGATCTACTTTTTCACTTAATTTCAAATAGTTTTTTATTGCATTTAATACTTGCTTCTTAGTTAAAATAAGCTTATCTTCATATTTTATTTCTTCATCAATTACAAAATTATTATCAATTAAAAATTGTTTATATCTACCATAAAACTTATCATCTACTATTTGGTCCGTGATTATACAGCAATCTACATCTTTAGAATTTAAATGATCTTCAATACAACTTCCATAAAAAATCTTGGTGCCTTGAAGCCCCTCATCTTTAAAAAACTTTTTTATAACATCTATCTTATTCATTATCTTCCCTCGTAAATTTTATTTCCTAATTTCTTTATATAGTCCTTAGCCATTTTCAAGTCTTCTTCTTGAATGGCTAAATTTCCACTGTTATAACGTAAAACAAATTTTTTTACACCATCAACATTTATTTCAAATCCATGGAAATAATATTTTCCTTCCTCGCTCATCACTTTATAAATTTTACGATTTAATAAATTCTTTTCTTGAACCGTCATATTTTTAGAAGGTAAATATTGAAAAATTACTGAAAATAAAATCTCATTATTATCTACACTAAACATTTCATCCTCACTTAATAATTGATAGAAACATTGAGCATTACTTATTCGCTTATTTACCATTTTTCCAATTTTCTTAGTCCCCAGCGTGTTTATTACCATCCAAAGCTTTAAGCTGTCATAAGATTTACTACCAATGAATGGTGTAGTTTTACCAAAAGAAAGTGGATCATCCATAATTAATGAATTTCCCCTTGAAAGTCTTGAAAAATCATTTGCATCTTTCATCAAAACTACACTAAGAGTATAAGGAAGCCGTAATACTTTATGCGGATCCATAGTACAGCTATCGAAATATTTTAAATATTCAATTTTATTTTTATATTTCTCCGAAAAACCTAGTACAAAACCATGACATGCGTCACAATGCAACCATAAATCCAAGTTTGCATGTTTCACCGATTCATATATATCTTTTAAATTTTCACAAGTGGATGTCATTGAATCGCATGCATATACGCCAATAAAGAGAATTTTTTGATTGTACTTTTTTAAAAGCTTTTCTAAATGTGATATAGAAAGTCTATAATTAACTGTCTTACAGTAAATGACTTTTACTCCTAAATTCAACCACTCTGTTGCGTAACTTAGTGAATAGTGACCAATATTATCTGGAAGAATAACTATATTCTTTTGAGGATATTTCTTTTTAGCGGCCATTAACGCATAGGTATTTGACATGACTCCACCTGTGGTAACTGCTCCGCCCAATTGGGTTACATCAGTTACCTGTTGAACATAAGAATATCCTACAATTTGTCTTAACCAAGAAATAACATTTGCTTCCACTCTAGTTCCAAATGGCGAACAAATTTCTTTATTAATTAGATTTTGCTGCAAAAATACTTCAACAATAGCTGCTAATAACCCAGCCATTGAATTTCCACTATCAGGAAATCCCATAAACTTCTTACTTGAAAAGTTTATATTTTTATTTAGTGTTTGCATGATTTTATTAACCGAATCATGTAGCAAATTTCCTTCTTTTGGTATGTCTTCTATAGAAATGAAATCATCCTCATTTTGAGGTACATGCACCTGTGAGCTGTCAACTTTCCAATCAATAAGAGCGTCAGTTACTCGTTTCAATTCTTTACTAAAATATTCTTTATTTTTAGACGATAATAATTCTAAATTATCCATATTTACCTTACTTTCATAAAGCAACTTATCTAGCACCTATAATAATGATGATATCTAGTACAATAATTAACATAGGTATAAACCTTAGATTTTTATAAAAAAATATTTTTTCTTATTTTTTATTTCATTTATTTTATATATTTTTATCATAAAAGTCAAAGCTTACTATGAAAAAACTGTATTTCTTTATGTTCAGGGATATTTAGAATTTAAAGAAAATGATATTGAAATGGGAAAAGAAAAAATGCAGCAGGCAATAAAAGTTTTTAAAATTCTAGATGAAAAAGCAATGCTGCAATATTACACAGATCATTATCATAAACTAATTTATAATGTCTCAAAGTCTGTCTAATTTTAATATTTTCCTGTGGCCAAACAAAAAATAGTAAGGATTATTAGGCCCCATCTGCAGCTATCTAGATTAGATATCGCGAGTATATCAAGAATATAAAATCCACTTTAAAAAAATAAGTGATTCCCACTTGTAAAAAGTAAGTATAGGTGCTATATTATCTTTACAGATATTTAATTTGAAAGAGGTAATAATATGGTTGATGCAATTACTGATCAAAATTTTGATCAAGAAACTAAAGATGGTGTTGTTTTAACTGATTTCTGGGCTACTTGGTGTGGTCCATGTAAGATGCAATCACCAGTTGTAGATAATCTTGCTGAAGAGCGTCAAGATGTGAAGTTCACTAAGATGGACGTTGATCATAATCAAGAAACCGCAAAGAATTTAGGAATTATGGCGATTCCAACTCTAATTATTAAAAAAGACGGTAAGATTGTTGATCGTTTGACTGGCTATACTCCAAAAGAAAAGCTTAACCAAATTTTAGATCAATACACTGATTAATATATTTATAAATATACTTCCAAAATTTTAGCTATCCAAAAAACAGACTAATATTTTCAATATAAAAAACCACCGTGTATCCGTAAGTTTGATACATGGTGGTTTTTTCTACTAAATTTCTATGTATTTCTTCTGATAAATTATTTCTGACAACACATTTCATTAAATTAAGGAGTCATTTGCGTGATTTGGTGATGAAATATTATGTTTAATCTGTCAGCTGCTTGTACATGTCTTCCATACAGAGTTATTTTATACAACTCCGCAGAATAATTGTTGGCTTGCAGCAACTTGCGATAAATTGACGTCTTTTATACGAACAAGATTAAATTCACTCAACTTCAAGTACCGCTTCGAGCCCGCTACACTCGTTTGTGTAAATGCTTTGGTTACTGCGTTAGGTACATACTTATTATTGTATTTTTTAAATGAAACAAATTGCATAACATAAATGTAAGTTACACTATCATTTAAAGTAAAATGTTTACTCATATCAAACACCAAATTACTATCCGCTAAAACAGTTTGCGTCGATAATAAAGTTTTTGGCTTATCTATTACGGAACCTGTGATTAATAAATAAATGGGACGTTCAACGAAATCGGACTTAGAAGCTGCATTAGGATCTAGATAAAAATTGGCGTGATAGGATATTTTGGGGTACTTCCGTTTAACCTGATAGCTGTTACCATAAGCATCATATACGGTCTTATATTTATGCACCGTCTTTTTAGGAACAAGCTTATATGCTTCGCCTTTTATTGCTTCAGCTTTAGGAATACGTGTTTTTTTGGCAGTAGGCTTTGGTTTAGTAAAAGTCATCTGTGTAAATTGATCTGACTTACTAAGGCTAAGCAGCGCACTTGCCAAAATAACACAAACAGCTAGAATTACCACATCCATTACTGTAGAAAAATAATCTTTAAATTTATGAAAATATGATTTGAATTTTTGCATTTTTCTCGGGTCACACCTTAAGTGAAGAATATTTCTAATAACAGGCCACGATAAATAGCTAAGTTCTGTGAGTTAGGTATAAGCATTAGCTTTGTAAGATCCTAAACACTACTTAATGTTCCCAGAAACCCGGGATTTTAATCCCGGTGTAGTTCATCTATGGTATACCCACTTACATCCCATAGATGTTGAAACTAAATTTTTACCTTGTCGATATATTCCCATTCCACAAGATTGTGGCGCATAATAAACTAAAGTTTTACCCTCTTTTTCAACAAAAAAAGTTTTTCCAGGATTTTTATAAGTTTTTAATTTGTTACTTGGATAATAAGTTCTATAGCCATTAATTGTATGACTAGTAATGCGTAGCTTACTTTTTCCTCTATGCCAAGTTCCGCGAAATTTCTTTGGAATAGTATAAGGTCTCAAATGATTCTTTTGGGCGAAGCTTTGAGCTTGAACTGTTTGGTTAGTAGTTACATCAATTAACCCTGCAAAACCGCAAAATAGGCCTAATGCAGTGATAAATTTAAAATATCTTTTCATTTTCTTTTTCTCCTCAAAACAGATATTGATAATTTCTACATTAAGAAGCATATCACAATAATTATTAATAAAAAAAGTCACTACAAATCTTTAATGATACATTCCTACTAAAGTGGACAATTGAAATTAAAGTATTCAATTATTCATGGAGGTGGGATTATTTATGTCCAGAAAAAGTAAATATTTATTTGAACAGATCAAAGTAGTATTTGCTATTAATGATTATTCACACTACATGGTAAAAGAAGATTATATTAACCCACTAAATAATTCAGTCTAAATCCTTGATACAGCACTATTTCAAAGGATTTTAGAAAGACTAACTTTCATTTTTTGATATAATAAAAAGGTGCACTGAAATACATCAATGCACCAACCAATTACTAAAGGGGTGACCGTTTCTTGAAGGTGTACTCGCTTGCGCTTGGCTGGTGATGTATTGACGGTACATCAGAACAAGAGCGCATAACCTGTCTAAACTATCAGCCCAATTGTTAAAGTATAATTTTTCAATTGTCTGAGAAGATTATAGCATGGTTTAGCTTCTTTTTGAACCACTTGGATTTTCCAAGTGGTTTTTTTAACAAAAAAAGCAGCTTTTCAAACAAGCTACTCCATTGTTAAATTCTATCTTTTTACTTTATAACTGTAGTTACGATTGCTCCAACTACGATCAATGCTAATCCAATTAAAGTATAAATCAAACCACGTTTACTCTTCTTTTCGTGAAGGAAGATCAAACCACCTAATGTAGAAATAACTACACATAATTGTGAAACTACAAAAGCGGTATTCACACCCCATGGCCCGATTGAATAAATATACGCTAAGTTAGCTATACCATAAAGAATACCCGCACTACCACTATAAACAGTAGATTTTTGTACCCAAGCTTTCATATTGCCAGTTACTAATGTATAAATAAAGACTGCAACCATCATTCCGACTGTTTCACCAAAGAAAATTGAAATGCTTGAGCCATGTAAGGCTTTAGGAATTGAACTTGAAGCAATATAACCAAAAGTGGTTAAAATCAAAAGAATCAATGTAGCCCACGGTATCTTATTACCTCCTTTGCTAGTTCCTTCATCTGAACGAGAGGTAAAAATCACACCAATAATCAATACTACAATTCCTAAAAAGCCCCAAAATTTAGATTGGGTAGTTTGCCATTCCTGAAAGGCAATAACACCAACCACAGGCACACCAATTAATTGTAAACCTGTTGAAATTGGCATGGTTGTAGAAACACTAATTCGTGAATAAGAAATATATTGTCCTACTTGACCAATCACCCAGCATGCTCCAGCTAAAGCCGAAAACAGGAAAAGTGACCAATTAAGTTCTGGATGATTAATTAGCATGACCACTATTGCAAAAAGAAATGCTGCCACTACTGTTCCGACAATTTGATTATATACATTACTATTCTTAACACTTGAAATGGCTAGTGGCATCAAACCCCAACCAATTGCTGGTAAGAATAAAATGAGCAAATTTAAATAGTTCATAATATCCTCTTTCTAACATATTTAACTATTCTATTTTATCTACTATTATACTTATGAGCAAATATTAGATAACAAATTAAAAGCCATGTTTCACTAGTTTTAATACATTCCCTGTCAAGTAGACAGTAGAAATACATAAAGCTTTTACTCCTCAGTTGATTAATTTCGGCTGAGGAGTTTTTTGCTTCCTTAATCTTCTAAAGTCCATTCTTCAAAAATATGAATTTTATCTTGTTTAGTTAATTTAGACATAGTAAAACCCTCGAGATTCATGTCCGAATTTCGAGGGTCACGACAAATCTAGTTCAAAGATTTGTCGTTTCTATAATATTCAAGATTAATTAGAATTAAGATTTTTTCTTAGCCTGCGCAATTAGCGTATTCATTTCAATCATTTTTTCTTGATAAACTTGGAATTTTTCTAATGCTTCATCATAAGTAATGAAACCTTCTACATAATTATCTAATTTTTCAGAAGAACTACCAATTGTATAATCGTAAGTACAATAATCATATACAAATTTTACAGGAGTCTGCCACATATTTTGAGGCAGACTTTCATTTTTATCAGCATAATAGTTTTCAAACTGAATTTTAGCAATTTCATGTTTTTCATCAAAGAATTCAGCGTTAAAAGCCCACTCAGGAACAATAATTGCATTCAGAATTTCAGTATGCTCTACCATTCCTTCTCCACCCGAACGAATATTTATTAATTGCGCTCCGTCCGGTTTATCGGGATTATAAATAAAAGATGGATTATTCTTAATCGTATCAAATGTAGTTTTTAGATCTTCAATCTTAGATAAAAATTCTTTTTCGTGTGCTTTCATTGTATATATCACCAACCAAGCAAATTTCATTAAAATATCAACATGGTTTATTTATTTTCAGCGACTTCAATAGTATAATCGGCTAAAAAGTCAGCTTTTTTCAATTGTTCTTACCACGTTAGGCGCTTCATCTTCCTTAAAAGACATCCCTTTGTTGTTAGAGATGCCCTTTTATTTATGCTAATTTAAACTGTTTTTATTACTTGTTGTCGGATGAAAAAGTTCTGCGTGTGTTCCTAGACGGATCAACCGAATCGAATTTCGCTTAGAAATCTCAACATAAACTACAAATAAATCATCGAATAGATGAAACTCCATATCACCATAATAGGGCAACGATGGGTTATCTAAAAGATGAGGGTTATAGCTATCAGGTATATATCCTTTTTCAAAATATATTTCCAAAACGTCTTGCAATTCCTCTTGTAATCCTAAAACCTTTTTCTTCCAGCGTTTTACGTCTTTTTCAAAAGACCTTTCTACTTTGATATGATTCATTACTTATCCCTAAATAGATACTTTATGGCCTCTTCAGCGCTAGTAAAATCTTTAGCCGTATCTGGAATTAACCCTTGGTCTTCAGCATGTGCAATCTCTATTGCACGTGCTGTTTCTTCATTTGGAGTAAAGTATTTATGCTCATTAGAAATGTTGCCAGAAGTTAAACTGAAAGGAATGGCTTCTTGTCTAATAATTTGTTTCAAGTAAATCTTAATACCATTTGACCAATCTAAACCTAATTTATCAAAGACTTTAACCGCATCATCATGATCTTTTTGAGATAATCTAATGCTATATGTTTGATTAGAATCTTTACTGATTTTATTTGGCATTTAAACCACCTTACCTATAAATTACAATTATTTAAATATATTGTATTATAATTTATGGAATATTGAAGTGGAAGGCAATAAATTTAAATTATTTTTATTACTTTTTGGCTGTATCAATATGACTTACATAAATGTGGTCGTTAATCTTCTTTTCAAGTTCAGCTATTAGACATATAACGTTTAATCCACTTGATAGCTGAGCCTATAGCTTGATTGAAACCATCTTGTAGTACTACCTTATCTTGATCATATATGACAATTATTATTTTATTTTTCTGGACATAAAAATCCCACCTCCATGAATAATTGAATACTTTATGTATTTCGATCGTCCACTTTGGTGAGATTGTATCAATCATATACGTAGTGACTTTTTTGCTATTTATTTTTACCAATATTGATTAGTTAAAGTCTTAACATGTTGTTTGGCAATTAAGTAATAACCTACTGCGGCAATTGACCAACCCCAAACGATGTGGCCAAAGAATTCTGAGAAGTGTTCCGCAAATGGCATTTGCCATGGAGCTGGGGTAGTTCCTAAGACTGGCATAATGATCAAATGCCACAATACCCAAATAATAATTCCGTATAAAGCACCTTGCCAAAGTCCTGCCCAAGCGGTCTTCTTAAATTGCACCATATAAATTAATAGCCAAGCAAAGAAAATTGAGAAGCTAAAATGCAAAATTAAAGCAACCCAAAATACCTTTTGATCAGTATTGTAAATTACATAGGCGTGAGTGAAATTATAAGATGCACCCATTTGTTGCAACATGTGTTGTGGTGGATTCACAACATCCCTTGCTAAAGTTCTTGGTGGCAAAATCTTTTCCCAACCAATTTTCACCATTCCTGAAATCATTCCAGCGATTATCCCGAACCAAACACTCTTCAAGAAAACGCGTAATCCATTTGACTTGTTTTCCATCTTCATCCTCCTCTATAAAACATAGACTTTGATCATTATAATTCTAAAACTAAAAATTTCAAATTATCTGTTATTTACCTTCTAGAACCACAAACATTTATTTTGATATAATAGACAAAAATGATTAGAAAAGAGATTTCAAATGGCTTTAAAAATTAATCAAACTGTTTCTAAAGATGCACAAACTCGTAATTTGCTTAAAGAATTAATCAAGGTTCACCAAATTCACAGAGCATACAATTTACGAGAATTGACTGATGCTGACGAACAAATTTTAGAAAAATCATTCCTTAAGACTCGTCAAATGATGCCAAAAATTACTGCTAAGAAGATCAAGTTAGAAAATAAGCAGTGGGATTCACTATTTAACTTGCTTATGGCTGAACAAATTGCTTTTGCCCGCATATTAAGTGAAGGGGACGAAAATCTCGCCGCTTATGCTCAGGCTAAGAATCAAGCTGATCAAGCAGCTGCCCTAGCTGAAGCACAAATGAACAAATTAGAAAACGAAAAATAAATTTTATTTGTTGTGCGGTGTGCGATATAGCAATAACTTTGCATCAATGGAAGTTTTCTCAAACTGTAATTCAATGAAAAATTCTAAAATCATTAACTTTTAGAACACGTTCCTCAATACGCAGATGGTATCCATTTATTTTTTCTTCAGAAAACTTTTCAAGAAGAACAAAACAATATAGACAAAATAAAAGTTCTGCCAAATAAGCAGAACTTTTTTACTATTTATCAACAATTGTAATTCTCTCTTTATGATGCTTAGGATGTAAAATTTCATTTACTACTAAACGTGCCATCGTACCAGAGGTTACTTTTGATTCTCCTTTGTCGTTATAAAGCAACTCATCGCCACCTAAGCCATATTCAGCAGCTTCAGGTCCTGCTTCAAACATCATTGCTGGTGATATTCCAAGCCAATCTACATCATCAACATCACGTAAATATTCCAGTTCTTTTAATTGTTGTTTTGGAATATTAATCCAAGCCTCGCTGCCTGGTGCCTTTTCAATATCTTCTACTACCAAATGTTTATCATTGCCAGTATGAAGGCTTCCAGCACCCAAAATAAAAATAATTCGTTGTTTACTATTTTTGGCAAGATTAATTAATTTCTTGGCTAAGTCAATTTGCTGAGCCGCACTTTCTGGTGCGGTTCCAAATGCATCAACAATTACATCAAAGTTTTTAAACAATGAATCATCCATCGTAAAAACGTCACCAACAAGTAAGTTTGCATCAGCACCTAATACTTTTTTGGCCTTTTCCTCATTACGGATAATTCCCGTTACTTCAAGGTTCTTTTGTTGAACGGCTAACTTATAAATCGCACTGCCGGCCATACCAGATGCACCAATAATTCCTACTTTAATCATTTGTTCACCCTTCTTTACTTTTAAAACATTTATTTTACTTTAACGCATTTATTGAAAAAAGGTTAGTAATATGCTTATAAAATGTAAGCAATTTTATCAACTATTTACATTAATTATTCTTCTGCTTCAATAAAAATACTTTAAAGAACGCGCCCGAGATACCTTGATAAGTTGAATAAATTTCCATATTTCCATTAATTAAATTAAGAATTTGTTTTACAATTGCCAGTCCTAATCCTAAACCTTCTGATTTATTATTAGTTTCTCCCTGATAAAATTTTTCCAAAATTTTTTTCTTTTCTTTTTCTTCAATCTGTGGACCATTATTTCCAATTACTACTTCAACTCTATCTTTATCTTGTTTGCAACTAATAAATACTGTGCCTCCCTTTGGGGTAAATTTAATCGAATTATTTAATAAATTAATCCATACTTCTCTTAATAATTCAGGATCTGTATGATAATTTACTTTATCTAAATTTAATTCATAATTTAAATTTTTACTCTCCAAAGATGGCATTGCCGAAATAATAATTTTTCGTAATTCCTCATCTATTTCTACATTTTTTTGGTTAGTAATAATCTTTTGATTTTCTAATTTTGTCAACCTCAATGTTTGTCGTGATAGTTTACTGAGTCTTTTAGATTCTTCGGCAATTATTTGCAGGTACTCTTTTCTTTTATCTTCTGGTATATCTTGATGTAAAAGTAATTCCGCAAAACCATTAATTGAAGTAATTGGAGTTTTAAATTCGTGGGAAAAATGGCTAATAAAATCTGTTTTTAAAGTTTGCGTACTGTCTAACTCGGCAGCCATTTTATTAAAGTTACCAAAACTCTTAAATAGCAAATCATATTTTTTTATGGGTAATCTAACTGAAAAATCACCGTTTGCTACTTTTTGCATGGCTCGACTTAACTTATTCAAATAGTGAACCTCATAGATAAAAATACTCATAATTGTTATGAACGCTGCAACAAAAAGGAAAAAACCAATTTCAATTGCCAATAAATGTGTATTTTTATAAGGAATAAGTACAAATGGTACGTCAATTGCTAGTACTCCAAAAAACACTGCTATCAAAAGAGTAAATAAAATTAAATAAAGTATTGTTAAGATCTTTGAAGATAAATTTTTATTTTTCAATTATTTCACCCTTATATCCCAAGCCGCGTACAGTAGTAATCTTAAAAACATCCTTAAAAGGTTCACAAAGCTTACGTATCTTACTAATATGCACTTTTACCGTATCTTCTGTACTAAAAGAATCTTCACCCCAAATAGAATCTAATAATTGTTCTTTAGTAAAAATCTGCTCTGGAGAAGAAAGTAATTTATATAGTAATTCAAATTCTTTTTTAGAAAAGTCTACTTCTATTCCATTTCGATGAGCAGTATAAGTTTTTTTATCAATTACAACATTACCAACTTCTAACTTTTGAGGATTTTCTACTTTAGTTCTGCGTATCAATGCTAACAACCGTAACTTTAGTTCTTGATAATTAATTGGCTTACTCATATAATCATCTACTCCATTCGTAAAGCCAATTGTTTTATCTTGAATCGTATCCTTTGCCGTTAACATCAAAATTGGAAATTCGTATTGGCGTTGTCGCAAAATTTTCACTAATTCAAACCCATCAATTCGCGGCATCATTACATCTGTAATTAGGAGATCAACAACATTATCTTTTATATAATCCAACGCTTCTTGCCCATCATATACCTGAACTATTTCATAGTCCGTTTCAAGATAAGCTCTAAGTAACTTTTGGATATTTTTATCATCTTCAGCAATTAATATTTTAGTCATTTTATATTTTTTCTCTTTAAGTTTACGTTTATTTTACCTTTGTCGATTATATTATTAATTGTCAAGATAAGTAACACTTATTTACTTACTATAATAAAACTATCAAATTTAATTTGCGAGGGATTTATTTTGAGTAAATTTACATATAAAGAAAAACAACTTGCAGTAAAACTTTATTTACAGGGTGTAAGTTCAAATAAAATTATAAAGGAACTTAATATTGCTTCTCGTTCACAACTTCTATTTTGGGTAAAGCAATTTAAAGAGCATGGTGAACTGGCTCTTAAGCAAAAAAGAAACCATCGAGAATATGATTTGGATTTCAAATTTGAAGTACTAGATTGGAAAGCAAAAAATAATGCTTCTTATGAAGCAACTGCTTTACATTTTGGTATTCCAACTTCATCCATTATTTATAGATGGCAAAAAGCAGACAACGATGGCACACTAGCTAATCCTAAAAGACGTGGCCGTCCTAAAAAGTCCTTACAATCAATGACAGTTGAAGAAAGAGAAATTAAGAGTTTACGTGAACAAAATCAGGCTTTACTAGCAGAGCTTGTTAAATTAAAAAAAGAAAAGGCAGAAACGATGATGTTGGCTAACTAATCGTTCCTGCTTTTTTCTTTAATGTCCTTTAGAAAACATATTGGTTATTACTACCCCAATAACTATTAAAGCAATTCCAATAATTTGAGGAATATTTACACTTTGCTTCCAATAGAATGCGGCTACAAATGTTGTTAAAATGATTCCTACACCACCCCCAGGTTGCATACGCAACACCAAGATCAATTGTCCTTAGTGACAGGGAAAGAGCATAAAAGCAAACAATGTAAAAAAACACAGTTATAAGTGATGGTGTCAATTTTGTAAAACCCATTGATGCCTTCATAAAATTGGTTCCCAATACTTCTGCAATAATTGCAATTGCTAATTCTAAATATCCCATTTTTATCTCCTTTTATTTAAGTTAGTTACATTTTAAAGGAGTATTTAAAAATTAAATAGACTTGTATTTTCATTTTGTCTCGCGTGGTTATCTACTTCGCAACAACTTGCTTAAACAAATGAATAATATTGGGCCTGTCTAGTACTTTAGACAGGTTTTATTTTTTTGATAGCTTCTCTTCTTCCACCCCTGTCATAAAGAACGGCTCAGAACACAAATTGGAGCCTCTAGCGGCCAGATAGGTATGTACACTACTTTATAATACCCGCTAATTCTTTTACTTTTTCAGAAAATTTAAATGTATTATTTAAATAAGTTAACATTCATTGCGATCAAACTGTACCTAAATTTTTAATGATAAGTAAGCGTCAAATAACCTAGTGTATTGAAAAGCACCGTTTTATACTTTTGATAAAGAGAATGAGCAATAAGTGAAGCTGAGCCTAGGCCATGATTCAATGGCGCCTTGGGTACTGCGG
>NZ_CALPCQ010000022.1 GCF_943193025.1 Lactobacillus agrestimuris
GAAAGTAAAATATCTTTTTTACTGTAACCCTTTCCTTTGGAAATTTTAACTAAATTCTTTGTGATACGTTGTTGCCATGCATCAGTATATCCCTTAAATCTCAGTTTTGGCGCCGTTTGCTCTTCTTTATTCTTCATGTAATTCTCCCTCAAGTACCTTTATCATCTCATTTAAACCATCCATAATTTCATCATCTTCTGAGGTTAATTCTTTGAGCATCCCCACTAATTCTTTTTGATTCTTCTCAATTTCTGCATCAGTTTCTTTTAATTCAGCAGCAACCTTTTTAAGATCAACTGGTGGTTCAGGGACAAAAGTATCAACATAGCGTGGAATATTTAAATTAAAGTCATTTTCTTCAATTTCTTCCATTGTAGCTACATGAGCATAACGTTCTACATCTTCACGCTTCTTATAGGTCTCAAGAATCTTGTTAATATCTTCTTCTCTTAACCTATTCTGATTCTTACCCTTTTCAAAACCTTTAGAAGCATCAATAAATAGGACGTCCTTATTAGGTTTATTCTTTCTTAAAACTAATACAACTGTAGGAATACCAGTAGAATAAAATAGTCCTGCAGGCAAACCAATTACAGCATCTATCTGATTCTTTTTAAGTAGACTTTCACGAATTTTACCTTCTTTGGCTCCCCTGAAAAGTACACCATGAGGTAAAACTATCGCCATAGCTCCATCATCTTTTAAGTGATAAAGTCCATGCAATAAGAATGCATAATCAGCTTTAGTCTTTGGTGCTAAACCATAATCTTTAAAACGTGGATCTTTCAATTTTCGATCACTATTATCCCAGCGTGCAGAATAGGGAGGGTTAGCAACTACTACGTCAAAATTTCTTGGACGGTCTACTCCTTGCGCATCTAAACCATCAGGCCAATCTTGTTCTAAGGTATCAGCATTCCTAAGCGTCATTCGATCATACTTAACTCCGTGCATCATCAGATTCATACGAGCTAAGTTATATGTAGTAGTATTTAACTCTTCTCCAAAATATAATGGTTTATTATTAAACTCATCTTTCAGAGTTAATAATAAAGATCCACTACCACAAGCAAAATCATAAACCGAGGGCTTCTGAATATCTCGATCTAAGTTAGCAGTTGCTAGTTTTGCTAAAACCTGTGATACTTCATGCGGAGTATAAAATTCTCCCGCCTTCTTACCAGAATTTCCAGCAAATTCGGCAATTAGAAATTCATAAATATCACCTAAAATATCATGACCATTTTCATCTTTATATTCAACTTGATCAACTAAACTAACTATATCAGTTAAAGCTTTAGCTCTAGCTGCAGTAGTATTACCCAGACGTGAATTTGCTAAATTCATATCGGCAAATACACCAGTAAAATCTTGTTTAGCATTGGGATTCAATTTAAGATTATTATCAAAACTACTAAACATATTTTGGAAGGTATCGGGAGCAATAGTGCTATTATCAACTTCTTCAACAATTGTCTTCCAAGTGTATTTTGGTTCAATTGCATAACCTAAAGAACCAGCAATTTCTGCTAAATAGTCAGCTTTATCGTCTCCACTTGCCTCTTCGCTATATGTTTTATTAATTTCATCTAAATTATCTGCTAATTGTAATTCATTTAATAGATAATCTTCTTGTCTTTCAGATAAATAGCGATAAAACATAAAGCCCAAAATATAATTACGATATTCTGAAGCATCCATATTACCTCGTAAACGGTTTGCCATTTCCCAAATTTGACTAGTTACGTCTTGTGCTTTACTCATGCCTTATATTCTCCTAATACTTTTTGACAATCTCATCGGCAAATTTTTGCAAATGATCTCTTAATTGACGACGATATTTAATCTTATTTAATGACTGAATTTCTTCGTCCTCTGCATCTGTTTTATATACAGCAGAAGCCTCTCGGACTATATCATCTAGCTCTCCACCCAGATTCAAATCATCTGAACCTTCGATATGACCGTAAATTACATTATTAACCTTTTGACTAGAAGCAATATCAACTAAACCCCATTTGCGTTTAAACGAAAGAATTTCTTCTCTTTCCGATCTATCTGTATACTTCTGCAATAGTTCATCAATATCTTCTTGATGAATAGGATAATCTCCTACCACTTTATCTGCTAATACTTGATCAGTAAAGTCATTAATCTTGTCTGCTTTTTTTCGATCATCCATACGAGCAGAAAGTTCTTTAATCCTTTGAGCTGTTGCTTTGGCCCCTTCTTCATTTTTTTCATGCTTTTGATTCATTAATTTTGCAATTAATTGTTTTAAGTACGAATATGATACCCGTACTTCTTTTACATGTTCCATTTCTAGATCAATAGCAGAAAAATCTACATCCATACGTTTTGCAATGCTCTTTCTAAGATCAATCGCTAAAGTGGTGGTTAAAACTTCCTCTTGTCTTTCTGAAATTCCAATTTCATCCAAAAGAGTGTTAGGATTCTTAGCATCATATTCGTCATCCTGCTTAGCCATCGCCATTAAATGGTTATATTCACGTAAATCTCTAAGCATTTGATCTTGTCGTTCTTTTTCAAGACTTTGTGGAACTGTCGTAAAATTATCAGTTAAATCACTAAGTGAATTTACTACTTTGGTTAAATCCTTTTTTATTTCACTAAATTCTGGTACTATTACACCCTCATTCGTTGATTCAACTTCAATTAAATCAGTTTGTTCATCAGCAGAATGACGATCAGCATATTTTGCTAGAGCTTGTTTCATGTACTTTTCGCTTTGTACCGGCCAACGATAATTTACGATTCTACCGAAAGGCTTAGTTTGCATATTAAAGACACGATTTGTTCTTGAATAAGCCTGAATCAATGCAGCCCCTTTTAGAGTGCGATCAACATATAACGTATTTAATTGTGGTGCGTCGAATCCAGTTAATAATTGGTCCACTACGATAACAATATCAAAGTACTTATCATCATCAATTGAACGGTTAAGACGAGCAACTACCTGATCGGTATATTCTTTGACATCTTTTGGACCAAAGTTAGTACCAAATTCTTCATTATAATCTCTCATTGCTTCATAAAGAGATTTATTATTCTCTAATTGTCCATCATCATTACTTTTATCTTGGCTAAAAGTAATTCCAATTCTTAATGGTTTATCTCGTAAAGAATTTTGTTTCTTAAATTCTCGATAATACATCATTGCCATTGGAGTAGATGCGCGATTACCACCCACATGAGTAGTAAGAAGAGCATTAAATTCCCCATTACGTGAACGTTTATCCCAATTATCTAAGATATCCTTAACAACCATCTCGACATGCTTTCCGTTATTATCATAAACACTTGGCTCAATCATATCGTCAGTATCTTCCGGCTGCAGATTAGCAATTCTATTTTTAATGTCTTCTTCGGTATAGTTAGGGTAGCGAGCCTTAAAATATGCTGGCAAATATTGTTCTTTTAATACTTGCTCACTTAATGTCGTTTCAAAATCAACTTTAAAACCCAAAGTATTACCATCTCTAATTGCATCTGAAATAGTATAACTATGGATATTACTGCCAAAAATATCTTTAGTGGTTGGATAATTATCAAAATTAGGCGTTCCCGTATAACCTACCCAGGCTGATCTTGGTAATGCCTTCTTGATATTATTCAACATATCACCAGCAGTTGAACGATGAGCTTCATCCACGATAAATAAAATATTCTTATTAATCAAAGAACTAATATCCTCTTTATTCTTCACTAGTGCTGACATCTTTTGCAAAGAAGTAACAATAATTCCATTGCGTTTAGTCTTTAGCTTATTAGCTAAGACCCATCTATTAGTGGCATCAGTTACTACTCCACCGATACCGTTTTCATCTTTTTCTGGATCATAAGCACTATATTCTTCTACAGTTTGATTAGTAAGAGCAACTCTATCTACTAAAAAGACAACTTTATCTACATTTGGCAAGTGAGAAGCAAGCCAAGCTGTCTTAAATGAAGAAATTGTTTTACCTGAGCCAGTTGCATGCCAAACATAGCCGATTTCCTGTGGCCCAACATCAAAATTATGTTGACGAACCTTTTGAATTATTGAACTAGCTGCATAAACTTGATAAGGACGCATAACTTTGAGCGTCTGATCCTTAGGAGTTCCATCTAAGATCATATAATTCGTTGCCATCTGGTGAGCCATTGGAATAGATAAGACGCTAGAAGTAAATTCATTCCAATTCATCACTGGCGAATTATCATTTTTTCTTTGCCATCTAAAGGCAAAAGCTTTATTAAACTTTTCATCTGTTGTATTTGCTATATACTTTACATCTTCTGGTGTCATACCAACAAGAATCTGCAAAGTGGAGTAAATACCTGTGTACTGTTTTTCATAAATATACTGCTGCATTTGATTTAGAGCTTCATCCGTATCATGATTAGAAGCTTTTTCTTCAATTTGAATAATAGGTAAGCCATTGATAAGCAAAGTAGTGTCAAAACGACGTTCTTCAAAACCAGGAATAACTGCCTTTCTTTGAATCTGGTTTACAACTTGATACTTTGTATTTCCAGCACCAACTTGGGCTTGATCAAAAACCGTTAAATAAACATGTTCTCCAGAATCTAAATCAACTTCAATTTGTGAGACACCATTTAATCCATAAAGAAACTGACCAGCTTCATATGGAGTTTTTAAATTATTAATAATCTGTTTAACTTGATTAAATTCATTCTTTGATAATGGTTGATCTAATTTATCTTGATTATTATTTTCGAGAATATTTTTAAAATTATCCCACAACGCTTCAGTAGTTTTAATATCAGGACGATATTCCCATTGCTTAACTCCACCTAAAGTAGTAAGTTTAGTTATTAATTCATCTTCAAATTTAAGTTCATCAGTTTGTAATGACAAAACAATTTACTCCTCTATCTTTTTCTAACAGTTAGATTATACAATAATATTACTCTCACTTGATTGGAACGAAAACAGAATAAGCAAAAATGATTTATAAAAAAATAAAAAACACATCCCAAATCGATAATACAATCAGAACGTGTTTTTCTTTAGATTGCATGCTACCTGCAATCATTAAGCCAAGTAAGTCCACATTGGCATTTTTTCAGTAATTCTCTTTATCTTGAACATTAACCTAATTTGTTATATTCTTCATCACTTACCGGTTCAAGCCAAGTGTTCTTAGAGTCACCAATCATCACAGCGATGTGTGCAAACCATGAATCCTTAGTTGCACCATGCCAGTGCTTTGTATTTGGATTTACAATTATAACATCCCCAGGAACCATCTTTTGTGCGGGCTTGCCTTCTTCTTGGTACCAACCTTCACCGGCAACTGCAATCAAAATTTGAGGAACTGAATGTTTATGCCAATTATTACGGCAACCTGGTTCAAAACTAACATTATGAACAGCGGTTTTAGCTTCTTCGCTTAACGCTAATTCTTTAAGATAGCTTGTACCCTTAAAGAACTCAGCAAAAGCTTCGTTAGATTCACCAAAACCAAAGACACTATTTTTTACTTCTTCTTCATTTTTAGCCATATTTAATTACCTCACTATTTCTTTTGTTAATGATAGTATATGACTTTTTGATAAGAATGATAAATACTTATAAATATTAGTCAGGTATTACTTTTTATTATGATAATTTATTGAACCGGCTGACCTGAATAAATTCCAAATCCAGCAGTTACTTGAACATTTTGGCCAGTAATTGATTTGGCCTGATCACTCGCCAAGAAGTAAGCCATATTTGCAATATCTTCCGGTTGAACAATATGGCCTAAAGGACTAGCTTCATTAAACTTCTGAATAACCTCTTTAGGATTTCTCTGAAACATAGCAGTATTGGTTGGACCGGGCGCAATATTATTTACTCTAATACCATATTTTCCATAATCTAACGCCATCGACTTAACTAAATTTACAACTGCACCTTTAGCAGCATTATAAACTGCCATATTGTAGTCACCCATTAGACCTGATACAGAAGCAATATTAGTAATCACACCATGACCTTGTTTGATCATTGTTGGAACAAATGCTTTTGTCATAAGAAAAATGGATTTTACATCAATTGCCATCACTCTATCCCAAGTTTTGCTATCTAGTTCGTGAAGCGCACCTTTTGCAAATACACCTGCATTATTAATAATATTATCTACGCTATCAAAGTTTTCCAAAACCGCATCTGCTAAAGTTTGCACAGAATTTTCATCAGAAACGTCTACTTTTTGGAATAAAACTTTTACCTTTGGAAATTCTTTTTGAAGTTCTGTTGCAACTTTACTGCCATTTTTTTCATCAAAATCTGCCATTTTTTTCATCAAAATCTGCCATTACAACATTCCAATTATTTTCTAGAAACTTCCGCGTATCACTAAGTCCCATTCCTGAAGCAGCACCTGTAATTACAACTGTATTAGCCATAACTTTCCTCCTAAAAATCAGTCCAATAAATTTAATTCAATTTCTTTACTAACTTTCTTTAAACTTTTTACAAGCTTACTAATATTAGATCTCTTAATTCCGATAAAGTACCTGATAAGCCAATGACTGCAACAAAATTATTGTTTTTGCATAAAGGAACCGATAAACACCTAAACTTCATTTCTTTTTCTTCATCATCCAAGGCGTAACCTTGATCACGGATTACTTTTAACGCACTTACCAACGACAATGGATCTGTTAAAGTGTTTACTGTTTTAGCCTCAAAACTATTTTTCGAAAATGTATCTTGTTGCTGATCTAATGGTGAAAATGCTAATGCGCATTTCCCCATTGCAGTCGTATTTAATGGCAAACTTTCACCTAACCGTTGATAGTCCTCGTAGTGCTTATCTGTTGGAATAACTTGACTAATAACAATCTTACCTTTAAACACAATTCCAACATATGCACTCAGTTGGTATTCATCGACAACAGGTTTTAATAATGGGACAACGGTCCAATTAATATCTTGAATACTTTCAGGCTGTGCAAACTGCTGCTTTAGTGAATATTTTCGTCCATTCTTTACCAAAAAATCTAATTCAGTTAGTGAATAAAGCAATCTAAATGCTGTGGCTGAATTTAAGTTAAACTCTTTCTGAACCTCATTTAATGTGACTACTTTTCTTTTTTGAACTAAATCTAAAATTTTCTTTGCTCTAACTAAAGTAGAAAGGAGATATTTATTTTCCATGGAATTTTCCGCCCTTCGTAAACTATCATAATCAGAATTTTCTTTTTTCAAAAAACTACTGAAAAATTTTCATATAGTGAAAATTTTATTGCATAATAGAAAGAATTTTCAACTTCAATTAGGTCATATATTCCCAATTTTTCAATATTTTATTGCATCTAATTTGACTTTAAACTTTTGTAGAGAAATATATATTTTTCATAAAATATATTGATCTCTATTCTTCAATATGATTTAATTTTAATTACATTAATTATAGGGAGTAACCGACAAATTTAATTTGTATTTATGGCGTCATATCACGAAAGCAATTTCCGCTGTAAATTTAAATGGTGAGACTATGTTAAAACTTTTTTGAGTTTGGCATAGTCTCTTTTTTTGTCTATGCTACCTAATTATGGAGGTAAAAATGAGAGAATACTACCGACAGCCAAAAGCTGAAGTTTTAAAAGAATTTAAAACTGATAGCAAAGGTTTATCATCTGCTCAAGCTAAAGAAAATCTTGAAAAATTCGGCAAGAATGCTTTAGTTGAGGGCAAGAAAAAAAGTACCCTTCAAGTATTCTTAGAGCAGTTCAAAGACTTAATGGTTATTATCTTAATCATTGCAGCAATTATTTCTGCTTTTACTGGTGAACTTGAAAGTACTTTAGTAATTATTGCAGTTTTAATTTTGAACGCAGTACTCGGAACTGTTCAACATATTAAAGCTGAAAAGTCATTAGAATCTTTAAAATCGCTTTCTTCTCCAAGCGCAAAAGTTATACGTAATGGTGAAAAGATTGAGATTGATTCTAAAGACGTAGTTCCTGGAGATATCATGCTTCTTGAAGCTGGTGACATGGTTACTGCGGATGGACGAATCTTGGATAATTATTCACTTCAAGTTAATGAAAGTTCCTTAACTGGTGAATCAACCAATATTGACAAAGCCGATGTCGATATCGATGAGGAATTACCAATCGGTGACCGTATTAACATGGTTTACTCAAGTTCTTTGGTAACATACGGGCGTGCCAATGTTTTGGTTACAGAAACTGGAATGAACACTGAAATTGGTAAGATTGCTTCCTTAATGAACGAAACTAAAGAACGTCGTACCCCGCTTCAGGTTTCACTTGATAACTTCTCATCTAAATTAGCAATTACAATTTTAATTATTTGTGCGGCTGTCTTAGGTTTACAAATCTGGCGTGGCCAACCATTGTTAGATGCCCTCTTATTCGCAGTTGCCTTAGCCGTAGCTGCAATTCCCGAAGCTTTAAGTTCGATTGTTACAATTGTTCAAGCGATGGGTACTCAAAAAATGGCTAAAGAAAATGCCATTATCAAAAACTTGGCTGCTGTTGAATCTTTAGGTTCAGTTTCCGTAATTTGTTCAGATAAAACTGGAACTTTAACTCAAAACAAAATGACCGTTGAAGACATCTACATTGGCGGTGAAGTTCTTAAGCCAAATCAATTAGACTTAAGTAATCAATTGCACCGCTACTTGCTTTACGATGCAGTCTTAAACAACGATTCAAGTATCAAAGACGGTCAAGTAATCGGTGATCCAACTGAATCGGCCTTGCTTGAAATGTATCACCAAGTTCCTGGGATTGACTTAGGCAACAATCAACTTGGTTTATCAGAAAAAGATTTACGTGACTTATTAACTCGTCAGCAGGAACTTCCATTTGATTCTGACCGTAAGTTAATGTCAACTAAACACCTTATTCACAACGAACCAACTATCTTTGTTAAGGGTGCCATCGATGTTTTACTTGATCGCTGCGTTAACATTCGTATTGGCGATGAAGTTCGCCCAATTACTGACGAGGATAAGAAGCAAATTTTAACTCAAAACACTCATTTTTCAGAAAATGGTTTACGTGTTTTAACATTTGCTTACAAAGAAAAAAATGATGATTTATCTATCGAAACTGAAAACGGCTTTACTTTTATTGGTTTGGTTTCTGAAATGGATCCACCAAGACCTGAATCTGTTGCAGCTGTTGCTCGTGCCAAGAAGGCCGGCATCCGTACTGTTATGATTACTGGTGACCATAAAGTTACTGCTGTCGCAATTGCAAAAAAGATTGGTATTTTCAATGACGGTGATCTTGCCGTAACTGGTTTAGAATTAGATAAAATGAGCGATAGTGAACTGGCTGATAAAATTGAAAAAATCGCAGTTTACGCTCGTGTATCACCTGAAAACAAGATTCGAATTGTTAAAGCATGGCAACAAAAAGACAAGATTGTTTCCATGACTGGTGATGGTGTTAATGATGCCCCTGCCCTTAAGAAAGCTGATATTGGTGTAGCCATGGGAATTACTGGTACTGAAGTATCTAAGGATGCTGCCAGCATGATTCTTGCGGATGATAACTTTGCGACTATTATTAAGGCTGTCGCAAATGGACGTACTGTTTTTGAAAATATTAAGAACGCAATTATGTACCTTCTTTCAGGTAACTTATCTGCAATTATTACTGTATTATTTGCATCAATTGCTGGATTACCAGTTCCATTTGTTGCAGTACAACTTTTATTTATTAACTTGGTAACTGACTCACTTCCAGCCCTTGCAATCGGAATGGAGCCAGGAGCCACAGATGTTTTAGATAAAAAGCCACGTGATCCAAAGATTGGAATTCTTAATAAGAGTTTAGTAAATAAGATTACCCTTCAAGGTATCCTTATCTCTATTGGAGTTATTACTGCTTTCCTATTGGGACTTCAAGATAGTCCAGCAGTAGCCACTACAATGGCCTTCTCGACTTTGACTTTTGCTAGATTACTTCACGGATTCAACTGTCGTTCACAACATAGCATCTTTAAGATCGGTTTTAAAAATAACTGGTACAGTTTAGCAGCATTCGGTTTAGGTACTTTCCTACTTGCTTTAATCCTTTTTGTTCCTGCTTTACATGGATTATTCGCAGTTACTCCTTTAGCAATGAATGAATTAATGTGGATTGTAATCCTCGCATTGATTCCAACAATTATTATTCAACTTGTTAAGGTTGCTAATGATAGAAAATTATAAAATTTAATAATACAAAAATGGTTGAGTTATCCAAAAAAGATATCTCAACCATTTTTCTTTATACTAATAATTTTAGTTACATCTTACCGCCAAAGACTGGAAATACTCCTGCTTGACCATAGTCAACTGGAGTAAACTTCTTAAGCTTATCCATGTCTTCATCGCTGATTTCAAAATCAATTTCAGCATTACTCTTCATATGGGTCGGATTTGCGGACTTAGGTAAAACAACGCAGTTAAGTTGCCAGTCATAGCGAATACATAATTGAGGAACACTGACACCATATTTCTCCGCCATCTTATTAATATCAGGATTGTTCAAAGCTGCACCGTGTGCAATTGGTGAGAATGCTTCAACCACAATATCATTTTCTTGACTGTAGTTAATTAGATCCATTGGAGTTTCACCGATATGAACCAAAATTTGGTTAACTGCAGGCTTAGTAGAACTATTTTTAATGATGTTGTCTAAGTCTTCCTTTTCAAAACTTGAAACACCAATTGTACGAAGCTTACCTTCTTTAACAGCATCTTCCATTGCACGCCAAGCTTCAAGATTACCTTCGAAATGACGATCATTTGATTGATTTACTTCATTCCAAGGTTGTGGGTTGTGGATGATCATCATATCAAGATAATCTAAACCCATCTTGTTCAAAGTTTCATCAATTGAAGCCTTAGCATCTTTATAATTCTTTAATTCTGCAGCAACTTTTGAATTTATAAAGATTTCATCACGTGGAATTCCAGACTTCTTAACGCCTTCGCCTACCCCACGTTCATTTCCATAAGCCTGAGCAGTGTCAATGTGGCGATAGCCCATATCAATCGCAGCTTCAACAGCTTCCGGAGTTTGAGCATCAGGAATTTCCCAGACACCAAGAGCCATTTTAGGAATTTTTACACCATTATTCATAGTTAAAGTTTCATCAAAAATAGACATCGAATCATTCCTTTCTTCATTAACTATATTTTAAAGAAAAAAGGAGATCAATGTCTAAGACCTTGTTTGTATTGATTTCTATAACTTAAATGTATAACTATTTGTTCAAATCATTAATTACTTCACTAAACATCTTATATGACTTCAACCATTTCTTCTCATCATAAATATAAGTATTAACCATTAATTCATCAAAATGCACCTTTAAACTTAGACGTTTAATTTGCTCTTTGACTTCTTCTTTTGTGCCAATAACGGTTAAGGCGCCCATCTCTTTTACAATTGCCTTTTCCCTACCAATGATATCCTCTGATTCAAATGCTACTGGACCAAAATTAGGAACATATCTAGCCTTAATATAATCGTGCCAAATCTGATCTTCTGACTCAACTGGTTTCGGCAATAATTTTTCACCTTGCCCAGTTACAATATTTAGCATTTGTTGAGTCTGAGTTGTAGACAGATATTTTGCTTCTTCATGCGTATCTGCTAAATAAGCATTAATTCCAACGATAGTATAAGGTTTATCTAAGAATCTAGATGGTTTAAATTCGTCTTGATAAATCTTAACTGCTTTAATTAATTGTGCCGGCGCAAAGTGTGATGCAAAAGCATATGGCAAACCAAGTTTTGCTGCTAAATGCGCACTGTCAGTACTTGACCCTAAAATATAAATTGGAATATCAGCTCCAGCTGCCGGATACGCATGAACGTTTAATGTGTCATCAAAGTATCCTTGAAGTTCTTCAATATCATTTTCAAAATTATTTTGTGCATGAAAATTTTCTTTTCGAATAGCTTGAGCAGTTTTTATATCAGTTCCTGGAGCACGACCTAATCCTAAATTTACACGTCCTGGATACATTCTTTCCAGCATTCCATATTGCTCGGAAACAATATAAGGCGTGTGATTAGGAAGCATAACTCCACCTGACCCAACTTGAATAGTCTTTGTCTTATCTAATGTTTTTTCAATTAATAATTGTGTTGCTGAACTAGCAAAAATTTTTGCATTATGATGTTCAGCAATCCAGTACCTAGTGTAGCCCCACTCTTCTGCTTTCTGGGCTAAATCAACCATTTCTTGATAAGCCTTTTGATAACCATCTTCAGTTTTTATAGGTACCAAATTTAAGATTGAGTATTTCATTTTTACCTCACTAATTCAAAAAATCATAACTTACTTATCGTAAGTATATATCCTTTGAAAAAGTAAGTAAAGAAAAAGTAATATACTTTAATTTTTCTTAATTCAAAAATTCTGCAAGTCGCTTCATTGCTTCATGCAAATTCTCATCACTTGAGGCATAAGACATTCTCACATATCCGTCTCCACCAGGACCAAAAGCACTACCTGGAGTTAAACCAACTTTCTTATCAAATGCCAAATCCAGGGCAAATTTCATATCGTCTTTACCATATTTTTCTGGAATTTTGGCAAAAATATAGAACGCTCCTTCAGGCTTTACAGTTTCCATGCCCATTTTATTGAGTTCTTCCAAAACAAAATCACGACGTTTTCTATAAACTTCTCTATACTTCTTCGGATCATCCAAACCATTTTCTAATGCTTCAATTGCTGCTGCTTGAGAGGAATCATTAGTAGTGGTAACCAAAAGTCCATGTACTTTACTAATCTCAGCCATGATTTCGGCAGGACCAGCAATATAGCCAATCCGGTAACCGGTCATAGCATGCGATTTAGAAAGACCTGAAATATAAATTGCTCTTTCTGGAATCATTGAAGCAATTGAATAATGATCAACACCATATGTTAATTCACTATAAATTTCATCAGTAATGACATATAAATGATTATCTTTAATAACCTTCGCAAGTGCTTGTATTTCTTCTTTTGAATATTCAACCCCAGTTGGATTAGTTGGATAATTCAAAATCACAGCCTTTACTTCTGGGTTTTCATTAATAGTCTCTTGTAGTTTTTGAGGGGTAAGTTTAAAACCATCTTCGGAAGTATTCATTAATACGTATGAGGTATTGGCCAAAGTAGCCGCAGGCCAGTAAAGCGAGAAAACTGGTGTAGGAATAGCTACCTTATCTTCTGGATTAGTAATCGCAAATAAAACTGCATTAATTGCCTCTGTTGCACCAACGGTAACAGCTACTTCTGTTTCAGGATCATAATCAACGCCAGTTTTTTGCTTTAAATAATTACTAATGGCTTTTCTTAACTCTAATTTTCCCTTTTGTGGAGCATAATGAGAATCATTATCTTCAATACTTTTAATTGCTGCTTTTTTGACATGCTCTGGAGTATTCATGTCTGGCTCACCTAAAGTTAACTTAATAATCCCAGGAATTGCTGAAACTTTATTATCAAAAATTCTAATTCCTGAAGCTTTCAAGTTAGCAATTTTTTTACTGTAGTCCAAGTCATTAGCTAATTGAGGCATTGTGATCCTTCTTTCTTTTTATAATTAGATTAAATCCATCTTTACCAAGTATTCTGCATTTTCTACGGTATTCCATGCAGCACCCTTTAATAAATTATCTGCGACCACCCACATATTGAACGCACCTGGATTTTCATAGTCTGGACGAATTCTTCCGACAAAAGTTTCTCGTTTACCTGTTGCATTAATCGGTTGTGGGTAAATTTGATTTTTAATATCATCTTCAAGCACAACTCCAGGGAAACTAGCAACAGCATCCATAATATCTTGAGCAGTTGCACTTTCATCTTCAACGGTAAAGTAGACACTTTCACCGTGAGAAATTGGCACTGGAACACGGACACAAGTTGCCGTCACCTTGATGTCCTTGGCATTCATATCATTTAGCATGATCTTCTTAGTTTCATGAATCATCTTCCATTCTTCATGAGAATAACCGCTATCTTCTAAAACATCGATTTGTGGTAAGAGATTAAATGCTAAAGGATAATGCTTCTTGTCGCCTTTAGTTGGCAAAATATGTGCATCTGCTTGCATATCTTTTCCATCTAAATAATCCTGACTTTCTTTTTTAAGTTCATCAATTGCTGCTTGACCAGCACCTGAAGCAGCTTGATAAGTAGAAACAATAATTTGTTTCAAGCCAAACTTTCTTCTAATTGGTTCAAGTGCCATTACCATTTGAATAGTTGAACAATTAGGGTTAGCAATAATACCGTGGTGATTTTTTAATGCTTCTGGATTTACTTCTGGCACTACTAATGGCACATCTTCATCCATTCTAAAGGCGCTAGTATTGTCAACACAAACTGCACCGCGCTTAACGGCTTCTGGTAAAAATTTTTTTGACACCGCTCCACCAGCTGAAGATAATACTAAATCAACTCCGTCAAAAGATTCTGGCGTTGTTTCTTCAACAACTAAGTCTTGATCTCTAAATTTTAAAGTTGTTCCGGCTGAGCGACTTGATGCAAGGAGCTTTACACTCTTAACTGGAATCGTTGACTTAGCCAATTGATCAATCATTCTTCTACCTACCGCTCCGGTAGCACCTAAAATTGCTACATTATATTCTCTACTCATTTTTTATATCCCCTATTTACAAAATATTCTCAAGTCCAACAATCAACTCATTCAATTGATCAACTTTTTCTAAAGCTACTTTTACTCCGCTCATAAAGCTGTCACGATCAAAAGAATCTTGCCGAATTGTTAATGCTTCACCAGGACCGCCAAACAAAACTTGCTCATGAGCAATATAGCCTGGTAAACGAACCGAATGAATTTTAATTCCCTGGTAATCTCCTCCGCGAACACCCTTTAAGCTTTCTTCTTCATCAGGGGCAGTCTCATGTGCTGGGCGATTTTCACTTATCAGCTTAGCAGTTGCCAAAGCTGTTCCAGAAGGTGCATCTTTTTTATCAGCATGATGCATTTCGATGATTTCAACATCTGGGAAATATTTTGCTGCTTCCTGAGCAAACTTCATAAGAAGAACGGCCGACATTCCAAAGTTAGGAGCAATTAGGCCTCCAATATTTTTTTCTTTCGATAAACTAATTAACTCTGCTTCTTGTTCATCTGTTAAACCAGTTGTACCAACAATTGGTGAAATATGATGATTTATTGCAAACTTTACATTTTCATAAACCGCGCTTGGAGTGGTGAAATCGATCCAAATATCAGCAACATTATCAGGAATTTCATTTAATGAAGTGAAAGTTTTTGCACTTTTTGAAAGATTAAAGTTTGCTAGATTATCAATCTCCCGTGGTGCTAAGCCTGCTACTATTTCAAAGCCATCCATTTTATTTACTAAATTGACAGCCTTTTGTCCCATAGCACCTGTGAAACCAGCAATTAAAACTCTTTTAGTCATTTTCTAATTCCTTCCCTAAATCTAAGGTCAATTCATGCGATAATGCATCATCTGCCAAGCCTAAGTTTTGAGCTAAAGCAACTTTTTCTTCATTATTTAAACTTACAAGCGGCAATCTGCATCCCCCAGTACTAAAACCTTGCGCATTAAGTACTGCTTTAACTGGTGATGGAGATGGATACATGAATAATGCTTGCATTCTAGGTGTTAACCAACGTTGAATCTTAGCGGCCTTTGGATAATTTCCAGCATAAAGTGAATCAAACATTTGACGCATTTCTTTGGTATAAATATGACTAGCAACTGAAATCACGCCCGTTGCACCCAGGAGCCTTGCAGGCAAAGCTTGAGTATCTTCACCGGTAAAGACCTCAAAATCATCATCTTTATTTTCAATAATATATTCAAGTTCTTCAAGAGATGCACATTGCTTAATCCCTTTAATATTCTTTAAATGAGATAGTTGCACGATGGTTTCTTTTTCCATCTTAACGCCGGTTCTACCTGGAATGTTGTAAATTAAAATTGGCATCTTTGTCTGATCATTTACCGCTGAAAAATGGGCAACCATACTGCGTTGATTAGGCTTGTTATATGGTGGAACAACAACTAAGGCGTAATCAATTCCTGAAATCTCAGCAACTTCATTAGTGAATTTAATGGTTTCAGCTGTATTGTTACTACCGGTTCCCGCAATTACCACGGCTCTGCCATCAACGATTTGACCAAACTTTTGATAAAGTTCAATCTTCTCGTCATGTGTTAAAGTTGGAGTTTCACCAGTTGTACCGCCAATCACGAATCCGTTACAACCTAAATCAATTAAATGATTAGTTAGTTTTTTCAAACTAGCAAAGTCAATCTTTTTATTTTCATCAAATGGCGTTACAATTGCCGTTACTAAATCTGCATCAGTTAAATTCACCATTTTAGTTCTCCATTCTATTAATCAAGAAACCTTTAATTGCTTCAATACCTTTTTGAATACTTTTTTCATCTGGATTAAGTGTCGCCGAGTGAAGTTGCGAATCATCCCCTACCCCAAGCCAAAACATGGTTCCAGGAAACTTAGCAAGTAAAAAGCCAAAATCTTCACCGGTCATCTTTGGAGCTGTTTCAATATATTCAACTTCAGGATTATTCTTCATATAAGAAATAAAGTTCTTTGTTAATTCGGGATTATTTTCAACTGGCCAATATCCACCTTGATTCAAATCCAAATTAACTTCCATATTAAAACTTTTTGCTATTCCCTCACAGACATCCCTTAGTCGTTGATCAATCTCTAAAATCATCTTTTGAGTTAAACCACGAATTGTTCCTTCAATTCTTGCACGACCCGCAATTACATTTCTGATCGTGCCCGCTTCAACCTTTCCTAAAGTAATTACTCCACTTTGAATAGGATCAATGCTTCTAGAGATAATGGTTTGAATTTGCATTATTAATGAAGACATTGCCACAACAGTATCATTTGCATTTTGCGGAAAAGCTGCATGACCACCTTTACCAATCAAATCAATATTTACTTCAGTAGTTCCTGCAAATAAGGTGCCCATTCTACAGCCGATACTTCCAGCAGGTAATTCTGGATTATCATGAAGACCATAGAATTCATCAGGTTTAAATTCTCCTTGAAAAATTTCTTTTTCATATGCCAGCATACCGCCACTTTCACTTTCTTCGGCCGGTTGGAAAAAGAAAAGCAAATTATCTTTTGGTTGATTTTCACTGAAATAACTAAGTAGACCTAATGCGACAGTCATATGAATATCATGTCCACAAGCATGCATTACACCAGGATGTTTCGAAGCAAAAGCTAAACCTGTTTTTTCTTCAACAGGAAGAGCATCAATATCAGTTCTGTAGCCAATTGTTCTTTGCGAGTTACTTCCTTTAACTAATACCAAGATTGCAGTTGGTAATTCTTTGGGAACTTTGATCTTTAAAAATTCTTGATTTAGTCCTTGAATAACCTGCATTAAATATCCGTAAGTTTCTTTTTCTTGCAGAGCTAATTCAGGTATTTCATGTAAATGTCTTCTTATCTTTATTAATTGTTCTTCATTTAAAACTGACATTTTATATCTTTCTCAAATCTTCTTCTAAACCGGTCTTACTTGCTGTTTGATCATCAACTCTTTTAATCACACGAGCGGGTACACCAGCAACCATTGTATGTGGCTCAACATCTTTAGTTACAACCGCACCTGCCGCAACAACTGCGCCTTCACCTACATGAACACCTTCAATTACTACAGCATTTGCTCCCATAACTACGTTATCATCGATTCTAACTGGTTCAGCTGAGGCCGGTTCAATCACACCTGCAAGAACGCTGCCAGCACCAATGTGACAATGCTTACCAACAATGGCACGACCACCAAGTACAACTCCCATATCGATCATGGTATCATCACCAATTTCAGCACCAATGTTAATAATGGCGCCCATCATAATAACTGCATTCTTTCCTATTAATACTTGATCACGAATGATAGCACCCGGTTCAATTCGAGCATCAAATTTCTTTAGATCAAGTAAAGGTACTGCAGAATTTCTAGCATTATTTTCAATTCTTGATGCTTCGATCTTATCTTCATTTGCCTTTAAAAATGGTTCAACATCTTTCCAGTCACCAAAAATCACGCCTGAATGACTCTCGGTGAAGTTTTCGATTTCAGAAGGAAAATCAATTTGATTCAAATCTCCCTTAATAAATACTTTTACTGGTGTCTTCTTTGGTGCATTTCCAATGTATTCAATAATACTTTTTGCGTCTAATTGTGCCATTTTAAAACCTCTATCTATTAATCTTCATATGATTGATCTAAATGAACTAAATCTTCTAAGCTTTCGCGCTTAATTACTAACTTTGCCTTACCATTTTCTGCAAATACCACAGCTGGTCGCGGATTACGATTATAATTTGATGCCATTGAATAGCCATATGCACCTGTATCAAGCATCGCTAGAATTGATCCGGCCTGAGTTACTGGTAATGCTTGATCTTGAGCTAAAATATCGCCGCTTTCGCAATATTTTCCAGCAATCCTGACATGTTCAGTTGCTTTTGCATGAGGATCGGAAGCTAAAACTGTTTCATATTCTGCATCATAAAGGGCGGGACGAATGTTATCACCCATACCACCATCAATTGCAACATATGGACGATAGCCTGGAATAATTTTTCGACTTCCTGTTGTATATAAGTTATATCCGGCAGGTCCAACGATCGAACGCCCCGGCTCAATATCAATTTCAGGAATTGGAAAATCATTTTTATTTGCTTCTTCTTTGATGGTTTGAATAATTGCTCTTACAAATTCCTCTGGTCTTAACGGATTATCATTTGCAGTATATTTTATTCCGAATCCCCCGCCAACATTAAGAATACTTGCAGTGTAATCATATTGCTCGCGCCAATTTTCAACAATTTCCATTAGCTTCTTAGCCGCCATTTGAAATCCATTTAACTCGAAAATTTGTGACCCAATATGAGCGTGAACACCAACCATTTCCATTCGCGGATTTGCAAGAACCTTTTCTAAAGCTAAATCTGCTTGACCTGATTCAAGGTCGAAACCAAATTTACTATCAACTTGACCAGTTTGATCGTATTCATGAGTATGAGCTGAAATACCTGGTGCTATTCGAAGCATGACTTTCATCTGTTCATCTTTTTCTTGCAAAATTTGATCAAGCAATTCAATTTCATAAAAATTATCTAAGATAATTTTTCCAATATGGTGATCAACAGCCATTTCAAGCTCTGCTTTTGATTTATTGTTGCCGTGAAAACTAATTCGACTAGTTGGAAAATCAGCCTTCAATGCCGTATAAAGTTCTCCGGCCGAAACTACGTCTGTGTATGCACCTTCTTCATTTGCAACTTGATACATGGCAATTGATGAAAAGGCCTTACTTGCATAACTAACTGCGTATGCCACATTTTCTTCTTCAAAGACCTTTCTAAAAGCTCTAATTTGACTGCGAATTCGTTCAACATCATAAACCACAAGTGGCGTTCCAAATTGATGGGCTAGTTCGACGGCATCTACACCACCGATTGTTAAATGACCTTGTTCGTTAATTTGTTCTTTTGTAATTTGAGAATTCATAATTTTAGCTCCGTTCTGTTAGACGAAACGCTAATAAAAAAATCCACTGTCTGCGCATAACAAACAATGGATTAACTCTTCTTAATCTGATAGTCGATAGCGCTCCGCAAAATCTTTGCGACAGTTCGTAAGTTCTTAACTTACGACCCAGCGTATGCATTTGGCACTGCATCGCTTCGGCAACTTCCCCTTTCACAATTATTCAAAGTCTTACCAGACTCCTAATTGCTACTGATGTCAGTTGCGCCTCTATTGAATTTACCTGTAGTCTACGCTTTGATTAAATCCAAGTCAATACTTTTATTATGTTTTTTTAATTTTTGTAAAATTATAGTTATTAATATATCTGAATTTAACTTGCAAGATTAAAAATTAATGTTAAAATTCAACTTAAAATCATTTCGAGTTCAAAAACATTTTAAGGAGTTTTATATGAAAATTGTAAAGTTTGGAGGCAGCTCCCTTGCCAGTGGTAACAACGTTGAGCAAGCATTAAAAATTATCTTAAGCGATAAAGACAGACAAGTTATTGTAGTATCTGCGCCTGGAAAAAGAGATGACCAAGATATTAAAGTTACTGATCTTTTAATCAAATATGCAAAGCAAGTACTAGCTAATAAAAACTCAAATGAAATAGTTCAAGAAATTTATTCTCGCTATCAAGAAATTGCTAATTATTTTGGTTTAGAAAATGAAAAAGTAGAAATTATCAAAGAAATTTTACTTAATTTACCTAAGAAAAGTTATCCAAATTCTGACTATTTAATGGCCGCTTTTAAGGCTCATGGTGAAAGATTAAATGCTAGATTAATTGCTCTAATTTTGAATCATCAAGGTATCAAAAGTAGATTCTTGGACCCAGTTGAAGCAGGCCTAATCGTCACTGGTGAGCCTAATGATGCGTTAGTAAATCCAGAAACTTATATAAATCTTGATCAAGTATCAATTGATCCAGATGAACGAGTTATTTTTCCGGGATTCTTCGGTGTAACGCCTTCTGGAAATATTGCGACCTTTGCTCGTGGTGGTTCAGATATTACTGGGGCAATTTTGGCTAGAGGATTACATGCCGATTTATATGAAAACTTTACTGACGTGAATGGTATTTTTGCTGCCAATCCGAATATCGTTGATCATCCCCAATCAATTAAAAAAATGACTTATCGAGAAATGCGAGAATTATCTTACGCTGGTTTCTCAGTATTCCATGACGAAGCCTTAATTCCAGCGATTCAGGGGCAAATTCCAATTAATGTTAAAAATACCCATGAACCCGAAAATCCCGGTACAATGATCGTTCCTGAAAAGAACTTTGATCCAGATAATATTATTACCGGTGTTACAAGTCAGAAAAATTTTTCGGCCTTATATTTACACAAATATCTCTTAAATAAAGAGGCCGGTTTTACTTTAAGAATTCTTCAAATCTTGGATAATCACAATGTTCCTTATGAACACATGCCATCTGGAATAGATGACATTACGATTATCTTTAACAACGAATTTTTAAATGACCAATTAATTGATCAAATTTGTAATGAAATTCAAGCAATGATCAATCCTGACAAACTCGAATGGATCAATAATTATGCCATTATTATGATTGTTGGCGAAGGGATGAAACAAACTGCTGGTGTCAGCAGACAAATTTTAGATTCTTTAGGACAAGATCAGATAACTCCAAGAATGATCAATCAAGGTGCATCACAAATTTCGATCATGATTGGTACTCAAAAAGAAAAAGCCGATAAAGCTGTAAAAATAATTTACGATCAATTTTTTAATTAAATGAAAGGGCTAACTATATGGTTAATTTACTAAAGGTTCATGGCTCACAAAACCATTTTTTCATTCTAGACCAAACCGAACTTTTTAATCCTCTAACTGATTCTGAATTGCGTGCTTTTACCCAAAAGATTACTGATCCAAGCACCGGTATTTTAAATGGTGCCGATGGTGTTTTAGCAATCAATGAACCAACTAGAAAAAATGCTCTTGCACAAATGCGTGTGATCAATGCAGATGGTAGTGAGGCATCAATGTGTGGTAACGGACTTCGAACTGTTGCTAGATATTTGAGCGAAAAATTCAATAAAGATAACTTTTTGGTCGATACTATGAACGCTAACTTGCAGGTAAGAAAAGAAAAGGATTTTGCAGAAAATGTTCCTGCATTTGCAGTCGAAATTTCACCAGTTAGCTTTAATAAAGAAGCAGTTCCATTTGAAAATTTAGGTCATGATCGCCTAATTGATACACTTGTACCAGAAATTTATCCAGGATTACGCTTCACTTCGATGGCTGTCCCGAATCCGCAACTTGTGAGTTTTGTAAATGAAGAGCAAATTACTGGCCCTATTCTTGGAATTATTGGTGAAAAATTAAATTCAGAAAATCCCTATTTCACCGATGGAGTTAATGTCAATTTCGCTCAAATTATCGACAAAAATAAGATCTTTGTTAGAACTTTCGAAAGAGGGGTTGGCTTTACCAATGCTTGTGGTACAGGGATGTCCGCTACTTCCCTAGCCTTACTTCTTACTCATCCAGATGACGTTGATATGGATAAAACAATTGATGTGTACAATCCAGGCGGTATGGTTAGAACTAAGTTACATTACGAAAATAATAAATATTGGATTGAATTAATTGGTAATGCGACATTTACTGATAAAATTGAAATTTCTGAAGATGATTTGCGACATGCAAAGTTTTCAAATATTACTTGCCAAGAAACTGGTGAACAATCAGCATATAAAAAGTTTGTAGATGATTTGCCAAAGTTTAATAAAATTAAAACTTTAGAATAAAAAATGAACTATTCGAAATACCGAATAGTTCAAAATAGATATTTATAGCAAAAAGTAGTTGATCACTTTAAAATCAACTACTTTTTTATATTAAAATTTACTTCCATAAAAAGTTAACCAAAGCACGATCAACTTCAGGATTGCTGTGCAAGCGACTATGTTGAGCATTTCTACCAGTAAACTTCTTTTCTTGATAACTCTTAGCATTTGGTAAAACTATATACTTAAGAGTTTTAGATGAAGTAATACTTACTCTTTGATCTCCACCATTTTCATAATCACCATAAAGATTTAGTACTCTAGCATGAGGATAATATTTCTTCAAAGGAAGAAGTTCCTTATATGAGCTTGTTTCTTTATTTGGCTTACCTGTTTTGGCATTTACTTTAAGTCCTGCAGGTTCATCATAACCAATAATTCCATCAAAGTGGCCAGCGATATCTACTTGATTATTTAGTGTAGGTAAATTTTTATTCTTAGCATTATTAAGTAAGTAGAACATGATTGCCATGTTACCCATTGAGTGACCAACCATGTTCATCTTCTTGAAGTTGTATGATTTTTGAAGTCTTTTTACTACGTTTAATGCATACTTTCCATCTTGGTGATAATCCGCATTAATATTGTCTTCAAAGTTAACTTCAACGATTGGATTTTTAGAATTATGGTTAATTTTTCCTTCTAAAGTAACACTACCATTCTTGGAAACATTAGCCTTGATAATTTTATTTGTAGCCCCCATGCTTTTTGCGGCATTTGCCATATGCTCTTCCGCATGACTGCTACTACCATAACCATGGAAAAAGATAGTTGGAGTTGAAATAGTTGTTCTACTTTTAGCAGTAGCTTCTTCACTGGAATTATTTGCTGTACAACCAGCCGCCAAAAGTGCTACTGCCGCCGCTGTTATAATTTTATAAATCTTTTTCATCTTTAACCCTTCCCTTGTCTCAAATATTTCTTAAAAAGCTATCAGGTCTATCAAATGGAATATCCTTCAGTCAATACCATAATATGAAACTATTCTTTGATCAATACCTAATAAGCAATGGCACCCTTAATACCTGCATATCTGGCATTCCATATCATCCCCTCTTAACTTTTATCTATTTTATGTCTTAAAACAATTAATGTTAAATACTTATTTAATAGGTCAATCTATTACTTATTGTTATATATTTTGGCAAGAATTTTATAATTATTGCCGATTTATTGTTTAGTAGAAATTATTTTAATTAAACACATTTTCAATAACTACTGTATAATTTATGTTAAAAACTAAGAAGGAGTAAAAATATTCATAATGAATAATCCACCTTTAACCAAACGAGTTTCAATGATCGAACTTTTCTATGATTTGATTTTTGCATATATGATTTCACAAGCAACTGGACTAATTCACCATTTAGATCACGGAACAATTAGTGCAAGCTCATTTTTCACCTTCTTTTTGGTGGTAATTGTCTTCATCAATTCCTGGATGGTTCAATCTGTTTTTACCAATAGATACGGTGAATCAAGTTGGACGGATATTAGCCTTTATTTTGCAAATATGATGGTATTGCTATATATGACTAATTCATTCTCCGATACTAGCTATAAAGATATGCGTGTATTCTTCATTGCTGCAGGAATTCTTTCATTTCTTCTTTTGTTGCAATATTTAATTATTTTTATCAAAACAGATAATTCAATTGACAAAAAAATTTCATCAGTATTTATTTATATTCTCTTATTTAGAACTGCTGTCTTACTAATCGGTGGTTTTCTGAATAATACTGTTGGAAACTTCATTGCAATTATTGGAGTATTAATTTCTTGGATTTTACCAAGTTTTACCACTTCAATAACTAAGAATCACCCAATTATCTTTTCACATTTGCTTGAGCGTTTAACGCTTTTGATCATTATCACTTTTGGTGAAACGATTATCGGTATTGCTGATTATTTCAAACCAAGTACTTTTTCAATTTATTCAATTTTGATTTTCCTCATTGTGGCCGGATTATTTTTCAACTATATCACGGAATTCGATCATTTAATTGAAGAAAAAAGAAGCGGAGAAACTGGTAATTTACTGATCTATTTACATTACTTTATTCTGTTTGGTATCAGCCTGATCACCGTTTCACTTAAATTCATTAGTGAAGAAAAAGCTGATATGATCTTTGCAATTAGCTGTCTTTACGGGGGAATGTTACTTTTTTATATCGGACTCACAATTTCCAATCACTATAATCAGAAAAAGTACCAAAAACAAACTTCAATTACATTAACTTATTTAATTTCATTAATTGTTGGCTATATCATTTTGATTATGAATCCAACATTCTCGTTAATCACCATTATTACAACAATAGTAGTGATTTTAAATGCAGCTATGAAGGTTAGTTTGCTATATACTAAATAAAAATAAAAACAGGGCAAATGCCCTGTTTTTGTTTATGATTTACTTCCAAACTTCCTTAGCAATATTGAATGCGCTCCATGCATTTGGCCAACCAACGTAAAATGCTAATTGAGTAATAATTTCTGAAATTTCTTCTTTAGTAATACCGTTCTTTTTAGCAATTTGCATGTGAATTGGAAGTTGTTCAAATGCACCTTTGGTAATAAGTGCAGTCACAGTAATCATACTTCTGTACTTTAATGGAAGTTCCTTTTCTCTTGACCAAACTTCTCCAAATAAAACATCGTCATTAATTTCTGCAAATTTTGGAGCAAATTCTCCTAATTGATCGCGTCCTGCAGTTTGCTTTTCAGCCATAATTATTACCTTCTTTTAAAAATTGTATTTTTTCTTTAACTTCAATATTATTATAGGTCAATTAATTTTTATGATAAATACTTATTTTATTTAGCTAGATATTACTTTTAGTTATCAATAGATCTCAAAACAGAACAAATTTATGATCAAAAAAGAGACCGAAAAAATTCAGTCTCTTTAAATATTTTACTTTCTAAACGTAATCACTTTATTAATCACAAATTGAATCATAGTAGCAACAAATGTCGCTGCAACTTTTACAATCAAATGCGGATATCCTAACTTAGTAACAAAAATAAATAATGATGCTGTTGTGAACACAGTCGTAATTTGTCCAACTAAAAAGTAAGAAATAAACCTCAATAACAGATGATTATGAACTTTGAAGTTAGTATAAGAATTCCAGAAAAAGTTATTGATAATTCCGCAAGTTGAAGAAATAATATTAGCAATTTCAACATTCATATTAAAAAATGTGAGCAGTGTATATATTCCAAAATCAACAACTAAGCCTAATACGCCGATTAAGACATATTTAACTAATTGCCTGAAAGTATCTGATTTCGCTGTTGTGATAATTTTATTCATTTTGCTCATTAAATTTTTTCTTATCTTTTAAATCAATTAATCGTTTAATTCCATATCCTGCTAAAGCCAACCAAGAAATTATGGTAATTACTAAAAGGATTTTAAACCAAATTGGGGTAATAAATTGTAATGTTGCTTTATTTAACCCTTTCTTGGTCTTTATTAAAGGTTGATTGATCACATTTTTACGGCAATCACTAACGTTGTTCCCATTAACAATCAATCGTGATTGATGATACATCACAACCGGTAAATAGATATTCTTACTATCTTTGCTATTCCAAGTCAAAATCAACTTATTTCCATCAACTTGATAATGATATTTATAATTTTGTTTCATTACTCCCCTTAAATAGTAGGAGTTAGAAACATGGTGTTTTTTAACCGGTAAATAATCCGGCTCAACATGGCTTACTAATTCAAATAACTTCCCATCATTACTATATCTAGCACTTGATTTAATATCTTCTTTATCAACAGTGATCATACAATAATTATTCATTTCAACCACTTGTTCTTCATCGATAAAGTTATTAGTATTTCGATAAATTGAAGTTAAATTAAAGGAGAAATTATGAAGAAGAATTAACATCAAAGCAAAAATTGTATAATATTTTGCTACTTCATGATATTTCTTAACCAATTGATTTAATGAAATTCCAACACTCATTAATAATAAAGGATATGCTCCAACCATTAGGCGGTATGGAAATTGAAATGATGCGCCTAATTTAGGAAATATCTGCTGAATAAATGTCCACGGAAATATTCTTGATGAAACTACTAAAAATACTAAGGCAACAATAGTTGAAATAGTATTGATCTTTGATTTTTTAAAATTGAATGCAATATATATAACTTGAAAAATGATCAACGCCAAAATCGAATAAGAAATATATTCATGTAGGCTGATAAATCTTGATACATGTAGAGCCGATTCATTTAAATCAAAAATTCTTGGTAAAGAAATCATATTGGTTGGATAGAGCAAAAGAAATGCTCCCCAAATATTTGCTGTTAATAGAAGTGTTAGAAGCAATGCTTTTCCAAGATCGATAAAAATCTGTTTCTTATTTTTAGAAATCACTACACAATAAATAAAGAATGGGATTAATGTAACAGCTAAAATTACTGTTGAAAGCAAGTGAATTTGAGCCAAAGTTGACATTAAGATTGCCAAAATCAACCAATGAATCGGCCTTGCTTTATCTTCAATCATATTCACCGCTTGAATCATGACAAATGGCGCAATAGCGGCTCCCCATGACATCCAGTTAAAGCGTAAAATTCCTACTGTAATTCCAAATTGCAAGTAGATAGTCGCAAGTAATAAGGCAATAACTTGATTTACTTTAACCTTTCTGCCCAAATAGTACATCCCTATTCCTGCAATCATCATAACAATATAATCAATCACAATTTGGAATGTAAACCAGTTTTTACAAATTAATAAAAGAAGCCCATTCAAATAAGCAAAAAGCGGACCATATAATGCATTAAAAATCCGTCCACTATGGTTAAAGCCATAGTTTGTTTGGAAATAAGATAAGTTACCAGTTTTAAGCTGCATGGAACTATCATAAAAACGATTAAAATGCACCCAAGCATCACTAGTAATAATTGTCGCATGATTAATAAGTTGGTAATTCAGTAAAATAGTAATTACAAAGAAAATAACTATATAAGGTAGGGAAAATAATAATATTTTTTTAGATTTTGTTTCCATATCATTGTTTTTCCTTTTCTAGATAGATTGGACGATTTTTAACTTGTAAATAAATTTTACCAATATATTTACCAATAATCCCCAAGCAGAATAATTGAAGCCCGCCAATTAATAAAATGATTGAAACTAAGCTGGCCCAACCAAATACACTTGAATTAGGTAAAATGATTTTTCTGATGCAAACAAATAAAATCCCAATAATTGAAAGAAGAAATGAAATCATTCCGATCCACATTGACATGTTTAATGGAGTTTGAGAAAAATCAACAATTCCTGTTAAGGCATATTTAAATAATGCCCAAGTTGTCCAATCCGATTTACCTGCTACTCTCTCAATGTTGTGATATTCAAGATACTTAGTCCTAAATCCGACCCAAGAGAAAATCCCTTTTGAAAAACGACTATATTCATTCATTTCAAGAACTGCTTGAACCATTTGTTTAGTCATCATTCGGTAATCTCTTACGCCAGGCACAATTTCAACGTCTGAAATTTTATTTATTACACTGTAGAAACAATCACTCAAGAAAGATTTAAATCTACTTTCTCCATCTCGATCTACTCGTCTGCAGCCCACTGAATCATATTTACCTGATTTAATTAGCTGATACATTTTTGGCAAAAGATCTGGTGGATCTTGTAAATCAACATCCATTAAAACTACATAATCTGTGTCAACATTCTTTAATCCAGCATAGATTGCAGCTTCTTTACCGAAATTTCTTGAAAAAGATATATAATGTACATTTTTATCTTGTTTACGCAATTCTTTTATTTCTGGCAAAGTATTATCTTTTGACCCATCATCAATGAACCAAAAAATTGGTTGAACATCTTTCATTTTTGTCAAAACTTTTTCTACCGCTTTATAAAAAAGGGGGATAGATTCTTCTTCGTTATAGCACGGCACTATAATTGACAATCCACTCATTCATCTTATCTCGCTTTCTTCCCCAAAATTTAAAGTCACTTAAATTATTATACGCTTATAGGATAGGAAGTTCATTATGAGTTATTTTTCGTTTTATCAAGTATAAGCGCAGATTGGAAAGATTGTTTAGTCAGTTTTATTTTTTAATAATACGTTCAAATAAAAAAACTGTTGATGATTATCATAAATGATATTCAACAACAGAAAAAATCATAGAATTAAAATAATTTAGATAAATATTCTTGGTGAATTGTAACATAAATCCTTATTAGATAATCTTATATCCAACTACTGGGTTAGAAGGACATTCGTTGAAGTCATAAGTAGATAATTTTTCAAGTTCGGTGTTTCCATCAATAATTGTAGTAACACCTTGAGCAAGCATTAGGTTCATGACCTTGTCTTTTTCAGGATGTTCAGTAAATGGTACTAACACAACTGGTTTGTGCATAGCGCGCATAAAACCAATTTCAAAGGCTGATCCATCATCAAGATTATCCATGTCATACAAGAATACGCCACAACTAGCATTAACAATTCCCGTTAAATCATTTTGGTAAGTTGCGTCTCTCCATACCATTGAACGAATACCACCAATTTCTGGATTTTCTTCTGCTGGATCTGTGAATCCTGCGTCAAATGGGAAAAATATATGTGCAATTGACGGATTTTTACTAAGAAGATCCTTAGCCTGGTCTACACGTCCGCGTTGTGCTTCATTATAAAAAGGTGATCCTAAATAAATTCTTCCTGTTGGTACTACTGCTTTCATATTGTCCTCCTAAAATTTCACTTTTTACGATTTTACCATTTTTAGTCAACTTTTAAATTAAAGATAGCAATCTTTCTTTTTCTTTCTTTGAACAAAAGGCTGCGTTTATAGCATTTAAAAACAATTTTTGTTCGTCAGATTTACTTAAATTTATTTTTTCCTCAAGCATGGAATATTCATTTGGTAAGTTAGTATTGCATACCGTCATATCATCTGAGTTCAAAGTAGCCTTAACTCCTTGAGACAGCAAACTTTTAATTGGATAATGATCAATTTGATCAAAAACTTTAGTATTTAAATTCGATGTTGCACAACATTCTAAGGTTATATTGTCTTGAACAATCTCATTTATCAAACTCGTATTTTCAATACTTCGAATTCCATGACCAATTCTTTTAGCACCTAAATTAAGAGCTTGCTTTACTGATGCTGGCCCCATTGCTTCTCCTGCATGAATTGTATATGGTATTCCCATTTGCTGGGCAAATTGAAATATACCAGCATAATTTTTAATCGCAAAACGTTCTGATTCCTCACCTGCTAAATCCAGACCACTAACTCCCCTTCCAAGAAATTCTTCACAGACTTTAACAGTTTCTACATTTTCTTCTTCATTATTTTCCAGCCGCATTAAACATAATAATAAATTCGCATGTAGATCCGGATGAGTAGAATCAGAATTTTTTTGATAAATTAAAAACTGGTTTATGCCATTAATCGCAGCGCGCACTACTTCAGCTTGACTCAATCCTTGTTGAGTATGAAGCTGAGGCGCAAAGCGAATTTCGACATAAACCAGTCCCTGCTCTTTTAATTCTTTGAGCAGATCAAAAACAATCATTTGTAAATTTTCTTTTGTCTGCATAAAACTAACTGGAAAAGCAAATTTTTCCAAAAATTCATTTAAATCATGACAATTTGGTGAAACCGATAATTTATTGCGCAGACTAAGATCAGCCATTTCAGGCAAATTATTTTCTTTAATTAATTTTTTAATCGTTGAAAATGGTACTGAACCATCTAAATGCAAATGCAGATCAATTAACTTTCTCATCATGACTCCCTCTAATCAAAATTTATTTTAAATTGTTTCTATTCTATCACAGAAGGAATCTGTTTTTAATTATTTTTTGTTAAAATTCAAAAATATCATAACTATTTTAGCAACCTTTTAAATTATTGTTCGTTAATTTAAAAAATATAACTTCAAACAAAAAGATCACTCATCACTGAGTGATCTACCTGATTTTGCATATACGGTAATAAACATCGACTAAAAAACTAAATGTTTAAAACCAAACCATTTTTTGCGCCAATTCGGTAAAAACTTTGAAATTCTAAACCGGAATTGGTGCGCAAAGAATTGTATTACACCTACGCATTTTCCATAATACAGTAGTATTTTTTATTTTCGAATTACATATTAATACTATATACCTATTAAATTTTACATTTACGTATATATTTCAAATATTTACCTTTACTTAATAAAGACTTTACCTTTTTTAGAAAATATAGATATAATTATTAACTTTATTAATAATTAATCGGAGCAGCAGCTAAATAAGTATATGTTTTTGGATATATTTGACTAACTCGTTTACTTCAGTTTGATAATCTTGTTTAACCCACCACACAAGAATCATAAAAATACCACCAGATTGATAACTAATTGCATAGTCCTTCAGTGCTAAATCTGGATGATAAATCTTTAGCATTTTATCCAAATAAGTAGTTTGTTCATTTAATAGAATACCTTCAAATCCCGCATTTAATAAACTCATCATAATTTCTGGATTCCTTTTAAAAAATGATAAATAGGTCCTTAATTGATCAGTAAAACTATCTATATGATTTTCTGTGATATCTTCAGTTAAATTTTGATATTGGCGTTCAATATATCCTCGAATCACACTGTCTTTTTGCTCATAATTTCGATAAAAAGAAGTTCTCGATACTTTAGCTAATTTAGTTATTTGAGAAATAGCAATGTCGTCATAAGGAGTACTTTTTAATAATTCAAACATTGCTTTTTCAATTTGCTTTTGCGTTCGTAAACTTTTTTGATTCATTTTAATACTCATTTTCCAATCATATCATTTGACTTATGAAAGCCCTAACATTATATTATATTTGTAAATAGTTACAAGTGTAACGATTATTGAAAGAAGTGTCAATTATGCATTATAGTAATGGTAACTACGAAGCTTTTGTCCATGCAGAAAAGCCAAAAGACGTTGAAAAGAAATCAGCCTATATTGTCGGATCAGGTCTTGCATCACTTGCGACTGCAACTTTCTTAATCCGTGATGCCCAAATGGAAGGTGAAAAGATTCATATCTTTGAAGAATTAGCTCTTCCTGGTGGTAGTATGGATGGAATTTATAATCCAGAAAAGCAAGCCTATATCATTCGTGGTGGTCGTGAAATGGAACCGCACTTTGAAACTTTATGGGACTTGTTTAGATCAATTCCATCACTTGAGCATGAAGGTGAATCAGTCCTTGATGAATTCTACCGTTTGAACCGTAAGGATCCAAGTTTTTCAAAGACTCGTGTAATTGTAAATCGTGGTAAAGAATTACCTACTGATGGAAAACTCCTCTTAACACCTAAAGCTGTCAAAGAAATTGTTGATTTAGTTTTAACCCCAGAAAAAGATTTACAAGATAAGAAGATCAACGAAGTCTTCACTAGAGAATTCTTTGAATCAAACTTCTGGTTATACTGGTCAACTATGTTTGCCTTCGAACCTTGGGCAAGTGCTATGGAAATGCGTCGCTACTTGATGAGATTTGTCCAACACGTAGCAACTCTTAAGGATTTATCATCTCTTCGCTTTACTAAATATAATCAATATGAATCATTAATCTTACCAATGGTTCATTTCTTGAAAGATCATGGTGTAAACTTCCACTATGATACAGTCGTTGACAATATCATTGTTAACAAGTCAGATGGTGAAAAAGTTGCAAAAGAAATCCAATTAACTGAAAAAGGCAAAAAAGATACTATTAAATTAACTGAAGATGATCTAGTCTTTGTCACTAATGGGTCTATTACTGAAAGTACCACCTATGGTGACAATACTCATCCAGCATCTGAAAAACATGAATTAGGCGCAACTTGGACACTATGGAAGAACCTAGCTGCTCAAGATAGTGACTTCGGTCATCCTGAAAAATTCTGTGAAAATATTCCTAAAGCCAACTGGGTAATGTCCGCAACTATTACCTTCAAGAATAATGACATAGTTCCATTTATTGAAGCAGTAAATAAGAAGGATCCACATAGTGGTTCAATCGTAACTAGTGGTCCTACAACTATCAAAGATTCAAATTGGATGCTAGGCTATTCAATTAGTCGTCAGCCTCACTTCAAGGCTCAAAAACCTAATGAATTAATTGTCTGGTTATACGGCCTCTATTCAGACAGAAAGGGTAATTTCATCAAGAAGACAATGCCTGAATGTACTGGTATTGAGCTTTGTGAAGAGTGGCTCTACCACATGGGCGTTCCAGACAATATGATCAATGAAATGGCAACTGCTGCAACCACTATTCCACAACACATGCCATACATTACTTCTTACTTCATGCCAAGAGCCTTAGGTGACCGTCCAAAGGTTGTGCCAGATCACTCTAAGAATTTGGCCTTCATTGGTAACTTTGCAGAAACTCCTCGTGACACTGTCTTCACTACAGAATACTCTGTCAGAACTGCTATGGAAGCTGTCTACACCTTGTTTGACATTGACCGCGGAGTACCAGAAGTGTTCGCTTCTGCCTTTGATGTAAGACTTCTTATGAATGCAATGTATTACTTAAACGATCAAAAGAAGTTAACTGAACTTGATTTACCATTAACTGAAAAGTTAGCCATTAAAGCAATGCTTAAGAAGGTAAAAGGAACCTACATAGAAGAATTACTTAAAGAATATAAATTAATGTAAAAGTTCTATAAATACTTTAATACACAAAAAGGGAAATGATCATTATGAACTGAGACCCAAAAATTGGACAGTTTAAAACATAGGATTATTTAAGGCGTGATTCCGATATTCTATCGGAGTTG
>NZ_CALPCQ010000023.1 GCF_943193025.1 Lactobacillus agrestimuris
ACCTCCATAAATTTAATGAGATTAGAATACCTGAAAAATGAGGACAAAAACAGACACCTGGTTATTTGACGCTTACATTTTAAGTAGAATAGTTGAGGGTAAAAGAAGTAAATTAGATTTAATTTACTTCTTTTTTTGATTGCAAAATAACAAATGTTATATTAAACTACATTTGTACGAAATAGGAGGGGGAATAAATTTATTTAGTGCAATGTATACTGGCAATTATGAATGATAACTAGATTAATGGATTATATGTTTACAAGCAAGTTTTAACTTCAATAAAAAATTCAATAATTTAGATTTTCTGAAATATTTACCAAAGATTATCAAGAGTAAAAACATAAGGGAGATAACTATGAATTTTAATGCTAAAAAAATGACTATTGGAATCTGTGCAACAGTGCTTGGTGCACTTACATTGAGTCTTTCTAAGCCATCTACCGCTCATGCGGCTACCAATGAGGAAACTTTAAGTAAAACAGTAGCTCCAGCAGTAGCTCAATCTGCAAGCACTGCAGATACAAGCGCAACGGCAGGCCAAGCCGGCACGGCAGTCACAGACTCAACCGCAGGTAAAGCAGGTAACGCGGCCACAGCCCCAACAGCAGGCCAAGCCGGCACGGCAGCCATAGGCGCAACAGCGGGCCAAGCAGGTAAGGCAGCTACAGCTCCAACAGCAGGCCAAGCCGGCACAGCAGCCACAGGCGCAACAGCAGGCCAAGCAGGTAAGGCAGCTACAGCTCCAACAGCCGGTCAAGTCGGCACAGCAGCTACGGCTCCAACAGCAGGCCAAGCAGGTAAGGCAGCCACGGCTCCAACAGCAGGAAAAGCTGGCACAGCAGCCACAGGCGCAACAGCAGGCCAAGCAGGTAAGGCAGCTACAGCTCCAACAGCCGGTCAAGCCGGCACAGCAGCTACAGCTCCAACAGCAGGCCAAGCAGGTAAGGCAGCCACGGCTCCAACAGCAGGAACAGCTGGCACCGGAGCCACAGCTCCAACAGCAGGAACAGCTGGTACCGGAGCCACAGCGCCAACGGCACCGACAACCCCAACGGCTCCAACGGCACCGACAGCTCCAACAGCGCCAACGGCTCCAACAGCGCCAACGGCACCGACAGCCCCAACGGCTCCAACAGCTCCAACAGCACCGACCGCTCCAACGGCTCCAACAGCTCCAACAGCGCCAACCGCCCCAACTGTTCCTATGTCTTATCATTACGTATTCATAGTTGAAATCAGAGTTGTTCGTATTTCCTACTTCTTGAGTAACAGTTGGTTTTGGCTAATTTAAAGTATAAGAAAAGCAAGTCCAATTTTTGGACTTGCTTTTTGGTATAAATTATTAGATTAATTGTTTTCTCGTGATAACTTAAGTAATATAATGAAATCATAAAAACAGAGGAGGAATTTTTTTGAATAAAACGAGAGTTGAGGCCTTTACAGATGCGATTGTGGCAATTGCGGCCACAATTATGGTCTTAGAATTGAGAGTTCCTGAGCACAATAGTGTAGCCAGTTTGTTAGAAGAATGGCCCGTGTTTGTAGCGTATATAATTAGTTTTGTCCTTATTTATATTGTTTGGTATAACCACCATAATATTTTTCATAAGGCAAAATTTATTAGTAGAAAAACTTATCTACTGAATGGAATTTGGTTATTCTTATTAACTTTAGTTCCTTTTTTAACTCATTGGGTTGGTGAATATCCAGATAGCACTCTACCAGAATTTTTGTATGCCTTAGATTTACTGCTTTGGAGTATTTTATTCCAGTCAATGGATCATCAAATAGTTAGAGATAATCCAGGTACACCCGCAGATCCAACTGATACAATTAATTATCGTTTAGTATTATATATTGAATTAATTGTAGCTTTGATAATCAGTTTCTTCTGGCCAATTGGTTGTTTATTTATTTTAGGATTAGCTACTCTAATTTTGGCAATTCGTGTATTCTTTTTACCTGGAAATAAATAAAGATTATACCTCGATGATGAGCGAATTGATTATATTTGAATGAAAACTTTAGTATAGAGAAAATGCAGTGCATTAGCACTGCATTTTTTGTATGGATGATTTTATTACATTATATAACATGTCTTATTAATATTTCTTGCTTATTAACTATTTTCGGAGCATAATGAGCTTGTATATGGGAGTTTTTGATGTCAAATTTCTAATTTGGAGGAGAATTAAGATGATTTTAAAACGAAATTTTGAGGAGAGAATGCTTTTAAATGCTCGGCAAGTCCAACACTTTGGGTTGCGAAAGCTCAGTGTGGGAGTAGCTTCTGTTTTGCTCGGGACTAGTTTTTACTTTGGAGCCGCTACTACTGTCCACGCTGCAACTAATAAACCAGCAGTGACCAGAACGGAACAAGTGGCGCCACAAGAAGCAAGCAAAAATATAAAAACAACCACTTCTAAAGATGATGATCCAATTCCAGGTGGGACTAAAACAACCACCACTACAACAGAAGTAGTTGATACTAAGTCAATTAACCCGGGAACTAAATATGTTTCTGATGATAATTTGCCAGCTGGAACAACCTTAACCAAACCGGGTACTCCTGGACAAACGACAACTACTAAGACAACTACTGATAATAAGAGTACCGTTGATGTAACTGTTACCAAGTGGCATGCAGATTATTGGTCCGACAATGACAATAAGGACGATAGGAATCTTTATAGAACTAACCACTATAGACAGAGGTATGTCAAAGAAGATGGTACAACAACAGCCTACAGAAACGTTACCATGGTTCATGGTAGGAATGGTATCTATAAAGATGGTGAAAAAGATACAGATAAAGAACAATATTCAGATTGGTTTCATTTTATAATAGATCCGATGAAGCCTCAGCCGGAGGATCCATCTAAGGCTTCTCAATATCAACCAGAAACTATTCTGGAGCAGCAGGTAAAAGATGATCTAAAACAAAAAGAGTTCAACGTACTTGATACAGCAACCAATCAACAAATTGCTGATAAGATTGCAAAGGCATATGGGATTACTGGAGATTACAGTGCAACACAAAATGGTAATACCTGGACTTTTACATACCATATTAGTAAAAAAACCGAAGATCCAGTAACGACTACTACCAAGCAGGCTAAGGATACTGAAATTCACTACTCCACTAAGCCTGAAACGCAAACAATAAAGCGAACGATTAATGTCCAGGATCAAACTCCAATTAAGCAAACTGCAACTATTCAGCGTACACCAAAAGTTAATAATGGTGTACCGGTAATTGGTTCAGATGGAAAATTGGCCTTTAATGATTGGACAACCGATACATGGGACGCATATACACCAATTTCCAAAGCTGGTTACACGACTTTGATTAATAATCAAGCAAGCACTCAAGTTACTGCTAAGACAGTCAAAGACGGCGATAAGGATACGACAGTGAATATTACTTACGCACCAAATGACCTGAGCTTCAACGTTCATTTTAAGACTAAAGATGGTCAACTAGCTAAGAACGCTGATGGATCTAATATTCCAGATCAACACTTCGCAGGTAAGACCGATGAAGATGTTACTGGTGAGATCAATGTTCCTGCAGGTTGGGAAGTTGTTGGTAAATTACCAAAACTGCCAGATAAGTATATTCCAGAAAATCAAGACTTAGATGTTATCATCCAGCATAAGGTTACAGAAGTTCCAGCTGATAAGGTTCCAACACCAACTGACAAAGTGCCAGGTGAAAAGAACCATGATCCAAAGACTAACCCAGAAACTCCGGATCATGATATTACCTACAATGAACTTCACCACACGGTTACTCGTACAATCACGGTCATCGCCCCAGATGGAACGATCCGCGACACCGTGCAAGAAGTTCACTTCAAGCGCAATGCTTTGGTCGACAATGTCACTGGTGAAGTAACTTATACGAACTGGCAAGTTGACGGTCCAGATAACTTTGCGGAATTTGATGTTCCACAAATTTCTGGCTACACACCTAGTCAAGCCACCGTGGCCGAAATCGACGATGTCCAAGAAGATACTAAAGACATTAAGGTCATGATTACTTATCACAAGAATGCAACTAACCAGCCAGACCGGGGAGATCAAACTGGTAATGGTGGTAATCCATCCCCGAAAGGTCATGATGGTAACTCAACCTCGAATGGCGATGGTTCAACTACACTGGACGATCAAGGAAATGTTCAGCGTAGCAGCAAGCACACTGCTTCTCAAACCAGCAACAAGGGCAACTCAACCCCGAAAGGCCATAATTTGGTTGCAGTGAAGGGCCAAGTAAATGCTGAACGTAACAGCAAGCGCGTTCTTCCTCAAACCGTTAGCCATGGTTCAGCTGCTACACTGAACGGCCAAGCTAATAGGCATGTCCTTCCTCAAACTGGGGACGACAAGCAAAACGTCGGTATCCTCTGTGTCCTCGGTCTCTTAGCCATAACTAGTGCTGGAATATTCGGCTTGCTTGGTAAGAATAAAAAGAAAAATTAATTCCTTAGGCTTTGATTCAATCAGGAGATTATCAAATAGTTGATAATTGATGACAAAACCAGCTCAAGTATTTAATGTGCTGGGGCTGGTTTTCTCTTTAAATTACGATGCTTGCAAAAGATAGTAAAAGAATAATTATTTAATGTAAGTGGTGCTTGTGCTTTGGCAGATTGTGTTTATTGGAAAGCACCACAACTTGCTAAACAATATAGAAGTGTAAAATTTAAAGATATTAAATATCAAAGTGTCAATATTGATTAATATCGAATTGCACTTGGTGAATGACTACTGATGCGAAGAATTAAGAGCAAATTAAAAGGCCCGACTTCGGTTGAATATCGAAATCGGACCTTTTTTATTTTATATTTAATTACCAATTATTTGGTTTCTTGAACTTTAGCAGACTGAGCATTTTTCATCATTTTTTCTTGCTGCTTCTTCATTGCGGTCATTTTCTTTTGCATCTTTTTAGCTTGTTTAGTTGAAATAACCATCCAATCAGAAGGTACATGGAAAATATATTGTCTCTTTATTAATTCATTATCTCTACCAAAAATACCGAAGAAAAGTTTAACTGTATTATTTTGGTATACATATTTAGTAGTTTTTATTTCTACTTGAGCCTTCTTAGAAGTAACAGTTTTTGCTGACATATGATCAGTCTTAATTGGTTTTAATTTATCCTTTTGTTTAGTATGGTAAACATAAACTTTTTCTGTTCCGTTACCTAAAGGTTGATAAATTAAAATTCCTCCAGGCACCTTCATACTTGCAGCTTGTTTTTGAATTTGAGCTGCCATTGATGGATTGGCCTGAATCATTCGCTGCATCTGCTGTGCTTGTTTAGCTTGTTGAGCTTTACTTGGCAGTGGGACAGCCGAAGCTAAATTTTCAGTTTTAACAGTAGTTACTTCTTTCATACCCATGTGACCATAGTCATGGGCCACAATTGAACCAACACTAGCAAATGAAATAAGCATAAATACCCAAGCCCAGAAAGTATGAAATTTACCTGGAATGATATTGAAGTAGGCAAATAAAACTAAAGCAATAATTAAAATTACAATTATCATTAATCTTTACCTCCTTCAACAGAAATCTTAGTTTGGCTAGCACGATTGCCCTTCTTTAAGAAAAAGGCCATTACTAACGCAACTAAACAGAAGAAGATACTTACCCAAAAGGCGGCATTAAAACCATCTAAAGTAGCTGCCTTTGCACTAGTTGCATATTTAAGTGGAGTTGCTGTAAGTACTGATTTAGCTGGCATATGATTTTTAGTAACAGTTGAAAGTACGGAAACAATGATCGCTGTACCTAGTGAAGAAAGTACCTGTCTGAATGTATTGTTCACGGCAGTACCATGTGCCATCTTATCAAGCGGCAAAGCGTTCATACCGGATGTAGTAACGTTCATTAAAACTAATGAAACACCGACCATTCTAATAGCATAAAGAATGGTAATCATAGTCATTGAAGATTCTTCAGTTAAGAAAACAAATGGAACCGTACCTAAAGTCAAAATTACCATACCAGTAATAGCCATTTTACGAGCACCATATGTGTCAAATAAACGTCCCGTAATTGGTGACATAATACCAATCATCAATGCTCCAGGCAAGAGTAAAAGACCTGAATGGAAGGCACTTTCGCCACGTAAGTTTTGAATGTATAATGGCAAAACTAATTCGATACCAACCATGGCTAAGTTAACAATACCACTCATGAAGGCAGCTAAAGCAAATTCAAAGTGCTTGAACACAGAAATATCCAAGAATGGTTTATCCATATGTGTTTGACGCCAGCCAAATAAAACAATGAATATTACACCAATTGCCATAAAGGTTAAAATTTTGGGATCAGTCCAACCATCATTACCAGCTTCTGAAAATCCGTAAAGTAGTGAACCAAAACCTACAGTTGAAGTAATTACTGACCAATAATCAAGCTTATCATCTTTAAGAGGAACAACATCTTTCATAAAGAAGAATGCTAGTACAATTACTATAAAAGCAATTGGCGCAATTAGACTAAATAGGAAACGCCAACTCAAGTTGTCGACAATCCAACCAGATAAAGTTGGTCCAATCGCTGGCGCTAGTCCAATAACAATACCCACTGTACCCATTGCAGCACCACGTTCATTAGGTGGGAAGATTGTTAACATGATTGTTTGAAGTAATGGCATTGTTATACCAACCCCAATACCTTGGATAATTCGAGCAGTTAACAAACTACCGAAATTTGGTGCTAGAGCCGCAAAAGTAGTTCCGGCAAAAAAGGTAATCATCGCAAAAAGATAAGTCTTTTTAACACCAAATTTTCCCATTATCCAGGCCGAAAGTGGAATCATAACTCCGTTCACTAATAGAAAGGCAGTTGACAACCATTCAGCAGTAGCGGTATTAATTTTAAAATCTCTCATAATGGAAGGTAATGCAGTAGCAAGAAGTGTACCATTCAATACCGTACAAAATGAACCGATCATTAATACCATAACTAGCAAACCACGTTTGTAAGATTTGCCATAGATATCGGTTATATCTTTCTCCATACGTTAATCTCCTTTATTTAAACATAACGAAATTTATTCTAGGGCTATTTTTAATTATTGTCAAGTAATTTAACAATGATGATTCATTGTTTTACATTTATGGATAATTGGTTTACAATAGTAGTATAAAATTTGACTACATTGTTTGGAGGGTCAATCATATGAATTCTGTATGGCGTAGTATCTACAATGATCTTAAAGTAGGTATTGGCGAAGTAAGTAGTCTAACAGGGGTCACCCAAAGACAACTAAGATATTGGGAAGAAAAGGGGTATATTGAGCCGATTGAAAAAGACGGTATTCGTAAATATACTCTAGGTACTCTATTTCGTGTTGCATTCATTAAGGAAAAACTTGATCAAGGATATACTTTAGCAAGTGCAGTAAAGAAATCTAAAGAAAATCAAGTCAAAATTAAACTATTACGCAAGCTTTTTAGTGATCCCAACTATCAAATAGAAGTAACAAATGTAGACCATGAATATGGACAAGTTCATTTTGGAAAATTTCAGCTAATTGATGGTCGTCAAGGAGATTTAACGGCTATCATTGATGAAGATGGTACACATTATGAATTTGATGAAAAATAAATCTTGAATCCTATAACCAGTTATTTTAGGTACTAAGAAGTTCTCTAATTTGACATAATTCATAATTATTATTAAGATTAGAAAATAAGTTACTTATTTTTAGAAAGGAGCTTTTGATGGTATTACATTCATTAGAAGACACATATACCTTAGCAAATGGGGTAGAAATTCCTGTTATTGGTTTCGGTACTTGGCAAACCCCTAGCGGACAAGTTGCTGAAGATTCAGTACTTGCCGCGTTAAATGCTGGTTACCGTCATATCGATACTGCAGCAGCTTACGGCAACGAAGAAAGTGTTGGTAATGCAATTAAAAAGAGTGGCGTTAACCGTCATGACTTATTTGTAACTACTAAACTTTGGAATAAAAACCATGGTTACAAACAAGCAAAGGCAGCTATTGATGAAAGTTTACAAAAATTAGGATTAGACTACTTAGATCTTTACCTCATTCACTGGCCAAATCCAGTTGATATGCGTGATAACTGGGCAGAAATGAATGCTGAAAGTTGGCAAGCAATGGAAGAAGCTCAACGCGCTGGTAAGATTAGAGCTTTGGGAATTTCTAACTTTAGAAAGCATCATATTGATGAATTAATGAAAACTGCTGAAATTAAACCAGTAGTAAATCAAAATTACTTAAACCCAAGTGATCTTCAACCTGAACTTGTTGCTTATGACGATAAGTTAGGGATGCTTAATGAAGCTTACAGTCCTTTAGGTACTGGTGGTTTATTAGGTAATGATACAGTTAATGAAGTTGCTAAGAATCATGGTAAGAGTCCTGCTCAAGTATTGATTCGTTGGTCACTTCAACATGGATTTTTACCACTTCCTAAGTCAGTTCACCCAGAATATATTAAAGCTAACGCTGAAGTATTCGATTTTGAATTATCTGATGCAGAAATGAAGCAATTAGATAGTTTGCGTGGTGCGGCCGATCTTGCTGCCGATCCAGATAAAACTGATTTTTAGGATAAAAGAATTAATACATAATTATCTCCATTTTTGATTCACGGAATGGAAATGAAGGAGAATTATTTTAAAAATTTTCAATTCTATAATTATCCTACTTAAGAAAAATTCTTATTAAAAATATGATATAATCTGAGTAAAAAAAGGAGACGCATAGGTCTCCTTGGCAGCCCGCTTTAAGAGCGGTGGCTTAATGTTATAAAACTGTTAAAAACGACGCTCTATAACGTACCAAAGTTATGAATTGAGCGGCGTTTTTTTATTTGTCGTGATGATCGATGTAGGTTAGCAAGGCTAAAAGAATACTAATATTAAACTAAATTAGTAATAGTAAATAAAAAAACATTGAAATTATGTTATAATCTAAATAAAGAAAAACGGAGACCCGAAGGTCTCCGTTGCAGCCCGCTTTAAGAGCGGTGGTAAAGATTATTTTTTGCGATGGACGCTACTCAATAACTTGGCCAAAGTTAACAGTTGAGCGGCGTTTTTTATTTGTCGTGATGGTCGATGTAGGTTAGCAAGGCTAGCACAAACATCCCAAACAAAAGCATTAAAGAAATGCAATCGTAAACCGACATGGTTGAACCCTTTCATTAGTGTATTGACCATAGGCCTCACCTCCGGGAGGAAAAACAACCACCGCTCATAAAACTTGCTGCAGAAATAATTATAGCGAAAATACGTTCGAGATGGAAGTAGATGAAGTAAAAAAAAGCCCGCAAGATTGCGGGTCTTTTTAAAAGTATGTTATAATCTAAATAAAGAAAAAGGAGACTCGAAGGTCTCCTTTGCAGCCCGCTTTAAGAGCGGTGGTAAAGATTATAATGTTGTGATTACGTCACTCAATAACTCTTCCAAAGTTAATAGATTGAGCGGCGTTTTTTATTTGTCGTGATGGTCAATGTAGGTTAGCAAGGCTAGCACAAACATCCCAAACAAAAGCATTAAAGAAATGCAATCGTAAACCGACATGGTTGAACCCTTTCTTTAGTTTATTGACCATAGGCCTCACCTCCAGGAGGAAAAACAACCACCGCTCATAAAACTTGCTGTGGAAATAATTATAGCAAAAATATGTTCGAAATATAAGACGAACAAGAAGAAAAGCCCGCAAAATTGCAGGCTTTTTAAGTAAGCTTATAGTAAATATTTAATTCTCAAGCTCTGTCATTAACTCTTTCATTATTTCATCTGTATCGCCACGTAAATTTAAATCTGCACGTTGATCAAAGTCATTACGTTTTTTATTAATATTTACTACGGTAGCTTGAGAGTTAATGTTGCTGTAGTAACCATTTGAACCTAAGGTGATTACTAGATCGGCTTCATCCATCCAGTGATTAGCCTTTTGATAGGCCAAATTATCAATACCAATATGATGATAAACTGGACCGGGAGAAATTAAGCCACCACAACTAGGACAAGTAGGAAGGGCCTGCTTTAAAATTTTAATATCATAAATGCGACCACAATTGATGCAATAGTTAGTATTTAATGAATACCAAATATCGGCTACATTTTTGCTCCCGGCCAATTCATGCAGATAATCTACATTGGTAGTAATAACTCCGCTTAGCTTTCCTTGTTTTTCAAGTTGAGCAAGGGCTCGATGACTAAAAGTAGGACCATTTCCAAAGATCGGATCAATAAAAATCTGATGAAAACCTTGATAGAATTTATCCGGGTTACTTTCTAAACTACCTTCTGAAGATAAAGAACTTGAAGTATGACCAGATAAATGTTGTAAATCAGGGATGCCGGCATTTGTAGAGATACCAGCACCGGTAATTGCATAAATATGATTTGAATTTCTAATTAGATTTGTGAATTCTTGTATTTCGTCTTTTGTAAAATTGGGATGTTTAAAAAGCATAATCTTTTCTCCTTAATAAACTGGAACAAGATGAAAATGAGCATGATTTATTTTTTGTCCAGCGATTTTCCCTACATGACTAAAAACTTGATAGCCGCGAGGAGAATATTTTTGGTCTAAAAATTCCTTTGCTTTATTCATTAGTTCAACCATTTGAACCTGTGTTTCTTCAGGAATATCAAACCATGTTTGATAGTGCTCTTTAGGAACAATTAGTATATGACCTTTGGCCATTGGATGAATATCAAAAAATGCTTTGGCTTGCTGATTTTCTAAAATAATTTCTGATGAAGCCTTGTCACAAAATACACAATTAGATAAAAGCATATTTTTGCCTCCTAATTAAAATTAATTTTAAGCTATATTAGCAATTATTTTATGAAAGTCAATAAGTAAAAGTGGATAAGTTTAAAGTTCAACTGAAATATTCTATGTATTCTGCTGATAATTTTAATTCATAATAGCAATAAGTTTTAGTTATCCTTATAATAATGATAGTTAAAATAAAAAGTAGGTTTCAGTATGTTTAATCAAATTCAATATTTTATTTCTGTTGTCAAAAATCATAATTTTACCAAGGCGGCAGAAGAATGTCACATTTCACAACCTGCCATTTCACAACAAATTAAGGAATTAGAGAGTAGTCTCGGTGTGGCATTACTTGATCGTAAAGGTAGGGGATTTAAAGTAACTCCAGCTGGTCAATATTTTTATCAGCATGGTCAAGATATAATTAAGAATCTTGATAATTTAGTGGCACAAACAAAAGAAATTGGTACACAAGGAAGAGAACCATATATATTGCGGTTGGGCTATTTAAGAAATCTTGGGACAAATGAATTCTTAAATGCAGTTTCTATTTTCTCGAAAGAATATCCTAACATTCAAGTTAGAGTAACCAGCTCTAGTCACGAAAAATTGTATGATTTGCTTAGAACTGATCAAGTTGACTTCGTTTTCAATGATCTTCGCCGTGCTCCGTCTAATAGCTATGTTAATGTTTTCCTTACCAAAAGCTTCTTCCAAGTTATCATTAGTAATAATAAATTTAGTAAGCATAAAAAGACAGTTACATCTGATGAATTAAAAGATATAGCATGTATTTTAATTGTTGGACCAGATGAAGAAGCCGCCGAGGAAGATTATTTTCGTGATATTTTGGGCATTCGCAGTTCTTTTATTACCGCACAGACTTATGATGAAGCAATAGTTATGGCCGCATCAGGACAAGGCTATTTACTTGTGAATGATCGTACCAGCAAGGTGCTAATACATAATGACGCCTTACAAACATTGACTTTACTTAATGATGGTAAAGAAATGATTCAGAATTATTATGCATTTTGGAAGGCAAATAATTCAGGCTTTTACATTGAAACATTTGCTGATATTTTGAAGGAACAGTTTGAAAAGAAAAGTGATCAATAATTTTTTCTTATAAAATGTCATAAAAAGATAATCTTTTACATTAGCATTTGTATTTTTATAATTAAAAGTAACAAAGATAAAGTGGTTGAAAGAAGATAAAATGATGAAAACTTTAATTGTTTACTATTCCAAAACAGGCACTACCAAAAAATTAGCCGAAAAAATTGCAAAAATAAAAAATGCTGACATTTTAGAACTTACTGTTGCACCTAGAACTTTTCCAGATGATATGTATGTTACAAATGATATTGCTATTAAGCAAAGAGAAGAAAATAATTTTCCTGCTTTGATTTCAAACGTTCCGAGCCTTGATCAATATGAGACAGTTGTAGTTGCTGGCCCTAACTGGGGTTCAGAGCTTGCAACGCCACTTGCTACTTTTTTGAATGAGATTCAAAATTATAATGGAAAAGTGATCTCTGTAGATACTAGTGTTGGTCAAAATGATGACAAATATAATGCTAACTTTAGGAAAGGGGCTGGCAAGCTAAATGTCATTGCTACTATTAATGGAGATGTTGATGAAGTAGTATCGACTTTGAATTGATAATTATATAAAAAGAAGTTACCAGTTGGTAACTTCTTTTTATTTATTTAGATTCTTTTAGTAGCCGCTACCCCTTTTTAGCCTCAACAAAGTGAGCGGGAATAGCAATAATAATTGCTGCTAGTAATACGGCATACATGGCTGCAGGTGGATAAATAGTAGCTGCTATAATAATTCCTACTAGTTTAATAACTAAATCAATTGAAAGCCATCTTTGTCTGAAAATAGATTTAGCTCGAATTTTTTCATTTGCAGAAATATTAGTTAGTGTGTGGCTCATCCAAATATTAGATAGAGTAGTTAAGGCAGCAATTGAACCATACATAATCTGTGCAGTTTTGTTGTCAAAATTTGCACTGACAATTTTTGTAGTGTATGGGAAAAATGATGCCCAAAATAACATTATTAAATTTGCCCATAAAGTTGAACCGGAAATTGATTTAACATGTTGCCATTCATTGTGAATTCCAATCCACATTGTACCTAGCCAAAAGAATGATAATGCATATGAAAAATAACTTTCGCGTAATGCCCAAAGTCCAGAAAAAGAAAGTTGTTCTGGCTCTTTCAATTCAAGAACTAAAATGGTCATTATGATTGCTAAAATTGCATCTGTAAATGCAGTTGTTCTTTCTTTATTCATTTAAGACACTCCTTCAAAATTATTCTACTATTTATCATTAAGATTGGATTATATTTCATCTAAAATTTTTTTGAAAGTTGAAGTTGGCATCCTATCTAAGTAACAATAATTTTTTCTTATGAATAAGAGAACTATTTCTAATGATTAATGTAACAGTTCTCTTATAAAATAGATAATAAATAAAAGATCTAGTAATTTAAGAAAGGGGAACAATATTGGAAAAGAAATGTGTAATGCGTTTATTTTTTATGATTGCTAGTATTTGGTAGTTGCATACTTGCATAGCTATAAAGTATTTTTCAAAAGCTTTATTTATCAATATAATTTTACTTATAAATTACAGAGATAAAAAATGAAAACAAAGGGGATGTAGATTAATGGTCCAGGAGCTACGGAACAAATACTGATGTTTTTGACTTTTTAAGACTTATTATCATAAGTTTAACTTATGATAAATACTTAATTTTGCAAATTGTTCTTTATTCAATAAGTGACTATTATAAGCATATAAACAATAGTAAATGAAAAAATAGAATTTTTGAGGTGAATAAAAATGACAAATGTATTAATTATTGGTGCAACAGGTACTGTTGGTAGTGCTGTAAGACAAACTTTATTAGATGAAACTTCTGATCGACTTACTTTATTCTCACGTTCTGCTGATCGTTTAAATATTGATTCAAGTCGTGAAAAGGCGATTTCTGGAAGTGTAACTAATGATGCTGATCTTGATAAGGCATTGCAAGGCCAAGACGTAGTTTTTGCAGCTTTAAGCGGAAACCTTGGTAATTTTGCTAAACACATTGTAGATGCAATGGATCGCAATGGCGTTAAGAGATTACTATTTATTACTTCAATGGGAATTTACAATGAAATTCCTGCTTCTGTTGGTGCAAGTGGTAATTTAAGAAGTAATCCAGTACTTCAAACTTATCGTGACGCTGCCGATGTTATCGAAGCCTCAGATCTCAATTACACAATTATCCGTCCTGGTTGGTTTACTTCAGGTCCAGTTGATTATGAAGTAACTCATAAAGGCCAACCATTTGGCGGCCATGATGTTTCAGTTTCATCAATTGCAGATGCTGTTAAGAAATTAATTGCAGATCCTAATTTGGATAGTCGTGACAGTATTGGTTTGAATACTCCAGAATAAAGACACGTAGACAGATAATTAATAATCTTAAGGAGAATTCTGATGAAAAAAGAAGTTGTTGTTTTATTTGGAAGCGGCTCTATTGGTGAAGCTATTGCCCGCCGAGTTAGTGCAGGAAAGAAACTTTTGCTTGCAGACTATAATGAAGACAATTTAAAGAATGTTCAAAAACGGCTTCAAGAAGCAGGTTTTGATGTTGAAACAATTAAGGCCGATCTTTCTTCAAGAGCTTCTATCAAATCTGTTGTAAATAAAGCTCAAGAATTGGGTGAAATTAAGCACTTAATTAATGCTGCAGGTGTTTCTCCATCACAAACAACCCCTGAACAAGTATTAAAAGTTGACCTTTATGGTACTTCAGTTTTGCTTGAAGAGTTTGGTAAAGTTATAGCTGATGGTGGTAGTGGTGTAATTATTTCTTCACAATCCGGTCATCGCTTGCCCGCCTTAGGTGAAGAAAATGACAAGAAGTTAGCAATGACTTCAACTGAGGACTTACTTGATCTAGATATTCTTAAATCAGATACAATTAAAGATTCCCTTGCAGCATATCAATATGCAAAACGTGAAAATGTTCTCCGTGTTGCCAGTGAATCAGTAAATTGGCAAAAGCGTGGTGCTAGAATCAATGCGATTTCTCCTGGTATTGTTATGACTCCACTTGCTTTGGATGAATTGAATGGCCCACGAGGTGCGGGTTATAAAAAGATGTTTGAATCTATGGTAACTAAACGCCCAGCCACTCCAGATGAGATTGCTGGTCTTGCTGAATTTTTACTTAGTGATAAAGCAGCATTTATTACTGGTAGTGACTTTTTAATTGATGGCGGTGTTACTGCTCAATATTGGTACGGCAACGTTAATGAAGTTCGTGAATCAGGAAAGGCCAAATAGACTTGATATGAATACAGATGAACAAGAAATTATTGATCTTTACCAAGCAGAAAATAAAGCGATGGTTGATAAAGATATAAATACTTTAAATAAGATTCTTGCACCGGGCATGACTTTAACTCATATGACTGGTTATGTTCAGCCCAAAGAAGAGTGGCTTAGCCAAATTCAAAGTGAAGAAATGAAGTATTATTCATCAAAAGAAGAAAATATTAAAGATATTCAAATTGATGGCGATAAGGCCTCTTTTGTTGGACAAAATCGTGTTAAGGCAAGAATTTGGGGTGGTAGTCCAAGTACTTGGCCACTTCAAATGAAAATGTACTTTGAAAAACAAAATGGTAAGTGGATTATAGTAAAACAAGTTGCAAGTACTTACTAGATTTTAGAAAAAATGAAAAGGGAGGTATAAACATGACAAACGTAATTATTTTTGCAGCAAATGGACAAATTTCAAGACTTGTAGAAGATCGCTTATTAGCAAATGATCCGGATGTTAATTTGACTTTATTTTTAAGAAATAGTCAAAGATTAGCTGAACTCGCAAAGGCTAATGATCGTGTAACCTTAGTTGATGGTAGCTTAGATGACGCACAAGCAGTTAGTGATGCAATGAAAGGTCAGGATATTGCCTTTATCGGTGTCGTTGATCATGAAGCGCAAAATAATATTACCAAGAACGTAATTGCAGGTGCCAAGGCAAATGGTGTTAAGAGAATTATCGAATGTAGCGTTTTAGGTATTTATAGTGAAGTTCCTGATGAATTTGGCCGCTGGAATGCTGAAATGATCGGGGATGCTGGTCTTAGAACCGCAAGAAATGCTGATAAACTTCTTGAAGAATCAGGGATTGATTACACAACTTTACGTCTTCCATGACTTAATGATCGTAATGATTTGAATTACAAGATTACTCATAAAAATGAAGAATACGTTGGAGTTTCCGGCTCACGTAAGAGTATGGCTGACGTTGTTGTTAAAATTATTGAAAATCCAAATTATCTTAAAAATGATAGTGTTGGTATTGCTGATCCTGCAACTCAAGGTTCAGATAGACCTGTATATTAATTATCTAATAAAGTAGTTGTAGTAAAAAATAAAAGCATTCTGAAAAAACTCAGAATGCTTTTTTTATTTGTCTGGTATTTTACTTAATTTTCCTCAGCCTTAAAGCCATTGCTTAAATTAGGCTTACGACGACCAATAATCCAAACAATTAATAGAGCAATTATAGCTTCAATGAAAATATATAGTCCTCTAAGTGGTAATTTTGTAGCACCTAATGAAATACCTACAACGATTGCAATAATTATCAAGGCGATCATTGAAATCCATTGTGGCTTATCAAAGGCAATACCATACTTAGTTTCTCGTTTTCTAATTCCAGGTAGAATTGCACCAAGACCAATTAAAACCACAACAGAGACGATATTAATGATTAATTCATACCACCAAGTACCGCTTCCTTGAGGGACATCTTGAGGGGTAACTCCCATGATTGTGGCAATTGCAGTGACCAGCAAAAGAATTAAACCAACTGCATATGCAACTTTATCATTTTTAATAAAGACATATTTGGAAGGAAACTTCTTTGAATTCTTTCTGATTCGCATGAATGAATAAAAGATCCAGCAGGTTACACCTGGAGAAACGATTCCGTTAAGGTTAAGAAGCCAATTGAAAATATCATTCATATCAGGTAAGAAGATACCTAAAATCATAATGAAAGCAGAAAGAGAAACAGTCAAAATGTAACCGTTAATTGGAAGACCGTTCTTATCCTTTTTACGTAAGAATTTTGGCATATAACGCTCACCTGTATCTGAGATAAGCATTCTAGTCATTGCATCAAGTAAAACTGCTAAGAGGGCACAGTTGAAGAAGACGGATGTCCAAGACCAGAAGTAAAGGAGACCTTTACCCATGCCGTATTGATGTCCAATCATATCAAATACGTAATAAGCTCCGTTCATCTTCAAGTCGTTTGGAATATTATTAGCATTAAAGTAAATTCCAAGTGAGAATGAACCAAGAATTGTTAAAAACGCAGTCATGGCTGCCAAAGCAATCATTGCCTTAGGGAAGTCATATTGTGGCTTTTTCATCTTAGTTACATATGGTGCGACCAGTTCGGCCCCGTTCATCGCATAAATCAACATGGCGATAGTTGAGAAATAGTGCCAATTAAATTTTGGTATCATACTACTAAAAGTAAATGGTTGAGTTGCCATATGACCGCCAGATTTAATTAATCCAACAAAGGCCAAAACAACAAGAACAATGATCATAATAACCATCATTCCACCACCAATAGTAGAGAGAACTTCCATTGATTTGGAGAAGTGATGTTCAACAATAATAAAGATAATAAACATCAAAAATGTCAAAATCGCAAATGTAGTATTGGAAATTTTATCTTGGAATTTTTCTGATCCAGTTAAGGCCCAACCAAGATCAACGATAATTTCATTTGCTGAATCAACTGCATATGGTATTGAAGCAGCCCAATAAGTCCAAGCGGTGAAGTATCCTAAAAATTCACCATCTGTCCCACGGACCCATGAAGAAAGTCCACCGCCTTCTTTACTAAAGGCAGAACCAAGTTGTCCAACCATTAATGAATATGGAACAACGTAGAAAATTACCATGACGACCCAAGAGAAAATAACTGACATTCCTTGGTTTTGGAAGTTGTACATAATATCATCAATTCCGATAACTGTACAAAGAGCCATCAAAAATAGTGTCTGCCAAGAAATATATTTTGTATCTGGATTTAAATCCTTAATTTCTTCCACTTTACCTCATCCTTTAAAAATCATCTAACACGGGTTACGATCATTTTTTCCAGGCGATTTATTTTTAAATTTTACATTCAATCTTATGAGACGCTTTCCTTTAAATTTGACCAACGTTTTTATTTTACCTAGTAAAGTCCTATCTGACTAGCATTAATTGAAAGATTGCGGTATTAAGTTAATAAATAGATTGTTATAATAATTTCGAGGTTTGATATATGCAAAAATTTAAATTTACAAACAAAGAAAAAATATATTTGGTTATTGCTGGTTTGATGCTTCTTGCCTTATTTATTTCAAGTTCAATGACTTATCATGAGCAGGAAATGAAACCTGGCTTCATTCACACGCATTTGCGCTTTATGGAAGAGCTGGTTGGAAACTGGAATATTTATTATGGCGGCCATTGGCATAATGCGCACAATGATGGCGGTGTGGCAAGTATGGCACAATTCGTTATTAGAAAGGCTGCACACTTTGGCTCATATTTTATTTTAGGGATGTTTTCGTATTTAGGGTTAAAGCGAATCTTTAGACTAAATTGGATGGCTCCAATTATGAGCTGGCTAAGTGTGATTGGCCTTGCAGCTTTTGATGAATATCATCAATATTTAACTGGAGACAGAACTCCAAGTATCTTTGACGTTATGTTAGATGGGTCGGGCGCATTACTTGCAATTGTATTGTGTGTAATAATTACTGCAATCTACCATAAAATTAATAAAAAATCGGTTTAAATCCGTGAGAATATTGAATTTTAAACGGTCGTGAGTTAAGATTATTAACGTTGACAAATATTAAAACAAAGAAAGAAGGATCCTTTATGTCAGGACATTCAAAATGGCACAATATTCAAGGCCGCAAGAATGCGCAAGACGCTAAGAGAGGTAAAGTTTTCCAAAAGTTATCTCGTGAAATTTATATGGCTGCAAAGAGTGGTGGTCCTGACCCTTCAGGAAATCCAACTTTGCGTATGGTAATTGATAAGGCTCGTTCAGCTAACATGCCTAAGGATAACATTCAACGTGCTATCAAGAAGGCAGAAGGTAACTCAGATGAGCATTACGACGAAATTACTTACGAAGGTTATGCACCAGGTGGTGTTGCAGTTTTAGTAGAAGCTTTAACTGATAACAAGAACCGTACTGCTTCAGATGTACGTGTAGCCTTCACTCGTAACGGTGGTTCTCTTGGAGCTACCGGTTCAGTTGCCTACATGTTTGACCGTAAAGGTTATATCGTAATCGATCGTTCAACTACTGATGCTGATGAAGATCAAGTTTTACTTGATGTTATGGATGCTGGTGGTGACGATTTACAAACTAGTGATGATGCATTTGAAATTTACACTGATGCTAAGCAGTTCGCTTCAGTACGTGATGCACTTGAAAAGGCTGGCTACAAGCTTGCTGCTGCAGAACTCACTATGATTCCACAAAACACTACTCCTGTTCCAGCAGATAAGAAGGAACAATTTGAACATTTAGTTGATGCACTTGAAGATAGTGACGATGTTCAAAATGTTTACACTGCTGCAGCAGATGATGAATAATTATAAATTTTAAGACTATTTAGCACTCAACTTTTTTAGTTGAGTGTTTTTTTGTACTTTTTTGAACTTTTTTCGGAATTTTTTACTTTTTTTGCGTACTTAATAATGAGGGAGGTAAAAATTTCGATGGAAATAAGGGAAAAAGTTTATGACCTAATTAAAGTGGCAATTGATTCTCATACAAGTGATATCTTTATTTTGCCTAAGAAAGATTTGATGGTAATTAGTTTTCGTAAGGAGGCAGGACTTGAAGTTTGTGAAAAGTATCCTTCTGATCAAGGAAGAGAAATTATTAACTTTTTTAAGTATGCTGCTCAAATGGATATTTCTGAACATCGAAGGCCGCAAGTTGGTGCAATGGTCTTTGAATATCAAGGACAGGAGTATTACTTAAGATTATCAAGTTTAGGTGATTTTAATGATCAAGAATCTTTAGTGATCAGAATTATTTATCAAACTTCGACCAGTAATTACTTCTTCCCTGAGCAATTGCAAAAACTCAAAAGTTTAGCCAAAAAAAGAGGGTTGATTTTAACAAGTGGGCCTACTGGTTCAGGTAAGACAACGACAATGTATGAACTCGCTAAAGATCTTGGAAAAGATAAGGTTGTCATGACGATTGAAGATCCGGTGGAAGTTCATGAAGAAAAATTTTTCCAAACACAGGTTAACGTTGATGCTGAGATTGATTATGTTAGCTTGTTAAAAGCAGCCTTACGACATCGGCCAGACATTTTGATTGTTGGAGAAATTCGCGATCAAGGAACGGCGCGCCTCGCAGTAGATGCCGCCTTAAGTGGGCATTTAGTATTTGCTACAGTTCATGCTAAAAGTACGATTCAAACAATTTCTCGATTAGAGGGGTTAGGAATTACAAGGGAAGAATTATTAAATTGTTTAACTGCGGTTTCGTATCAGCGATTAATTCCGGCTGCTAATGGTCATTTATCGTGTTTGGTTGATATTGCTAGTGAAAAGCAGCTACTTGCAGAAATACAAGATGAGTTAAGAGGAGATTTTATTGCTTGGAAAGAAAATTTAAATAAGCTTCATTTGGAGGAAATGATTGATGATGAAATCTTCGAACTTTATCAAGAAGGATAAACTAAATCTTCAAGAGCAGGTTGAGTTTTTAGATTATATAACTAATAGTCTGGATAATGGCTTTTCGCTTAGTAGCAGTATTGAGTTAATGCCGATATTATGGCCTAAAAAGCGAGAAATGATGGAAAATTTGGATGCACAAATGAAGGCCGGAGAAAAGTTTTCAAAGTCGCTTTTAAAATTAGGATTTTCTAAGACAACGGTTACGCAAATAAACTTGGCAATGCAACAGGGAAATTTAGTTGATTGTTTGAATCAATTGGTAATTTTAAATAGATTAAAAATTGAACAAATCAAAAAATTAAAAGCAGAACTCACATATCCCTTTGTCTTAGCCACGATGATGATTATTTTGCTGGTCTTCATGCAGACTTTTGTTTCAAGTCAATTTAGTGATAGCGATGAACACTCTGGAGATATATTAATTTTAGGATTAATTATCTTATTTACAGCTGGGATATATTGGTTCGTAAAAATCTTGAGTTTACTTGCAAAACAGGATTATCAATCGATGAAAAAGTTAAGCAAATATCCTTTAATTGGGAAAACGATTCAGACCTATGTAAGTTATTTACTGATTTATGATATTGGATTGTTGTTATCAGGTGGATTTTCCCTTCAAAAAATGTGTGAATATGCAAGTCAGCAAGAAGAAGGTTCTCTGCAGCAATATCTGGGAGAAAAAATTGGTAAGCAGTTAATGCAGGGAAAGAATTTAAAACAAATAATTAAAAATGAAGTATTTTTACCAGATAGTTTACTAATTTTGCTGCAGACTGGCTCGAAGAGAAAAAATTTAAGTCAACAATGTTTAATTTTAGGAAAAAGCCTATTTAATGAATTAACTAGAAAAATTGAAAAGTTGGTTATAAATGTTCAACCAATTTGCTTTGTTTTAATAGGATTATGCGTAATTGGAATGTATTTAAAATTATTACTTCCAATGTATTCGATGATGAGAGGAATATAATGAAAAAATTGTTAGCTAAAAAGCAAAAAGGATTCACTTTAATTGAAATGGTAGTTGTAATTGCAATTGTAGTTTTACTTTTGATAATAATTGCACCAAATTTAGTTGGACAAAAGAAAAATGCAGAAAAGAAGACAGATGATGCTTTTAAGACTACTTTGCAAACTCAAGTTGAGCTATATGAAAATGAACATGATAAAGAACCTGAATCATTAGAAGCCTTGGGAGAAAAGTATTTGACTAACGATCAGCTTAAGAAAGCCAAGAACTATAAGCTTGAAGGTGGAGAAGTCGTTCCTCGATAAAATGAAAAGATTAGTAGGATTCACAATTCTTGAAACTCTAATTTCTTTAATAATTATGTGCGGATTGCTGACGATTGGAACTTTTTATTTAAAAGATTATCAAGCAGATATTATTCTTGAAAATACAGTGAAGGAAACGATGACTGCTTTAGAGCAAGGAAGTAGAGTCAGTCTTTTGAATGATGAGGAGACAAATATTACTTATTTTGCTAAAAGTTCTCGAGTAGTAATTTCTAGTGATCATTTTAAAAGAAATATCGATATTGATAAAAGCATTAGGATTAAAAATCTTTCACAATTTGAGATTTCTCGTAAAGGAACGATTAGACCACGAACGCTTTATTTTACTAATGGAAAAAAAGATAAAAAGGTTAGAATTCAAATGACTTGGGGCAAGATGTTATATGAAGATTAAGGGATTTATATTTATTGAAAGTATGATGGCCTTAGTGATTAGCTTTTTTAGTGTGACTATTTTGGCCTTGATCGTAGTTCAGGGGCAAAAAATAGAAAAAATTATGGAGGAAAGGACTGACGCGAAACTAGCCGAACGTATTATGAAAAATAATGATTTAAATAGTATTCGCATTCATGATCATGTCTATTACTTAAATGAAGAGTAAAGGATTCTTATTAGCAGAGGCTGTTTTTTCGATTTTTATTACTATGATTGTAATTTTAATTCTGCGAAATCTATTGATGAACTTGAGGACTGCAAATCATGTTAAACATCAAAGTGATGAACTTGCTTATGCCTATGTCCAATTAGATAAATTTTTACATGATGGGGATGTAGTATATACTCTGCCCGAATTAACTAGCTATAAAAAAGCAGCATTTAGAAAAAAAGATGGTAAAGATTCAAATATTTATGTAATAACTCAATATGAATCCATGATTAGAATAAGGACGCCTAGTGCAGGCCATATGCCTTTACTCTTAAATGTTGAAGATGCGAAATTTCATACCGATGAAGATCAGATAAAAATCGATATTAAAGAAAAAGATGGTAGAAAGTCTGAATTAGTATTTAAATTTGATCAAAAAGAAAGTGATTATGAAGATGAAAAGAAAAAGTCGAAAAAAGATGAACGGGAGCGCACTGCTGAGTAGCGTTTTAGTCCTAGCGACTTGTCTATTATTTATAAAGCTTTATCAGGAGATTTTTTATAATAATGTTGCAAACAACCAAATGATTATTGAATACTTAAAGAATAATTGACTTTACTTGCACCAAAAAAATCCTTTCTTTAAAATAGTAAGGTAATTAAAAGAAGGGTGAAGTATGGAAAATTTAGAAAATATCTTTAATCAATTTTTGAGTTGTATAACTACCTTACAAGATAATTTAAATGTTTCATTTGGTGAAGCTTTGACTGAAACTTTTGATAATCTTGAAGAAGGCAAAATTAAAGTTGAAAATGGAGCTCCTGATGAAGCTACAGTTGCCAAATTAAGTAAAATGTATGCTTCACTAGATTACGATCATTTACCACAAAAAGTAAAAGTTCAAATTTTTACTTTCTTAACACTTAAAGCTATTACAGAAGATGGTAGAGATGTTAATCAAATGCCAACTCCTGCTATTGTTTCTACTGTTATTGCACTTCTTATGCAAAAGATGTTGCCTAATCGAGAATTAGAAATTGTAGATCCAGCTATTGGTACGGGTGAACTTTTATACTCAATCATAAATCAGCTTAAAGCGGCCAATCATTCTAAGAATGTCTATGATCTTGTTGGAATTGATAATGATGAAGAAATGCTTAGCTTTGCAGATATTGGCGCTCATTTAAATAATCTAGATATCGATTTATATCGTCAAGATGCGTTAATGCCTTGGATGGTAAAACCAGCAGATGCAGTGGTAAGCGACTTGCCTATTGGCTATTATCCAATTGATGAAAACGCCAATAATTTTGCTACTAAGTCAGAAAAAGGTCACTCACTTGCTCATTTACTCTTTATTGAACAAATTATCAAAAACTTGAAGCCTGCTGGAATGGCATTCTTAGTTGTGCCAAGTTCAATTTTGTCTGGTAAGGGTGGGGCAGACTTTATGCCATGGCTCTCAGATAAAGTATATTTGAAAGCGATTGTTGAATTACCTTCAAATATGTTTAAAAATAAATTAAATCAAAAAACAATTTTAGTATTCCAAAATCATGGCGAAAGCGCTACCAGCAGTGAGGTTTTGCTCACAAAGTTGGACTCTTTCAAAGATGAAGAGGCGTTAATAAAGTTCAACGTAAAGCTAAACGAGTGGTATACTAAAACTAATCATTAGTTTGTGAAATTATATTTATTAAAAATTACATATCGGAGGGTAGTATGAAGAAAGTTTTAGCAATAAATTCAGGGAGTTCATCTTTTAAATATAAATTATTTTCTCTTCCAAAAGAAAAAGTTTTGGCAGAAGGAATTGCAGATCGTGTTGGATTGGATGGTTCAACATTCACAATTGAAATTACTGATGGTGAAAAGCATGTCGAAGACGTAGCTATTCCAGATCAAGAAAAAGCAGTAAGTTTATTATTAGATGCTTTAAAGAAATACAATGTAGTTGAAGATTTGAATGAAATTGTCGGTGTTGGACACCGTGTTGTTGCTGGTGGTGAAGTATTTAAGGATTCAGCTATTATTGATGAATCAAACATTGATGAAATTTTCAAGTTAGCAGTTTATGCACCACTTCATAATCCAGCTGAAGGAGAAGGTATTAAGGCCTTTATGAAGCTGCTTCCAGGTGTTCCTGAAGTTGCTGTATTCGATACTTCATTCCATGAAAGTATGGATGATATTCATTATCTATATTCTGTACCTTACGAATGGTATGAAAAGTATGGCGCACGTAAATATGGTGCACATGGTACTTCAGTTCGTTACGTTTCTGGTAGAACCGCAGAATTAATGAAGAAGGATCTTAAGGATCTTAAGTTAGTTGTATGTCACCTTGGTTCAGGTGCATCAATAACAGCTGTCAAAAATGGAAAATCATATGATACTTCAATGGGCTTCTCTCCATTAGCAGGAATTACTATGTCTACTCGATCCGGTGATGTTGATCCTTCACTTTTACAATTTGTGATGGATAAAGAAAATATGTCAATTGACGAGATGATAAAGATCTTGAATCATAAATCTGGTTTATTGGGTATTTCCGGTATTTCTCCAGATATGAGAGATTTGAAGCATAATCCAAATCCACGCGCTAAATTGGCACGCAGTATCTTTATTAATAGAATTGTTCGCTATGTTGGTGCTTACATTACCGAAATGGGCGGAGCAGATGCTGTTGTATTTACTGCTGGTGTTGGTGAACATGATAAGGGTGTTCGTAAGGCAGTAATGGAAGCATTGAACGTATTTGGTCTTGAACCAGATTTAGATGCAAACAGTGAAAATGGTGAAAAATTTATTACCAAGCCAGATTCAAAAGTTCAAGCATTAATTGTTCCTACTGATGAAGAATTGATGATTGAACGTGATGTTGTGCGTTTAGCTCATTTGGATTAATTAGTTGAGAACATATCTAAATACATGTATACTAGATATGTTCTCAATACGGGGATGTTTTGGGATTCGACAGGCGTAGACCCGCTTTGACTGCGATTCGTAGGTTACGTCTACGTAAAAACGTTACTTTAAAATTAACTGCAAAAAACAGTAATTCTTACGCATTAGCTGCTTAATTTAGCGCATGTGTTGCTTGATCGGAGCTCACTCGTGGTTTCTTTCAAGTATCAACATTAGCGAGTTACGTTTAACTACCTCACCTGAATAGTTAAAAAGAGTCCTAACAGGTTAGCTAGTTCATTCTAGCCCTGTTATATGGCGTTTTGGACTAGTGAAGTTCAAGTAATATAACTATGATCGTAGAGGTCATTGACGAGATACGTTTGGACAGGGGTTCAATTCCCCTCATCTCCACTAATATAACTTAAAAACCGCTTTAGACCCATGTCTAGAGCGGTTTTTGTTATAAAATTTATATTAAACATCTATTACTTTTACTTATAGTAATTAAAGATAAATAAGTATTATACATTATAGAAATTTTAGACTAACATTTATTTAACAAATCAAAAAAGTAATTAATAAGGAGACAAAATGATTAACTACAATAATAAATATTTTGAAGGAGAAAGAATCCTTTACGGGGCAAATAATCTTGAACTTGATGGTATTACATTTGGTCATGGTGAATCTCCTTTAAAAGAAGCCAAAAATGTTAATATTAAGAATTCAATCTTTAAATGGAAGTATCCACTTTGGTATGCCAAAAATGTAGAACTTACGAATACAACTTTTGAAACTATGTCACGTAGTGGGATTTGGTATACAGATAATATTTCAATCACTGATTCGGCTCTTCAAGCGCCAAAATTGTTCAGACGAGCATCTAATATCACACTGAATAATGTTCATTTTTCTGATGCTGAAGAAACTATGTGGACTTGTAAGGACATCAAAATTACTAATAGTGAAATTAATGGTGATTACTTTGGCAAAGATAGCGAAAATATCTATCTTGATCATGTTAGTGTAATCGGTAATTATGTTTTTGATGGGGCTAAAAATATTGAAGTTCATAATTCTACTTTTATTTCAAAAGATGCTTTCTGGAATTGTGAAAATGTGACAATTTATGATTCAACCATCGATGGTGAATATTTAGCTTGGAATAGTAAGAATATTAAATTTATCAATTGCAAAATTGAGAGTGAACAAGGTTTAAATTATATTGATCATCTTGAAATTAAGAATACTAGCTTAATTCATTCTGATCTTGTATTTGAATACGTATCTAATCTTGACGTAGAAATTACTAGCAAAATCGACAGCGTTAAAAATCCAATTTCTGGTAAATTATCAGCTCCAGAAATTGATACATTAATTTTGGACGGCGATAAGATTAATCCCGAGAAAACGGAAATTATTTGCGCTAAAATTGGTAATGTATTGAGACATTCAGATCAAAATCAAGAACCAAAGGATTAGTGATAATAATGAATTATGATTTTGTAAATAGCCCTGATCGAAAGAATTCTGATTCAATTAAATGGGATGTTAAAGACGGCGAGCTTCCGATGTGGATCGCTGACATGGACTTTAAAGTTACTCCAGAAATTGTTGATGCAATGAAACAAAAGATCAATCTTGAAGCATTCGGTTATGAATGGCCAAAAGATGATTACTTTAATGCAGTGGCTTCTTGGTATGAGAAAGAGCATAATCATCGTCCTAATAATGAATGGATGATTTTTACAACAGGAGTGGTACCAGCAATTTCTTCAATTGTTAGACGAGTTTCACATATTGGTGACAATGTTTTAGTGCAAGAGCCAGTTTATAATATTTTTTATAATTCAATCGAAAATAATGGCCGTCATGTTTTATCAAGTAATCTTTTGTTTGATGGGAATGACTACGATGTTGATTGGAAAGACTTAGAAAAGAAGCTTGCTAACCCATTAACGACGTTGATGATTTTCTGTAATCCCCATAATCCAACAGGAAAGGTTTGGTCTCAAAAAGAGGTACAAAAAATCGCAGACTTATGTCATAAATATCATGTAGTACTTTTATCTGATGAAATTCATGGAGATATTATTAGAACTGGAAATGACTATACGCCAGCATTTTCAGTTACTGGTGAAGCTATTGATAATGTTATTTCACTTGTTTCTCCAAGTAAGACTTTTAATGTAGCGGCTCTTCATGCTGCTACAGCGATTATTCCAAATGAAAATCTTCGTAATGTTGTTAATCGCGGGTTAAATAGTGACGAAATTGCCGAACCGAATTTATTAGCAATTCCGGCTTCGATTGCCGCATATACAAAAGGCAGTGCTTGGCGTGAAGCACTCTTAAAGCAATTAGAAATTAACTTCAAATATGCTGAAAATTATCTTGCAGATAATCTCCCAGAGATCAAGGTTGTTTCAGGACCTGCAACTTATTTAATCTGGCTTGATGTAAGTGGAATTAGTGAAGATTCAACATTACTCACAGAGTTTATTAGAAAAGAAACAGGCTTGATTGTGTCAGCCGGTAGTGTGTATCGCGGAAATGGAAAACAATTTTTGCGGATGAATTTAGCTTGTCCATTAGAAATGGTAAAAGATGGCATGCAAAGATTAAAAAAAGCAATTGAAAAATATAAGGCATGATTTTTAGATAAAAATAAGAAAAGGGTTTCATTAAGCTGCCTCAAAAGTATATACTTTAACACGAGGTGATTTTAATGGAACCAATTTTTTTAACTCCATATTTTAGACCCAAGATTTGGGGCGGACGCAAATTAAAGACAATTTTTAATTATGATATTCCTGAAGGAAAGGTCGGAGAAGCCTGGATTATTTCAGGTTATAAAGATGATGCTTCAACTGTAACTGAGGGACCTTTGAAGGGTCAATCTTTGAGAGATGTTTATCATAATCATCCAGAATTATTTGGTAATCCAAAAGAAAAGGAATTTCCACTTTTAGTTAAATTCTTAGATGCAAATGATAATCTTTCAGTTCAAGTGCACCCAGATGATGAATATGCAGCCAAGGTTGAAAATGATCGCGGCAAGACCGAAAGCTGGTATGTTCTTCAAGCTGACCCAGGTGCATATCTTATCTATGGTCATCATGCAAAGACCAAGGAAGAACTTGCTGAAATGATCAAAAATGGTGATTGGGATCATTTGCTTCGTAAAGTTCCAATTAAGGCTGGTGATTTTTTCTATGTTCCAGCTGGTACAATCCATGCTTTAACAAAAGGTAGTTTAGTAATTGAAACCCAACAATCAAGTGATGTAACTTATCGTTTATATGATTATGATCGTGTTGATCAAAAGACTGGTAAAAAGCGAGAACTCCATACACAAAAGTCAATTGATGTGACTACAGTTCCTCATATCGATCCAAAACTTGATGTGCATGTTGATGAAGATCAAGATGCTAAGATTAAGACTTTGGTTAAGCCACCTGTTTCACCACATTTTTACTTGTGGCAAATTGATCTCGATGGGACATGGAAGACCAGTTTAAAGAATCATCCATACCTTTTAGTTTCAGTGATTAAAGGATCAGGTAAACTTGAAGCCGATGGACAAAGTTGGGATCTTAAGATGGGGAGTAATTTAATTATTCCAAATGAGATGAAGAATTTTACATTCACTGGTAAAATGAGAATCGTAATGTCTGCTCCAGGAGAAGACAAATAATTTTCATAAAGGAAGCGAAAAGTAGTGATCTATATTGCATGTGCAAGCGTGATGATTGCCATTGGACTTATTTGGCTTATTTCACCTGCTAAAAAACCTAATAGAATTTATGGCTATTTATCATATTTGGCTCAAGTTAATAAAGATAGTTTTAAATATGCCCAAAAAATGGCAAGTTTTCACTTAATTTTATTTGGCGCAATTCAATTTTGTTTGGGTCTAATAATTTATTTCTTAGGTTGGGATCGCTACTTTTTTATTTGGTTGTTAACTTTTTATTTGTTTATCATTTTTCCAATTGTATGGACTGAGAAGAGTTTGAAAAGATTTCTGCGAAAGCGCGATGAACTTCCTCATGATTATGTTGATCCAGATAAAGTAAGACATGAAAAAGTAAAAGGATTTAAGGATCGGTAATAATAATGAATATTTTAATGGTTGAGGATGATACTTCCGTTGCACAGATGATGGAATTATTTTTTAAGAAAGAAGGCTGGACTCAGGATATCGCTACAGATGGCGAAGAAGCAGTTGAGATGTTTAAGGAAAATGGATCAAAGTATGATCTAATTACTTTAGATTTGAATTTGCCAAAAAAAGATGGGATTCAGGTTGCTAAAGAGGTTAGGCAAATGTCTCCAACTGTCCCGATTATTATGCTTACTGCTCGTGATAGTGAGTCAGATCAAGTGTTAGGATTAGGAATTGGAGCGGATGAATACGTAACTAAGCCCTTCAGTCCTATAGCGCTAATTGCAAGAATCAAAGCCCTTCATCGCCGTGTAATGATGGAAGAAGGTCCGGTGACAGAAGCCGAAGAAAATGTAAATAATGATTATGATATTGAGACTGATCATTTAAAAATTTCAAAATCTAGACGTGAAGTATTATTTGATGGTAAAGCAGTAACAACATTAACACCAAAAGAATTTGATCTATTGTTTACAATGGCCCAAAAGCCTAAGCAGGTTTTTTCAAGAGAACAGTTACTTGAGCTTGTTTGGGGATATGAATATTATGGTGAAGAAAGAACGGTTGATGCTCATATCAAGAAATTGCGTCAAAAGATGGAAAAAGTTGGTCCTCAAGTGATTCAAACAGTTTGGGGCGTTGGTTATAAGTTTGATGACTCGCAGGTTGGCAAATGAAATTAATTTATCAACATATGCTTAGCTTTTTTTTGATTATTATTACAACAGTTTTCATTATTGGATATTCAGAGTTGGATACTGTTAGAAATCAAGCATATTCGCAAAATTTTCAAAGAATGGATAGTTATGCTAAGGCTATCGGGGAAATGGCAAAATCCACTAGCAATGGTGGAAACATGGTTTTAAGTGATGAATTTTTGAATCAGCTTCAGTTTGTTTTGAAACGAGACAATGTTCAGTTCGGAATTTTTAATCAAGACAATGAACAGGTTTATCCAAAAGTTATTTCTGGTGAAGTTAAACTATCAAATAATGTCTTTAATACTTTGAAAAAAGGTCATGAAATCCAAATCAGAAATAATAATTCTAGTTCAGAACAGCAAGTCATTGGGAAAACTAAAAGCGACTATACTGGTGTTTTGGTTCCGTGGATGAATGGTTCTAAGTTAATTGGAGTTATTTGGATTGGTTCAACTGTTAAAGATGTTGAAAGGCCAATTATGATGGCCAAACAAAATTTGTTTAATGCTTTAATTGTTACTTTACTTGTTGGTTTAATTCTTAGCCTTATTTTGTCATACTATTCAACAAATAAGATTAAGAAATTATCGAATGCGGCTGATAAAGTAGCAGCTGGTAATTTTGATGTTCAAATTCCCCATAAAAATAAAGATGAAATTGATCAATTAGCGGCAAACTTTAACCGAATGGTTCGTGAATTAAAGAAATCAAATGATGAAGTAAAGGCTCAGGAAGAACGTCGGGATCAATTTATGGCTGATGCTGCACATGAAATGAGAACGCCGTTAACAACAATTAATGGTATTATTGAGGGCCTTCAGTATGATGCGATTCCTGAAGAATCTAAACCAAAATCGTATGATTTGATGGGTAGAGAAACTAAGCGTTTAATCAGATTGGTTAATGAAAACTTGGATTACGAAAAAATTCGCAGCAATCAGATTAGTTTAGTGAAAACGCAATTTGATGCTGTTAGAGTTTTAAAAGACTTAGATACTCAATTAACTCCTAATGCTCAAAAGGTAAATGATCAATTAATCTTTGATATTCCGGCTTCTCTTTCAATTTATGCAGATCGTGATAGATTTACTCAAATAATGGTAAATCTGATTCAGAACGCCATTCAATTCACTAGAGATGGAAAAATTATAGTTTCCGCAAAGCGAGAACCACATGCAGCGATTCTTTCTGTTAAAGATAATGGAATTGGGATGAATAAGAAGCAAGAAAAGTACATCTTTGAGCGTTTCTTTAAGGCGGATCCTTCAAGAGCAAGAATGGGGACAGGTGAATCAGGTTTGGGCTTATCGATTGTTTCTTCATTGATTAAACAGCATGGTGGAAAAATTGAAGTAGAATCTGAAGAAAGAAAGGGTTCGACCTTTACAGTTACAATTTACGATAAAGGATACGAAAAATTTGTTGAGTAAATGAAAAAAGAAACTAGTTAGTTGAACTGAGACCCAAAAATTGGACAGTTTAAAACATAGGATTATTTAAGGCGTGATTCCGATATTCTATCGGAGTT
>NZ_CALPCQ010000024.1 GCF_943193025.1 Lactobacillus agrestimuris
GTTGATGAGCTTTCGGAATTCTGGAGGCTTTCACTTAATGAAGCTGATGAGCTTTCGGAGTTCTGCAAGCTTTCGCTTAATGAAGTTGAACTACTTTCGGAGTTTTGCAAGCTTTCACTTAATGAAGCTGAGCTGCTTTCCGAATTCTGGAGGCTTTCGCTCAATGAAGTTGATGAGCTTTCGGAATTCTGGAGGCTTTCACTTAATGAAGCTGATGAGCTTTCGGAGTTCTGCAAGCTTTCGCTCAATGAAGTTGATGAACTCTCAGAGTTTTGTAAACTTTCACTTAATGAAGTTGAGCTACTTTCAGAGTTTTTCAAACTTTCACTTAATGAAATCGATGAACTTTCGGAATTTTGCAAACTTTCACTTAATGATGCTGAGCTACTTTCGGAGTTCTGTAAGCTTTCACTCAATGAGGTTGAGCTACTTTCGGAATTCTGAAGGCTTTCGCTCAATGAGGTTGAGGAACTTTCAGAGTTTTGCAAGCTTTCACTTAATGATGCTGATGTACTTTCAGAGTTCCTTAGACTCTCACTCAATGAGGTTGAAGAACTTTCGGAGTTTTGTAAGCTCTCACTTAATGATGCTGATATACTTTCAGAATTCTTTAGGCTCTCACTTAATGAAGTCGATGAGCTTTCAGAGTTCTTTAGGCTTTCACTCAATGAAGCTGAGGAACTTTCTGAATTCTGCAAGCTTTCGCTCAATGAGGTTGAGGAACTCTCGGAGTTTTGCAAACTCTCACTCAATGAAGTTGATGAACTCTCAGAGTTTTGTAAGCTCTCACTTAATGATGCTGAGGAACTTTCTGAGTTTTGCAAGCTTTCACTCAATGAAGTTGAGTAGCTTTCGGAATTTTGCAAGCTTTCACTTAATGAAGCCGAGGAGCTTTCTGAGTTTTGCAAGCTTTCGCTCAATGATGTTGATGAGCTTTCTGAGTTTTGTAAGCTTTCACTTAATGAGGTTGAGGAACTCTCTGAGTTCTTTAAGCTTTCGCTCAATGATGTTGAGCTACTTTCAGAATTTTGGAGGCTCTCACTCAATGAAGTTGATGAGCTTTCCGAGTTCTTTAAACTTTCGCTCAATGATGTTGAGCTACTTTCAGAATTTTGGAGGCTCTCACTTAATGAAGCTGAGGAACTTTCTGAGTTCTGGAGGCTCTCACTCAATGAAGTTGAGCTACTTTCGGAGTTTTGCAAGCTTTCACTTAATGAGGTTGATGAACTCTCAGAGTTTTGCAAGCTTTCACTTAATGAAGCTGAGGAGCTTTCGGAATTTTGCAAGCTCTCACTTAATGAAGTTGAGCTACTTTCGGAGTTTTGCAAACTTTCACTTAATGAAATCGATAAACTTTCGGAATTTTGCAAACTTTCACTCAAGCTAGTTGAGGAACTCTCAGAGTTCTTTAAACTTTCACTTAATGAAGCTGAGCTACTTTCGGAGTTCTTTAAACTCTCACTCAATGATGCTGAGCTACTTTCGGAGTTCTTTAAACTCTCACTTAATGAAGTTGAGCTGCTTTCAGAGTTTTGCAAACTCTCACTTAATGAAGTTGAAGAGCTTTCGGAATTTTGCAAGCTTTCACTCAAGCTAGTTGAGGAACTCTCAGAGTTTTGTAAGCTTTCACTCAATGAAGTTGAAGAGCTTTCTGAGTTCTGCAAGCTTTCACTCAAGCTAGTTGAGGAACTTTCGGAGTTCTGCAAGCTCTCACTTAATGAAGTCGATGAGCTTTCTGAGTTTTGCAAGCTTTCGCTCAATGAGGTTGATGAGCTTTCTGAGTTTTGTAGACTCTCACTTAATGATGCTGAGGAACTTTCGGAGTTTTGCAAGCTTTCACTTAGTGAGGTTGAGCTACTTTCGGAATTCTGGAGACTCTCACTCAATGAAGTTGAGGAACTTTCGGAGTTTTGTAAACTCTCACTTAATGATGCTGAGGAACTTTCAGAGTTCTTTAAGCTTTCACTCAATGAAGCTGAGCTACTTTCGGAGTTTTGTAAGCTTTCACTCAATGAAGTTGATGAACTTTCGGAGTTCTGCAAGCTTTCACTCAAGCTAGTTGAGGAACTCTCAGAGTTTTGTAAACTCTCACTTAATGAAGCTGAGGAACTTTCTGAGTTCTTTAGACTTTCGCTCAATGAGGTTGATGAGCTTTCTGAATTCATTAAGCTATCACTTAATGAAGCTGAACTACTTTCAGAGTTCTTTAAGCTATCACTTAATGAAGCTGATGAGCTTTCCGAGTTCTTTAGACTATCACTTAATGAAGTCGATGAACTTTCCGAGTTTTGCAAGCTTTCACTCAATGAAGCTGAGCTACTTTCGGAGTTCTTTAGACTTTCACTTAATGAAGTTGAAGAGCTTTCGGAGTTTTGCAAGCTTTCGCTTAAGCTAGCTGAGCTACTTTCAGAATTTTGGAGACTCTCACTCAATGAAGTTGATGAACTTTCGGAGTTTTGTAGGCTCTCACTTAATGAAGTCGATGAGCTTTCGGAGTTCTGCAAGCTCTCACTTAATGAAGTCGATGAGCTTTCGGAGTTCTTTAAACTCTCACTCAATGAAGCTGAGCTACTTTCAGAGTTTTGCAAGCTTTCACTCAGGCTAGTTGATGAACTTTCAGAGTTTTGTAAACTCTCACTTAATGAAGTTGAGCTACTTTCGGATTTCTGTAGACTTTCACTTAATGAAGTTGAGCTACTTTCAGAATTCTGGAGGCTATCACTTAATGAGGTTGAGCTACTTTCGGAATTTTGTAAACTATCACTTAATGAAGTCGATGAACTTTCGGAGTTCTGTAAGCTTTCACTTGATGAAGTCGATGAGCTTTCCGAGTTCTTTAGGCTCTCACTTAACGATGTTGAACTGCTTGTTTCAAACGGAATGGAACTGTGGTAAACAACACTAATTGTCGAGCCGTTTACAATGTTGGTGTTGATGTTGCTCATATCTACTGTGTTATCAGGTTGATACTTTGCATTTGTTCCAGAACCCGTTGATATCGTTCCTGTACCTGGAGTAATGTCTACTGTGTAATTTGTTACATAAGGGGAGTCTTGGGTAACAGTTGAACCATCACTATATTTCTTGGTTGTCTCTACATTTGTATTTTGAAGGTCAAATTGATATTGAGCTTTACTACCTTTAGGTGCTGTATAAGCCTGGCCACCATCATTATTTAAAGTTATTCTATTAGGATTATTTATCTGAACTGAAGTAACATTTGTATTAGATCCAACGTCAAAATTGGTTTTTCCTGTCATCGTTACAGTAGAACCTTCACCAAATGTAACTAAGTTACTTACACCATTCCGACCTTCCGTTGTCTTGGAGGCATTGTGATCACCATTTAGAGTAATATTGGTGCCTTGAGTTTCTAAAGTAACATTCGCATTTTTTCCGATTGAAATAGTATTACCTGGCGTAGGGGTGACTGTATTCCAATCTGGGAAAGTAATATCCCCATGGATTGCATTTTTCATTACTACAGTAGCATTATCACCAATTGTTACTGTATGGGCGGCAATATTACCTCTAGAAACAATAATATTATTAGCAACATTCCCACCATCTAATGTCACATTAGCATTACTGTCAATGATTGTATTATAAGGAGTGGCAATTAGAGGTTTATCATTGGTATCATAACTTTGCCAATTCGTACTATAATTCTTACCATCATAATTATAAGAATCTACCCCAGTAATTGTTGTAGTACCTTTAATCTCAAAATCTCTAAGACCATCAGATGACCCAGTAGTTGTAGTACTACCACTTACAGTTGTTCCCCCAATTGCATTAACATCATCATATACTAAACGAGCACTAGAGTTACCTATTGTTGGTCCATCTAACCATACTGAGCCATATTGAGAAGCTGTATAAAGATTAGCATCTTTGAAAGTTATCACAAGTTGCGGACTAGTCTTTTCCCAATTAGTATTAATGTATCTAGTACCAAAGTTAATCGTATGTCCGTTACCATTAATAGTGATATTACGTGGATTACCTATTTTGATATTATCACTTATACCCAAAAATCCCGTTTTATAATTTCCTAAATCAATATCTCCAGTTAAATTGATAGTAGTAGCAGTACTTTTGCTATTTTGAATTTGATTATAGAAATCTTCAGTTGTACTTACATCAACTGAATTAGGGTCGGCTGCCAAGACCTGTACACCTAATTTATTAGTAATTTTGCTTGCGCCAAGTTGATTTTGATCAAGCGAATTAGTAGTAGTCTTTAAATCTGATGATGATTTACCAGTATAGTTAACTCCGTTAAGAGTAATTAAATTAATAGCTCCTAATTCTAAACTATTATCCTGGTTGCTCAAGGAATTACTTAGGGAAGATGAAGCTACTGTAGATTGAGAGTTTGTGGTTGAAGCAGTTTGTTGGTTTCGAACAGAGACACTTTCACTTATTGTCTTATTAATTTGTGAATTGGATTGAGAACTTTGCGAACCAACTTTACTTCCAGATTTACTTTGCTTGCTCTCACTTTGCGAAGATTTAGTAGTTGACTTACTTTGATTCCCCGATAAACTCAAAGACCTCAAAATATTCTGAGATATACTTAAAGAATTTGAAAGACTCTGTTCTTTATTTACTGATATTGACGCACTAGTTGATTGACTTATGCTTAAATCATTTTGATTTGATTTACTAATATCAGTCTGAGTTGAATCATTACCGCTCTTAGAATTAGAAACAGATCCAACTATTTCTGAACCCGAATCAATAGAATTAGTGGCAGCTTTTACCTTGCCTGTCGGCATCAAAGCGGCTCCAACTGTTCCAGCACCTAATAATGCTGTTAGTCCTGCCAGCTCTTTTAAATATGAAGTATTCTCTTCTCCCTTTAATTCATAAGGGTCAACATATAAATTTTTATTTTTTCTATTACTCTTTCTGTTTTTTCTCTTTTTGCCCATATCTTCTACTTCCTCTGTTGTCATTAATCAAATATTAAGATATTCATTGATCTTAACATTATATTATATACTTGATTTCTTTTTTAGTACAACCAAATTAACTCTACAAGTACCTTACTTTGCAATAAAAATAGAGTTTTCAAATTAAATAAACTAATTATTAAATTCATACTTAATGAATTAAATTTTGAGCCACAAATATTATTAAAATAATTAAAAAAAATATCCCCATAATAATTTCTTTCCATGGGAAAGAACGAGATCTTTTTTCATAGGCCTTTTGCTGATGTTTTTCTACTTGCGAAAGCCGCTTCATAGCGTGCTGCTCAACTAAAGTTTTTTCAGAATGAGATTTATCTTCCTTCATTTTTTAGTGCTCCAATAACTTTACGATACTTTTCAATCGACTCATCCCCTGCCTGCAAACGTTGTTCATCTACTAATTCGCGCATAACATCTGTATTTTCCAATGCTTTACTTATTCTAGTGATAAGATGATCAACTTGAGTTGATTTAAATATATTTTGAGAGCCAATAAAGTTGCGATTGTGCAAGGTATTACTAAAACCTACAATCAACATATTTTGTTCAAAGGCGCCTCTTACTGAATCAAGAATTTCATTACCATGGTTAATATCTAGATAGATATCACATTTTTCATATAATTCTTTAACCTTCTTCGGAACTACACTCGGATATAAATGAACATTATTAAATTTATCAAATGCTAATAATTTAGAAGACATTTCAGTAATTGCCGCAATATGAAAATGAATATTAGGTAAGGCTGTTACAATCTCTTCCAAGTGCTCAATTTGATCCGAATTAGTCATAATTACGGCTTCAGGTCGCATCTTATTACCACGCGGATGAGGATAAATCGTGCCTAAAAATTGAAAATCAACATATTTACTTTCTGGTAATTTATCTTTCCAATTTTGCCAATCCAAATAATTTTGAAAGATGACATGTTTTGTTCGTGTTCGATTATTATTCAAATATTCAAGATTATCTGGTAAAGATTCTCCTGTTCTTTCGTTCCAAAATAAAGTATCAGTACCTTTTTCATCAAGAGTCAAAGTGGTTAAAAGTGATTGATTCAAGGTATTATAAAAAATATGATCTAAATTGTACTTTCGTTTCTTCAAGTAATAACGTATAAAATTTGCTACATTTGTAAAATGCAAAGTTTCATTATTTTGATGTAGGAAAATATCTCCAGTTTGCATATAACGAGTAATTATTTCATGTCCCTCTACATTAAAATATTTTCGAATGGCTGCTTTACCATTTTCATAAAAAGTTTTGGCAAATTTTTTCCCTTGGCGATTATAGTGATCTATCCAACTTACTGTTCCGTTATTACCAAGCCAGCGAACTTCTTTAACTAATCGATTGTTATCTGTAGCAATAAAAATTATTTCTCCCTTTTTTTGATGTAAGTCATAAATTTCCCCTTTACTTGCAGTAGCTAAAATTCGATAAAATTTAGGGATCTTAACTTGATCAAAATAAAGAGGATTATTTTCATCAGAAAATTGACCATAAAACTTAATTGGAGAATCCACTCCTTCTGGTAAAAAACCATCATCTTCAATTACAACTGTAGGAATTTTATAATTAGCAAAAAGTTGTGATCGCAATAAATCGATCGATGCCATATTCATTGTTTCGAATAGATTAATCATGTACTAACTCTCCCAACACTTGTTCCCATTTCTTAGTGATATTTTTAGTTAAATATGGTTTAGCGATTTGATATGATTTTTTACTAAACGATTCTAAATCACTTTCTTTAAATAATTTTATTATCGCTTTAGTTAACAGTTCTTCTTTTTTAAATTCATTCCAATTCTCATCATACGGAATCAAATAACCATTTTCATTATTTTCTATAAAAGTTGGATTACCATATGGCACATCAAAACCAATCATTGCCAGTCCTGAACCAATAGCTTCAAGTAAGGATAAACCAAAACCTTCACTAGTTGATCCAGCAATGTAAGCTGAATATTTACTATAGATATTGGTTAAATCGTATTGTCCCATCAAATGAATGTAATCTTGAGCGTTATTGGCATTAATCAAATTTTGGAGCATTGCTACCTCAGAACCTTTTCCATAAATATCCAGACTTAATTCTGGAATTTGATTTTTTGCTGCCACAACAGCTTTAATTAGCCAATCAATATGTTTTTCTTTGGCTAAACGTGAAGCAGTAATTAAGGAAAAAGGCTTTCTCTTATCGGTTGGATATATTAATTTAGGTAAATTTCCAACAGGAATACAGTCGATTCTGGGTTGGATATGATAGTATTTCTTAAATTGCTTAGCTAGAATTTCTTTTTGATTGTTAGTAGCTACAACAAAACTGTCTACTTCAGATGCATGAGAAAATTGATATTCATAGAAGTTATTCCATAAAATATGATGCTCATTCGTGTAATGCTTATCAAAATGTTCAGCATGAACAACTACTATTAATTTTGCTGGACCATGATTTTCAAATATTAATTGACCATTTATTAGATTTTCATCTTCGTCTTCACGATCTAAAATAATTACATCTTGCTTAGTAAAATTTAATTGTTTTAACATAGCTAGATATAACTCATCTTTTGAATAGAGGATTTTACCATCTGCAAATTCAAAAATTTCTTGTCCACTATTTAAATATTGAGTATAGGCAAGAGAACCATTTTCGTTAAAGAACTCTCGAAAGACCACATGATTATTTTTATCTGTACCTAAATAGTACTCACTGCAATATTTGGTATAAGAATAAAAATCTCTCCTCACTAACACAGCTCCACGACGATATCCTACTTGGTCAATTGGCCCTTTTTCTTTATCATTTAGGCGGACAATTACATTAAAAGTATCATCTAATTGATAAACAATTTCTTTCCCAAGATTATTTATTTTTTTTGAACGTTTTTTTAAATCAAGATCCCTTTCTAATTGACTAAGTAAATATGTGGAGGGAGCAATTTTTATGTCAGTAAAAAAATTATAAAGCCAAATTATTTCTTCATCTTTAAATTTCATATTGCGTGTTAGATCAGCAATATTATTCTCTAAAATTAAATCTGAAAAAATAAATTTAGCATCTATTTTTGCATCCCTTAAACTTTGATTACGATATTTCTGAGCAAATTCTACCCCTGAACTTGCCCATCCTATTCCTAAGTTAACATTATATACAGTCATAACTTCCCTCAAATCAATTAAATATTACTACCAATTGGCCCTTTTCATTAATCGTAATTTGACTCAATAATAAATTATTAAAAATCGCTACTTTCATTTTATCTAAAAATTTTAAATAAGACGAAAAAGCAGCCTCATTTTGTAATAACTCTGCAGGACGAGTTGTTTTATTCCAACCTCGTGCCTCAATTTTTAATTTATCAATTAGATCTACTTGATCAATCCAACAATTATCCATTGCTGAAATCATAACTTGATGATAAAACTTATTAAGTTGTTCTTCATTAATCAGTGTCTTTTTCTTTTGCGTTAAATTTTGTTCAATAAGATTTTTTAAAAACTGCTTAATCTCTGTTCGATTTTTAAGATTATCAGGTATTTCTACCTTATCATAAGTAATATGTTGATTAATAAAATATTTTAATTCTGATAAGTCGGTCAAATTTTTCTTATCTAAATAAAGTTCTAAAGCCTGATCAATAATAGTTTCGATTTCATTTTTAAGATTATTGCTTTTAATAATATGATTTCGCAGCTCATAATAATTCTTACGTTGAACAGCTAAGATTCGTTCATCTTTATTGGTTTGCGAACGTATTAATTCACTCTGTACTTCAACGCGTCGACGTAATTGGGACAAACTAAGAGAAATTAAGGGATTTTTGAGTAAACTCACTTGTTTATTTTTCTTCTTTTTAGCTATTAGTTTACGATAAGTTCTTTTCTGGCGCTCTGAACTATGAGTAGAAACAAATGAATCTTCTAAAGAAATATAGAACTCACTTGATCCAGGGTCACCCTGACGTCCCGCACGACCTGACAATTGAAGTTCCACTCTTTTAGGTAAAAGCTCAGTTCCAATAACTGCTAATCCACCAAGTTTTTTAACTTCTTCATCAACCTTAATGTCGGTACCACGTCCTGCCATGTTGGTGGCAATTGTTACTGCTCCTTTTTGTCCAGCGTTTTTAATAATTTGAGCTTCATAATTTGTGTTATATGCATTAAGAACGTTATGAGCAATTCCAACGTTTAATAATAATTCTGAAATAATTTCTGAATTTTCCACAGAACCTGCGACTAACAAAACTGGCCGCCCCTGTTCATGATATTCGTCAACTGCGTTAATAGCTTCAATTAACTTATCTTTTGTTGTTAGGAAAACTAATGGACGATAGTCTTTTCTAATTACTGGCAAACGAGTTGGAATACGTACAACTCGTAAGTTATAAATATCCAAGAATTCTTCTTCACTAACCTTTACCGTCCCACTCATCCCACTAACTTTATTAAATAGTCCAAACAAAGATGGGAAAGTTATCGAAGCAGCGGTTTTTTGTATGGTAGTAAGTTCAACATGTTCTTTAGCTTCTAATGCCTGATGAATTCCTGTACTTACCTGAACACCAGGTTTTAATCGTCCTGTTTCTTCATCTAAAAGCACCACTTTTCCCTTTACTACCAGATAATCATGTCCTTTATTCATCGTTAGATGAGCACCCAAGGCCAAAATTATATGACGATAAATATTACGATTTTTTGTAGCAAATAGATTATCTATCCCAAAAAAGGTTTGGGCTTTTTTAATCCCCTCTGCTGTTAACCAATAAACTTTTTCATCTGAATGAAAAACATAATCTTGCTTTTTATTAAGTAAACTCACAAATTTATCGGCTAATCCATAAATATTAGATTGAACTGTGGGGCTAGAAGAAACAACATATGGTGTTTGTGCTTCATCTAATAATACTTCATCTACTTCGTCAATAATCACATAATTAAAGGGACGTAAATATTGTTTTTCTTTTGTCGAAGCTAAATTATTAAATAAATAATCAAAAGCTAATGAAGCTGCTGTCGTATAGACAATATCAGCTTCATACCAACTTCTTTTAGTACTAGGATCGATAGGTTGCGTGTCTTTTTCTTTTTTAAAACCTAAACTTACACTTAAACCCAGCCATTCGTAAACTGGTGCAAGTTCCTTTTCGTCTCGAGCAGCTAAATAGTCATTTGGGGTTACTAACATTGCGCCTTTGCCAGTTAAAGCATTTAAATACAGTGGCATGGTGGCTGCCAAGGTTTTTCCCTCACCAGTTTTCATTTCTGCAATTGATCCTTGATGAAGAATGATTCCCCCTAATACTTGCACATCATAAGGAAACAAACCTAAAATGCGATAGTCTGCTTCTCGTACAACTGCAAAAGCTTCAGGTAAAATATCATCAAGTGTTTTTCCCTGAGCTAATTGTTTTTTTAAAAATTCAGTTTTATTTTTGAGCTCTTTATCACTCAATTTTCGCATTTGGGGTGCTAATTTATTTATTTTTCTTAGTAATTTCCTTGGTTTTCTTAATCTTAGTGAATCCGAAGCCATAAATTACTCCTTAAAGTACTCAATTACTTTGCTAATTGCATCTTGAATATTAGTGGAATTAATTGATTCCTTAAGCCAATGATTTTCCATACTGCTAGATTCATTTTCAACTAATTGTTTTGCTAAAACTACTTCAGTTGAAGAATTAAGGTTAGACCCGATTTTCTGTAAAAATGTATCAGTATTTTTACTTGTACTCAATAAAACAACCTTTTCACTGGCATAGTGATTCAATAATTTTGTTAATTCTTTTATTTGTAATGTACTCTTTTGCCAACTTAAATATCCGATGATTAAATTAAATCCTAAGTGATCGGGCAAGACGTAATTATTAATTTCGCGTGCTCTTTTTGAATCTGCTATCAATAACACGGCCAACATTTTTTTATTACCACACTGATGTATTTCTACTGGATAAAAATCAGTAAATGCCTCATCTGGTAGTGATACTTCCCCTAATTGAATTCGTTTAAAATATATTTCTTTACATCCACTGTTAATTATCTCTAAAGTATAAGAAACTGCATTAGACGGATAAATAAACGTCATTTCTTTTTCGGTAAAAATTATTTTCTTAATTTCATTTGTCTGCAAATCAAAAAATTTCAAGCAAAAAATAGCCGTATCAACAGGCTTTACATCCAAATCTATCACTAATTTATAAGTTTTATTACTTAATAAAATAGGAAGCCGTGGTACTTCTTTATGTGCTTGATAATTTAAACTAGAAGACCATTTCATGATTGTTTTTCCAGGAGGCATTAGTTCATTTTTAAATTTTACTATTTCATTAGCAGTCTTTTTTAAAGAAGTACCTGCCATATATCCGGCATTTATTTGATCCCAATATATTTGATTAATTATTTGCATCATGATTTTTCTCGTCCAAAATCCTTTAAAATTTCATTTAACCTAGCAATAAACCAGTTGTTTACCATCGGGTCATCATTGTGTCGACCAGTAAATCCCTGAGTTGAAAATTGTAGAGATTTTTTAACTACGGGCGATTCACTTAAATCCTGAATGGCGTGATCATCATAATCATCATTTTTCATGTATCCTACAAATAATCTAGTCTTTGAAAGATCTTGCCGGTTAAACTCCTGCCAAAATTTTTCATCTAATTTTTGTAACTCTTTTTTATTAAGAGAATCCACTAAATTATTATCAATATCACAGATTGTTTCAAACTCATCAGGACGCTCTAAGGCCATCCGTGTAGATATATAACCTAAATTTGTTAATGGCTTAGCCACATTGATAGCATATGCTTGCAATTGTGCTCCATATTTAAGAGCTGGATAGGTTCCCATTGAAATTCCATTCATCACTAGTTGAGACGAATCAAATCCTAACTCGGCTAATTTTTCATTGATTACACGCTTAATTTCTTTTCCTATATAGCCACTCTTATCATCATAAAAAGCACCAACACTTAATCTCATATCGGTAAATAATAAAGATGGAGCTTGAAGATTATTAAATAAATAAAAGCCTTCAAATCCTTCTTTTTCACGAGCACCAGAGAAATACACATTTAATGGTGGTTTCATGTCACCGCGATTGAAAAGATAAGCAATATCATCACGATTAACGGGATCGATAATTCTTTCTCCACCAGGCATCAAAATCCCAATTCCATCTCTGCCCCAACGTGAATGAAAAATGCCAATTGTTAAATCTCCGCTTCCCTTAACTTCTATATTAATACTACTTATTCGGGCTTTTTTTGCTATTTTTAATTGTGAATAATAGTCATCCTGATCATAAGTATCAAGATTAAGAAGTCTCTGATCTTTAACACTCTCACTAGTTCCCCAATCTTGAGTAAATATTCGTAATCTCACCTCAAAATTATTATTTTTCATTGAAAGCCAAAAGTTAATTAATTTATTAGGGTCAATATACAAATTGGATTTATAGGTGCCGATACTTATCCATTCATTATTTGTATCAAGATTTAACTTTAAATGTCCAGCATCCACATATTCAAAGTCTGTTATAACTTGAGAATTTAACATTAACTCAGTTGGAAAAATTCTTAATCCGGATTGACCGCCAAAATAACGTCCAAGTAATTTATTAATTAATTCTTGTGGTTCTTCACTAATTGGTTGAGCCGATAAAGATTTAAGAAAATAGTTAGTCGATTCATCAATATTTTCTATCACATCCGGCATATATAAAACATGATGTGATAACACTAAAGAATGCAATTTTTCCCAATCTTGTGAAGACATATTATTTTTGCCTGTAATTATAACTACATCAAAATTTTTCTGCCTTGCCTTATTGTTCCCTTTTTCATTATCAGAATTAATTTCTTTTTGATAGAATTCAGCAAAATCATTAAAATGCCACTCTAAATCATTTTCTATTTGATAAAGTTCTTTCCAATTTTGCTCTCCTAATTGCAACACTCTCATTATTTCTAATCTTCCTGACTATTGTTTAAAAGTGCTTTCCACTTTTTCATAATATTTGTTTCTGAATACTGGTTCATCAGTTGCACATTGTAAACTAATGCATTATTCCAAGCATTTAAATCATTTAGGTAATAATCAATATAATTAATCAATTCATCTATATCTTTATAAATAAAACCATTTTTCCCATTTACAACTGTTGATGATAAAAAATTCTGTAACTGTGGAATGCCGATACTAATTGCAGCCATTTGGATCAATTCGTCGACTTTACCATAATTAATCAGGACTCTAGTAGTATCTAACAAATTTAATAATTGTGAAATACTAGTTAATCGTTGATGATCAACTTTAATATTAGGGATTTTTTTACTATCTTCTTTTTCTTCTAGGGATGCATTTTCAGCTTGCTTTGCTTCATCTCCAATAGTAAAATTCTCTCTATTTTCTTGTTTGATTTCTTCAACTACAGTATTAATACGATTAAATTGATTAATATCATAAGTGAAAATTTTCAGGCTTCTATCTTTTTGACTTGCCGCAACGTAATTACATATGTTAAGAATAAATTTTTTTGCTTCTTGACCGTCAATGTTTTCCGCAAAAAATGTAATCTCTTGCCTAGTCTGGCGCGCACTATGACCTAATTTAAATTCAGCATTATGAGTTGGAATAATAGTAATATTAAACTTATTTCCATATTTTTGGTTTATTTCATCGGCTTCAAATTGATCATTAACAACTAAATTACCTTGTGGTATCTCTGCGAGAGTAGTCTGATATGGAATACTCTTATTTAGAATATAAATAGGATTTTTATCTGCAAATATTCCGGTAGATACTGTGGCTTTATCATCTAGGGTAACTATCAAATGATCTCTAACAGAATTAAAAGTGGTTATTAAATAATTTGTTAACACCTCAGAAATTAGTTCATTTATATTACTATAAGTAACTTTCTCACAAAATTTAAAATTTGGGTTAATTAAAATTCGACCATCATTTCTTTTTTGTTTAAAACGCCATTCTTCATATGGATTATAATAAATCACTTCTTTTTGGGTGATTTTTGAAGAAATAAAACCACGACTATCCATTAATAATGTATAATTTTCTGCCTCTGAAGTGCCTTTATATTCCACTTTGAGAATATGGCCATCTATGTCATAAAAGACAGTCGCAAATAATTTATCATCAACCACTACTAATGTACGAAATGGTCCAAAATCAAAAATTGCATTTTTGGGCCAATTAAAATCAGTCAGTTCTACTATCTTCCCTGCAAAAGTTTTAATTCCTTGTAAATAATCATAGATGGAAAAAATCTTTTCTGGTGTAAATGATAAACGATTTAATTTACTAAGAAGTTGGGGTTGATAATCTGTAACAATTAATCCGATTTGATGATTATTATCCTTTAACACTTCCATAGTTCTCGTGGCATCATAATTTTCAATCATTGGGATACTTACAGACCAATCTTTTAATTGACTATGCCAAGCAGGTACAAAATATTCCATTATCTATCTTTCTTCCTTTATTAAACGGTCGTATTTATATGGGAAAAGTAAAGTAGCCAATTGATCCTTTATACTGCCAATAAATAAGGTTATCATTACTATATTCATAGGAATGATAGCTAAACCAGCATAACGTCCTAAAAAGTAGTTTCCGTAAAGTCCCACAATTAATTGAAGTGCATTTAGCAGGGCCCCGGGAATAGATATAATCATAATTAACTTAAATAAATATTTTTTCGTTGGTTTACCAGGAATAATATTTTTGATGTAAAGATGATTATTTCTAAAACCTTTCGCTTCATCTTTTGGATCAAATGAGACAAACATAAAGAAATAAAATAAAACCACTGCCATTATAAATGAAATAGTTATATTAAATTTCCAGTTATTAAATATTGAGTGAGAACTTAACTTTTGACTTAACATAATCGGAACAGTCAAAATTGCCATACCAACCATATACATCATCATGGCCGCAGTATTGAGTCCAATTGGCACTAACATTTGCTTACTATTTGAGGAGAAACTAGGATTAATTAATTTTAAAGGATAATAAGCCCTATTAAAGGCTACCCAGAAAAATATTAAAGCCAAAATAAAAATTATAAAACCAATAATCCATAACCAAACATGATCAAAAGTAAAGATCATTTTCACATTACGGATAATATTTGGAATAGTATTATTTAGAATTCCAGTTAAAATTACTGGTGCACTAGCTCCAACACCATATTTGACATTACGATAGCAAAGCCAAACTACTAAACAAGAACCGGCTGTTAATATTGCGACCATTTTTACATCTTGCAATAAGTCTCTGTGTTTATCGATATTTGATACAAGGAAAATAGCTTGTCCAATAGTAAAAATCAGAGTTAAAAAATGCATGAAATATTGAACTTGATTTTGCGATAAAGCATCGAAGCCCCCAAATTTTGTCATCATCAATATTTGCATTAGAACCATTGAAAACATTAAAGGGTTAAGTCCAATTGAAAAAATAGAGAGTCGTGCATAATTTGCACCACTAAAAGCCCCTAGTAAAGTAAGCGGGGTATCATTAATTGCTTGTACATACTGCCGAGTTACATCAGCAAATGGTAATGGAATGTAGGTTCCGGCCAAATAAATTATCACTATTAACAGTGTAAAACTTAATCTTTTAATTACATTTAAGAGATTTTTATTTTGTATCACGTTCAGTCTCCCATATATTAATAATTCCATAATACAATAAAAAAGAAAAATTTAATATCATGCTAGTTCCATAATAATGTATATTTATAAAGAATTTAATCATTAACTCAAGCAAAAAGAAAAGAGTCAAGCGAATTTATCGCCTGATTCTTTTTCAATAAAAATTTCTATTCCTACACTTCTTGATTAATGAATGGACCAGAAAATAGTTTGCTATAATTATTAACAGGTTAGCATTAATATCTAGCTAATATTAATGCTAATTTAGTAGACAAGAATGACTACCACCCCTCATTTAATTAAATTCTACGGAGGTGAAGAGTCATGAATATTTTGGATAAACTGGAGGGAATTTTACGGTTGATTTTGCAACCGGCATTTTGATTCTTTCGATTGCTGCAATTAACTTTGCTAAAGCATATCGAATAATCAAAAAAGCTAATCATAAAGATTAGCCTTTCCCTCAGTTATTCAAATCTACGATTGAGAGTAATGAGCCGCCACTCATTACTCTCTTTTCATTTGTACTTATATTATTATATGTTCGCAATCTAATTAAAGCAAATTTTTTAAGTTGTGCAATCTTAGAATATTTTAACTCAATTATTTTAAATACCTAAATTTTCAAAATATTCACCTAAGTTATCTACCTGATTATCATCGTCGCAAATCAAACTATGGATAATAGCTAATTCTTTAATTATGACCTTTTGCTTTCTTCATCAATGGTTGTCATAAACACTTCTCCTAATTTCTTACTGGATTTATTTTGAATGTTTCGCTTTAGTACTATCTAACCTACATGCATGTCTTCATCCATTAGGCGACTTAAAATTAAGTTTGTCTTTCTTGGCAAGTAACCCAACTTTAGCCCACCAGTGGTATGTACACTAATTGCATGTTCATCATATTGATTATCTGGTTCTCTTATCAAAATTAGTGGATCATTTTCTTGTAACCTTAGAATAAGATTGTTCTTCCAAATCTAAATATTGACTACCAGTCAATTTACAACCGTATAAGAAAGCATCACGCGAATTTTTGGAATTTATTGTAATACTGCTTCTTTAGTTCATCAATCTACATCTGCATCTTGTCTATGCGGTCAAGCACATCTTCAAAAAATCCATCAGGCGAGATGAATACTGTTTCGTTGTTATTGATTTCCATGGTGTGAGGGCTCCTTTTGGTATTTTAAAATGGTAAAGTTAATCCTAATTTTTCAATCTCAACCCCATCATTTACTTGTACTAAAAACGACATTAAAAGAAAAGCTTGGTTAAGAGCTAAACTAATTTCAGGTTTAGTAAGAGGCAAAAGATCAACCTTTTTATGTTTAATAACATTATTTTGGTATACAGCATATGATTTTAAAATTGAAATTGCATAATTGATTGTAAAACCATTAAATTTATGCGCGCCTAGATATTTTCCTAAAATCGTTGATGTTGAACCATCTTTCCCTCTTAATTGATTTTCTAAACTCCTATCACTAGTAAGCAATATTCTTAAAAGTTGTTCTAAAGCTAATCTAATATCATCTAATGCTTCTCTGTAATTCTGATTCTGATATTGGGATACCCCTTTATTCCATTGTTCTCGTACTGGTTCATACTTTTTTATTAACTCGGAAAATATATTTTGAGAACTACTTTTATGTTCAGATAATTCTTCTTTATGTTTTTTTATATATTCTAAATCCACCTTAGTAAAATATTCTTCTACAAATATAGATATATTTGTTCGATGCTTTGAATAGTCTTCCCAACTATCTACATATTCATTTATATATCCTAACCTTAACATTTCATATAAATATCCCAAAAAATAAATTGGTTTCATTTGACTAAATACTTTTTTAACATCATTTTTGTCCCATCTCTGAGGTATATATACATCAAAATTAAAAATAGGTTGAATTATATTATAGGTTTTGCAATATAAATTTAAAGTATGAACTACAGTTTTTGGACTCAATTCATATGAAAGCTCATTATAAATTATGTCTAATTCATTTAAATTAAAATCTATATTTCTAGGTTCAGTATTTTTCTTCATATCTTATCCCCCCAAAAAATTATTTTATTGGATTGATATAGGATTATATTATTTCAACATACTAAAAATTATTTCTATTCTTTTTATAATTCTCTTTTGCTCTCTTAACGGAGGAACAGGAAAATAAAAATTTTCAATCTTTTGTTTTGAAATATTAGGTTGAGCACCTCCAGTACCTAATTCTATCAATTCTTTTCTTGAAAATAATAAATAGAAAAATAAATACCAATTATATATTCCATTAAAGGGTTGGCAACCACAACAAGCTTGATTTGTAGTCATCTTTTTACCAACAATAGCTAGCTTTCCAATTGTAGCCCCATACATAGCAATTAAAACATTGCCAACTTTATTAAATTTAACAGATGAATTTTTTACTGCTTCTTTTGTTATTTTCTCAGTTGTATCATAAACAATATTATCATTTAAATCACCAGTCTTTAACCATGGAATATTTCCATTTTCATAATATTCCTTGTGTCGTCGGGAAGGAGTGGCTCCTGCTCCCCAAATACCTATTTCCCCCAATCTAACCCATTCCCAACTATCGGGAATGTCAAATGGCTTTTCATCATCAGTAATTGGTGGCAGCGGCTTGCTTCTCTTAATTTTCTTTTCCTTAACTAATTCTGCCTTTTCAGCCTTAATTTTTTCAAGTAGCACACTAGCTGATTCATCATTAGGATCTTGTTGAACCAACTTACCACGCATCGCCAAATCCAACACTTTCGACTTCAGCAAAGTCTGAAGTTTTGTGTATTGTTGAATAGAAGATTCGACTTTGCGAAGCAAAGCGAATAGCTGCGCTATTTTAGCAGCGATTCGACTTTGCTCTTCTAATGGTGGAATTGGAATCACAACTTTCAATATTGAATTTAATCCCAATTCTTTTTGCTTAGTCGTACCTGTCAAATAGTCGTTTAAATTCCACTGTATTGTTGGTGACATTAAAAAATAATAAATATAATTTGAAACAATATTACTATTTGTTCTAATCAATGTTACATGCGAATCAACTGGAATATTATCAAAATTTTCTTTAATTATATTAATTCTTCCAACTGTTCCGGTTCCCGTTGAATTCCATAAAATATCATCTTTTTTAACAAAACGATGATTTTCTAATTTATCATAAAATTCTTGAGTAATATATTTCGCTTCTTTTAAAGAAATACTATTCCATTGAATACATTTCTGCGAAATTATAGGATGAATTTTGTTAATTTTATCATATCTTGGAGATCTACCTCTTTGAATGTAATCTCCTATTTCCCCCAATCTAACCCATTCCCAACTATCAGGAATGTCAAAGGGCTTTTCATCATCAGAAATTGGAGGCAAAGCTTTGCTCTTCTTAATCTTCTTTTCTTTAATTAATTGCTCTTTTTCAGCCTTAATTTTTTCAAGCAACACACTAGCCGGTTCATCATCAGGATTCTGCTCAACCAACTTACCACGCATTGCCAAATCTAAAATTTTCTCTCTTAAAGCCTGAGCATCAAAATCTAAACTATTAGTCTTCATCGTCAATTCCTTCTAATGCCTTGTTAAGTTCCGCAATAGCTTCACTAATTGCCTTAGACTTCTCATTCATATCGCTTAAAATTTCTTTCAAAGATTTATCTTCATGTTTTTCTTCATCAGACATCCATGAAATATCTAAGCTAGTGTTAGGACGTTTCTTAATCTCATCAATTGAGAACTCACGCCAACGACCATTAGGATTCTTTTCTTCATCCCAAGTTTGCTTTCTCTTTGAACGATCATCAACACAATATAATTTTTCAAATTCTTCAAAGTCTTTATCATTCAACGGATTACGCTTACCAAATGAACGCATTTGATGACGCATGTCATAAATCCATACATTCTTCGTATTATCTTTATCTTCAGTCCCACGTGTAAAGAATAAGACATTTGTTTGAACACCTTGAGCGTAGAAAATACCTGTTGGTAATCGTAAGATAGTATGCAAATTACACTTATTCATCAAGTCTTTTCTTATTTCTTCGCCAACACCATCAGCAAATAAAACATTATCAGGAACAACAACAGCAGCTCTTGCCTTACCATCTTTTTTCAAAGAATTATAAATAACTTCCAAGAAGTTAAGCTGTTTATTACTGGTTTCATAAGTTAAGTCATCACGAGTTGCTCGTTCGCCACCCTTTTTAGTACCAAAAGGAGGATTAGTCAAAACAATGTCTAAATTCTTCATCCACTTACCATTTGCAGACAAAGAGTCCCCCTGATCAAGACGACCATCCATTCCATGCAAGTATTGATTCATCATAGCTAATCTATGAGTTGTTTGAACCAATTCCATACCAGAAAAGGCTTCATGGACTTGAAAATCTCTTTCTTCAGATGACAAGTCAAAGTATTCATCAGTCTTATCTTTTAGATATTCATCAGCAGCTACCATAAATCCAAAAGTACCTGCAGCCGGGTCGTTACAACGATCGCCAATCTTAGGTTCAGTCATTTTAACCATCATATTGATCAAAACACGAGGTGTGAAATATTGGCCCGCACCAGATTTAACTTCGCTGGCGTTCTTTTCCATTAAGCCTTCGTATAAACTGCCCAAGCCCTCGTTTCTTGCAGAGAACCAATCAAGTTCATCAATATCTTTGATGATTTTTTCTAAGTTAGCTGGTTCATCAATTGCAGTTGAAGCATTAGCATAAATAGCATTGATACGTTCACTTTTAACAATTTCAGGATTACCTAAATCAAGAAGCAACTGACGATAAAAATTCTTTAATTCTAATCCTTCTTTAGAAACTAAATTATTCCAACGATACTTTTCTGGAATATCCTCTTCTTCACCTTGTTCTTTACTCATCTTCAAGAACAAAATGTAAGTCAACTCAGTAATATAATCTTGATAACTTACACCATCATCACGTAAAACATTACATTCATTCCATAATTTTTGAACGATTTCTTGATTATTCACTTAATTGCATGCTCCTTAAAAATTATCCCTCTTAAAAATATCAGCTAAATAAATCTGAATATTAGTAAAAGGATCATCATTTATTAAATCATTATTATTTTTATACAAACGATCGGCATTATCTACCGCATCCTGGACTTTATCAAAAATATATTCTCGATAACTATTACCCTTAAATCGGCTATAATCTTGATTAAAATATTTTTCTTGAGATAATTTTCTTACTAATTCTTCTCGAGAATAAGAACGAAAAACTGGTTCAAAATGCATTAAAATCCAAATTTCAAAATCAATTGATGAAAACAAAATAGTTATATTATTTTTGCTAGCAAGCTGAACACATTCTATTAATTCATTTGTCTTGTGTTCATCCCTATCAAACACAACATATGTTTTATCCAAATGATTATATTTACTATACTTTATTGCCTTTTCTACTAATCTTTTTCCAGAAAGATCTGCTGCAATAATTTTCACACGAACATTGGCCATCCGATATTTTTGCTTAAGCATTGTGAAATACTGCTTTTCAGATTCGCCTTCACACAAAATACCTATAGTAGGATTTGTCTTAATTTTCCTGCTTTTTCTTGCCATTACTATCTCCATATTTTTCATGAATTAGTTTGAGTACATCAAGTAATCCATCCACATCAATAACAGGAACAGCACCAAATTTACCTTGTAAATATCTTTTAGCGAAGGAAATATCATGTCTTCCTTTATTACGAGCATCTTCAAAATCAAAAATTGATTTCAAATTACTAATACCATGGAAATCCTTGTCTAATAAATAAATCTGATCAATTCTTAATTTGCTATCAAGTAGTTGAATATCATGAGTAGTGATAATAAATTGATTTAGATTTTCAGTAGAATTGAAAATTTGGACCAATGCACTTGCTAACTCTACATGTAATGAATCATCAAATTCATCAATAATAATCGTCTTTTGATTACCATCGGTCTGTGCAAACATCATTGCTAAAACTATATAAAATAATCGTCTTGTACCAACGGATTCATAAGATAACGGTAACTCCCCAGAAGTAATAACTTTATTATTGTCATATACCTTATGGGTAGTAAAAAGTTCTTTTTCACTTTTAGGATAGTTTAAATTTAGATTATCAACCATCTTCTGTACCTCTGGATTTAAAGGTGCTGTTGGTATATCTCTAACGTTTATATCAGAAATGTTAAAATCAGCAAAACTTAAAAAAGAAATCATTTCCTTTTTAAGATATTTATTTTCCATTAAAGCTAGCATTTCTGTAGGAATTTGAAAACCATTGTTAATAAACATTAAATCTTGAACAAACCATTTAAAAACCGCAGTACTATCTGGATCATTTTCTGATTGTGCAAGATACAAAAATAGTGAATTTTGTCTTAATTTAGGAATACTTGACTTCAAGAGCTTATTTGAAGTTTCAACTTTATCTTCATCTCTTGAAAAAATTATTCTTTCTTGATTATTCTTAACCAAGGCTAATGCCTCTTTGGTAATCTTTTTATGATTATAGCTAAAAGAATAATTATAAATCTTATCACTTACTTCTATTTTTACTTCAAAAAAAGTATCTGTATTTTTTGAAGTTTTATTAAACATAAAAGGATTGTAATCTAGTGTATCGGTAATTGCTTGGGTCGGCTTCACAATTATTTTTTGCATTGTTCCCAAGGCCTTTATTAATTGTGATTTTCCCGAACCATTCGGACCAAAGAGTAATAAGCTCTTTAAAAGAGCAGGTTTCTTTTTATAAAAGGTATTAGTTTCTTTTAACTTTCGCAACCTACTTCCAGTTTCGGCAGACAAGGTTGTTAGATCTTTAAAAGATGCATAATTTCTTACTGAGAATTCAATTAACATAGAATATTCCTCCGATTAAGTTAATTTTATCACACTCACTAGCTTAATCACGGATTTTTGTGATTAAAAATAAGAATGCTATTAAAGCATTCTTATTTAAACGTATAAATTGTCGTTCAACACAAAAATAATCTTGTCCGTATTTTCTCCAAAGATCGACTTCATCTTCTTATAACCACCAAATTCTTTAAAGCCAAATTCTTTATCTTCAAAGACTTCCTCGGCATTAGGAGCAAGAACCGTGTTTCTCAACAATTGTTTTTCAATTCTCTTAAGCCATCTCATCTGATTCATATTCCAATCAGCCATACCGTAAACTTTTTGCATAGCATTATGAATTCTTACATCATGATCAACCAATTCTGAACCAGAAGCTGCTTGTCGAATAAAACTAATAATATCGGCTGTTGTTTGCACATGTTTAGCATTCTTCCAAGCTGTTTGCAGATCATTTTCCTTAAATCCATTTTGTTCAAGTTTTAATTTAATATCTTTCAATTCTTTAAAAGTTAGATCTTTTGGTCTTGTTGCTACAATTTGAAGAGCCGGAATTTCATCGACATTATTTTGAACAAACTTATTAAAACTATTAATATAGTCGGTCGGTTCATGATTGCCCTGACCATATCCTCGTTCTGTTCCAACCAATTCATCCTCTTGAGTTGAAATAACCTGCTTTTGCTTAGGCGGAACGAGCTTATCTAATTGTTCAAAGTTCTGCCACTGCATTAAGAATTCAGATTTATTAATTCGTGCTAAACTTCCAGCCCACTGATCAATAGAATCGATTTGTGCTAATCTTTCGAACTGTTTTCTACTTTTATCACTAAGGCTCTTAACCTTTCGATCAATCGCAGCAGCCATATCAACTCGATATTGATAATTGTCTTCATTAGTTTCAAAAAAATCATGCTTATGTTCAATAAAGTAATGAACATTATGTCCCGCATTTTTAACAACTGGCTTCATGTTGGTTACTTTATTCATAGCATCGTAAATTCCAACCGCATCATAAATGTGGAAAATATACTTATTAATATCTGGACAAAGGCGGGTAGCACGACCTAACATTTGTTCATATAAAATTCTTGATTGAACTCTGCGCAAAAATACTAAATTAGTAATTTCTGGAACATCGACACCTGTAGTAAGTAAATCAACTGTTACCGCAATATTAGGATATTGTTCGTTCTTAAAGTTTTTTATTTCTTGGTTAGGATGACGAATTGATCCCGTAATTTTTTCGATTGCATCATCACTAACTGGATTGCCATTTTCTTTAAACGCCTGCTTTAATAATCTAACAATCATATCGGCATGAGCATCAGTTGCAGCAAAGATCAAGGTCTTACCTAATTCTGGTTGATTTGGATCTAAATAATCGCTAGCTAATTTATCGCAAATGACCTTATTAAAACTCTCAGTAATGACTTTTCTATTAAAATCTTTAACATCAAAATCCATATTATCAGGAAGTTTTTCACTTTCAACTGTTTCATCATCTTGATTAAACAAATCAATTTGAATTCCCTTCTTGAAGTGAATACCCTCTTGTGAAAGTTTGGTTTTAATAATAGTCGGTGCATCATGATCAACTAAATAATTATCTAAAACAGCTTGCCTATAACTATACGAGTAAACAGGCTCACCAAAAATATCCGTTGTTTGCAAAGCTGGCGTTGCTGTCATACCAATCGCTGTTGCATCAAAATAATCAACTACACGACGATATTGACTTACATAATCTTCTTGATTATAGAACCGATACTCTTTATCACTTAATTCTTTATCTTCAGCATATCCACGATGTGCCTCATCAACAATAATAAAATCATATTGACCAACAGATGGCTTTTCATCATTATTATCATTGAAGAATAATCGCTTAATCATCCCTTGCACAGTAGCAATTTGAATCTTGGTCGACTCCTCGGGCATTTTATCTTGTAATTCTTTAATACCATAAATTGAGGCAATCGACATTGAACCAATTTTATTATCCTTAATAGCATCAGCAGTCTGTCTTCCTAACAAATTGCGGTCAACAAGATAGAGGATTCTACGCGCACGTTTATTTTTAAGCAATCGATACATTAAAGAAATAGCTGTTCTAGTCTTACCGGTTCCTGTCGCCATTGCAAGTAAAATTCGCTTTTTGCCATCTTTAATAGCAGCTTCAATACTTTTAATTGCTTCAACCTGATAATATCTCTTAGCAAATTTAGGGAAATCATCATCATTAACCAATTGTGCATCAGCTTCGTCGGGATTTTTAGCAGAAAGTTTCATTTTTAAATCCTTAGGTGAATGAAATTTCTCCAATGCATAAGAATTTTCCCTGGGATTACGTGCATCCCAGAACCAAATACCAGATTTTTCTTTATACTGTTTTAAGTAAGGGCGACCATTAGCAGTGTAAATGAATGGAACTTTATAGTCGCCCATTTCATTATTCAAAAGTTGATAATCTGTTCTCAATGGAACTTCCTTAGAATATTCTTTAGGCTGCGCCATTTGTCCGGCAATATCTTGATCCCATTTTTTTGCTTCAATAATGCCGTAAAATTCTAACCCTCTAAATAAAGCGTAATCGGCACGGTGACCATTTGGTAAAACCCATTCTGCAATTGCCATATCATGATTCTTTTGCGGTTTAGTATGCTTGGTCCAATTATTCAATTCTACTGAATCAACTTCCCAGCCTGCGTCACGAATTTGCTCATCAATTAATTTTCTAGTTTCTGCCTCTGTTAATTTGTGTTTCTTAGCAAATTCAACGTTAACCTTATGACGATGTTGTCGTTGCTCAGAACTAATTTCAACCTTGACTTTTGATTGCTTATCTTGAAGTTCTTGTATTTTTTTCTTAAGGTTTTCAATTTCACTTTGCTGTGACTCTAAAATAATATTCTGATTCTTAGGTTCAACATAGCCAGTAACCCTATCTAATGAATAAACTTCTAAAAACCATTTCCAAATTAAATAAGCTTTTTGATCAATTTCAAGAGCTGACTTTTTAGTTGCAATAAATCCATCATCATGTGCCGCTTTATTACGATGCAAACGGATTTCATTCAAAGCATTCAAAACAACAGGCGGATAATCATTCATCGAACGAGATAATTTATCAATTCGTTCATTTTGGTTAAGTTCCCAATCAACTATTCCATCTAAATGAAAGATTTCCTTAGTCAGCTGTTCTGCAAAGGTTCCAAATATAGTTAAACTACTACGCGGATCAGAATAAATTAAACTTTCCGCACTCGTAGCTAATTTTGCATATTCTTTATACTGCTTATTGTTAGTTTTAAAATTAGTCATAAACCTACCCTAAATCTATGTGTATAAATACCTATTTTTTATTATAATAGAAGAATTTCATAAATAGAATGGTTATGTAGAGGATGAAAAAAGAAAAGCTAACCATAAAGATTAGCTTTTTCTCAAGTTATTCAATTTTACTCTCTTTTCATTTATGTTTCTATTCATAATCGTTTAAATTAAAAAACAAAATTATTAACAAATTATATTATTGAAATAAATATGAATTACTAGTAAAATTATAAAAGAAAAGGAGTTAACGAGTGCGAGTCGTTAACTCCAATCGTAACTCGAATGACTGAATTGGTAGGCTAATCTTTGTGATTAGCTTTTTTTGTTATTACATATGCCGTCGCACATCTAATAACAAATTTTCCCAAAGCATTAAGTATAATGCTTATTGCAATGGCAAAAGCTACCGACAAGGCTGCCTACTACTCCTCCAGTCTGTTCCATTTGGCATGGCTCTCACCTCCGTAACTTCATAATGATGAGGGGGGTGTAGCCATCCTAGTTACTAAGTTATTGGGAGCTACCCAATAGCCTAATAATATTTTAACAAATTGGATAAACTGGAGGGAATTTACAGTTGATTTTTCAACCGGCATTTTGATTCTTTCAATTGCTGAAATTAACTTTGCTAAAGCATATCGAATAATCAAAAAAGCTAACTATAAAGATTAGCTTCCCCCTAGTTATTCAATTCTACGATTGAGAGTAATGAGTGGAGTGGCCGCTCATTACTCTCTTTTCATTTGTATTTATACTATACAATAGTCACAAGATAATTAAAGCACAATTTTTTATTTGATTATATTAAACACCTAATTTTTTAAAATATTCATATAAGTTATCTACCTCATTATCATCGTCACAAATCAAGCCATGAATAATAGCTAGTTCCTTAATCATAGATTTTTTGCTTTCTTCATCAATGGTTGTCACGAACAATTCTCCAAATACAAATATTGACTACCAGCAATTCACAGTCGTATAAGAAAGCAACCCTTAAATTCTTAGAATTACTATAATACTGCTCTTTAAGCCTATCAATCTGTATTTACATCTTGGTCATACGGTCAATCTTCAAAAAATTCATCCTCTATATCATAAAGTTCATAAGTTTGACGGATCTGAACGCCAGCTTTATATTGGACCATTAAATTAGTCAACATATCACCATCAACCAAGGCAATATTAAGTTGCTTAGCTGCTGCCCTTGCTCCACTCGTGAAAGACGAAGTTGTAATAAATACACCATGATCTGCGCGTTGACGTCTTAACGCACCGGAAAAACCATCAATTTCAGGACGTCCCACCACATTTTCTTCTGCGTAGCGCTTAACCTGAACGTAGATTGTCTCCATTCCAAGAGGATCTTTATTAATAATTCCGTCAATTCCTCCATCATTAGACTTTTGAGTAACTAGTGATTGGCCATCCGTTCCTTTATAACCCATTTCACTTAGCAATTTGATCATCATATGTTCAAATTCATAAGGATCAATACTTCTTAATTTTGATAACAGCTGCTCAGTTAAATCGCTTTTTTGCTTGTCAAACCAATTTGAAACTTGTTTTTCAGTAAGTTCAAATGTTTGCTCTTCACTTATTTCATTCGTATCTGAGTCATTATTTTGTTCTTTTAATTTTTTCTTATGCTCAATATAAGCAGGCTGAGCATGAACCAATTCACGCGTAATGTTTAATCCATGTTCTTTCAAAATTGATCTTCCTAAATCTGAAATTTGATATATTCCTCGTTTAGGTACATTTAATAAACCCGCTATTTTCAAATCACTTAATGCCCAATTTACTCTGTTAGGAGCAACTGGATCATGCCATCTTGATGTATAGGTCATTTCGGCCAAATCGTCAGGTAAATTTACTTCCTTAAGAACATCATTAATTAAATCTTGACGTTTCCAATTTTTTTCAGTTTCAGCTATTTTTAAAATTGGACCTAAGAATCCATCCCAAGTTGGCATACCATTATCACTATGTTTTAAAGTTTTATAATCTATCATAATTTAATCTCTTCTGTTAGGTAAAATCTGTCACTTATATAGACAATATTACTATAATCGTTAATAGATTAACATTGATATCTAGCATCTAGCCTACATCAATATTAATTTAGGCTATAAGAATAACTAGTCTTCCCCCTCATTAATTAAATTTTGGAGAAATAAATCATTATGAACACATTAATCTCACTTGGCAACAACGGAAGTTTTCTGATTTTTGGGAAATTATTTCAGGTTATGCCTATAAAAAATCAGAATATAGTGAAAA
>NZ_CALPCQ010000025.1 GCF_943193025.1 Lactobacillus agrestimuris
TCTTATTTTGATTAAAAGAAAAATTAAAAAATCAATTTACGAGAAAGATCTATTTACACAAACTATTTGACAGTCTCCTTTTTTAAGATATATTATTCACTTTAATGATATAAGAAAATATAAATAGTTATAAAGACAAATTATATTAATATTTTATTGAGCGTTATATTTGACATATTGCTGATACAAGTCTAAAACGTCCACTTTTACTGGTATGTTAGAATAATCATATGATATAACGATAGTTATAAATAATTATTGTTTTTCGAGTCGTTTTATTTGCTAGTTATTTATAAGAGCCATACAATGTAACCGTAATCAATGATAATAAAAGTTTTGGGAGGTTATTATTATGGCAGATTATGAAAAAAGACAATTAAAGGCATTAGACAGAATTGCAAAGAAGATTGCTGACGCAGATAGTCACTTGACTAAGATTGAAGATAGTATTGATGACAAGAAGCACCACACTGCTCAACACGAAACTATCAAGGACATTAAGTCAATTTTGAAGCACGCACGTAAAGTTGATAAGTATGAAGACAAGATTGTTGAACACAATGATGAAGGTCACAAGGGTTCAGAAGCTCACTATGTATATATTGAAGACGAAGAACCAGTTATCAACGACTTGAAGAAGGAATTCGATGGTCTTGAAGAAAAGCTTAACGGCTTGACTGATGAAGATGGTTACAAGGTAAAGGCATTTGAAGCTGAACATGACTACCTTGAAAAAGCAAAGGAAATTCTTACAAAGGCTGGTAAGTTTTAAAGAATAATCCAATCAATTGATTGAATAAAAAAGAGGATCGCAATTGCGATCCTCTTTTTTATTATTCACCTTTAAAAGTACCAGCCTCAACTTCACGAATGAAATCAGCTAAGTGTTTGTAATATACATCTGGATTATCAACCATGTGGTGGTGACCACCATCTGGAGTAGTTACAAGACGTGAATTTGGAATTAAACTTTGCATAGTTTTGGCAGTTTCAATTGGCATAGTTTCATTTTCACCAAAAGTAATTAAGGTTGGCATCTTAATATTCTTAAGTTGATCACGGAAGTGCCAGTCTTTAAGCTTACCAGTAATAACAAATTCATTGTCACCTTGGAAGGCGTTGTAAACAGCAGTACCGCCAAGATCTTTCAAGTGGTAAAGCTTAGAAGGTTGCTTTCTATCAACAAAGTTAATATTCAAAATTTGAACATCATCTTGGTAGCGTTGGTTATCGTAGTCACCATTTGCTTCACATTCGTGCATGAAGTCGATTTCGGTTTGTGGAAGAACTTCTTGACGACGACGGTTAACAGCGTCAACGTATTCATCAATTTCATCAACCATTGAAGAAATGATTGCACCTTTTAAGTGTTTACCGTATTTAACTGCATATTCTTGAACTAATAATCCGCCCCAACTTTGACCAATGAGATAGAAGTTATCAATACCAAGTTTTTCACGAACTTCATCAACTTCGTCTAAGAAGTATTCATAAGTTAAATACTTTTTAGCAATTTCAGGATCTGAATAGTCAGGTTGATCTGAATAAAGAGAGCCAAGTTGATCATACATAGTTACTTGAACATTAAGGCCTTGCTTTTTAAGTTGGGCTGCAGCATCTTCCCAGTATTCATGATTTCCACCAGGACCACCATGAAGAGCCAATAAATGAATATCGCCTTCACCTTGAGTATTAGTCCAAAGGTGATAGCCATTATCTAGGGTAATAATTTTTGTTCCAGTTTTCATAGAATTCTCCTTCTTATTTGATTAGTTAGTTTATTTTACCACTTATATTCGATGGATTGATTTTAAATAAGACTGCAAGTGAATTGTATCTGCACTAATTAGATCGATTGAACAAAGTTCTTGATATTCAATAGGGAAAGGTTCACCTAAATCAAAATTAATAATTGGTCTTAAGACAAATTCCTCATCGTTAGCAAAAAGAACTGATCCCCAATTAACTTCATCAAGTTCAATGCTATCAGTTAATAAGAGATGACCGGGTTTACTGGTAGAGATAATTTCTTTAAAACTTGGAATTTGAGTGAACTGTTGAGCAAATTTTTGAAAATTATAAGGATCAAGATTATTTTGTCTTTGATTATACCAATAAGCAAAGTTAAGGTAATTCAAGTAATCTGAGGAGCTTGTAATATGAGCGATTGCAGCACGATTTACTACAGTAAGTGCAAAGATTTGACCATTGTCGTCTGGTCGCTCAACTAATAAATGAGTATTATTTTGAGTGATAATTCGTCCAAACATTGTATCATCTTTGAAGCGCTGATCATTTAAATATCTAAAATGAATTTGAACCAAGTCAAGATCGTTGCCAATTTGCCCGGTACTACTTTGATAAGAAATATATTCAGAAGTAATTTTTAAATCTAAATCATAAAAAATAACTTCGACTATGTCATTTAACTTAATCGTAGTTTCAACTAACTCCTCAAAGATTTTATCATCATTATATGTAAAGAGCCGTACTTCATCTTCATTTAATTCAGTAATAAATCCGCCATATACAGCGCTATTTCTAAGACTGAGTTTTAATAAAGTTTCATGTTTTAATGCATATTGTAAAATAGCAAAAATATCTGAAAAATTTTGTTCAAGTAGTCGTCGACTAGATTGAGAAAGATTCTCTTGAGGATCGGGTATTTGTTTTTGAGCCAATAAGTTGGAAATAAATGATAGTGCCGAGCTAGCTTGACTTACTTCGATAATGTCGCCTTTTTTAATAAATCTGACTCCGCCATCATTTCCTGCAGGATCAATTGATAAGAGACTGACCCAATCAAGATTATCTCTAATCAGATAGCCAATTAAGTAGTTGGGATTGTTACTTCTTTGATGAAGTTCAATCAATTTTGAGTTCATATTATCACCTCGATAAAAATAATAGTATAACTATTATACAAAGAAAGTCTAACTATTTTTTGAGATTGGTTTGAGATTGAACAGCTCTTTCGCTTATAATGTTAACAACTAAAGGTTCGGGAGAGTATAGAATGTCTTTAAAATATGCTAAAAAAAGTCATGTGATTTGTTTTGCTATTTTGGCAGCGATTAAAGCCTGCAATATCGTTTTTGTGGCCTATATGATTCAGCAATTATTAAATGTTGCATCATCAGGTTCTCATGATTACTGGCATTTAATCCGTCTAGCAATTATTACAGCACTTGGACAACTTTGCTTTATGGCCAGTAATTTTGTCTATGAAACTGTTAAAATGGGCATCATTCGGGATGTCAATATGGTCTTTAAAAGAGCTAATCTAACTTATTTGGTTGATCAAGGTGAGCCAGATATCAAGCGTGGATTGTCGCTGATGACTAATGATTTAAAGCAGATAGAAACTAACCGTGTAAATGCCCAATTAGATATGATTTTACAAGCTTTGTCATTTATTGGAGCAATTGGTTTTGCTTTTTATTCATCATGGCAGATGACTGTAGTTTTCGTTGTAGCGATGATTGCACCAGCATTAGTTCAATTAGTAACTAGTCCAATAATCACTAAGAAATCTGCAGTTTGGGCTGAAAAAAATGCCGTATATACTCAGAATGTTTCGGATTCACTAAACGGCGCCCAATCAGCTAAGCTTTACAATGTTAGTTCAAATATAGTTAAACGTGCGACAGTAGCTGCTCAAAATATGGAAAATGCTTTGAGAAACATGTCCTTAACTCAGGCATGGGCCCTAGAATTAATTTATTCGGCAGCTGAACTTTTTTGCTTTATCATTCCATGTACAATTGGTGGAATTTTAATGATGCAAGGTAACTTAAAAGTTGGTACTTTGGTAATGATGGTAGATTTGGCGATGAACTTTATCACTCCAGTTGTTACTTTGTTTAATGAATTTAACCAAGTTAAATCAACGGTTCCGATGTGGGAAAAGACGATTAAGGCGCTTAGGTATCAAGCTAGTTACAATACTAAAAAAATCGATCATTTTGATGGGATGCAAATTAAAGATTTGACTTATATAACTCATTCCGACAATAAGAAAATTTTTGAAGATGTCAATTTGAATGTAAAGCCAGGAGAGAAAGTATTATTAATGGCACCAAGTGGTTGGGGGAAGACGACATTACTTCGGTTGATGTTAGGTTTAAAAAAGCCACGCTCAGGTGAAATTATTTTAAATGGTAAGAACGCTACAGGTAATTGGAATTTGGCTCATAATTTTTATTCCTATGTAAACCAAAAGCCGTTTATGTTTGATGATAGCTTACTCTTTAACATTACTTTAGGTCGTGAAGTCACTGATGGTGAGCTTCAAAGTGCAATTAAAGAAGCAGGTCTTGACAATTTAGTTGAGGAGCATGGCTTGGATTATCAAGTTGGTGAAGATGGAAATAACTTATCTGGTGGTCAGATTCAAAGAGTTGAGATTGCAAGAGCACTGATTTCAGGACGTCCAATCTTATTAGCAGATGAGGCTACTAGTGCGCTTGATCCACGCTTATCGTTAGCAATTCATCAAACTCTGTTAGAAAATTCAAAAGTAGCAGTGATTGAAGTAGCACACAAAATTTCTGAACAAGAAAAAGAAATGTTCGATAAAATTGTGCATTTAGATACTAGAAAAATTGAAACCAAGATGTAGAAGGCAGCTCACACGAGCTGCCTTTTTAATAAGTTAAAAATAATTAAATACAATATATAGATAATTTTCCAGGCACTTACCACAACATTTAGTTGAATTCAATCTTGTATCTATAATTTTTTTGAATTATGATAAATATCGATGTTTTCATAAAAGAAAACGGACAAGGCACAAGAGCAATGGAATCTTGTGAACCTAATGTGTTTTAAGGAGAGGTTTTATGCATACTGAGAATAATGAAAATTACTTTGTTTGGCTTTTTAATCAATTGAAGGGGTGGCCAATTCAAAACTACATGTTGTGGTTCTTTGCTTTTGGTTTCCAATTAGCTTTACTTATTCAGGAAAAGATTACCCCTGTTGCAATTATTACTTTTATTGGTGCTTTACTTGGAACTCTTTGTGTTTTAGCAATTAATGCAACTAAGGCTATCAATGGTTGGCTTGGACTTATTTCTGCGGCTTGTTTTATTTATGCTGGTCTTGAAGCTAAAAATTATTTATCAATTTTTGAACAAATTGCTTACATTCTTACTTTAGATTTACCAGTTATCATTTCAGTTAGATCATGGAATGATGATACTAAGAACCACCTTCGTAAGTTTGGAGCAAAGGAATGGGTTATCGCTATTCTTGGTACTTTAGCAGTTTATGCAGTTAGTGGTTACTTGATCGGTAAGTTCACTAACGATCCTCGTCCTTGGATTGATGCAATTAGTTTTGCTATTTCACTTACTGCCGGAATTATGTGCTTCATGCGTTACAGCAATCAATACTTCTGGTGGACGGCAAGTGGTGTGTTCCAATTAATTCTTTGGGCAATTACTTATGCTCAAGGTGATGCCTCTCTTGCTATGGCAGTTAACTCACTTATCTACGTAGTTAACGACATCTTGGCATTCACTGTTTCTCCATGGTTTAATATGGGTAGACGCCGTTCAGGTTTGAAAGAAATTATTAATAACTAGGGCAAGATTTTTGCTGTCAGATCAATTCTGGCGGCTTTTTCTTTATGTTAAAATGTAGAAAATTAATCAAAAATTGTGACAATTCAATTCGAAATAAATAAAAGGCGTGATGAAACGCCGCTTGAGAGGTAAAGATGACATTTTATACATTGAAATATATCGAAAATAATCAAAATAATAGTCAAGCAATCTTAAATATTTTGATGTTAGTTGCTGCGATTTTGATGATCTTTTTCGTAGTACTTTATTTACGTGATCGATTTGCAACCAAATATCGTGATTTAGGAATTATTGCGCTTTTGTTCTTACTTTTATTTGCAGGGACACAATATGAAAAATATATGCAAGTTAATGAACAAAAACCACAAATAACCCAAATTGTACCTTTTATGAAGTCAGTAGCGCGTGATGAAAATGTGAATGAATCAGATATTTTAGTTAATTCAACTAGCCTAGTGAATGGGATGATTGTCAGAATCAATTCCAAAGATGAAGACTATCAATTGAACTTAAATCCTGACAATAATACTTATACTTTGAATCGGGCACATGTAATTGATCATAGAGTGGAGGTTAAGAACTAATGCAATTAGATTACACACAACTTTTTATTAAGTTTGCTTTAGGGATGTTAACTTTAGTTTTTCAGATTAATCTTTTTGGAAAAAGTAACCTTGCACCAACTACTGCTATGGACCAATTACAAAACTATGTATTGGGTGGAATTATCGGTGGATTGATTTACAATTCTAGTATTTCGGTTTTGCAATTTCTATTGGTTCTAATTATTTGGACTTTAGTTGTCTTTATTTTGAAATTTGCTCGTGAGCATAATGCTTGGGTTCGTGATTTGATCAATGGTAAGCCAGTTCAAGTAATTAAAAATGGTGAAGTTTTAGTTGGAAATTGTATGAAGGCCGGAATTTCGGCCAATGAGCTAATGTTTCGGCTTAGAAGTCGTGGAATTTATTCAGTAAAAAAAGTTAAAAATTGTATTTTTGAACAGAACGGTCAATTAACAGTTATCGAAAATGATGAAGCTAACATTCGTTTTCCAATTATTAGTGATGGTCAAATTAATCAAGATGTCTTGGAATTAATTCATAAAGATGAAACTTGGCTTGAACAAGAAGTTAATGCCGCGGGTTATAATAGTGTCAGTGATATCTTTTTAGGTGAATATAATCAAGGTAAGTTAAGTTTTACCGGCTATCAGATCAAAAAATAGAAAAGAGATATAAATGACAGATTTAAAAACAGCTAAGAAATGGCTTGATGAAGCTGATGCGATTGTTGTGACTGCAGGCAATGGTATGGCACAAGAAGAAGGACTCGATATTTTGAGCGAAGAACGATTTGATGATCGCTTCGGCAAAATCGCAGATAAATATGATGTTCATACAATTGGGGATGCGCTTGGACAAAAGTTTGACTCTTGGAGTGAAAAATGGACATTCTGGAGTCATTTGATTAACGACTATACTTTAGAATATGAACCTAGTGAAACTATGCTAAAGTTGAAGGAGCTAGTTAAGGATAAGCAATATTTCATTGCTACCAGTACATTTGGACATTTCTTTGAAGCAGCAAATTTTAATGAAAATCGTATTTTTAATGCTTTTGGTGATTGGACTAAAATGCAGTGTTCTAGCGGAATTAATCATGGACAAAAAGATGCTCGAGAAGTTGTACGTCAATTTCTTGAGGCTGATAAAAATGGTGAAGTGACTGAGGAGTTAGTTCCAAAATGTGATATCTGTAATAGTGAAATGGAACTTCATATGCCACTTAATGCTAACTTTTTCCCAGATACCGATGCCAATACCCGCTTCCGTTGGTTTTTAACTGGAAATGAAGATAAGAAGGTTGTAGTTTTAGAATTAGGTGTTGATGAAACTAGTCCGCAGCTACTTGAACCAATGCTCAAGTTAGTTGATCAATTCCCTAATTGGAGATATGTTTCCGCAGATTTAGAAATTTCTGAAATACCTGATGAGCTTGAACAGAGAATTTTCACATTGAAGAAAAACCCACATGAATTGATGAAAGAATTAGTTAAATAGGTGATTTATGAGTATTGTAGTAGAAAATGGTGTTTTAAAGGTACCCGGTGCTCAAGATAAGCTTCGCGCTAAAGGCGCAGAAAGACCCGAATTTTTGGATGATTATACTTTAATTGATATTGAAACAACCGGTCTTAGTCCATATCGTGATCGAGTAACTGAACTTGGTGGAATTAAAGTTCGCAGCGGGGAAATTGTTGATGAATATAGTCATTTAGTTGCTTATGATGGTTCAAATAAAGTTCCAGCTTTTATTACTAAGTTAAATGGAATTACTGAAGAAAAAATTATTAATGAAGGTGTCCCGGTTGCTGAAGCGGCTCGCGATTTTCGTGAGTTTATCGGGGATGATGTAATCATTGGCTATAATGTTAACTTCGATTTGAACTTTGTTTATGATTTAGCTAAAAAGTTCCACTTAGATCAATTAAGTAATGACTATGTTGATGTATTGCGACTTGCTAGAGCATATTATCCACGTGAGCGCCACAATCGTTTAATTGATGTCATGCAAAGAGCAGGAATAGGTCAGGTTGAACAACACCGCGGTCTTGATGATTCAATTGATACTAAGAAAGTTTATGATGATTTTCGTCAAAACTTTACTGATGATTTACTTACTAGAGCGCAAAATAAAGTTAAGAATCTAGACTTAACCAGTGGTGAGCTTGAAAGTTGGCAGTTGGGCTTTAGAAATCCAGTTAATATGAAAAACATTTCTTTTACTGGTCGGATTCAAATGGATGAAACTGATGCAGGCAAGATGATCAATAATATGGGTGGTCAATATCAGTCAGATGTTGAAGCCGATACTAATTACCTTATTATGGGAGATCGAGATTTCTTTAAGCGGGATAATCCAGATTGGAATAAGGCTCAAGATTTGAATAAAAATGGTGCTCAAATTAAGCGACTATCAGAAAGTTTCTTTTTAAATATGCTTGATGATTGGGCAAGAAGCTAAGGGAGAGAAATCTCTCTTTTTTTGTTGCAAACGTGCGTTTGAAAAGATAAACTTGTGCTATACAAAACTTTAGGGAGATTTTTATGTCAAAGAAATATAGAAAGAGAAGTAGAGCTAAAAGCGGTGGAATAATCGGGACAATTGTTTTGGCTATCTTATTAATTGCCGATTTGTATTCTGGTGGAACAGTTGAACAAACCGGAAAAAAGATCGTTGAGAATTTTTCGGGTCAAGATAAGGTCTCAAATGTGATTAATAATGCTTCTACTAGCTCGGCTTCATATGGTGGTTTATCTAAAGCGGATTATGATAAACTGGCAAAATTGAACTTTAAAAGTGGCGGTCGGGCTTATATAACTTTGAATAATGATAAGTCAACTTTGATTAAGAATGCTTGGAAAGTGAATAAGGTAATCTATTCAAATCTTGATAGCCTGAATAGAACTTCCCATTCAAACACTGCTTTTCTTGAAAAGCGTAATGTGGCCAATGATAGTTTAAGAGTTAGACAATTCGTTGAACCGACAGCATGGCATTATAACCGGAGAAATGGTGTGCAGATTTATAATCGTGGTCATTTAATTGCTTATTCGGTTTCGGCTGGAATCGATCAAAATGGTCACTATAACCCTGCTAATCAGTCAGGTGATCAAAATAATCCTAAGAATTTATTTACTCAATCAGCCTTTTCTAATCAAAAGGTTCAGACAATTTTCGAAAGTAAAGTTCGTAAAGCCCTACGCCAAAATAAAAGGGTTATCTTCCAGGCAACACCAATTTTTCGCGGGAAAGAATTGATGGCTCGAGGAATAAATTTACAAGCTATTTCAACGGATGGTAGTCTTGACTTTAATGTGTATTTATTTAATGTTCAACCAGGTTATGTTTTTGATTACAATAATGGTCGGGCAAAAGTTGATCGCCAAATGAGAGTAAATCTTAATTAAGAATAAGAAATATTATATTGTTCGGAATTTTTAGCGGAAAAATTATGATTCCGCTTTTATTTTGGACATTTTGGGGTGATATTTCTGTTACAAGATAAAAATCAGACACAATATATTGTAAAAACGAACAAAAAATGTTTTATTTTTAAAAACGATCAATCTATAACAGATATATTAGTTTAAAAAACTCAAAGATTGTGATCAAATCTGAAAAAGTACGAATTTTTTCTCCAGAATCATTTGTGCTTTTTTATTTTATATCATAGAATTAATAATGAAAATTTAGAATTTTTATCAAGATGTTGTGGTGTATAAATTTATGAATGATGAAAAGTTTGTTGAAGTAAAAAATCTTCAAAAGGTATATGACAATGGTCATGAAGCTATCAAGAATGTTAGCTTTTCTGTTAAGAAAGGTGACCTTGTTTGTTTGCTAGGACCTTCTGGTTGTGGTAAGACTACCATTTTAAATATGTTAGCTGGTCTACTTAACCCAACTGGTGGAGATATTTTGTTTGATGGTAAGTCAGTGGTTAATACTGAATCTAAGAATCGTCAAATTGGTTACGTTTTCCAAAACTACGCATTGTATCCACATATGACAGTTTTGCAAAATGTAATGTTTCCATTAACTGTTGGTAAGCAAAAAATGGCCAAAGATAAGGCCAAGGCAATTGCCGAAAAGTATATGGATTTGACCCAAATTACTGAATTTGCAGAACAAAAGCCAGGTCAATTATCTGGTGGTCAACAACAACGTGTTGCAATTGCTCGTGCTTTAGTTCAACAACCAAAGATTTTGTTAATGGATGAACCTTTGAGTAACTTAGATGCTCGTCTTCGTTTGAATATTAGAGAAGAAATTCGTTCTTTAGTTAAGGAAGTCGGTATTACTACTTTATTTGTTACTCACGATCAAGAAGAAGCTTTATCAATTGGGGATAAGATTATCCTCTTTAATGGTGGAGTAATCCAACAAGATGATTTAGGTCAAAACTTCTATTTAGAACCTAATAATTACTTTGTTGCTAACTTTGTTGGTAATCCAGTAATCGATAACTTCAATATTAAGGTAAAAGGTGGCAAAATCACTGCTTCAGATTTTGAATTGAATGTTAGTGATTTAGATCAAAGTCGTTTTAAACGCGAATTGACAGATGGAGATTATATTTTATCTGTTCGTCCAGAAAACATTTTGCCTGCAGAAGAAGGACATGTTTCAGCACATATTGAAGATATTGAATTAATTGGTCGTGAAAGAATTTTGAAGTTTAGTCATGATGGTGTTCAAGCACGTTCACTAGTAAATTTGGAAACTCCAATTAAACCTGGCGATGATGTGAAGCTTAAGATGCGACTTAACCGTGTATTCATTTTCACTCCGGAAGGAGAGCGTGTTTACTAATGAAGACAAATCAGAAAAAGGCCTGGATTTTCTTAGCACCGACTTTACTTTTTGTTACTTTCTTTAGCATTTGGCCAATTATCCGTGCTTTTATCATGAGTTTTCAAAGTGGCTCATTGATCAATCTTTCATGGTCTGGCTTTAGCAATTATCAATATATTTTTAAGGATCCCGAATTTTGGCTTGCAATTAAAAATACTATTTTATATGCCTTGATTTCTGTTCCAGTTGCTCTAGCAATTTCAATCATGTTGGCATGGCTAATTTTTAGCAAAATTAAGAATAAAGGACTCTTTGAAACAACTTTCTTTATGCCATACGTAACTAGTACGATTGCGATTGGTATTGTTTTCCGTTACATCTTTAACGGTGAATACGGAATGCTTAACTTCATTTTAAGATTTTTACATTTACCAGCCCCAAACTGGATTGATGATCCGGCTATGTCTTTAACAACAATCATCATCTTCGGTATTTGGACTAGCTTGGCCTTTAATATTGTTATCTTAATGGGAGCATTAAGAAATATTGATCCAAACTACTATACAATTGCTGATATGTATGGAGCTAGTGGTACTGAGAAGTTCTGGCGTATTACGATGCCACAACTTGTACCAACAATTGCGTTTTTATTAACAATGAATATTATCGCTGCCTTCAAAGTTTATACTTCTGTATATGCCTTGTTTAATGGGCAAGCAGGTGTTGGAAACTCAGCAACCACCGCGGTGTTCTATATTTATAACAAATTCCAAATTGTTGGAACCCCTGGTGTTGCGATGGCTGCAACAGTTATATTGTTTATTATCATTATGTTTGTAACATTCTTACAACGTAAAATGATGAAAAAAATTGGAGGTCATTAAACAAAATGAAGAATATTCGTTGGGGAACTTTAGTTGCATACATTATATTGGCAATTTTTGCAATTATCACTATCTTCCCATTTGTTTATATGATTTTAGGTGGTTTAATGACTTTCCAAGAAACCACCACTATTCCGCCAACATTAATTCCTAAGCATTTCCAATGGGGCAACTTCTCTAAGGTCTTTGCACAAGCACCATTTGCGCGTTACTTCCTTAACACTTTTATTACTGCAAGTGTAACTACTATCGTTAGTTTGTTTAACGCACTTTTAGGTGCCTTTGCAATGGTTAACTTAAGATTTAAAGGTAAGGGAGTTGTACAAGCATTGTTGCTCTCACTTTTGATGGTGCCTGGTGAAGCAATTATCTTTACTAACTACAACACTATTGCTCGCTTAGGTTTACTCAATACTTATGTTGGTTTGGTTTTACCATTTTTAACTTCAGTATTCTACATGTACTACTTACAAAGTTACTTTGGCTCAATTTCTCCAACTATTTATAAGGCTGCAAAGATTAATGGTGCTAGTGATTGGGAGTACATCTGGCGTATTTTAGTTCCTATGTCTAAAGGCGGCTTGTTTACGGTCGGTCTTCTTAGCTTTATTTCTGGCTGGAACTCATTCTTGTGGCCACTTCTTGTAACTAACGAAGATAGCATGCGTCTTCTTAACAATGGACTTACAGCTTTTGCTTCAGATGCAGGAAGCGAAACTGAATTACAACTTGCTGCGGCAACATTGACAGTTTTACCAATTTTAATTTTGTATTTCATTTTTAGAAAGCAAATTATTAGAGGAGTAGTAAGAAATGACCTCAAAGGATAAAACACAAGTAACTTTTTACAACGGTTTAAGAACCATCGGTGGTCCAATGATCGAAGTGTCATATGGTAAATCACATATCTTATTTGATTTAGGTGAAGTTTATCGACCAGAACTTGGTTTGACTTTAGAAGATGAAGATTACGATACTTTAATTAAATATCAATTAATTGGTGAAGTTCCAAACTTCTATGATCCTAAAGTTACAGGGAAAGAAATAGATACAGATCGCTGGGAATATGCAGCTGCCTTTATTTCTCACCTTCATTTAGACCACAGTAAAGCTCTTAATTTACTTGCACCGGAAATTCCACTTTATGCTGGTCCAATTACAGCTCATTTATTACCAACTCTAAATGAAAACGGTGATTTTCTTCTTCCAGTAGCAGGACATGATAAAACTTATACTCGTCCAATTATTGCGGCTGAGTATAAGAAACCAATTCAAGTTGGTGATATTACTATGGAAGTTTGGCCTAGTGATCATGATGCTTACGGAGCTACTGGGTTAATAGTAAGAACTCCAGATAAGAAGATCACTTTTACTGGGGATATTCGCCTTCATGGTTATCATCCAGATTGGGTACATAAATTTTTGGCAGCGGCTAAAAATAGTGATATGTTTATAATTGAAGGTACTGGTGTATCTTGGCCTGAGAGAAAACATGAAGAAAAAAGTGAAGAGTTTACAGGAATAAAAAATGAAGTTCAATTAACTGAAGAAGTTGTTCGACTTCAAAATGAAAATCCTAAGCGCCAAATTACATTTAATACTTATCCAACTAATGTTGAGCGTTTGCTTAGAATTATTTCTGACTCTCCACGTAAAGTGGTCCTTCACGCTAAAAGAGCACACCTTCTTAAAGATAGTTTAGATAAAGATTTTCCTTATTACTACATGCCTGGAGAGGAGAAGTTTTCTGATCTTGAACCAGGATTAGAAGTTGATTATCAAGTTTTGCTTAATGATGATTCGGAATACTTATGGCAGGTAGTAGGTAACTATGACTCATTGCAAGAGGGCGGATTATATATTCACTCAAATGCTGAACCTTTAGGAGATTTTGATCCTGCTTACAAACCATTTGTAGAAAACTTTACTAAACATAGGATTGAATTTAAGGCTCTTCGGTGTTCAGGCCACTCTGATGAAGAGGAGCTTAAGGAAATTATTTCCGAAGTTCAACCCAAAATATTGGTTCCGGTGCACACATTGCACCCCGAATTGGAAGAGAACCCTTATGGTGACCGGATTTTACCTGAGCGTGGACAAGTTGTTACGCTTTAGTTAAATCAAAAAGTATATTGTCTTGTTTTATTTTCGGAGGATATCCAAATGAAATTTAGTAAAAAGATAGCGATCGCAGCTGTAGCTGGTTTAGCTTTAATTGGAACAGCTGCTTGTTCTAATGGTAATAGTTCTTCTTCGGATTCAGAGAAGATCCCATCCAAGATTACTAAGAAAACTAATGTTGTTTTCTGGCACGGAATGGTTGGTGTTCAACAAAAAACTTTACAAAAGTTAACTAAAGAATTTGAAAAAGAAAATCCAAATATTACTGTTAAGCTTGAAAATCAAGGTACTTATAGTGATTTACAAGCAAAGATTAACTCAACTTTGCAGTCACCAAATAATTTACCAACAATTACTCAAGCATATCCAGATTGGCTTTGGAATGCTGCAGAAAATAAGATGTTGGTTGACTTAACTCCATATATCAACAATAAGAATGTTGGTTGGGGTAGTGCCAAAGCTTCAGACATTAGAACTGAGCTATTAAACGGTGCCAAGATCAAAGGAACTCAATATGGTATCCCATTTAACAAGTCAATTGAAACTTTGACTTACAACAAGGATCTCTTTAAGAAATATGGTATCAAGAAGGTGCCAACTACTATGGATGAACTTAAAGAAGTTTCAGAAACTATTTACAAGAAGAGTAATCATAAAGTCGTTGGTGCTGGATTTGACTCACTTCCTAACTACTATGTATTGGGAATGAAGAACGAAGGCGTTGACTTCAGTAATAAGATTAACTTTAGCGGTAAAGATTCTAAGAAGGTAATTGACTTCTACGCAGATGGTGTAAAGAAGGGTTACTTCAGAACTGCCGGTTCAGAACATTACTTATCAGGTCCATTTGCTAACCAAAAGGTTGCGATGTTTGTTGGTACTTCGGCTGGTGAAGGTTTCGTTAAGCAGGCAGTTGGCAACAACTTTACTTACGATGTAGCAGCTCGTCCAGGCAAGTATACTTTACAACAAGGTACCGATATCTATATGTTCAAGCATGCTACAGCTGATCAAAAGGCTGCCGCATTCAAGTACATGAAGTTCTTAACTTCTAAGGCAAGCCAAGTTAAGTGGGCAAATGCTACAGGTTATATTCCTGTAAACAATGCTGCAATTGATTCAAAGGAATACAAGGATAATAAGAGCTTGAAGTTACCTGCTAAGCTTGAAAATGCAATGAAGAACTTATACGGTGTTCCTGTATCTAAGAATTCGAACGTTGCATTCAGCCAATTAAACGGTATTATGCAAAACATCCTTGCTACTGCACAAAAGGGTCAAAACATTAATAATGCTATCAATGCTGGAAAAGCAAAATTTGATTCAGCTTGGAAGCAATAAAAATTTAATATTTTAAAGTAAAAAACAGGCCAATTTGGTCTGTTTTTTAGTGTTGTGATAATGATAAGATAGTAGAGATAGAATTTTACAATTTAAGGTAGAGGTGAAGTTAATTGATTAGAAAGCAGAATTTCCCAATTGAAACTAAGTATGAATGGTATGACATCAGTAACTTAAGTGAGCTTGATAGTACCAGACTTCAGGAAGAATTTAATTTTACGCCTGATATTATTTCATATATTTCGGACCGTCACGAACGCCCTCACTATGACTATGATATTCATACCCACAGTCACTTATTAGTTTATGATGTTCCAATTTGGCCAACAAAATCGATTAGACATTTTACATCTCATCCAATTACTTTTTTGGTTTTAGGAGAAAAAGTATTTACATTCCATACTGAATCCACAAGTTATATTTTTGATGAATTTAATGATGAACATATGAGACATCGTCTTTCTGAAGCAAAGGATGTTACTGAACTTTTAATGATCTTTTTACTTTATGCATCACAGTATTTCCAACGTGCGGTTACTCAACTTGATGCTGAAAGGAATAGTTTGGATCAAAAATTATCTGATGATATTGATAATAAAGATTTGGTTGAACTTTCGAATGTGGAAAAGAGTTTGGTTTACTTATCAAGTTCAATTCAAACAGATTTAATTATGCTTCATAGTTTAGATCATTCAAAGTTACAATTTACTAAAACGGCTCGTGAACGTTTAGATGATGTTTTAATTGAATCAAATCAGTCTGCAGAAATGATTCAAATTTCGCAGCAGGTTACTAAGACCTTGTCAGCTACGTCAAATAATATGATGAATAACAACTTGAACGATACGATGAAGTTCTTGACCGTTTGGTCTCTAGTGTTGACAATTCCAACTATTTTAACGGGATTTTATGGAATGAATGTATCACTTCCAATGTTCCATAACGCCTTTGATTGGGTCTTTGTTACAATAATTATGATTGTTTTGATGATCTGGCTCGTTATTTTAATGCGCAGACATCATTTCTTCTAGATTAAGGATTAATATTTATGAAAAATAAAGTGTTTATTAGAGCTTTAATTGCCTCTATTTTTGCTTTAGTGCTTTATTCAGCAAATTTACATCGAGTTCAAAATACTCAAGTTAAAGTGGTAGAGCCTGCTAAACATAAAGTTGCTAAGAAAAATAAAAAAGAACCTAAGATAAAAATTAAGGAACCGCAAGCTCCGAAAGTATCTTCTGGTTCTGAATATGCAAGTAATGTTGATATTGAAAAAGGCAGTATAAAGGCGCTAGCAAATAAAATCGAAGAAGTAATGGGGAAGAATGGTACTTACCAAGTTGCTTATCAAGATTTAAATAATTCTTCAAAGTATGTCCGTTTATCAACTAGCGAAAAGGCGCAAAATGTAAGTTCAACTATGGAACTATATTTACTTGTTGCAATTTATAAGAAAGAACAAAGTGGCAAGTTAAGCAAATCGTCTGCTATAAAAATTAAGCAATCCGATCGAGTAAAAGGTGAAAAGCTTTTACAAACTAATATGAACTATGGTATTGCCTATTTGCGTGATGCAATGATGAAAGGCAATAAAACCGCTGCCAACGCCCTATTAAGAAAAGTAGGTAAAGATTATGTTAACCAAATTGCTGCCAAATTTGGGGCTAAAGATACTAAGTTAATCAATAGTTTCTCATCAAGTATTGTTGGTCAAACAACTGCTAATGACTTAGATCTTACGCTTAAAGGTTTATATCAAGGACGAGTTTTGAACCGCCAATACGCATATATCGTTCTTGGGGCAATGCATGGTCATAAGAATACTTTGACTAAGCAAATTTCTGGAATGTCATACGGAGTAAGCGATGGACATTCTGCGGCTGCAATTGTTCAGGATAGAGGTAATTCATATACGATTTCAGTTTGGAGCAATACAGACAAAAACTTTAGCAAGTTAGGAAAGGCAATTTCAACTTGGGTTAATAAACACTAATAGATGGCTTACTGCAATTTTTGAGCAGTAAGCTATTTTTTATACAAAATATTTACACTTTGTAGATTGTAATCTTCATGTTGTAGTGATATAGTATTTACATGCATTGAAAAGGAGGGATGAAAATGGCACAAAAGAGGACGCTTGATTTGAATAAGATACTTACCAAGGCTAGCGATTTGATTAAAGAAAATGGCTTGTCGGAACTAACTATGCCCAATCTTGCTAAAGCTTTGGGAGTTCGTTCGCAGTCTTTATATCATTATGTCTCAGGACGTAAGCAACTTCTTTCATTACTTGGTGCAAGTCGAATAAAGATTTTACATCAAAAGCTGGTTGATGATCTAATGGGATTGTCTGGTAGAGATGCCTTATTAAAATTTGCGGATGAAATTAGAAATTTCATTTTGAATGATCCAGCATTATCTAGTATTTTGTATCAATTAAATGAATATGCTAAAGATGATGCAATTAATCAAGAGATCACAAATATCTTTAGATTAGGTGAGAAGCTAAATTTGAAGAAGAATGATGCCATTTCATTTCATGCTTTGATTGGTGCTGTCTTAGGCTATGTTTGGCTAGATAAATCGATCGCTTTTGCAAGTGAGAGTGCGGAGGAATCAAATGAAAATTATCATCGTATGATTCTTCGTTTGGTTAGTCCGGAAGCTAATTACAGCAAAAATATAAATTAGGAGGACCTGAAGTGCAAAAATTATTAAAAAATCATGTATTTTCACTAATTGCATGGATTTTAATTTTGATCATTTCGGTATTCGCTTTACCTAATGTCAGTCAATTGACAAGTGAACACTCTAATATTTCACTTCCAAGTGATGTACAGAGTGAAGTAGCAAAGAATATTCAAGCTGACTGGGGTAAAAAGAAAAAGGATACCTATGAAGTTGCAATTGTTTTTAATAAAGAACATGGTAAGTTAACTGATGCTGATAAGGCAGCGATTAATGATACTGTTCAAAAAATTGAAAATAATAAGAGTAAATATGGAATTACAGATGTTCTAGCACCAGATTCCAATGTTGCTACTCGTAAGAAACTTCAATCAAAAGATGATACAACTTGGTTAATGCAATTAAATATCTCTAAAAAAGATGGTAATCAAGATCGTCGAATTGGTGATGTTGAAAAGCAAATCCAAGATGCAGCAAAAACATCTGGTATTAGAACCTATGTAACTGGTGCGGATATTTTGCAAAATGCCTTCTCACAATCAATTCAAGAGGGTATTAAGAAGACAGAAGCAATTACAGTTGTCTTTATCTTTATTGTTTTAATTATTGTCTTTAGATCACCAATTGTGCCACTTATTTCACTGCTTACAGTTGGTGTATCATTCTTAACATCATTCTCAATTGTTACTAACTTAGTTCAAAGTGCCAACTTCCCATTCTCAAACTTTACTCAAGTGTTTATGGTTATTGTGCTATTTGGTATTGGTACTGACTACAACATTTTGCTGTATGACAAGTTTAAAGAGAACTTGGGCAAAGGGATGGATAAATATAAGGCAATGAATGATGCCTTGAAAAATGCTGGTAAGACCATTCTTTATTCAGGTTCATCCATTTTAATTGGATTTACCGCTTTAAGTTTGGCTAAGTTCTCAGTTTACCAATCAGCCGTTGGTGTTGCTGTTGGTGTTGCCACATTACTTGTAGTTCTTTTGACTTTAAACCCATTCTTTATGGCAGTTTTAGGTGAAAAGATGTTCTGGCCAGTTAAGAAATTTACTGGTGAAAGTGAAGATAAGCTCTGGCACGGAATTTCTGCCTCAACTTTAAAGCACCCAATTATTTATCTAGTTGTATTAGCTGTTGTGGTTCTTCCATTTATGCTTATGTATAATGGTCAACTTAACTATGATGATACAGATGAAATTGCGGATAGTGTTCCAGCTAAGCAGGGACTTCTTGTAGTGCAAAAGCACTTCTCAAAAGGTATGGCAGAACCATCATACTTGTATATTAAGAGTAATCACCGTTTAGATAATGAAAAGAACTTGAAGTTGATTGACCAATTAACTAAACAACTTCAGGCCTCAAAAGATGTTTCATTTGCTACGTCAGTAACGCAACCATATGGTGAGCCAATTGATCAATTATATGTTAATAATCAATTAGGTACCGTTAATAGTGGTGTAGATCAAGTTAGAACAGGTTTAAACAAGTTAAGCAAGGGTAGCCAAAAAGCAACTGATGGTGCTCAAAGATTAGCTACAGGTGCTGATCAACTTCAAAGTGGAACTGGTAGACTTCAAGCAGGTGCCAGTCAATTACAATCTGGTCTCGGTACTCTTAGTTCCGGAGCTAACCGTCTTCAAACTGGTGCGGGACGTTTGAGTAGTGGTACTCACGCTCTTCAAAGTGGTACTAGTTCTCTTGTAAGTGGTGCCGATCGACTTCAAGCAGGTGCTGGTCGTCTTCAAAATGGTACTAAGAGTTTACAAAACGGAACTCAAGAATTAGTTGATGGTTTGAATCAATTGAGCAGTCAATTATCAGCTCAAATGAGTAGTTCAAACAAGGCTCAACTTGCACAACTTCAAACAGCATTACCACAAATTAACAATGGTATTCAAGCTTTGAATAAGCAAGTTAGTGGTATAGATGTTTCTGGTTTAACTACACAACTTTCATCACTTCAAAGCCAAATTGCTGCTGCTCAAACACAAGCAACAAGTAAAGTTGAGAGTAAGTATAAAGCAGAATTACAAAGTAATTTAGCTAAATCTGGTTTAAGTCCAGAAGATCAACAAAAAGCAGCAGCCGCAGCTGGAGCTGCACTTCAATCAGCTATGTCTGAAAGTACAAATGCATCTTCAGTAAATATGAATACTCAACAACTTGGTTCTTTAAGTACGGAAGTAACTCAATTAAAAGCAGCCGTAAATCAATTAGCAACTGCTTCAAATAAGGCACTTCCAGGCGCAGCAACTGCTCTTAACCAATTAAGTTCAGGTTTATCACAAGTTCAAACTGCTGCTGCTCAAGGTGCTGCTGGAGCTAACCGTCTTAACTCTGGTGCTGCGTCACTTTACAACGGAGCAAGTCAACTTAATAGCGGCTTAGGTACTTTAAGTAATGGAGCTAACCGCCTTAATACTGGTGCCGCACAATTGAATACTGGTATCAGCGCACTTAGTGCTGGTTTATCAAGTCTTGATTCTGGAGCTAACCGTTTGAATACTGGTGCTAGTCAATTAGGTAGCGGTATTGGTCAACTTAATAGCGGTGCAGGTCAACTAAGCACTGGTGCAAATAGCTTAGCTACAAGTATGCCTAAGATTACTTCAGGCTTAGATCAAGCTAACAGTGGTTTAGGTCAAGGCGGAGCATACTTACAAGGTTTACAAAGCTCTGCAGCTGCAAATACTTTCTATATTCCTAAGGAATTCATTAAGAATGACATGTTCCAAAAGTCAATTGATGTTTACCTTAGCCCAGATAAGAAGTCAGCAATGCTAGTTGTGGTCTTTAACTCTAACCCAAGTGCTCCAGAAGCAACTAAGCGTTCACAAGAACTTAGTTCTATGGCCAAGAAGTCACTTCAAGGTACTGCCCTTAAGAATGCTACTGTAGCAATGGGTGGTCAAAGTTCAACTATTGAAGATACCAAGACTGTGGCTAGTGAAGACTTTGTCAGAACTGCTGCAATCATGCTTATTGGTATTGGAATTGCTTTAATGTTTGTAACTCGTTCACTTCTTCAACCTGTTTACATCCTGGGAACACTTCTTATTGCTTACTTCTGCTCACTTACAATTAATGAATGGATCGTTAAGGCTGTGCTTGGAAGAGATCTCTTAACTTGGAATACTCCATTCTTCAGTTTCATTATGCTTATTGCCTTAGGTGTAGATTACAGTATCTTCCTTATGACTAGATACAATGAACTTAAGACTGAAGGTTATACTACTCCAAGTGATAGAATCTTAAAGGCATGTGGAATTATCGGAACAGTGGTTGTTTCTGCTGCAATTATCTTAGGCGGTACTTTTGCAGCCTTGATTCCATCAGGAATTCCTACATTAATCGAAGTTGCCTTAACTGTGATTGTTGGTTTAATTATTTTAGTATTTATCTTACCTATCACAATGTCTGCAGCCGTTAAGTTAACTTATGAAGGTGTAAAATTTTCATTTAATCGCAAGAAGTCAAAGCATCAAGCGAATTAAGCATTAATTTAAAATCACACGGTTTTGAACTGTGTGATTTTTTTTGCCCCAAAAATGATATAATTTCACTATGAAAAATACTAGGGGTGAAAATTATGGATAGATGCCCAAATTGTGGAAATCCAGTATCGGAGCAGGATAGAGTTTGTCCTAATTGTGGATTTAATTTAAAAAAATTCCGGGAAGATTTTTTTGAAAATAAACCAGTCGAAAAAGTAAGTAGAAAAGAATATCGTAAAGAAGTAAAATCAGATACACTAACACCAAATACAATTGTAAAGAGAATGCTAAAATGGATACATACCAATTCAACTATTGTTTTTGTTTTAGCCTTTGTTTTATTGGTTATTATGAGCTTCTCTCGTTCATTGGGGTGGATAGGTTTTGTCGCTTTATTGATTTGGCTATATATCGTCTGTGATCGGAATGAAAAAATTGAACGCTATACTGTTGATCGAAGATTATCTGAGTCGATTGATCATACTGGCACTAAACTATTTAGCTCACTTGAACATGGAAGTAGCCGCCTGCATGCAGAAAGTAAAAAATTTCAGGAATCTCATCCTAAGGTTGAAGAGCGAGTAGAAACCGTAAAGAAAGTTAGAACACATCGTTTTACTTATATTCAGTTATCGATTGTGTTAATGGCATTTATTAATTTCGTTGTCTTCTTTTCAGGATCAGGAAGTACTATTAATCATAATATGTACATTGAAAAAATTTCAGTTTCTCGTGTTTTACTAAATTTAGCAGGAAGATACCTTTCTTCGGGTAAAACAATTACTAACGCCTTAATGTGTTACGTAATATGGTTATTATTAGTGATTTTTCCAATTATTATCATTTACAACATTTTTAAAAATACGAAAAAAGGACAAATTATTTCTTTTGTCCTCTCATTAATTGAAACAGTTTTCTTGATTTATATTATTTTTGCAATTTCAAGTTCTACACGAGCAAATGTTGGAGTGCTTAAACCAATTACAGGTCAATTGATTGCGTATGCAACTTCAATCGGTGCAGCCTTATATTTCTTAGTATTGTCCAGTGTTATGACAACAGGATTATCTGGATATAATCTTTTTAAGAGAAAAAAAGCTATACCAGAAGCTTGAACAAAAAAAGTTTCTAACTCAAATTTGAGCTAGAAACTTTTTTAATTTGCTAAATTATCGATTATTTTTAGTAACGTCTATTACCAAGTGTTCATTAACAAAGGCCATCATGCCTAATTCACTTAGTTCTCTGCCATATCCTGAGCGCTTAACTCCGCCGAATGGTAATTCTCCAGCAGTAATCCAGCGGCCGTTAATAACCGTCATACCAGTTTCGATTTGTGCAGCGACATCTTGAGCATGTTCAATATCTTTACTGATAACTGATGAGCCTAAGCCATAACTTGAATTATTGGCTAGTTTGATTGCTTCATTTTCGTCTTCAACGCAGAATACTTCAGCAACAGGGCCAAATAATTCTTGATTAAATACTGGATTATCTTTACCAATGTCAGTCAAAATAATTGGACTAAAGAAGGCACCATTGGAATTTATTTCTGGGAATTGATAGTAAACTTGTGCTCCACCATCAATTGCTTCATCAACTTGCTTTTGAAGCTTCTCTTTAGCCTTGACTGAATTTAATGGCGCAAGAGTAGTCGTTTTTTCTAATGGATCTCCAGGTTTTAGATTTGAAAAGACATCTTTCAACATTTTAAGTACTTCATCATAGCGAGATTTGGTCACAATAATTCTCTTAGATGAGGTACATACTTGGCCTGCATTATAAGTACGTGCATCTTGAAGGACATTTCTTAAAATGGTTGGGTCAGCGTCATCTAAGATGATAAAGGCGTCATTACCACCGAGTTCCATAGTTGATTTCTTTAAATTTTTGCCGGCCTCTTCGGCTACAGAAATACCGCCACGTTCAGATCCTGTTAAAGCAACACCTTGAATGCGTGGATCCTTTATTACGTCTGCTAATTGGTCGTAGGAAAGGTATAAGTTAATCAAACTACCTTCTGGAGCCTTAGATCGCTTAATAATTTTTTCAATCAAAGCAGCAGACCCAGGTACATTGTGGGCGTGCTTAAGAATTATTGGATTTCCCACAATAAAGTTAGGTGCAAAAACTCTAATAACTTGATAAAGTGGGAAATTCCATGGTTCACAAGCTAAAATAACTCCAGTAGCCTGTTTTATGTAATAAGCATTTCCCAGGTTAGTTTCAAGTGGTTGCTTTTTTAAGAAGTCACTACCATTTTTAGCATAGTAGTTACAAATTTCGATACAGATATCGACTTCTTCCTCGGCTTCTTTTAGAAGTTTTCCCATTTCTAAAGTCATAAGTTTGGCAAGTTCGTCTTTATTCTCTTCAAGACTATGTGCGATTTCACCTAAAATTTCGGCTCTAGTTGCTGGATCTTCATGGCGCCATTTCTTATATAGCATATGAGTTAAGTTCAAGGCATCGTCAATTTGACTAGCGGTTGGATTTTTATAGCTTGCAAATTCAGTATTATTATATGGATTAATTGATTGGTATTTTGCCATTTTATATTCCTCCTTATATTAATTCTTAAATGATACTTTTTATTATAAAACGCTTACAAATAATTAGTCTAGTTTAGAGCTTAAAAAAGATCTGGAATCCCAGATCTTTCTAAATTTATTTTTGTCGTTTTATTATTTGAAAGAGATAATCAAGAGACTCATCCACGTAGTCTTTAGCATAGGCCATTGCATGACCATGTCCTTTGATCACTAATAGTTGAACCTCATGATTATTTTCGGCTAAGTATTGAATGAAGTTTAAAACAGTGTTTAGAGGAGTTAATTCGTCAGCCGAATTAATCATCATTAAACTATTTAAATTATGGAGATTATAGTTCTTGGCATCCATTTTCATTAAAGAATTTGGTAAATTTCCTCCAGCGTAAGTTAAAGCAAAGTACTTATAAAAAGAATTATTGATATCATGAAGATCGGTATAGCCTAATTCATCAGCAGCCTCATATGAAGGAGTAACGTCATCATGCTCTTTCATCCATTTTGAAAATTCAACTGGAGCTGACCATGTTACAGTTGGAAAACCGTATTGACCGGCAACGTATAAGGCCATAGTTCCACCAACACTAGCACCTATTTGAACGATATTTTTTTCATCGCCGTCGTCGGTATAGCTTGAATTGAGTAGCCATTTAACAAAGTTAATTGCATCCTCATGTGCATTAGGAAAAATGCGGGTTGGGGCCAAGCTGTAGTTAGGGATGAAAGTCATAAATCCTGCATTAGCGAATTTTATACCGAATTCTTTTACGTTTTCCTTATCCCCTCTGAACCAGCCACCTCCGTGCCAAAAAATCAAAATTTTTGTAGTAGAAGAGGTGTCATTTGGATAATAAATATCAGTAGTTAAATTTTTATCGGCATCATAGGTAATATCATTTTTAATTATTGTCATAAGAGTATCCTCCTAAGTATAATTTTTCCTTTATTATAAATCAGATCTATTGATGAGTAATCTAAATATACTTAAACTATAATTGATGATATAGACAAGAGAGAGAATTTTGTTAAAATAGTAATACTGAAAAAGGGAGATGAATACATGCACCTGACAGATAAACAAACTCGTAAATTAATAAATTATGCCACGATTGTAACTGGTATTATCATTGTTTTGTTAGTGATTTATTGGTATCGCTTAGGAATTTTTACTGATCAAGAAAAAATGAAGGCCTATTTGGCAAATAAGCAAATTATTGGGCCAATAGTGTTTATTTTAATTCAGATTGTTCAGGTGGTTATACCGATTATTCCAGGTGGTGTATCTCTTCTTGGTGGGGTAATTTTCTTTGGACCGCTTCCAGGATTTATTTATAATTATGTAGGAATTTGCCTTGGTTCTTTAATTAATTTCTTTTTAGCGCGTTACTATGGACAAAGTTTTATTTTTCATATCGTCTCTGAAGAGACACTAGAAAAATATATGAAATGGACTAAAAATCAAAAGAAATTCAATTGGTTTTTCGCCCTGTGTATTTTAGCTCCGGCAGCACCTGATGATGTTTTATGTTTAATTGCTGGTTTAACTAAAATGAAGTTTTGGACTTATTTTTGGATTATCATTTTGTGTAAGCCTTGGACAATTGCTGCATACAGTATCGGTTTAGATTACGGGGCAAAGTGGATATTAAAATTAATAGGTAAATGATGATTAAGGGTAAGAGAATTTTTTTACGACGCTTCCAAGTTGAGGATGCGTCTATTTTGTTAAAATGGGGAGAAAATCCGCGTTATCATAAGATGGCGGGATTTGAAAAAATTGAGAATTTAGGCCAGGCTAAAAAATCTGCGAAGCTCTATGCTGAGAGAAATTTAAGCTATTTAATTTGTTTAAATGATACTAAAGAACCAATTGGTTTAATTGAGCTGTATGAGCGAGGGATGGATGCAAACAGTGGCCTGCTTAAAACTAAAGAACTTGGTTTTTTGCTTGATGAGAGTTTTGAAGGTCATGGCTATATGACTGAAGCTTTAACCTTGCTGATTAATTATACGTTTAAGGAGTTAGGTCAATTGGAAATTTGGGCCGGAACTTTTGAAGATAATCTTAAATCTCAAAAACTCCTAAAAAAGCTTGGCTTTAATTATATGTATGATGTTGATTATGCCATGATTAGCGATATTTTTACTTATCAGGAAAAATATTATTTGCTCAAAAAGGCAGATTGGCTTAAAATAAATGAAAACACGAAATCCTAAGACTACTTCAGAGAGTTCACGGTTGGTGAGAGTGGATGAATGTCGTTTCCAGATTTCAGATAGTGGGCAATTAATAGTTGCACGGCTTGAGACCGTTATCCTCTATAAATGAGTGCAGCTTTTTGATATAAAAGCTGAAAATGGGTGGTACCGCGAAGCCGTGTGAGCCGATTCGTCCCTTTTCTTGGGGATGAGTCGGCTCTTTTTTATTGTTGGAGGTTTTACATGTTAGATATTAAAGTAATTCGTGAAAAGACTGATTGGGCTAAAGAAAAGCTTGCTACACGTGGCATTAAGCCTGAAGAAATTGATAAGTTACTTGAAATTGATGCTAAGCGCCGTGAAGCAATGGCTAAGACTGAAAGCCTTAAGGCTGAAAGAAACGAAGTTTCAAAGAAGATTGGTGAAGCTAAGCGTAACAAGGAAGACGCAAGTGACGCAATTAAGTCAATGCAAGAAGTTGGTGCTAAGATTAAGGAATTGGATAACGAAGTTAGAGATTTAACTGAAAAGCAAAACTATATCTTGCTTCGTTTACCAAACTTCCCAGCTGATTCAGATCCTATTGGACCAGATGAAAGTTACAATGAAGAAGTTCGTAAGTGGAATAATGTTACTAAGTTTGACTTTAAGCCAAAAGCTCACTGGGATTTAGGTGTTGATCTTGATATCTTAGATTGGGATCGCGCAGCTAAAGTTTCAGGTGCACGTTTTGTTTACTACAAGGGTGCTGGTGCGCTTCTTGAACGTGCCGTCTTCAACTTCTTCTTAGATGAAAATGCTAAGGAAGGTTATACTGAAATGATCACTCCATACCTTGTAAATGATGCATCAATGCAAGGTACTGGACAATTCCCTAAATTCCACGAAGATGTTTACACTATCGTTGATAACGATGATCCAGACAAACCTCGTGATTTAACTTTGATTCCAACTGCTGAAGTTCCACTTGTTAATTACTTCCGTGATGAGATCATTCACGAAAACAAACTTCCAATTAACGTAACTGCTATGTCACCAGCCTTCAGAAGTGAAGCTGGTTCTGCCGGTCGTGATACTCGTGGTCTTATTAGAATGCATGAATTTAGAAAAGTTGAAATGGTTAAAATTTGTAAGCCAGATCAATCATGGGATGAACTTGAAAAATTAACTCATAATGCTGAACACTTACTTCAAAAGTTAGGTTTACCATACCACGTTGTTGCTCTTTCAACAGGGGATGCAAGTTTTACTAGTGCTAAGACTTACGACCTTGAAGTTTGGATGCCTGCACAAGATAAGTACCGTGAAATCTCAAGTTGTTCAAACTGTACTGATTTCCAAGCTCGTCGTGCTCAAATTCGTTACCGTGATGAAGACGGTAAGCTTCATTTGGCTCATACTTTAAATGGTTCAGGTTTAGCTGTTGGTAGAACTGTAGCTGCAATTTTGGAAAACTATCAAAATGAAGATGGCTCAGTAACTGTTCCTGAAGCTTTAGTTCCATATATGCACGGTATGACTAAGATTACTAAGGAATCAAGCTTGATCTAATTAATATAATATTTTGGAATTCACCTATGTAATGTAGGTGAATTTTTTTATGGAGAAAATTGAATGAACAAATTCATATAAAAGGACAGTAGAAATATGGATTAATAAAGGAAAATACGGAATTTCGAAAAAAATTTCAAAAAATTTCAAAAAAATTTTGATAAAAAAGAGAGGAGAAAAGAGTAAAAAACGAACTATAAAATTCAGAGTACACGATATACAGGTGAAAAAGTATAGAAAAAGCCGAAAGATAAAGAAGGAAATTGTTACAACGTAACCAAGCGTATCATGGATAAATCGAACATAAAATATAATTTGACTAAAAGGATTAAAGCGAGTAATATATTTAACTGTCGTCGGGTGATAAAGAAAACGTACCTGAGGCGAAAG
>NZ_CALPCQ010000026.1 GCF_943193025.1 Lactobacillus agrestimuris
CATACGTGGAGAAAACCTGTACGGTCTTTAAAGACAAATGGCTTAGTAGGGATCACCTCCACATACGTGGAGAAAACTATTTTCACCAAAAAACCCCACAACAACTTGGTAGGATCACCTCCACATACGTGGAGAAAACTATATGCAAAAGATAGATTATGTCGGTAGCCCAGGATCACCTCCACATACGTGGAGAAAACGGCAACGATGAATTGCGAGAAAGTGAAGAAAAAGGATCACCTCCACATACGTGGAGAAAACTACCCCAGCTATTGCTCCAATCAAAGTACCCATAGGATCACCTCCACATACGTGGAGAAAACTCCCTCTTCCCAGCGTGCTTTAATCAGACGCTGAGGATCACCTCCACATACGTGGAGAAAACGCTTTTAACTGTCGGTGGCGTTGGAATAATCAAGGATCACCTCCACATACGTGGAGAAAACTAATTATTATTTACATTATTCTAGGTTTTCGCAGGATCACCTCCACATACGTGGAGAAAACTTACGATAAGTCACAATAGTTTGCGCTAACTGAGGATCACCTCCACATACGTGGAGAAAACCAGTTTATAGATTTGATAATGATGATTGGGTAAGGATCACCTCCACATACGTGGAGAAAACGGATTCGAACCCTCGCATCTTACGACCTACTGAGGATCACCTCCACATACGTGGAGAAAACTTAATAGTTCAAGTACTGATTTTGTGCTATTTAGGATCACCTCCACATACGTGGAGAAAACTCAGGTTTATCTATTCGTCGGTATGTTTTTTCAGGATCACCTCCACATACGTGGAGAAAACTTCAAACTCTTCTAAATTTTTAATTTGAATTAAGGATCACCTCCACATACGTGGAGAAAACTGAACGATTATGAAAAAGCAAAAAGGTTAATTGGGATCACCTCCACATACGTGGAGAAAACAGTAAACAAAGCAACTGCACAAAAAGCAGTTTAGGATCACCTCCACATACGTGGAGAAAACTAAAGGTGGATTAATGCTAATTATTGAAAATGAGGATCACCTCCACATACGTGGAGAAAACCGTTTTTATGCTACCCCAAAATAAAAGGGGCTAGGATCACCTCCACATACGTGGAGAAAACCCTCTACAGCTCCCAAGTCCTTTATGCCAGAAGGGATCACCTCCACATACGTGGAGAAAACGATATATAATTTTGTATCGCCAAATAGGAGCAAGGATCACCTCCACATACGTGGAGAAAACCAGTAGTGACACGTTTGGCAGCACGTGACCATAGGATCACCTCCACATACGTGGAGAAAACACTAAAAGACCCCCATTAGATCAACATTCTTATTTTAGAAAACAACCTATTTTATTTAGTTCATAATTTTTGGTTTCTAAATTTTCAAAAATCCTAACGCTATTAATTTTTCAGCTAGTTTATAAGTAGCAATTGCATCCCCTAATGCATTATGAGGATCGTCATTTTTGATTTCATACTCTTTAAGAATTGTACTCAGCTTATTATTAGCTAAAAATCTATTTTTCTTCTTAATAATCGGAAATAAATCTTTTTGCTCATTTGAAAAAGGTTCTTGAGATAATCTTTTTAACTCATTAAAGATAAAACTAATATCAAACGGTAAATTATAACCCACTATTGGAGATTCTTTTATAAATCCTAAAAAGTTTTTTAAGGCTAAATCAATTGAAATACCTTTCTCTTTCAAATCTCTGGAACTTAAACCGGTTAGTTTCGTAATTTCTGTAGGAATTTCAACCGCTGCATTCACTATTCGATAAAATTTAACAAATTCTCTATCTTTAGTTCTTTTAATTGCACCAATTGAAATTATTCTATCCTCCACTGGATCCAAGCCAGTAGTTTCAATGTCAATAGCAACAAAATCCTTAAATTCAATTTTGGATTTTGTTCGGTTTGCCAATTTAGCTCGATGATACTTAGCTGCTTTACTAAATCCTTGCTTAATAGGAGTTGAATCTACTAAATGTTTCATTAAAGGAATTCCATCAAAATCAACCACTTCCTTATCTTTCCTTGTTGTTTTGTATTGATAGCCAAGTTCATTATTAGTTGTATAGACCATGGTAGCTTCACCTGAGCCAACATTATCCAAAATTCGATCCCATAAGGAATCACGAATTCTTGCACTAAACCTGCCTACATACACTCCGGTTTGAATCTCTTGACACCACTTAGTAAGATCGCCACGAAGTGATTGGGGAACTTTAGTCAGAGTGATTACAATCATAATTTATCCTCATTATTGTACTCATGATATTGCACACCAAACTTTTGAAGGCCCATTTTATCATCCCATAAGTTTATGACATCAGCATCTGGTTCATCTGTTACATTTAATAGATATTTCAAATCCTTAACCATTCTTTTGAGAAGTTTACCATTAGAAAAGGCATCCCGCATCGCTAACCTTGTTTTATCAGCAATATCACGATCTTCTCCATATTCTTTTGCCATATCAAATGCAATCGGAATTGAAAATTCAGCTTTGTATAAATCAGCAAAATCATATATAAACGATAAATCATGACCAGTATGAACAAAACCCAAGCCAGGTGATGCCCCAAGCGCAGCAATTACACTATAGCTTAATCCATAAAGAGCCTGATGAGCCGATGTTAGTGCCTTATTAATTGGAGTTCCAGAATTAAAATCGTCAGGATTATATTCTCTTTTTGTCCAATGAACTCCAGTCCTCTTAGACTCATTTTGATAAACTTTCCTAACTCTTGCCCCTTCTTTACCTCTTAGTTGCTGCATTGTAAGTTTTGATACATCTTCGTTTTCAAAACGCATTTGATACATTTTTCGAGCAACCATTACCCTAGTCTTTTCATTTGAAACCAACTTTGCTTGAGCTTCTAAAAATTTTGAAGAGTGATTTAATGCCCTACCGTGAGCGTATTGTCTTATGCCTTGTTCACCAACCCAAACTATAGATAGACCGCAATCACCCATTAATTCCATAGCTCTATGAGTAACATCAACTCCTGGTCCTAAAAATAAAACACTAACTAGGGAAACGGGTAAAAAGACAATGCCTTGACTATCCTTTATTTCAATTGCACTATCTTTTCGATTTAATTTTGCATGTTCAATGTACAAAAATGTAATTCTATCTTCAACTCTGCCTAGTTCTGTTAGTTCTGGCCTTTTTGCACCTATATTTTTATTCATTTTCACTTTCCATCGGAATTACAGTCATTAATCCCATACCGTATGCTTTTTCTCTTCCGATACCCTTTACTAACATTTCTTTAAACTTTTCAAGGTCGGTAATCTGAAGAATTCCCTCAAATGTAATTCGGCTAAGTTTTGCCATATGTGCATGTTTATGCTTTAAAATTGGCCACTCACGATTGACAACATCAAATTGATATTCTTGATCAACTTGAGGAATTGTGAACCCATTCATATCCATTCTATTAATTAACCAATTCTTCTGCTGTTTTACAGTAATATGAGGAAAAACTCTTCCTTGACGTTCTCCTGGTTTGGTCACTTTACGAGTTGGATTGGCAGTTAAACGAAAGCGCATAAACATACCATTCTTCAAATCAGCTAAGAATTTGTCATAACTCTTTGTACCGGCAGTTCCAGCTACCCCATATTTTTCTAGTTTTTCTATATCGGGTTTCTTTTCACTTAAGACGAGTAAATATGTTTTATTATTTAAATGATCAATTCTCCATAAATGTCTTGGACGATTTGGATCTTTTAAATCTTCTGGAAAGCTTTTTTCTACCCAATTATGATATCCGCCCAATTGATTAAGATCTTTAACCTTTAACCGATCACTAAAATCAATTTCAACTCTAGATAAATACATAAAAATTTTTCTCCTAAATAATTGAATAAATATCGTGATCCGTATCTTCAAGATTAAACTGCTCATTCTTAAGATCAAATCTTTCGTGAGCAATAGAATTATATTCATGATATCGATTTCTTTGATCAAATGATCTTATCTTTTGTTTAACCATTTCTACTTCTTGATCAGGTAATAAAGAAGCATCGGCAATCAGCTCTACTTTATAATTTTCACCATGATATCTCTTTTGATACCACGTTGCTGCCTGCCACGGAATTTGTTTTAATGCTTCAACTGGGTTTATGCCAGTAAATTCTCTAATTTCCAATAATCCTGCAATCGGGTTAGATCTTCTGCCGAGGAACAATTGGAATTTGGGATGATGTAATGAATATTTAATTTTTTCAATTAATTCATTATCTTCTGAACCAATTGCTACCATAAAAACAGAATCTTGAAGATACTTTCGATAGGTTAACTTCTGATCACCGGCTTTTTTTCCATATCTGACAATTTGAAAATCTGTTAGCATACTTCCAGGTTGATCAACTCTTACTGCAAAACTTAAATCATTTAATACAAGAATTTTTGAATTATCTCTTCTATAACCAAGAGATGCTGCAATCATTCCTAGTACTGCACTTTTAGTTGGATATGATTTACTAGTTCTTTGATTAAAACTCGCTTCATTACCATACGATTGAAGTGGTGCATTTAATTTAATCGTTAGTGTTTTCATTTTCTAGTGCCTTAGTTAGTTCATTAGTAACTTTTTCAATTAAGTCTGAAAGATTGTCAGCTTGATTATCAATTTCTGAGTTTTCAGTAGTCAAGACAATTGTTAATAATGGTTTATCTTCATCTAAAACCATCTTTTCAATCTTTTTGCCTTCATCTTCTAATCTCTTAATTGATTCATCCATATAACCTTTTCTAGATCTAACCGCATCTTCAAAGGCAGATACTAAATTGATTGGGGTATCTTGTCGAACTTGAATCATAATATATTTTGGTAATGTTTTATTAGCAAATGAGTTTTGGTGACCAGTTGGCATAGAAGTTGCAAATTCTTTAATGAATAACCCTGCACCCTTAACCGCTAAATTATCATCTAAATTATGAGCTAATTCATTAAGATTAATATTTGCATAACGATACAAAGTTGAAGAATTGTAGTCGATCGTACCAAGCATTGCCGATCCAGCATTATCCTCTTTTTGCTCATCTTCAACAGCAGTATAGAAATCAAATTCAGGGGTTACTTCATGAGTAGAGATGGCGTGAGCAACCTGACATGAAGCATCAACATTTAAAGAGGGATCATCAGCAACCATTCTTCCGAATAATGCTAAATCTAAAGAATTTTCATTTAACAAAGCATTCTTTAATTCCTTTTTATCAAGTTCATCATTTTCTAGGGCATACTTGGCCAATTTTTCAAGTTGGCCCTTACTTACTAGCAAAAGTGCACCAGTTAATTCTTCTCCTGATTTCTTATCTTTCTTAAGCTTAATTCCAGCGGTTTCGATTATTTCCTTAGACTTTTTAAATGAAGCTTCTTCATCTAAATTATCATCAAGCGCTTTTAGTTCATTGGCAAGTAAATAAACTACTCTCTTCGTACGACAACTCTGAAGCCATTCGTCTTTTTGATCGGCTTTAAATTCATCCCTTATGGCCTTCTTCCAACTTTGTGAAGAAACTCTTGATCTAGTAGCACCACCATAAATTGCTGTTTTTGGTGCACCAGTATCATCACGGTTGATGTTTGATGAAGGTACAGTTTGTAAAACGTGAATATCCATATATAAATTCTTTGTCATTTTTTATCTCCTTATTTCTCTTATAATTTATCTTTTGAATAAAAGTATTCTCTTCCCCATTTAATACAAATTTGTCTTTCACTTTCATATCCGATTTGAAGATGATTAAAATCTTCGGCCAATTGCGCAAAATCAATTTTAGGTTTCTGTTCTCCTAGATTTGATTTTAGGATTCGTACTAACTTAGGTAAAAGATCTAAAATCTTATTTGGATCAGTTGATGCTAACAAGGTATCCACTCTTTTGTTTAAAGCGGGACGAATATTTTCATTGTTTGTCTGCAAATTATTTAAAGCCCTAAAAAGTGGTATTCCTTTTTGTTCCTTACTATCCGTATCATCATTAATTACTAACCTAGCAAAAGTATTTACATCTTGATTACCTTGTTGGTATATTGCATAACAGTGCAAAGCCGTAAAGATGGAATTTTCACCCCTTTTTACAATAGTATCAATCCCATCTTTTTCTTTATTGCGTTCATACAAATTGCTTGTATAAGCAAAAATTATTGGCCAAACTTGTTCAGCATGCGGATCAGACATTGTTTTTGAGTTTCTAAAACTCGCTAGAGATGCACTATCTACATTTCCATCATTGAACAGATTCTCAATAATATTTGCTGTAGCAATATAGGCTAATTTATGTCTGTTATTCATTTTTACCTCCCTTATCGAAGTTGAAATATTTATGGATATTCCTCATTAATACGTTATAAAGAGTAAAAATATTGCTTCTATCGTCTTTCTTTTTTGGATCAATATTTTTGCCTAGTATTTCTGCACTTGAGGCCTCTGCCATAACAAAATCAACTTCCTGCATGAGTTTTCGCTTCAGTGTTTTCTTCCATTCTCGTTGCTTTAATTGTCTATCATCAGAAACGGTAAGACTATCAAGCCAATCTAAAAATGGTTCATTTAATCTTTCATAGAATTTTCCAACAATTCTATTAGCGAACTCTTTTGGATTATTAATATTTCTAAGTTTACCAATTCCTTCAACGAAAAAGCGGTAATTTGCGGCTACCTTTTGTGTTTCTTCGACTATATCTTCAATTACCTTTGGCCACTTCCTCTTGTTTTTTGATTCATCGAAAAGAACTCCAGCTTCAATTTTCATATAATCATAAAATTCTGCATAAGGTGATTGAGATGTGGCATTTCCATCACTTACTAACCCAACATTAACCAAGTTTAAGTGGTAGTCCACTGGAATAACTTTATATTCCTTTAACGTATTTGCCCATTCCACTATTCCCGGTGTCATGTCCGCATTATCATCAGTCGGCTCAGTTTCTACATATTGACCAAAGTTACGCCACATTGCTTTATCTAAAGTTTCTTTGCGTCGGGTAGCAGGAAGCAAATCACTTGTTTTCTTATCTTTTCTCCATGTAGTCATTGGTTCTATAAGAGCATTAGCAGACGAAATTTTTGGTAAGCAAGCACTAAAGATAGTTGGTTGATTATTCTCATCCCACTCAATATGAAGGATTCGCGACCAAACTGTATATAATTCTGCAATATTATCTGGCACACTTGCCTCCCCAGCTTTTTCAATATAGTCATTCATGTCTTGAAATTCCCATATTGGTTTTTCCATTACTAAATGATTATCGTTTTGACTTGTTTTAGTAATTAACTTTAAATTAAGCATTAAAGTTTCAAAAAGATTTTTTCCTTTGATATAAATAGGATTTAATCCATATAGCCATCCAGAAGAAGCTGAAAATTTTTCACCTATTTCAATTTTTGTCTTATCTGTGGTACCAGTATAATTTTGATAACTTATGATCCATCTAACTAGCTCATCAAGCTTGATTTCATTTTTATTGCTTCCAGTTTTAGGCGAAAAGACAGATGGACTATTATTACTCTCAGAAATCAAACGGTTTATTTGCTTAATAGCAACTGTCCCCTTACCTTTAGAAACTTTCTTAGAATCTGCTACCCAATTATCATAAACTTTAGTTGTTACTTGATAAAATGGATGATCGCCAAATAAATCGAAGTTGTCGTGATACTTTTCTAAATATTGAAATAAAATATCAGAAAAATGATTAGACTTATATAAATTCTGAAAAGTTTCCATAAAATGGGATTTTACTTTTTTAGAACTAATGGAATCATCAATTTCTAATCCCTGCCATCCAGAAGTATTTTCACTAATCCAAGGATAAAGAAATCCATTATAATCATAGCGACAATATACCGTAGTTAAGATTGCTATCAAAAATCGAAGAACTGCTAAATCTTGAGATACAGTATCTCCAGCCAATTGTCGATATTGTTTACTATTTTTTAATAGAATTTCTAACGAAACTTTCTCAGTTTGATTTTTAATATTAATTGCTTTGATCCATGGATCATCAATCAAATTAAATGTTTCTTTATTCAATCTTCATCCTCCTTTTCATAACTTAATCCTAGTTTTGATGAATATTTCAACTTCCAACCATTGAATTCAGTTTCATTATTTTCATCTAATGTGATAACCAAATCTTCTTTTAACCATATATCTTCTTGCCATGACGGATATAATTTGCGAGTCTTTTTTTCCAAGCAATCAATACAATCATCAATCTTATAATTAGTAACAGCATGAGGTAATCTTATAATTTGCTTAGCAATCTCTTTACTTGAAACAGACTCACTATCAAGAGGTCTCCCATCTAATAAGCAACTTCCATCCTTTGTGCGTTTCAATAGAAGAACTTCCATTGTTTCTTGAGTATCTCTAACCGCTGCTTGAGCCTTTATATCTCCATTTATAAAATCATTACTCAACCACCCATGTATAGTTTCTTCTTCGTCCACCGTAGCAATTTGAAATTGATCAGCTCTATCTTTTAAGCGTTTTTGCTGTCTCTTAAATTTAATTTTCGCTATCCTAATTCCATCAACTTCCTTATCCGTTTTTCCATCATAAACTTTTTGTACAAGCTTAGAAATATCGGAAGGAATTTCTATTTTACTCTTTAAAAAATGATCAGTTTTCATTAATAGGTATTGAGAATATATAGACTCAATTGCATCCCCATATTCACCATATTCTTTTATACCTGTAATATAAACCTGTGCTTTCTTTAATTTCTCTGGCCTATCAATATTATGACGATGCAACCTACCTATTCTCTGTAAAATAAGATCCATTGGTGCAATATCAGTAAACAGAATATCGAAATCAATATCTAAAGATTGCTCTAACACTTGTGTACCTACAATAATCATCTTTTCAGGTCGTTGACCATTTTTTCCAATTAATTCTTGTAACTTTTCTTCAATTTTTGCCCTATCCGGTGCTAAAAAAGCAGAATGTAAAACTAAAGAAGAAATATCTTTAGGGATTAATTGCTCAATCGTTTGAGCCTTTTTAACCGTATCAACAATTATTCCAGCAATTCCACCATCTTGAATCTTTTTCATTGCTTCGTTTACAATTTCTTGTTCATCACCAGATAATCTATTTATTAAAACTTTCGTATCTTTGGTTCTTGGAAAATCTGAATATTGCTTTAATTTATTGCCATCCAAAATGCTTAATAATGGATATGATTGGTTATCCTGCCAACCCTCTTCTGCAATAAATTTTTTTGTTCCGTTCTTTCCACATGAATAGGCTTCTAAAAGTTCTTTTCTTTTTTCCGTTGGTAGTGTTGCTGATAGTGCAATAACTGGTACATGATAAGCTCCAAGCCACTCCAACGCCTTTTGCAAATAAGAATTCATATATATAGAATACGAATGGATTTCATCAATTACTACAACCTTTCCACTTATTCCTAAGTGTCTAAGAGCCAGATGCTTTTGCTTTAAGCTCATTAGTAATAATTGATCTATTGTACCAACCGTAAATTCAGATAAAATACTCTTTTTCCCTGAAAACCAACTGTTAACTACTACAGATCCTGTTTCAGGCAATTCATCAAAATCAACATTTTCAGCCACTGGTAACTTAGTATATTCCTTATTAAACTGTGCTTTAGAATGCATTAGTTTAATTGACAAGTTTTCACTCTCTGATTTTGCAATTTTCTTTAACCAATCTTCAATTCTTACGAACATTGCATCAGATGTTGCCTGTGTTGGAAGTCCAAAAAATAATCCGTTTAAGCCCTTAGAAAATGCAAGTTGTTCAACGGCCGTCATTGCAATCTCGCTTTTTCCAATTCCCATTGGAGCCTCTACTATGATCATCCCTGGATCAATAGTCTCATTAATTTTCTCAGAAACTCTCGCCTGAATCTCTCTGGGTTTGAACCCCCATCTTTCTTCATAATGTTGGTTAATATTTGAAATATATTGTGGTGACCAATTATCGTTCTGCAACCAATTAATCATTGCTACCTCAAAGCGAGATTGAAAATCAATATCTTCTAATCCTTGATCTAAGTCGATTAGATTAAACATTGGTAGTTTTTTATTATCATCAAAGTATTCACTTGAAGCGAGCCAATCAGCCATAATCAGTAACCCTTCAAGGATTACAGCCTTTTCCTGAGTAACTTTTGGTACTTCTTCAAGACTTTCATAATCACATAACTCAAGGATATAATTTAATAATTCTTTTTGAATTTGTACCCATTTATCACCGATAAGGTCATTAGAATCAGGTTCATATGTATTATTTTGATAATAATTTTCGGTATAAACACTCAATTGATCAATATCAAAAAAATCTCTTGAAAATCTTATCGGAGAATTTTTTTGTGGTTTTCCGTGATGTCCACCAATAATTGCACCAATAGATTCATTTAGGCCATAATATTCTAACAATGTTTCACCTGCGATATTATGAGGTGACTTATTTCGATGATCGAAAAATGCCGAGTCAATATTTTTAAAACCAGTCATAATTAGTTTTTCGCTGATTTCATTATCTAAATCTTTATTACCCTTCCTCGATGGCTTAGTTTGAAATGCAGGTGTGGCTTTTCCGAAATCATGAACACATCCCAAGAAATTCACAAGCTTCATTGTTTCATCTTCAGACATTCCACGACATAAAATTTCTCTTTGATTTCTATCTAACCAATTATTGTATAAAAAATTAATGACATTCTTGGTATCGATTAAATGCGCAACTAGCGGTAGCCAAAGCGCTTGTCCGTTGTCATCAACATTTTTCTTGCCCCAAAGTGCTTTAACTTCTTTTGATAATTCATTCATCTCTTAAATTCCTTTAATTTCATCTATATCTTTCAATACCCCCACATCCGTGGAGAACAATTTACCAATTTAACCAACACTGGATCACTCTCATCAAAAATGAGAAAAACGGTCTTACCATTTTCTTGTCAAATTCACTGTATTCTTTTTAGAAGATAAATCAAGTATTTTATAATGTGTTGGTTTATTTGGTAAAAATATAATATAGAATATTTTTTATTTTTAGCTTTCCAAAACGAAAACCGCCGACGAAAAATTTCGTCAGCGGTTTGCTAATGTATTCATATAATTAATTTTACCAACTTGCCTTCTTAACACCTGGAAGTTGACCCTTATGTGCTAAATCCTTAAAGCAGATTCGGCAAAGTCCAAATTTTCTGTAAACTGAGTGCGGACGACCACAGCGTTCACATCGAGTATATTCTCTAGTTGTAAATTTTGCATTTCTTGAATTTCTAATAATTTGTGATGTTTTAGCCATATATAAATTCTCCTCTATCTATGATGATTAATTTCTTGATATTCTACTTTTCTAGGATGGGTTACTGATAATAATCCTACTAATATAACAATAATTCCAATAATTTGACTCGTCATTCTTATATCTCCTTTAACTTATTTTTTGTAAGCATAATTATTATACTTACTTACCAAAAATAAGTCAACTATTTTCAGTAGACTTATTTACAAAAATAATTCGAATTTTATCAAAGAATTAAAGTTTAATTACATGCTTTTATTTATCTCTTGTATATGGCAAAATTAAAGTAGCTCTTAGAAAGGAAAGATTTTAATTGAATCATATAAAGAGAATAATAAGTGTTACTTTGAATTCTGATTTAGTGTCTGCTGTTAAAAGGCGTCTAGCAAGAATCGGACTAACTCAAGGAACATTTATTTCAGGTTTCATTCACTTCATTGCAAATAACAAAATTCTTCCTTTTAAAAAATTATCTAAAGCAGAGGAAGAAACAGCTAATAAGTTATCCACTTTACAAGCTTTAAAATACAATGAATGTGAATATGAGAAGAAGAAAACAATTCAAAAATCAGTAGATGAAGATGCATTTGAACATGCAAAACAGATTTTAGGCAAGTACAAGTTGACTATTAGTCATGCAATCCGCATGTTATATGAAACCTTCATAATTACTGGAAAATTACCTTACCATTTCGAACTACTTCCTATTGCACAGGAATAGCGAAAAAGGATATCTACTAAGTAAAATTTAGTAGATATCCTTTTTTGATTTAGTTTAGATATTTGCTTCCCTCTTTTATCGAAAGAGTTGCCATTTGATTTTTATGCTCCTCAATAAAAGCTTTAACCCAGTTGGGATCAGTTTTTGAATAGTCTCTGAGTGCCCATCCAATTGCTTTGTTAATAAAGAATTCATCACTCGAAAGATTATTTTGAAGGATCTTATCAAGTAAATCCGTATTCATTTTTTCTTTTCGAAGAAGTTGATGTTCAATACTGAGTCTTCTCACCCAAAAATCAGAATCCGTTGACCATTTAAGCATTAACGAATTCATTCGCTCATCCCTCAAAGCAACATCCCCATAAACCTTAATCAAAGCATCGATTGTATCCCACCATTGTTTAGTGCGAACAAACTTTTCAACATTAGGGATGTCTTCAAAATCAACGAACTTCTTCATTGCAATTAGATAATCACAAACAAAATACTGAAATTCACGATGCTCATCATTCCAAGCCTTATTTAACAAATTCCAATCAATTACTTTTTTCTTCTTCTCGCTCTTTAAGAAATCCTTATAAACAGACTTTCTTTCCGGTGCCTGCAATCCAAAGAATTCGAATTGATTGCGCATATATTTCGCCAATAATACTGCTTTATCAGGATCGGCTAGTTGAATGAATCCATCTTTAATTTCAGTATACATACTTATTCCTTTCGGTTTCTAAAACTTTCTTTTATTATAAGTTATCCAAGAAAGTCCAACAATTATAAATCCTAAAATTGAAATTAATAATGAATACAATTTCTCACTAGTTTGTGGTAATTTTTTGCTGTCACCTTTTCCTTTTGAAGCCGTCAAGTCATCTTCATCTTCCAATTTATCGGACTTGGGTTTATGAGTAACGTAACACTTTTTATTATTACTCTTCACTTTTTTACCATCACTAAATTGGTTAGAAATAACTTTAGGTTCTTCAGAAATCCACTGATTTTCACTGCTGTCTTTAATTTCATCAGTGTTAACTGTTTTGGCTGTACCGGCTTTTTCTTTAGTAATTAACTTTAAATCAAGCTTATCTTTTTTTATAGTTGTTTCAGTCAACGGTTCTATTTTCTTCACTGATAAATTCAAATCACTATTTGGAACAGCAATTAAGTATTCTTTATCCTGAAAAGTCACCTTATTCTTAAAGTCATCAATTTCACTATCATCAATTACAGTATTGTAAGACAAGAGAATACCATCTGCGGCCAAAGTCTTATCAGATTTAATGGAAATAATATTATCTTTCACTTCAATAGCGATATCTGAATACTTTTCTTTGAATTGCTTTAGTGAGTAGGTCTTATTCTCATCCTTAGTAATTAAAGATATTTCAATACTGTCAGTATCTATCTTTTGACCGTCACTAAGTTTCGCCTCAAAGTTAATTTTTTTATCTTCAGATGGAACTAAAACAGTTTGCCAATAAATCAGATTCTTTTCACTTTTATTGTTATATCCAATATGAGCGGTTACCGTAATTAATTTATCTTTCTTTTCATTAGTCGCATTTACTTTAACAGACTTAGTGCTTTCTGCACCTTTTATGTTCAAAATCTGAATATGATCACTAGTATTTCTTACTTGCAGATTAAAAGAAAATTGTCCATCAACTTGAAACTTACCTTTGATATTATCCAAGATAACAATCTCAGCCCCATCTGTGGTTTGTCTCAATAAACCTGCCTTCACTTTTTGATTAGATTTACGATCAGTAAAATATACTGTTTTTTCACTATTAAAATCAGCAAAGTAGGCCTTAGAATTATCTTCTTTATTAGTCCATTGCCACTTTAAATGACTCCCTGGTTCGATCTTACCCTTATAGTTAACAACTACAGTAACAAAGTCACCATCATCAAAGCTTTCTTTACTCTTTTGACTTTTATAATCTAAAACTTGAATATCATTCACATCATCAATCGTAATAACTTCCTTGGCATTAACCCTCTCTGAATTCAATACAACGAGCAATGCGAGCGCAGCAAATAAAAATAGCAATAGCTTCTTAAGGGCACTCCACAACTTTTTGTCAATTCTCAATATTTCTGTCCTCACTTAATTTTTAAATATTTAACTGCGCGCAATGTTATATGCTTAAAAACTATACCCAGCAAACTAAGTAGTGTCAATGGGTTGCACGATTTAATAATTCAAGTGTCCTCTGAGTAATTATTAGTTTAAATTTATTTTCGGCAACAAAAAAAGCAAAAAAATAACTAAAAATTTTTTTGCTTTCTATACTTATTAATAATTCTACCTCGGCGTTTATTAATCTTTTTCTTGAGCCGCTTTAGTTTGACTTGTAATAATTCAAAATACCAATATTTCATTGCTACCCAAATAGCAAACCGATTATACCATCGATAATCATGCTTCAAATAATTAAAAGCACTCTTAAACTTTAAAAGGTGATCTGGAGTGACAAATTGATTTCTAGTCCAATTTTCCTTATACGATTTATGGGTAGAAATGCTTATTTTCTTAATTTTACCAACAGTAAGGTGAGTCTGTCCCTTAACATATTTAGATGTTGAGACAGTAATATAGTTACCAATCATGGTATTTTTCCAAAATTGATTAACCTTCTTTTCTTGAAGAATAGCTTCTCTTAAAACTCTACTAACGCAGAACCATCTTTGTTCTCCATTAGTAAGTTCAATTAAAAACCATATATATTGTCTTTTATTTGACATATATAACCTCACTGTTTACAAAATAAAAGCACTCATTGAGTACTTTTATTTAACAATTCGACAAATTTACTCTGTTTATTACAGATATTAAAGCATTTAAACCATATTGCTGCAAGTCCATGATTAAATCAATTGTCGTCTTGGACTAGGTAAGTCATCTGCATCAATTTTTGCTTTTTCTTCATTAGCCTTGTCATTCATTGATGCACTAAGAAGTTCAGTTTTTGCTTCTTCACCGACACCGTTTGGGGCATTTACATGAACATCGCTTTTTACTTCTTCAGGAGAATCTTTCTCTTCTGCCTTCTTAATCAAGTATTTAGTCCCAATCACTGCAGCTGCAGTTGCAATACCTACTAAAGTAGTAGTGAGACTAATTTTAGTTGTGAGTCCTATAAAAGAAAATAATTTAGAGTTTTTCATATATGACACCTTCTTAATATGTCTAACTTTCATCTTATACATATTATATTAAATTAATTTCTTTACTTCATCTTTCACGCTCATTTTAGTTAAACTTAAAATGAGGTTTTATCACGCGGTTATTTCATATTTAGTAATTGAAATAATCAGTGCTATTTTTATGTTGAAAATTACTAAAAAGCACTAAATTTGCAAAATTTCCTATTAAATCGGGCTTTTGCGGTTTTCTTCTTATCAACTTAATGGTAAAATAAGTGAACGTAATGGGCATGAAAAGTGCCCTACACAATTAAGAAAGAGGTTTTTGTTATGGCATCAGTAAATAAAGCAGAATTAGTAAATCAAATTGCTGAAAAGACTGGTTTGAAGAAGAAGGATGCAGAAGCTGTTCTTGCATCAACTATCTCAACTATTCAAGAAGAATTAGTTAAGGGTAACAAGGTTCAACTTATCGGCTTTGGTACTTTTGAAGTTCGTCACCGTGCTGCACGTAAGGGACGTAACCCACAAACTGGTAAGGAAATTACTATTCCTGAAACTCAAGTTCCTGCATTCAAGCCAGGTAAGGCTTTGAAGGAAGCTGTTAACAAGTAATTCATTACTTTTAACAAATTAAACCACGCCACTTTTTATAGTGACGTGGTTTTTTTTACTTCTTCGGAACAAAAATCAAAGAAATGATAAAGTTAAGGCCAATAAGACAAAGCAAAATATAGAAAGTCCATCTAGCTCCCTGAGCCGTTAAAGTAGACTTTGAAGCAGTCATAGTATTTTGACTAATAGCAATCAAAGTCCCGGCCAAAGCTGTTCCAAGTGCTCCTGAAAATTGTTGCAAAGTATTAAAAACTGCATTTCCTTGGGCGTGTTTTTCCTTAGAAATTGACATTAAACCACTAGTCATTAAACTGCTGAAACACATCCCGTATCCGCCATAATAAATAGCATAGTAGATCGTAATTTCAAGATTTAAAATTTCCTTCCCGCTAAAAATCATTAAGCAAATTCCAACAACACTTGCAATTATTCCAACTAGAATTGGTAAGCGCGCACCCTTTTTATCTAAAATCTTACCAGCCACCGCTGCAAGTAAAGCATCGCACACAGCTCCAGGGAATAAAATCCAACCTGCCAAAGAAACCGAACCATGATTTACAACTTGCACATAAATTGGGAAGATAAATCCTAAAGCCAAAGTTGTAATTTTAGCGAAACAGTAACATACCAACTGTATACTGAAACGTAAATTTTTAAACAAATGTGGATCAATTAAAGCTTCTGAATCATTCCAAGATAGCTTTAACCATAATAGTAAAAAGACGATCCCAATTATTAAAAGCCCTAAAACTTGGAAAGAAAAGAAGTTATTTTTCACAATATTTGTAAAGGCAAGCATCAATGAAACTAAGCTGGCTGCGATCACTAGCCATTGACCATATTTAAAGGAAATATGTTTAAGTTCATTGATCTGAACGATTGAATACGCCCCTGTTACAAGTCCGATCAAAATCAAAAAAACAGAAATAATAAAGATCCAACGCCAGTTTAGATACTCCGTAATTATTCCGCCAAAAACTGGGCCAAATGCAACCGCACAAGCCGTAATCATAGTACCAATTCCCATCATTAGGCCCAGCTGTTTCTTCGGAACTTGCGCTAATATGATATTGTACATTAAAGGAAGACCAATTCCTGTTCCAATTCCCTGTAAGGCTCTTCCAAGAAGTAGTAAATCAAATCTTGGCGTAAAAATATCGATTATCAATCCAACTAAAAAGAAAATTACACCAATGATAAAAATCTTTTTAGTCGAGATCTTTAAACTAATCTGTGAACTAATTGGCACAATTATCGCAATTACCAGTAAAACTAATGTATTAACCCACTGTACCTGATCAGTCGTTATTTCAAAATCCTTAATTAAAGTAGGAAAAGTTACTGTAGTTGCTGTTTCATCAAGAATTCCTAAAAATGACAGCATCCCTGCCGACAAAATCGCCATCATAACCTTCGGCGTCACTTTTTTATCCATAAAAATCCCCCAATCATTTTATATATTAAGTATAAACTTTATTCGCTAATAATTCTTAGTTTTACTACTGCGTCAAGGTTTAATCGCAATACATTCTTTGTTTGATATATTACTAGCTCAGTTATAACTGCAACCTTGGGATTAGGGATGCTCTTATATGGTTTTGGCCAGATTGATCAAAAAGGTTCATTAGGCATTGAAACCATCCTCTTACTAGTTTTCGGTTTGATCATCGGAGTCTACTTTATAAAAAGACAAAAAGAGAACTGCTTTCCACGCAGTTCTCTTTTTAATATCTAGAACACAGATCATGCGCCTTAACGCTTTAAATCATAATGCTCCTGCATGATCGGTGCTCCAAATATGTGGTTGTTTTGCATTTTCAATTTAGAATATGGATCATTTTCATTATCTAAAACCACTGAAACACCTCATTTCTAAAAATCATGTAATAATCTTTCATCAGAAGTAAGCGCTTACTTTATATATTTAATATATCATGAATAGCAGTTTTTGCCAAGGGAAAAACGCAGCTTTTAGATATCTTCTTTTCATATTTTTAGTAAATTTAAGTCCTGAATCAAACTTACTTTTGACAATGAAATATTAATAGATCAAAAAAGAAAGTTCTAGAATATCCCCATTCTAAAACTTCCCTATAATTACTTTATTAATCATCACTGCTTGCAAAAATTCTCAATAAACCCATGAACAAGTTAATGAAGTCCAGGTATAACTCAAGTGCGGCATCTATTGCTAATGCAGTGGAAAGGCGTTTCTTATCACCATCAGCCACTGACTTATCGTTCATCATTTCTACATATGACATCTTAGCCGTTTGACTATCGGTCGCAATAAAAATCGTAAAAATAATCACACCAACAAAAGACATGATTAAGTCAAAAGTACTATTACCGACAAACATATTAACCACTGTGGCTACAACCAATCCGATCAATGCCGCAAATGCATATGCTCCAAGATTCGAAATATCTCTCTTGACAGTAACACCAAGAATAGCCATTACAATGAAGACTATACTTGAACAAATAAATGCTAATACAGCTTCACCAGCAAACACCCATGCAACTACGGAAATAATAACTCCATAAAAACCAGCTAAAGCCATCAGTAAAAATATACTCAAAACAGGATTAATACCTTTAGTAATATTAATCCCAATTATTAATACTAATGGTACACCTACTACAATCGCAAATGTTAACCAAGTATTATCTGAAATTTTAACCAGTTTGGCAATTAACCACTCTGCAAATGGTGTAAATGGCAAGATAAAGGCAACGAATGCAGAAAATAAAATTGCTACAAACATAATACTATACATCTTTGCCAAAAAACGATTAGTGTCTTGTGTTGTCACTGAAACCGAATTTTTTGCTTCAGTAACCTGCGATGAATCATTCATATTCAATTCTCCCTACATATACTCTGTTATTTAGTAATTAATACTACCTTACTTTGAGCAAAATGTGGAGAGAAAATTATAAATTTGTAGACTAAATATTTTTAGTCATTAAAGTTCGAACAATATTTTCTGTTGTTCTTTCAACGTTTTCCGCGCCATTTTTTAAAGCTTCATCTAGGCTGCATGCCCCAGGCAAAATTCCAAAGAAAGCTGTAAAACCGTACTTGTACAAACTATCAATTCCGTCTCCTAAATGACCTGCTAAAGAGATTACTGGCTTATGATATTTCTTACCAATTTGAGCAATACCATATGGAGTTTTACCAAACTTTGTCTGAAAATCTGTCCCGCCTTCACCAGTGAAAACATAATCTGCCGACTTAATTTTCTCTCTTAAATTAGTCACCTTAATTGCCAAATCAATTCCTTTATGCATTTCATAATTAGTAAAGGCCATTAATCCAGCACCAAGTCCACCTGCAGCACCTGCTCCTTCGTTAAATTCTACGCCTTTACCCAAGTCTCTTTTAATTACCTGAGCATAATGATGTAAATTATGATCTAACTGCATAACTTGATTCTCATTAGCGCCTTTTTGTGGACCAAAGACTTGTGAGGCTCCGTTTTCTCCAGTTAAAGGATTAACTACATCACTAGCTAAAATAATCTTTACTTGCTTCAATCTAGGATCTAGTTCAGTTACATCAATTCGCTCTAAATGATCAAGATTTCCGCCACCAAAGACAAGTTCCTTACCAGCTTTATTTAGTAAATGAGCACCTAAAGCTTGAGCCATCCCTGCTCCACCATCATTCGTACTTGAGCCGCCAAGTCCAACGATAATTTTTTTCGCTCCCTGATCAATTGCATTCTTAATTAATTTGCCAGTACCATAAGTGGTAGTAAGCATCGGATTTCTTTGATCTTCCGGCACAAGCTCCAAGCCACTAGCCTTAGCCATTTCAATGACCGCAGTCTTGCCATCACCCAAAATGCCATAATAAGCGTCAATTTCATTTCCAAGTGGACCAGTTACTCTCACATCGATCTTCTTACCACCTGTTGCATCAACAAGTGAATCAACAGTCCCTTCACCTCCATCAGCCAGTGGGACACTATCGATCTCCGCTGTAGGGTCTGCCTTAAGAATTCCTTTTTTCATTGCAAGACATACTTCTTTGGCAGTCATACTTTCTTTAAATGAATCTGGTGCTAATACAAATTTAGTCATAATCTCACCTCTTGCTATCAGTATAACTTAAGGGTAAAACAAAAACCAAACAAGCTGATTTGCCTGTTTGGTTAATTGATTGTCGCATTTTATTCAAATTCTATCTTTTTATTGCTTCCATGCTGCATCAAACTTAGACTTACCATTATCAATTGCATTGTTAATGTTTTGATCCTTTTGAGCAGATGAAAGGATGTTTTGGATAATGTTGTTCAATTGAGTGTATGCTGCGTTTGAGTTCTTTTCAACTGGAACACTGTACAAGTTCTTCATCGCATCGCTAAGAATTGCTGGTGACTTGATGTTCTTGTTATCCTTGTATGCCTTTGAGTTAACAACTGATGAGTTTACAGGGATGTAACCAGTAGTGTTAGCCCACTCAAGTTGGCTTGACTTAGAAGTTAAGAACTTCATGTACTTAAATGCAGCAGCCTTTTGTTCGCTTGAAGCATGGTTGAACATGTAAATATCAGTACCTTGTTGCATGGTATACTTGCCTGGACGAGGAGCAACAGCGTATTCAAACTTGTCGCCTACACCTTGCTTCACGAATCCTTCACCTGCAGAAGTACCGATGAACATTGCTACCTTTTGGTTAGCAAATGGACCTGATAAGTAGTGTTCTGAACCGGCAGTTCTGAAGTAACCCTTCTTTACACCATCTGCATAGTAATTAATTACATTCTTTGAATCTTTACCAGTGAAGTTAATCTTGTTGCTGAAGTCAACGCCTTCGTCCTTCATTCCTAATAGGTAATAGTTGGCAAGTGAGTCAAAACCTGCACCAACAACCTTATGATTACTCTTCTTGTAGATAGTTTCTGCAGCATCCTTCAGTTCTTCCATAGTAGTTGGAACCTTCTTAATGCCATACTTATCAAACATTGTCTTGTTGTAAGTTAGCAATTCAACTGACTTGTTGAATGGGATACCATATTGAGTACCGTTAATCTTAGCACCGTCAAAAAGTTCTTGTCTGATGCCTGACTTTTTAGCACTACCCCAACCAACATTAGTGTTGTTAATGTATGGTTTAAGATCTACAAGCATCTTGTTTTGAGCAGCATTGTAAAGCCAGCCTGGATATGCTTGAGTAATTGTTGGCAAGTTATTTGGTGATTGCAACGTTGAATTAAGCTTTGCTTGTAAGTCTATGTATGAACCTTGGTTTTCAAGCTTTACATTGATCTTAGGATTTTCCTTTTCGAATTCATTAGTTAACTTTTGCAAAGTCTTTTGTTGAACACCGGACATTCCATGCCAGAAAACAACTGTTGTCTTTTTAGTAATCTTTGATGGAATCTTGTCACTCGATGAAGAAGAGTTACTATTTCCATTCGAACAAGCAGCAGTACCTACTAATGCCAAACCAATTGCAGCGGCAGCAGCCAACTTTTTACTAAACTTCATTACTAATTAACCTCCAAAAATATTAGTAAATACAAAAGAATGTATGATTTACGGTTTTGAAACACAATATCTTGTGTTTCAACTGATACATATTCTATCGTTTAATTAGCCGAAATACAAATTAAAAATTGAATTTCAAATTCAAAAAATAGCTGTACCACTTACTACAATCGCGCTTACAGCACTCAAAAAATTTTTCTAGCACCAATATTTAGTATGTTTCTTATCAAATACATACTAGGGTTTGTTGTTTACTTAAAAAGATCATTGAAGCTTTCACTCATGGTTGGATGAGTATAAATTTGGTCACGCAAAACGTTGGCTGGAATCTTTTGATTAATCGCAAGTGAGATTTGATTAATCAATTCATGTGATTCGGCACCATATAATGTGGCCCCCAATATCAAACCAGTATCTGGATCTACTAAAGCCTTAAATAAACCGCGTGGATCTTTTAAAACTTGTGCTTTTGGAAATGCGGCTACTGGTAACTTTTTCAAGACATAAGAAATACCTTGACTCTTAGCTTCTTTTTCATTCAACCCCACCTTTGATAGGGTAGGTGTAATAAAAACGCTATATGGAACATTGATACGGTCACTGACTTTACGTTTACCATCACCAAATAATTGATCCTTGATGATTCTAAAATCATCTAAAGAGATATAAGTGAATTGTGGACCGCCTTTGACATCCCCAATTGCCCAAACATTTTCTACCGTTGTTTGCAAGTAATCATCAACTTTAATTGCACCGCGATTAGTTACTTCGATTGACGTATTCTCCAGACCAAGTCCTTCAATATTTGGCTTTCTACCAGTTGCTTGTAAGATTCGGTCTCCTTTAGCAACATACTTGTCACCATCTTTTTCGTAAAAGACCTCTTCTTGATCAACCTTTGTAATATCAACGCCAAGCTCAATCTTAATACCGGATTTTTCGAGGTCTTCTTTAATCCTTTCAGCAATGTCAGTATCCTCTCTTGGTAAAAAGTCTGAATGCAAATCCAAAACTGTAACCTTTGAACCATACTTAGCAAACATAGAAGCAAATTCCAAGCCAATATAACCGGCCCCGATCACAACCACGTTTTTAGGTAAAGTAGTTTGATCCATTGCGGCAGTTGAATCCATGACTGCTCTACTTTCCTGCAAACCAGGAATTGACAAATTAACTGGTGTAGCACCTGTATTAATAAAGATTCTTTCACCCTTAAATTTCTTAACTTCTCCATCTGAAGTCGTTACTTCAATTTCGTGATCGTTTAAAAATTTAGCGGTTCCATCTAACACCGTAACAGTTTGTTCATCTGCAAGCATGTGATAGTTCTTGTTTCTAAGCATCGCTGTCATATCATTTTTTCCATTAACCGCATCAACGAAATCAACGCCATTTTCAGCTTCAATGATTAAACGCTTAGATGGTAAACAAGCAATATTGATGCAAGTACCACCATACATCTTATTCGATTTTTCAATTACTAAAACTTCTTCGCCTCGACCTGCAAGGAATTTTGCCAAGGTTTTTCCACCTTTTCCAAATCCAATGATTATATTTTTAATTGTGTCCATAATGTCTTCCCTTACTAAAAGTAATTAATTCTATAATAATTTTAGTATACTTACTTATGATTCACTTGTCGTCTTTTTTGCTCAAAAAAAGCAGTCAAAATGACTGCTTAAATTTATTTTCTGATAAAGAAACAAAAGACAACGGCCAAGAATGCGCTAATTACTAGGCCTAAAAAAGCACTGGAATATGAATTGGTCCATTGAACAATTAATCCGATTAAAAGCGGTCCGATAAAGCCACCAAGTTGTCCACCAAAGTTAACAATCCCAATTGATGAACCGTAGGCCTTATCTGACAAAATTCTTGATGTAAAACTAAAGATTCCAGTGAAAGCCAATGACTTAACAAAGTAAATCAAAACTTCAAAAGTCACAATTGCAGCAAGTGACGACGATTTAAACAAACCAAACATAAAAATCAAAGTTAAAAATGAAGCAATTATAATCATCCAGCGTTCACGCTTCTTAAAGAGATGAACCATGATGAAGCCTGAAATAAATGCCGCAATTCCACCTGCAATAGTTGGTAATGGTACAAGCCAAGCTAAGTTCTTTAAATTAATTCCTTGTTCTTTCAAGAAATAAATTGGCATCCAAGCTTCAAGTCCCTTAGTAATAACATTCAAAGCTAGACCGATAAAAACAAATGCCCAAACTCTTGAATCAATTTCACTCCAAACAATTTTCTTAGAACCTTCAGAACTAGTACTACGACTACTAATCGGACGTTCATATAAGAAATAAATGAACATCAAGACTAATCCGCCGATACCAAGACAAATGAAGGCACTACGCCAACCGCTCATAGCAATAATTGGCACAATGATAAATGGAGCAATGGCCGCACCAGCATAGTTTGACGAAATCAAAGCCGAAGTAGCTTGTGCCTTTTCTTTTTCCGAGTAATCTTCAGCAATCTGCTTTAAGGCCGCAGATGGATATGGACCTTCTGCTATTCCGAATAAAAATCTAATTACAATTAAAGCAAGCAGTGACCATGCAAGACCAGTAAAAATTGTCATCACTGACCATGCAAGCAGAGTGATGATGATCATTTTTTTACTTCCAATTCGGTCAGTCAAATACCCACCAGGAATTTGCATTAAAGTATAGCCTAAGAAAAAGGCACTGGCCGCTGTACCTAAAGCTGCGGCTCCAACATTAAACTCCTGACTCACATAAGCCAAAGAGATGTTCATAACAGTTCTATCTGCAAATAAGAGCATATAACCCAAGTACAGCAGAATAAAGCTACCAATACGTTTAGTTGTCGACTTATTGTTTATTTCTTCCATAAGAGCTCCTAATTTATCTTTTCCCTTAATAAATATCGCTTAATTTTCCCACTAGCATTTGTTGGTAATTCTGAAACGAAAATATATTCTTTCGGAACTTTGTAGTGGGCCAAATGCTCAAAACCGAAGTGGATTAAGTCTTCAGTCTTTAAACTTTGATCACCCACAACAAAGGCAATCGGAACTTCTCCCCATTCAAGATTCTTTTTTCCAACAACCGCAATTTCATCAATACCGGGATGCTGCAAATAGACTTGTTCTACTTCTTGTGGAAAAATGTTCTCTCCTCCAGAGATCATCATTTCATCAATTCGACCATCAATATATAAATACCCGTCTTTATCAAGATGACCTACATCCCCAGTCCGATACCAACCATCCAATTTCTTTTTAGCCATTTTTTCAGGTAAGTTTAAATATCCAGGACTAAGGGCTGGACTCTTGAGCAAAATTTCTCCATTATCAAGCAACCTAAGTTGTGTAGTAAATAATGGCTGACCAACTGAGCCAATCTTTTTCAGTGCATCACTAGCCTTTAAAGCAATAATTTGTGAGCAGGTCTCTGTCATCCCATAACATTGAACAACTGGAATTGAAAAGTTTTCGCACTCTTTAAGAGTCGGTTTATTCGTAGTTCCACCACCAAGCAGCATAAAACGAAAATTTGAATTATAGCTAGTTTTCATTTCTTGCTTTATTTTCAGCAATTTCTTAAGCATAAAAGGAACTACTGACATAATTGAAACAGGTTCTTCAGATAAAATCTGACTGATTTTTTTCGCATCAAATTTTGCGACTAACCGGACTGTCATGCTGTAAATCAAACTGCGCATGATAATTGAAAAGCCACTAATGTGAAAAATTGGAGCTACACATAACCATTCATCATTCTCATTTAGGCCGAGATTCAAAGCCGATGAAACGGCTGAATAAAAATGATTACCAAAAGTTTGTAGTACTCCTTTGGGCAAACCTGTTGTGCCAGAAGTATACATGATACTTGCTACATGATCGTAATCAAATTCTTGAACTAATTCGACATCTTTGCCTGCAATTTTTTGAAAATCTGAAAAAGCAATAAAGCGATCATCCATTTCTGGTCGCAATAGGTTATCTTCAACCAAACAAACTTTTAATTCACTATCGTCAATTTGTCGAAATAGTTCCTCACTCGCAAGCCGCCAATTCAACCAAACGATTGTCTTACCTGAACAAATAATTGCAAGCGCAAGTAAATAAGTATCCAAACTATTTAATGCTAATAGACCTACTTTATCTCCAGCATCAGTTTGTGCCAATTTCCCTGCTAAAATTGTAACCTTTTCTTGAACCTGCAAAAAGGTTAGGTAATCTCTCCCATCATCAATTGCTAAATGATTAGGATTAGTTTGTGCCTGCTTTAACAACCAATTTTGTGTTTTCATTTTTCCACACTTTAAGGAAACTTAGGGAATTGGTCAAAGTCTGGTTTACGCTTTTCATTAAAGGCATCTCTACCTTCTTTTCCTTCATCAGTAGTGTAAAAGAGCATAGTTGCATCTCCACCAAGTTGTTGAAGTCCAGCTAAACCATCAGTATCAGCATTCATCGCTGCCTTAATGAAACGTAAGGCGGTTGGTGATTTGGTCAAGATTTCGTTACACCAATCCAAAGTAACTGATTCAACTTGATCAAGTGGTACAACCTTATTAATCCAATTCATTTGGTAGGCTTCTTCAGCTGAGTAGAAATGATTTAAAAACCAAACTTCCTTGGCACGCTTATGTCCAATAACTCTAGCTAAATAGCCAGAACCATAACCAGCATCGAAACTACCCACTTTAGGACCGGTTTGACCAAATTTAGCATTATCGGCAGCAATGGTTAAATCACAAACTAATTGCAAAATATTTCCGCCACCGACAGACCAACCTTTAACCATAGCAATAACTGGCTTAGGAATGATTCTGATTAAATGTTGTAAGTCTAAAACATTAAGACGGGCAATCTTATCAGGTCCGACATAACCTCCATTGCCGCGAACGCCTTGATCTCCACCGGATGAAAAAGCCTTATCTCCTGCACCAGTTAGAATAATTACTCCAATTGTGCTATCATCACGACAAATGGTAAAAGCATCTATCATTTCTTGCACAGTAACTGGTGTGAAGGCATTCATTTTTTCAGGACGATTCATAGTAATCTTGGCAATCTTGCCTGCCCTTTCAAAAATGATCTCTGAATAATTTTTAACTTTTTCCCATGTTACTTCTGTCATTTTCTTACTCTTTCTATATAAACGAGGTACATAAATGAACTTACTAGACAACTTAGGTATTAAAACTGAATCAGTTACGGCTTCTGAAGCAAAAATTTCTTTGCCAGTAACTGATAAAATTAAGCAACCTTTTGGCATAGTCCATGGCGGAATTAATGCAGTCTTAGCTGAAACCGCTGCTTCTTTAGCAGCAAACAAATGGCTTGAATCTCAAAAATTAAATAAAATCTCTGTTGGCGTAAACATCACAACTGAACATTTGCGTCCAGTCTCAAACGGAAGAATTCAAGCAATTGCTACTCCAATTAAGCGTGGAAAAATATTACAAACCTGGCAGGTCAATTTATTCAATCATGAACAATTAACTAGTACCAGTATTATTACTTTAGCTAATACTGATCGACCATAGGCCAATAGCACCCACATGGTAACAAAATAAGAATGCGCTATCAATAGTAAAAAAATTTCAATTTTATTTATCCAAAGTTTGAACATAATAGTTATTAATTTAGTTGTTGCAACAACTCACATTGTACTTATTTTTATAATTAAAAATTGTTAATAGATTTCAGAACTTACTTGATAATTATTTTTTGTAAAGAAAAAGTCGCCTAAATTAAGAAATAATTTAAGCGGCCAAAATAAGAAAAAGTGATATAAAAATTGGATTCCATTGTTAATGAGAAAAACAACGGAAATGAGTGTTATAAGGAGCTCAAAGCTCCTCAGAAATTATTGTATCATGCTATGTACATAAAATGTATAAATATTAATTATTGAATTTATATTTATACAATACTTCTCTTAGAAAAGCATGAATAGCTTATTACAATAAGGTTTTCATACATAAGTAGTAAATTTATAGATGCCTCTTCATCGACTAAATCATATGTATAAGGCAAGTCTAATGAGACTGTCAAATCTTTTGTGTAAATAGTTCTTTCTCGCAAATTGATTTTTTAATTATTTATTTAATCAAAATAGG
>NZ_CALPCQ010000027.1 GCF_943193025.1 Lactobacillus agrestimuris
TTAAGCTAATTAATTTATATATTTTAACTGTCTACTTGACTAGGTACGGATCATCTAACTTTTGGGTCTCAGTTCAAGTTCTAGTTTCTTTTTTTGATGTTTTCGATTTTTCATCATCTAATTGATTATTCCGCACAGTTTCAGGAACATCATTAATTTCATTGAGCCGATTCTTTAACTCGGTGGCATCAGTTTTATAAAGTTTTGTGGTTGATTTATTATTATTTCTGCTAAATAGGGAAGTTGAACTTTTACCAAGTTCGTTCTCAATTCTCAGCATTTGTTGATAGTTAGTTAAATAGTCAAATTGATTAGGATTAGTTGGAACAAAACCAACAGGAGTATAGAATCTCAATAGATTTCTGTTATTAAGCAAGTCAGAATATTTAAGAGAATTCTTGGCTTTAATACTTAACTCCTTAATCTCTTTCTTTTCTTCAGGGGTGAAATTAATAATCTGTTTGCCGCTTATTCTATCATAGACTGTTCCTTTAATTCCTTTGCCACCAATAATGACATATCTTTGACTAACAATTGTTCCATTTCTGAAGACAATCCATTTTTTATAATCTGGCGAGAAAAGGTCACTACCAAATTGAACATAACCTTTATTGTTGATTCCTAATAGGTGCATCAAGGTTGGCAAAACATCAATTTCTCCAGAAACTTCATGATCGATTCTGCCTTTTAGATTTGGTGAGTGGATCATAAATGGGACTTTTTGCATTTGTACACTGTTATAAGCATTCCAGGTATCAGCACTTTCGCCAATTACTGGTGCAAGGGTTTGATATTCTGAATTACTTAAACCGTAGTGGTCACCATAAATTACTATCATCGAATTCTTGTATAAACCAGATTTCTTTAGGTAGGTAAAGAATTCTTTGACAGCTTCATCCAAATAATGGGCCGTTTGGAAATAGTTATTGATAGTCTCGTCTTGAGTATTAGTCGTTTTAAAGTTTGGATCTAGATCTTCTGCATCCATTGAGAAGGGGATGTGGTTAGTAACAGTAATATATTTTGCGTAGAAAGGTTGCTGCATTCGCTGCAAGTACTTAATACTTTCTGAAAAGAGCAGTTTATCTTTTAGACCATATCCGATTTTATCGGTTCGTGCATTACTGTAGTAGTTTTGATCGAAGAAATAGTTATAACCTAAATTTTTGTAAACATCATTTCTGTTCCAAAAAGTTCCGACGTTACCATGAAAAACAGCTGAGGTGTATCCTTTTTGACGCAAAATTTGTGGTGCAGCCTGGAAAGTATTCTCCGACCCAAGCGATGTGAAAAGTGACCCATCAGAAATACCATATGTACCAGTTTCTAGCATCGTTTCAGCATCGCTAGTTCTTCCAAGTCCTACTTGATGGTAGAAGTTATCAAAGCTAATTGTATGATTGTTCTTATAAATAGAATTTAAAAATGGTGTAACTTCTTTTCCATTAATCTTAAGATTGATTAAAAATTGTTGGAAACTTTCAAGGTGGATAACAATAACGTTTTTACCCTTTTCAACACCGAACATGTTTTTACTTGGTTTGGCATAATTTTGATCAGTATAGTCTAGAATAGAATTAAGATCCGAAATATTAGCATTTTTGTTTACCTGGACCGTTTGCGCACTTTTAATACCGTCATATGCAGTATAGGTGTCTAGACCAAGGTATTTGACTACGTAGGAACGATCAAAAGTATTTCTAAGAAGACGAGGTCTTGAAGACTCGGCCATGAAAAGATTTAAAGTTAATAAGAAAAATCCAAATGAAGTAATGGCAAATGAAGAAGTTAAACCATATGACTTTTGGTCTATCTTGATTTTTTTCATAATTAATAAAACGATAACTACGATTAAATCAAGCCAAATGAAAATATCAGTTGGATGGAGTAAGGCAACGGCGCTTTTTCCTAAACCAGGTGCAACTTTGCCAGTATTAAGAATTGTCTTGACAGTTAAAAAGTCAGAAAATTGCCGGTAATACAAGACATTTGCAAACAATAAAACCGTATTTAAAAAATCCATGACTAGCATGGCGATATAAGATACGATCGGTTTTTGAAAATAAAAACCAATCCCAATTAATAAAATTGCTGTTGGCAAAGGAGTGATCCACATAATGATGTGTTGGTATGGATCCGATAAACCTAAGTTAAAGTCAACGTAAGCAACGAAAATATATTTAATCCAAAAAAGTAGTACTAGCAAAGTTAAGAAACCAGTACGAGTTTGAATAAAAGTAACCAGATTTCTCTTTTTCAAAACGAAATCCTCCTTAATAAATTCATTTTAAAGGTTTCATTCTTTTTAGACAATATAAAGAGGAGAGTTAGTCATTTCTTAACATTTACTTGAAGAAAAAATGGGTATAATTTAACTTAAATAGATAATGAAGGATTATATAAATGATTTTTTTCGGACCAGTATATAAATTTTTAGCAGATAATTATGCAATGAGAATAAATCATTTTCCGCTAATAAAACTAACTTTAACCGCTTTGGATAAAACTCTTTTTTATTTTTTGATTTTTGCCGTATTAAGGTTAATTTGGTTGTTAGCCATACGTCATAGAAGAACCCTAAAATCAGAAGCTGCTGTGTGGATTTTGGCTTTTTATGTGATTTTAATTTTAATGCTAACGACATTTAGAAATACTTATTTTCCGTGGCAACTTGAGTTTAATTTTTCTAGGCCGATAAGTGATGCTAATTTTGTCTTTATGAAAGAAACCTGGAAAATGATTTATGCCAAGAGTAGATTAGATTTTGTCTATAACTCTTTTGGTAATATCCTGTGTTTTTTACCACTAGGGATCTTAACTCCTATTGTTTTTTCAAAACATGAGAGTTTATTTAAGGTTGTTTTTGGAGGAATGCTATTTTCTATTGGGATTGAAACACTGCAATTCTTACTAGGGACAGGGGTTTCTGATATCGATGACGTCTTCTTTAATACTGCTGGAATGTTACTGGGTTATTTAATCTATTGGTTAGGAAAAGAAATCAAAAATAAATTCTAATTTTTAAAGCAGGTACTGGTATTCATTAAGTAAGATTGCTAAAATGGTTTTGTGAAATTAAATATATTTAATTAGTTAGGAAGCAGATTTATGAGTTTAATTAAATTTGATAGTAGTAAATTAACTCCATTTGTTCATGAAAATGAATTAAGCGAAATGCAAGCAATGGTTAATGCTGCTGACGCTGAACTTCGTGAAGGCACTGGAGCAGGTAATGATTTCCGTGGTTGGCTTGACTTGCCAGTAGATTACGACAAGGACGAATTTGCACGTATTAAGAAGGCTGCTAAGAAGATCCAAAGCGATTCAGAAGTTTTAGTATGTATCGGTATTGGTGGTTCATACCTTGGTGCTCAAGCAGCAATTGAATTCTTAAACAGTAACTTCTACGGCAAAGAAAAGACTGATATGCCAACAGTAGTATTCTGTGGTAACTCACTTTCAGGTTCATACCTTTACGATCTTATTCAATGGGTTGGTGACCGTGATTTCAGTATTAACGTTATTTCTAAGTCTGGTACTACTACTGAACCATCAGTTGCATTTAGAGTCTTCAAGGACAAGTTGATTAAGAAGTACGGTAAAGAAGAAGCTGCTAAGAGAATTTACGCAACTACTGATCGTGCTAAGGGTGCTCTTAAGACCGAAGCTGACGCAGAAGGTTACGAAGAATTCGTTGTTCCTGATGATGTTGGTGGTCGTTTCAGCGTTCTTTCAGCTGTTGGTTTACTTCCAATTGCTGCATCAGGTGCTGATATTGATGAATTGATGAAGGGTGCTGCTGATGCACGTGCTGATTACAAGGATCCAGACTTGAACAAGAACGATGCATACAAGTATGCTGCACTTCGTAACATCCTTTACCGTAAGGGTTACACTACTGAAATCGTTGAAAACTATGAACCAAATCTTAGAATGTTTGGTGAATGGTGTAAGCAATTAATGGGTGAATCAGAAGGTAAAGATCAAAAGGGTATTTGGCCATCAAGTGCTAACTTTACTACTGATTTACACTCACTTGGTCAATACATCCAAGAAGGTTTACGTAACTTATTCGAAACTGTAATTCGTGTAGAAAACCCACGTCACGATGTAACTATCCCAGGTGATGAAAAGAACTTAGACCAACTTAACTTCTTAGCTGACAAGAGCTTGAACTACGTAAACGACCGTGCTTACGAAGGTGTTGTTCTTGCTCACACTGATGGTGGTGTTCCAGTTATGACTGTTAACATTCCAGATCAAACTGCACATACTCTTGGTTACATGATCTACTTCTTTGAAATTGCTATTGCTATTTCAGGTTACTTGAATGGTATTAACCCATTCAACCAACCAGGTGTAGAAGCATACAAGCGTAATATGTTTGGTCTTCTTAACAAGCCAGGTTACGAAGATTTACACGACGATTTAACTAAGCGTCTTTAATCTACTCAGTACAAGTTTATAATTGTACATTTAATATGGTTAGAAATAATCAAAGAAAGAGTAGGAGCAATTTGCTCTTACTCTTTTTTGATAGAGGAGATTGAATTGAAAACAAATAATACTAAAAATGTTTTAACTGTCATCACAGCCGCATTTATGTCATTTGTTGGAATTTTGACTGAGACGAGTCTAAATGTAATATTTCCTACTTTAATGAAAGAATTTAAAGTAAGTCTTGATGTGATTCAATGGACGACAACAGGATATTTATTAGCTATTTCAATTGTTATGATTAGTTCATCATATTTAAATCGTCGATTTACGGCCAAGCAATTATTTATGACAGCCTGTATTGGATTTATGACAGGAAGTTTAATTAGTGCATTTGCTCCTAATTTTGAACTTTTATTAGCTGGAAGACTGATTTCGGCTCTTGGAGTTGGAATTTCTGGACCGTTAATGTTTAATTTAATTGTTGAAATTTTACCACGTTCTAAATGGGGATTTTACATGGGAATTGCCGGATTGGTAATTGCCATGGCACCTACGCTTGGTCCAGCTTTTGGTGGTGCGGTTAATTATTACCTTAATTGGCGTTTGATTTTCATTATTGTGACAATTTTTGATTTGATTGTATTTTTAATCGGGATTTTTGTTTTTGGTAAATATCATGAACAAGAAAAGATTGGTTTTGATTGGTTAAACTATTTGATCTTATCAGTAGCCTTAATTACTTTAACGGTTGGAATTAATCAAATTTCTAAAGGGTTAAGTAACTATAAATTATGGTTGTTACTATTAGTTTCAGCAGCGCTATTTTATCTATTTATCAAAAACTCCAAGAGATCAAAGAAAAGTCTAATTGATCTAAGTGTATTTAAGAATAAAGCATTTGTTTTTGGTTTAATAGCTTACTTTTTATTGCAATTAATTAATATTGGAACTAGTTTTGTTTTGCCAAATTATGTCCAGATTGTTGATAAGCAGAGCTCATTGATTGGTGGATTAATTTTATTACCAGGAAGTATCATTTCAGGTTTATTAAATCCATATTTTGGACGTTTATATGATAAATTTGGTGCTAAACTACCATTGTATTTAGGTGGAACTATTTTCGCCTTAGGAACGTTTTTATTTGCAATTCTTGGTCTAAAATTGACAGCCATCATGATTATCTTTTTGTATGGGGTATTGATGTTAGGACACAAGATGTCATTTAGTAATACTATGGCCGAGGCTCTAAAGGTGCAAGATGACACATTACGTAGCGATGCAACTGCTGTTTGTCAAACTGGACAACAATTAGCTGGTTCAGTTGGTACGACAATTTTGGCAGCGATTATTTCTATTTGGCAAAACAAGGGTGGTGCTAGCTATGCATATTTAACTGCTCAAGGTAGCCAAGTGGCATTTTATTTTACTTTTGTGTTAAGTATCGTCATTATCCTTTGCGACTGGAGAATGTTTAAATTAGAAAAATAAAAAAATATAGTACATTAATCGCAAAATATACTATAATTAGAAGTGGATGTTTGAAATAGGTGAGAAAAAGACAACTGAACACCAGTTGTCTTTTTTTATTGCTCTGAATTTTCTTTAATAAAGGTTTGAATAATTTTTTCTCGCATTTCTAGGAAAATTAAATTGTGTCCTGAGGGATGAATTCGGTTGGTTAGTAGGATTAATCCAGATCGTCTAATCCTGTCTAAGATGATCAATGTACCAGTAAAGCCAGTATGCAAAATGATTGGGTAGTGACCTTTAGGATCAAACCGTAGATCCCATCCCCAAGATCTTGGCTTAACATCAGCAGGATTTTTATTATCAAAAAGTAAACTAACAGTTTCCTGACTATATGGAAGAATATGATCATCAAGTCCAAGATAACCACGACTGATTTTTATTAAATCATTTAAACTTGAAAAAAGGCCAGCAGATCCGCAATCTTTTCCAAGTTGACGAGCCTTTGGATCATGAGGGATTCCTTGCAAGACTTTTCCATCGACTAAGGCGGTAGGTACACAATCATTAATATGAGGAGTAAAAGAAGTATGCTTTAGATTCATTGGCTTGAAAACTTGTTCAGTAGCCACTTCTTGAACGGGCTTGCCAAAAATTTCTTTAACAACTAGTCCCAATAAAATAAAGTTAGTGTCGGCATAACGCATTTTTGTATTGAATTCATTCGTAACGGGAAGATTAATAATTGCATCAAGAAGCTCATCATGATTCAATTGATCGCGATGAGGAATCCAGCCTCTAATTCCACTTGTATGAGTTAAAAGATGGTATAATCGCACACGTTCATCTTTAAAAGAGGGTATAAACTGCTGGAGCGGTTCGGTGAAATTGAGCTTTCCTTGATCGTATAATTTCAATAAAACATTTTCTGTGGCAAGTACTTTGGTTAAGCTGGCCAAATCATATTCCGCAAATGGACTAAGTTGTGTAATTTTAGGATAGGTGCTAGCAAAGCCAACTGTTGAAGAAAAAACTTGATCTTCATTTAAAAAGGCATAGTTAACCCCTGGTACAACTTGAGTACTAACCATTGCTTCGATTAAATTTTGAGTATTTAAATAATCAATCATAATTCTCATCCTTATTACTATTTATTATAAAGAAAAGATCTTGACAAGGCTACAAGAAACACGCATAATTATTTGTGTTAAGTCTGCCCGTTGGTCAAATGGTTAAGACGCCACCCTCTCAAGGTGGAGTTGCGAGTTCGATTCTCGTACGGGTGATTTACTGGGTTATAGCCAAATTGGTAAGGCACAGGTTTCTGGTTCCTGGATGTTTGGGTTCGAGCCCCAATAACCCAATATTTGGAAAATGTCTCAATGCTAAAAGCTTGTAAGGCGAGGTATTAAGGCATTTTTGTTTTGGCTTAATTTTATTTAGAGAAATATATTAATACTTTATTAAGTAGGCATTTTTAACGACTACAAGTCAACGATAATAGTTATTTTGGATAGGTAATTTTATTTTTGGTTTGTATATAATTGAGAAAGTTTTATAGAGGGGGATTTAATGGGCATGGATTATTACCAGGCTTTGAGTTTGAAAATCTATCAAGCTATTGGTGGCATTCAAAATGTTAATTCACTCACCCATTGTGTAACACGATTAAAGATTTCAGTAAGAGACTTATCAAAAGTTGATGTAGATGCTTTAAAAAAGATTGATGGAGTTTTAGGTGTCATTGAATCGGACACGCTAGAGGTAGTCTTAGGGCTAGGAATAAATTCAAAAGTTGCTGAGATAATGAATCATGAGGCTGGGGTAGAAGAGAATCAACAGTTTCCGAATACAGTTATTGATAGTAATTTTTATTCAAAAAAAGATAAAGACGAAAGAGAAGAAAATCGAAACGAAGTAGTAAAAAAGGCTTTACGGAATAATAATTACTTTAAAATTTTACGACGTAGTTTCAATTTATTTATTCTTGTGCTACTAATAGCATTAATTGGGTTTATTCCTGTTTATTTTATTAAAAATAAGTGGCCTGCATATTTATTAGGATTAAGTTTTGCGTATATTGGTAGTATAAGTTCGGTTTATTTAAAGAAATATCGTAATAAGAAAAAACCAATTAATTCTTTAAAAACCAATGTAAAAAACAATATTGATGCTGAAAATAGTCAAGTGCTGTATGCTCCAATTACTGGTTATATTGAAGAACTATCATCAATTAATGATCATGCATTTTCCAAAAAAATGTTGGGCGATGGTTTTGCGATTATTCCAACTAATGGAAAATTACTTTCACCGATTTCTGGAGTAGTTTCTAATATTATGAGTACTAAACATGCAATGATCATAAAATCAAATAAGGGTCGCTTAGAAATTTTATTGCATCTTGGATTGAATACTGCTGAAATGAATGGGCGTCCATTTAAATTGAATGTGGTTGAGGGAGAAAGCGTGTCAGCTGGACAGATAATTGCCGAGATTGATATCGACGCTATTAAAAAAGCAGGTAAAGATCCAATTGTTATAACTACAATTACAAATATGGATGAAGTGAAAACTATCAGTAACTTTAAAATAGGTAAAATTATTGCTGGAAAACCAGTTTTACGAGTTATTAATAAGTTTTAAAAGAAAAAAGGGATTGAAATAGTTTTAATACTATTTCAATCCCTTTTACATACCGGCCTTAATAATCTTCTTTTCGGCCATTTTCTTACGTAGAGCTAGCATAGCAGTATAAGTTGATAAAATATATATCTTCTTAGTTGGTAATTTTTTAATTTCTTCAATCAAGCTGTCATCATCTGGATTAGTTAGCATTTTACTTGGTTCAAAACCTGCTATTTCTAATCTAAAGCCCATATCATGCCATCTTTGACCACCAACAATGACTTCTTGGATTTTATTTTTATTTAGACCTTCAAAATCAGCATCCCAAATCCACGAGGTATCAATTCCATCAGCATGATTGGCATTAAGAAGAGTGACTAATGAGTAGTTATCCTTTTCTGTATTAAGCATATGAAGAACTTCATCCAAACCAACAGGGTTCTTAACTAAAATTAAGTCAATTTCTTTACCGCCATAACTAATTATTTCCTGGCGTCCAAAGATTCGTTTATTTTCAGCGAATGACTGAGCAACTTCTTCATCACTTAAGCCAAATTCTCTGGCTACAGAGTAAGCAGTTAATGCATTATAAATATTGTAAGTTCCACCAATGTTAATTGAATAATCCTTTTCACCCATTCTGAATTTAAGACTATTTGGGGTCTGATCGATAATTTGGTTAACCGTATACTTTAATTCAGGGCGGTGGTAACCACAATTAGGGCAGAAGAAATCACCTAAGTTAGCGTAGATACGTTCGTGGTAATGCAAGATATGATCACATTTAGGACAAAGAACTCCGTCTGTATTTACAGGTGCCTTAAAGTCATTCTCTTCTTTGTCATCAGGTAATTTGAAACCGTAGTAAACTTTTGAATTAGGTAAATCAACTGATGAAAAAATACTTGCATCACCATTTGCAATAATTTTGGCCTTAGGTTCTAATTTGATTCCATCAACAATTTTTTCATAGGTTGTATAGATTTCTCCGTAGCGATCCATTTGATCACGGAAAATATTAGTTAAAACAAATGTTGTTGGGTGAAGCAGTTGAGTAACCATTTTTACATTTGCTTCATCAACTTCCAATACGGCAATCTTTCTTTTAACATTCTTGTTTTTATGAGAAAGAAATGCTGTTACTATACCTTGCTGCATATTGGAACCAGAAGGATTAGTTAAAACATCGCCGTATTTTTTCTTGAGTGCTTCAACAATTAACGCTGTAGTCATCGTTTTACCATTGGTACCAGTGACGATGATTGTTTCGTAATCCTTGGCTAAGGTGGTTAAAATTTCCGGATCAATTTTCATTGCAAGCTTTCCTGGAAAACTTGTTCCACCCTTTAATACATTGTGTAAGAACCAATATGAAGATTTTCCGGCAACTTTTGCCATACCTGATTTAAAATTCATGTGCATCCCTCACTTTAAAACTAACCTTTACTATAGCATATTGACGAATTGAAAACGAGATTTTTAAGCTAGTTTTGAATGCACAAATTTGATTTTTAATCTATACTATTAAGCGGATATTTTTTGTAAAGGAGAGTCACGATGGCACAATTGTTTTTCAGATATGGTGCAATGAGTAGTGGAAAAAGTATTGAAATTTTGAAAGTTGCTCATAACTATGAAGTCCAAGGAAGAAAAATTGCTTTAATGACTAGTGGATTAGATGATCGCAGCGGAGTTGGTGTTGTTGCATCACGAATTGGGATGCATAGGGATGCTACTCCGATCGATGATCAAATGAATCTCTTTGACTATGTAAAGCAAAATAGCAAGCAGGATGAAAAAGATGGTGCAGGTAAAATTGCATGTGTCTTAATTGATGAAGCACAATTTTTAAAGAAGCATCATGTACTAGAATGTGCCAAAATCGTTGATGAATTACAAATACCGGTAATGGCATTTGGCTTAAAAAATGATTTTCAAAATCATCTTTTTGAAGGTAGTGAAAATCTTTTGATTTATGCCGACAAGATCGAAGAAATGAAAACGATTTGCCGATATTGTGGGCATAAGGCTACAATGAACTTACGTATTAATGATGGAAAGCCAATTTATGAAGGTGAACAAGTACAAATTGGCGGAGATGAAAGCTACTATCCTGTATGTCGTTTCCATTATTACCATCCTAATGAATTAAGAAAATAGAAAAAAGGAGAAAAATATGGATAATGTTATGAATCAATTAGAAGGTCTTCTTGCTCACTATGAAGAACTTCAAGAAATGATGGCTGACCCAGAAGTAATCAATGATACTAAGCGCTATATGGAAATTTCAAAAGAAGAAGCAGATCTTCGTGAAGTAGTCCAGAAGTACAAGAAATATAAGCAAGATAAGCAAGATATTGCTGATAACCAAGAAATCATTTCAAGCGAAAGTGACAAGGATTTGGTTGAAATGGCCAAAGAAGAAAATCACGAGCTTGAAGCAGAAGTTGAAACTTTAGAAGATGAAATCAAGATTTTGATGCTTCCAAAGGACCCTAATGATGATAAAGATATTATTATGGAAATTCGTGGTGCTGCTGGTGGTGACGAAGCATCATTATTTGCTGGTGACCTTCTTAGAATGTATGAAAAATACGCTGAACGTCAGGGTTGGAAAGTGTCAATGATCGATTCTGAACCAACTGAAGTAGGTGGCTTTAAGCATGTCGCAATTATGATTAATGGTGACAAGGTTTATTCAAAGCTTAAATATGAAAATGGTGCGCACCGTGTTCAAAGAATCCCAGTAACTGAGTCTCAAGGTCGTGTTCACACTTCAACTGCTACAGTTGCTGTTATGCCAGAATATGAACAAGTTGATATTGACATTGATCCTAAGGATATTCGTACTGATGTTTACCGTGCTAGTGGTGCCGGTGGTCAGCACATTAACAAGACTTCCAGTGCGGTTCGTTTAACTCACCTTCCAACTGGTATTGTTGTAGCTATGCAAGATCAACGTAGTCAACAACAAAACCGTGAAAAAGCTATGCAAATTTTGAAGTCCCGTGTGTATGATTTCTATGAAAGTCAAAACCGCGACCAATATGATGCAGAAAGAAAGAGTGCAGTTGGTACTGGTGACCGTTCAGAAAGAATTAGAACTTACAACTACCCACAAAACCGTGTAACTGATCACCGAATTGGTTTAACTCTTAATAAGCTTGACCGAATCATGAATGGTGAACTTGACGAAGTTGTAGATGCTCTTATTCTTTATAACCAAACTAAGCAATTAGAGGAGCTTGCTGATCAAAATGCCTAAAACTTTAGAAGAGATTAGAATAAAAGCTGGCGAAACTGCAGAAAATGCTTTGCCCGAAGATATAGATTATTTGTTGTCTGAAAGACTCAATTTAACTCCAAGTGAGTTTCAATTGAAGCAGGATATGGTTTTATCAGATGATCAAATTAAACAGATTAACAAAGATATCAAGAAACTAGCTAAAGGAATTTCTCCACAATATATTTTGGGTTACGCTTGGTTTTTAGGCTATAAAATTCAAGTTCAACGTGGAGTTTTAATTCCTCGTTTCGAGACCGAAGAATTAGTTGAATGGACACTGCATAACTTAAAAGACGGTGATAGCATTTTAGACCTTGGTACCGGATCTGGCTGCATTACCGTTGCTTTGGCTAAAGAAGCTGAAAAGAAAGGGATTAAGGACCTTAACTTTACAGTTTCTGATGTTTCTGATTCAGCCTTAAGAATTGCTGAAGAAAATCTTTTAACTTATGACATTGATGCCTTGGTTCGTAAAGCAAATGTTTTAATTGGTTTATCAAAATTCGACAAAATTGTCTCAAATCCGCCTTATATCAAAGAAAGTGAAAGAAAGGTTATGGATCAAAATGTGATTGATAATGAACCTTCAACTGCTTTGTTTGGCGGTAAGAACGGAATTGAATTTTATAAGAAATTTGCTAAGCAAGTAAGAGAACATTTAAATAGTCATGGTGAATTCTTTATGGAATTTGGTTTCAGTGAAGAAGAGGAACTTAAGCAATTATTTGCTCAAGAGTTGCCAGATTTTGAGATTGAATTTAAGAAAGATATGGCAGGTAAACCAAGAATGCTTCATGGAAGGTGGCAAAAATAGTCATGGAGACGAAGATTTTTTCAAAAGATCAAATTGATGATGCGGTCGAATTGTTAGCAAAGGGAGAGTTAGTAGCTTTTCCTACTGAGACAGTTTATGGACTTGGTGCAATTGCAACAAATGAAAAATCAGTAAAAGGCGTTTATGCAGCAAAAGGTCGTCCTAGTGATAATCCGCTTATTGTTACTGTATCGGGCGAAGAGATGATGCGTAAATATGCACTTGAGGTTCCTGAAAAAGCAGAAAAATTAATTAAACATTTTTGGCCAGGTCCATTAACAATCCTGCTTTTTGTTAAACCAGGGAGTCTTCCTGATGCTGTAACTGGTGGTTTAAAGACTGTTGCCTTTCGCTGCCCAGATGATCAATTGACCCATGATTTGATTGCAAAATTAGGATATCCAATTGTTGGCCCATCTGCTAATACTTCAACCAAGCCAAGTCCTACAACAGCAGAACATGTTTATCATGATTTAAAGGGAAAAATCGCTGGAATTATCGACGGTGGAGCAACTAGAGTGGGTTTAGAGTCAACTATTATCGATCTCTCTGTTGATACTCCAATCGTACTTAGACCTGGTGAAATTACTCCTGAAGAGCTTAGTGAAGTGTTAGGTGAAAAAGTATTGATTAATACTGGAAAAGTTTCTGATAAACAAATTCCGAAAGCACCAGGGATGAAATATCGTCATTATGCACCAAGTGCACCGGTTGTAGTTGTTGATGATGTTGCTGATTTTCCACAAATCGATTTTGATAAAAATACTGGGGTAATGGCTTTACATGATCAATTAGCCAAAATAGACTTACCTACAGAAAATAAATTTGATTTAGGCAAAAATTTGGTTGATGCAGATCATAATTTGTTTGGTGGTTTAAGGTATTTCGATGACAAAAAAGATATTAAACAAATTTTTGTTCAAGGCTTCAATGAAGGTGAAAACAGCTTGGCCTACATGAATCGACTCAATAAGGCAGCTGCTGGACATCATTTTAATAAATAAAACTGGCAAAGGGCTTTAAACCCTTTGCTTTTTTGATAAAATAAGAATGATGTTTGTTTAATAATTAGGAGGCAGCAATTATGGGAAAATTTGTAGTTTTAGACCATCCGTTGATTCAACACAAATTGACGATTATTCGTCGTAAAGAAACTGGATCAAATGAATTTCGTCGAATTGTGGGCGAAATCGGTGGTTTAATGACCTACGAAATCACCAGAGATTTACCGCTTAAGGATGTTGAAATTGAAACACCCGTTGGTAAAACAGTTCAAAAGGAAATTGCCGGTAAGAAATTGACAATTGTGCCAATTTTACGTGCTGGTATGGGTATGGTTAATGGTGTGTTAGAAATGATTCCAAGTGCCAAAGTTGGTGTAATTGGAATGTATCGTGATGAAGAAACATTTCAACCACACGAATACTTCTGCAAGATGCCAAAAGATGTTGCAGAACGTGAATGTTTAATTGTTGATCCTATGCTCGCAACTGGTGGATCGGCCAATATGGCTATTGATGCGCTTAAAAAGCGTGGGGTAACTGATATCAAGTTAGCAGTTTTGGTTGCAGCTCCAGAAGGTATTGAAGCAGTTCAAAAGGCTCACCCTGATGTAGATATTTATGCTGCAGCAAAGGATGAAAAATTACTTGATAATGGTTATATTTTCCCTGGTTTGGGAGATGCTGGTGACAGATTATTTGGTACTAAGTAATTTTCCCCTTTTTGTAATTTAATTTTTGAAATCGTTTACAAGTTTTCACAAAATGATAAATTGGTGTTAATATTGTAAGCGTGTCGAGTTATTCAGCACAAAGAAGGGAGGTCACGAAGTAATGGAGAAATCATTTGTTATCAATTTATTTGGTTTGAACTTTGATATGGTAGGAATTATCGGTTCAACCTTGATGGCAGCAGCTGTTTTATTCATTTGTATCTGGCTTTCAAGAAAAGTTGAATTGAGACCAAATAAACGTCAAAACGTAATGGAATATCTTTTAGATTTCACAAATGGAATCGTTAAAGATAACGTTGAAGATGTAGATGCCCAAAAGCATTTATCACTATATGCGTTTACCTTGTTCTTATTCATTTGGTTTATGAACCAATTAGGTATGTTTCTTGAAATCAGGGTTGATGAATTTATGATTATTAAATCACCAACTGCTGATCCAGTAGCAACGATGACGTTCGCAATGATGACCTTGCTTCTATCATTTACGTTTGGAGTTCAAAAGTTTGGTGTAGGTGGTTATTTACGTAACTACTCGGCTCCAGTCGGTTTTCTTCTTCCAATTAATGTAATCGAAGAATTTACCAACTTTTTGACACTGTCATTACGTTTGTATGGAAATATCTATGCTGGTGAAGTTTTGTTAACATTGATTGGTAATCGTTTGGCCACAAGTTATGGTCTTCCAACAATGATTTTAGCTGCACCACTAGCCATGATTTGGCAAGGTTTCTCTGTCTTCATTGGCTCTATCCAGGCATATGTATTTGTAACTTTATCAATGGTGTACATTGGTAAGAAAGTTACCAAAGAATAATTTTTGGAGGTTTATTTATGTCAGAAGGTTTAAAATATCTTGCTGCTTCAATCGCAGCTGGTTTAGCAGCACTTGCTGCTTCCTTAGGTAACGGTAAGGTTATTTCAAAGACCATTGAAAGTATGGCTCGTCAACCTGAAAGTGCCGGCAACTTGAGAGCAACTATGTTTATTGGTGTTGGTTTGATCGAAGCCGTTCCAATCTTGGCTATCGTTATTGCCTTCCTTATCCTCTTCCTTTAATCAAAAAGTAAATAGTTAAAGAAGAACGTTTTAAAAAGAGAGAAGGGCAGTAATGGAATTTCAAACATTATTTGCAGCCTCCCATCATATCTACATTGGTAATGCTATTTGGTATCTTGTTGTATTTGCAATTTTGATGCTCTTAGTTAAGCATTATGCTTGGGGACCTGTCTCCGATATGATGGAAAAGCGGCGACAAAAAGTTATTGAAGATTTGGATTCAGCTGCAGACAATCGTAAAAAGGCCGAAGTATTGGCCAATGAACGTGAAGCTGCATTAAAGAATTCAAGACAAGAAGCGACTCAAATTCTCTCTGACGCAAAAGCAAATGCGCAAAAAACGAGTGATAAGATCGTAGCAGATGCAAACGCAGATGCATCATCAATTAGAAAACAGGCTGAAGAAGATGCCAAAAGGGCAAAAGCTGAAGCTTTAGATGATGCGCGTGGACAAGTTGCAGACATTTCTGTAGCTATTGCTGAAAAGGTAATTGCTAAGAATTTATCTGCTGAAGACCAAAAAGATTTAGTCGACCAATTTATTAAGGGGCTGAATGATTAATGGCTTTGAGTAGAGAAGAATTAGCTGCACGTTACGGTACTGCTTTATTCGGATATGCGCAAGATGTAAAGATGCTTGATTCAATTCACGATGAATTAAAAGAATTGAAGCAGGCAATTGAAGAGAATCCTAAGATTGTGAGCGTATTAAGCGATCCAGTTTTAAGAATGAATGAAAAAGAAAAAATTTTAACTTCGATTGAATCGGGTCTTTCCGAACAAGTTCAAAATTTTTTGAATTTAGTCTTAGAATATAATCGTTTTAGCGTAATCTGCGATGTTATTGATTACTTCAATACTCTTTATGATCAAGAAAAAGCGATCGCTTCCGGAATTGCAACTACTGCAGTAAAAATGGATGATGATCAACTTAAGCGTTTAGGCGAAAGCCTCGCTAAGAAGTATAATTTAAATACTGTGCGTCTTGAGAATCAAGTTGATCCAAAAATAATAGGCGGCGTAATCCTTAATGTTAAGGATATCGTGATCGATGGGTCAGTTAAAAACAGACTTAAGAAGATCCGTACGCAATTAATTGAAGAAAATTAAAAGAGGTGAAACCATTGAGCATTAAAGCGGAAGAAATTAGCTCTTTGATCAAGCAACAACTTGAACATTACGATGACAAGCTCGATATTGACGAAGTTGGTGTCATTACCTATGTTGGTGATGGTATTGCTCGTGCCCACGGACTTGATAACGTATTGTCAAATGAGTTGTTGAAATTCGATAATGGCTCTTACGGTATTGCCCAAAACCTAGAAACAAATGATGTTGGTATCATTATTTTAGGTGATTTTGATAATATTCGTGAAGGAGATCGCGTTAAGAGAACTGGACGTATCATGGAAGTTCCAGTTGGTGATGCGATGATTGGAAGGGTTGTTAACCCATTAGGACAACCTGTTGATGGTTTAGGTGAAATTAAGACTGATAAGACACGTCCAATTGAAGCTAAAGCACCAGGTGTTATGGATCGTCAATCCGTTAACCAACCACTTCAAACTGGTATTAAGGCCATTGATGCCTTGGTTCCAATTGGTCGTGGTCAGCGTGAATTGATTATCGGTGACCGTAAAACAGGTAAGACCAGTTTGGCTATCGATACAATTTTAAATCAAAAGGGTAAAGACGTAATTTGTATTTACGTTTCTATTGGTCAAAAAGAATCAACCGTTAGAACTCAAGTTGAAACTTTGAAGCGCTTCGGTGCGATGGATTATACTATCGTTGTCGAAGCCGGCCCAAGTGAACCAGCACCAATGCTTTACATTGCACCATATGCTGGTACTGCTATGGGTGAAGAATTTATGTACAATGGTAAGGATGTATTGGTAGTATTTGATGACTTGTCCAAACAAGCCGTTGCTTACCGTGAACTTTCCTTACTTCTCCGTCGTCCACCTGGTCGTGAAGCTTACCCTGGTGACGTATTCTACTTGCACTCAAGACTTCTTGAACGTAGTGCAAAATTAAGTGATAAACTTGGTGGCGGTTCAATGACTGCTTTACCAGTTATCCAAACTGAAGCCGGAGATATTTCTGCATATATTCCAACTAACGTAATTTCTATTACTGATGGACAGATCTTCTTACAAAGTGATTTATTCTTTGCTGGAACTAGACCTGCCATTGATGCTGGTAACTCTGTTTCTCGTGTTGGTGGTAGTGCCCAGATTAAGGCAATGAAGAAGGTTGCTGGTACACTTCGTACAGACCTTGCTGCTTACCGTGAACTTGAAAGTTTCGCTCAATTTGGTAGTGATTTGGATCAAGCAACGCAAGCTAAGTTAAATCGTGGTCGTAGAACTGTTGAAGTATTAAAGCAACCTTTACACGATCCGATTGCTGTAGAAAATCAAGTTGTTATCCTTTATGCTTTGACACATGGTTACCTTGATTCAATTCCAGTTGAAGATATTGCTCGTTACGAACAAGAACTTCATGATAATTTTGAAAGTAGCCATGCTGACTTGCTTAAACAAATCCGTGAAACTGGTAATTTACCAGATGAAAAGGAATTGCAAGCTGCTATTGAGGAATTTAATGACAGCTTTTCATCAAGTAAGAAATAGGAGGTAACTTATGCCTGCATCTTTACTTGAGTTAAAGAAAAAGATAGCTTCAGTTAAGCAAACTGGTAAGATTACAGAGGCCATGAGAATGGTTTCTGCATCTAAATTGAATCAAACAGAAAAGCGTGATCAAGGATATACGGTTTACAATGATCATATTCGTAAAACTCTTTCTAATTTAATGAGTTCTAGTGTTATTGATCATTTACGTGAAGAAAACGCTCCAATTGATGAAAATAATATTTCAAAAATTGACTTCTCAAATATCTTTGGTACTGGAGTTGTATCCGATTTGGTCCAAGATCGTAAAAAAATTAAATCTACTGGCTACTTAGTTATTACTGGTAGTAGAGGTTTAGTTGGTTCATATAATAGTTCTGTTATTAAGAATATGATGAGCCTCTTTGAAGATTCAAAGGCCGAAAACAAAGATGTGAAGATTCTTTCTGTTGGATCAGTTGGTGCACAATTCTTTAAAAAGAATAATTTAAATATTGTTTATGAAAATAACAATATTTCTGATGTACCAACCTTTGATGAAGCTTTACCAATTGTTTCAACCGCTATTAAGATGTATTTAAATGGCGTTTATGATGAGTTATACGTTTGTTATACTCACCACGTAAACTCATTATCATCAGCATTTCGTGTTGAAAAGATGCTTCCAATTATCGACTTAGATATTGGTGTTAAAGAAGCTGAAGCACATCAAAATTTAGAATACGATATTATGCCAGACGTTAATACTGTCCTAACTACTTTGCTTCCACAATACGCCCGTTCAACTATTTACGGCGCAATTTTGGATGCTAAAACTGCTGAACACGCTAGTTCAATGACAGCTATGCAGAGTGCGACAGATAACGCAAAAGATTTGGTATCAGATTTATCTACAAAAATGAATCGTGCAAGACAGGCGCAAATCACTACTGAAATCACTGAAATCATTAGTGGTGCTAATGCCTTAGAATAATTTGGAAAAGGAGGTAGATATTTTGAGTGAAGGCGAAATTGTTCAAGTAATCGGCCCAGTTGTCGATGTTAAATTTCCACTTGATAACAACCTACCTGATATAAATAATGCTCTTCGTGTAAAAGTTTCGGATGACGAAACTATCGTTCTTGAAGTTACTCTTGAGCTTGGTGATGGTGTTTTAAGAACTATCGCTATGGAATCCACTAATGGTCTTCGACGCGGAATGAAAGTTGAAAATACTGGTGGTCCAATTTCAGTTCCAGTTGGTGAAGATACTTTGGGTCGTGTGTTTAACGTTTTGGGTCAACCAATTGATAATGGTCCAGAATTTCCTGCAGATCACCCTCGTGAAGGTATCCACAAACCAGCTCCAAAATATGATGAATTAACTACTAGTCGTGAAATACTTGAAACTGGTATCAAAGTTATCGATTTACTCGAACCTTATGTTCGTGGTGGTAAAGTTGGTTTGTTTGGTGGTGCCGGTGTTGGTAAGACTACTATTATTCAAGAGTTGATTCACAATATTGCTCAAGAACACGGTGGTATTTCAGTATTTACAGGTGTTGGAGAAAGAACTCGTGAAGGTAATGACCTTTACTTTGAAATGAAAGCATCTGGAGTTTTGAGTAAAACTGCCATGGTATTTGGTCAGATGAATGAGCCACCTGGTGCCAGAATGCGTGTTGCATTAACTGGTTTGACTCTTGCTGAATACTTTAGAGATGTTGAAGGTCAAGACGTTCTTCTCTTCATCGATAATATCTTCAGATTTACTCAGGCTGGTTCAGAAGTTTCAGCTTTGCTTGGTCGTATGCCTAGTGCCGTTGGTTACCAACCAACTTTGGCAACAGAAATGGGTCAATTGCAAGAAAGAATTACTTCTACTAAGAAGGGTTCTATTACTTCAATTCAAGCCGTTTATGTTCCAGCCGATGACTATACTGACCCAGCTCCAGCTACAACTTTTGCTCACCTTGATGCCACTACTAACCTTGAACGTAGTTTGGTAGAACAAGGTATTTATCCAGCTGTTGATCCACTTGAATCATCATCAAGTGCCCTTGACCCAGAAGTAGTTGGTCATGACCACTACGAAACTGCAACTCGTGTACAACACGTTTTACAACGTTATCACGAATTACAAGATATTATCTCTGTTTTGGGTATGGATGAATTATCAGATGAAGAAAAGTTAATCGTTGCTCGTGCACGTAAAGTTCAATTCTTCTTATCACAAAACTTCTTTGTTGCTGAAACATTTACTGGTGTTCCAGGTTCATATGTACCAATTAAGGAAACTATTAAAGGTTTCAAACTTATTCTGGATGGACACTGTGATGATCTTCCAGAAGATGCTTTCCGTGGCGTTGGTCCAATTGAGGATGCGCTTAAGAAGGCACAAAGTATGGGCGTAGTTCCAAGTGATCCAGAAGCAAAAGCTTTGCTAGAAAAGTAGGGTGATGTCCAATGGCAGAACCAGAGAAACTTTTTCAAGTAAATATCGTAACACCTGATGGTTTGATCTATTCACATAAGAGTAGCATAATCGATATGCGTGCTGTAGATGGTCAACGTTCTATTATGTATAATCACACCCCTCTTTTAACTCCGCTTGCAATTGGTGATGTTAAAGTTAAAAGAGCTCAAGAATTATCAGGACGAGTAGATCATATTGCAGTTAATGGCGGATACATCGAATTTTCAAATAATGTTGCGACAATTATTGCTGATAGTGCTGAACGTGCAAGAAATATTGATGTTTCGCGTGCTGAAGCAGCTAAAGAGCGTGCTGAAAAGCATATGAAAGAAGCTAGAGAAAAGCATGACGAAAGTTCATATAAGAGGGCTGAAATTGCTTTGAAACGTGCTTCTAATAGAATCAGTGTTTACAATTCAAAAAAATAAAATATTGAAGTGATAAAGCGGATGCCATTAAAGCATCCGCTTTTTTGTAGGGTAGGAAAAATATGGTTCAAATAGGTATACATGCAGTAATTAGTATTATTATTTATTTAGTTTGCATTGCATTTTCGTTTCAGGCGATGAAGGCAATACAGGTAGAAAAGGTAATCCGAAAGGGTAGAACTTTCGAAGCTCAAGTATTTTTAATTTTTGCAGCAATCGGATTAGGTTATTTAGTTGCTAGTTTCTTTATAAGTTTTATTGATGCATCTTTACAATTAAGTAATTTCTTTTAAGGATTAGTTAAAAGCGGGATAGACTAGGAAAGTCAAGCCCTTTTGTGGTAAAATTAAGCATGAATATTTATGGAGGATAATCGTGGCAAGAGATATAGGAATCGATTTAGGGACAGCTAATGTACTTATCAATGTCTCTGGAAAAGGAATAGTATTAAATGAACCTTCTGTAGTTGCTGTCAATATTTCAACAAATAAGGTTGTTGCAGTTGGTACAGAAGCTTATGAAATGGTTGGTAGAACTCCAGGTAATATCCGTGTAATTCGACCATTGAAGAATGGAGTTATTGCCGATTTCGATGTTACAGAAGCAATGTTGTCTTACTTTATTGAAAAATTAAATGTGAAGGGCTTTATGTCAAAGCCAAACATTTTAATTTGTGCACCTACTGGTGTTACTTCAATTGAGCAAAAGGCAATTATTCAAGCTGCAGAAAAATCAGGTGGTGGCAATGTTTACTTGGACTTTGAGCCCAAGGTTGCCGCCGTTGGTGCAGGTTTAGATATTTTTAAGCCTCAAGGAAATATGGTAATTGATATCGGTGGTGGTACTACTGATATTGCTGTATTATCAATGGGTGAAATTGTAACCTCACGTTCACTTCGTTATGCAGGAGATAAGATGAATCAAGCGGTTATTTCTTATATTAAGGATAAGCATAACTTGTTAATTGGTTCTAGAACTGCAGAAGAAATTAAAATGGAAATTGGTAGTGCATTTGAACCCGATGAAGATGCTTCAATCACTGTTAGAGGTCGTGATGTTGTTGATGGTTTACCTAAGCAAACAACAGTAACTGCGCCAGAAATTCAAGAGGCATTACAATCTGGGTTAATGTCAATTGTAGCTACAACTAAGGAAGTTTTAGAAACTACCCCACCAGAATTATCTGCAGATATCATTGATCGTGGTATCATGTTAACTGGTGGTGGTGCATTACTTAAGAATTTTGATAAGTTGATTTCACATCACTTACAAGTTCCAGTATTAATCGCTGATCATCCACTTGAAGCTGTTGCTTTGGGCACAGGTACTTTGCTTAAAAATATTGAAAAGCATCGTCGTCATTAGTGGTGATTTTGATTGCGTAAAATTCTAATTATTTTAGTGAGAGGTTATCAGCTATTTATTTCGCCAATCCTCCCACCGAGTTGTCGTTTTTATCCAACTTGTTCAAATTATATGATTGATGCCTTAAAGAAACATGGATTCATTTTAGGATTAATTATGGGAATTTTTAGGATTTTGAGATGTAACCCATTTAATCGGGGAGGAGTGGATCCTGTTCCAGATGAGTTTACTATTTTTAGAAATAAACATCCGGAAAGGTATGAAGACCCGATAATAGCTGAAAAGTTTCATCCAAAAAATTAGTAGGAGAATATATGTCAAAAAAAATGCAAAATATTGAGATCGAAGTAAATGAACTCAAGGGAAAGAGTGCTCCAACTTGGGAAGTAATTATTCCTAATAAGAAATCAATTGGATTGATTGAAAAAGTTGAAGGACGTTACCGTGCAACTACAACTAAGACTAATAATGTCTTATTTGCAAAGAGTTTGGAAAGTAGTATTAACGATTTACTTTCATACTTCACATTACATGAAAAATAATGTTAATTAAGTAGTGATTTAATGGCACAAGTAGAAAATAAAACAAGTTTAATTGATCGAATCGCTTGGAATGTTGTTATTCCAGTGGTTCTTCTAGCCCTAATTGGGCTGTACTCCATTTTTGTAGCTGCTGAAAATGACCCTTCACATATGGGAACCCCAGTAAAAGCGGTTTTAATGCAAGCTGTTTGGTATTTAATCTCAGTTGGTATTGTCATCTTCGTAATGCAATTTGATGCGGATCAGCTATTTAAATTAGCGCCGTATGCATATGCATTTGGAATTGTCTTGCTAATTGCGGTTTTATTCTTATATAACAGACAAGTGGCTATTGATACTGGAGCGAAAAGTTGGTTTAAATTAGGTCCATTGACCTTTCAGCCTTCAGAAATTATGAAGCCGGCCTTTATTCTGATGCTAGCAAGAGTTGTGCGTGATCATAATGAAGAATATGCTCATACTATCAGGAATGACTGGCTCTTAATCGGAAAAATTATCGGTTGGTTAGCTCCAATTGCAATTTTACTTAAATTGCAAAATGACTTCGGTACTATGTTGGTTTTCTTCGCTATTGTAGGGGGAGTCATCCTAGTATCAGGTATTAGTTGGAAAATTATCATTCCTACTTTTATTATAGTTGCTATTTTAGGTACGACCATCATTTTGATGGTTGCTACAACGCAAGGTAGGCAATTTTTAAGTCACTTCTTTAAGGCTTACCAATTTGCCAGAATTGATTCTTGGTTAAGTCCATCAACGAGTACGGATAGTAGTGCTTACCAGTTATGGCAAAGCATGCAAGCTATTGGATCAGGGCAGATATTTGGTAATGGTTTCGGAAATATCAGTGTTTACGTTCCAGTTCGTGGATCTGATATGGTTTACTCGGTTATCGGTGAAACCTTTGGTTTCGTTGGAAGTGTCGGAGTAATCCTCATTTACCTTTATTTGATTATTCAAATGGTTAAGATTTCCTTTGATACAAGAAATGCTTTTTATTCTTATATTTCAACTGGAGTAATCATGATGATCTTATTCCACGTTTTTGAAAACATCGGAATGAGTATTGACTTACTTCCATTGACAGGTATTCCATTACCATTTATTTCTCAAGGTGGTTCGGCCTTACTTGGAAATATGATCGGTATTGGAATGATTTTATCAATGAAATACCATAATCGTGATTACATGTTTAGTACCGCTGGTGACTTTTAAATAATATAAAAAGGATTCAAGTTTGTGAAGTGCCATAGAAAAGTTAGACACTTTATAAAAATTTAAACATTTGATAATACACGATTTCTGTATTTTACAGGA
>NZ_CALPCQ010000028.1 GCF_943193025.1 Lactobacillus agrestimuris
ACTCTGAACTTTAACATTTTTCCACTCTGAACTTTAACATTTTTCCACTCTGAACTTTAACATTTTTCCACTCTGAACTTTAACATTTTTCCACTCTGAAAGCTCATCCCTTCTTCGAAGTTATGAGCATCGCTTTTTAAGCGATAGAAGTTGATAACCAATAAAAAATTTCCCCTTAGACAAGCATTCTCAGAGCAATATTTACTCAGAGGACCAGCTTGAAATGACGTTTTTTTGCTTGAACGAGTGTTCCTAAGTTGATATACTCTATTCATCAACCTGTATGTTCGCAGTAATAAGGAGAAAACATGAAAACTGTACAAGAAGTCCTACGCCAGGCAGATGAAAATGACTTAATTTCAAATTTTTTGTATGAACATCCCAACGATTTAGATTCCTTTAACAATAATCTTACTATCGCTGAAGCAAAAGAACGTGAAAAGAAAGTTCTTCATGATTACATCAAACGACTAAGAGAAATGAAAATCACCACACCTAAAGATGGAAAAACATGGATTTTTTATGCTTATCATTATTCTGATAATGGATTTCCTAAGCCGATCTTTAATTTATGTAATCTAGAAGAGTTGCGTGAAAAGAAAATAAATTCAAAAAATTACGGAATTACTTTTATTGATCAATCTGAAATTTTAGGCTACTATCTTGCTGAAAATCACTTAACCAATTTTTATCTTAAGGAACTATTGATCCATATTCTTTACGAGGCATCTTTTTTCGGTACTAATCAAGAAGGTCTTCCTGCTTTTAAAAAAGATATGGATAAATCAATAAAAGAGATCAAAAATAGTGAAACCCTAGATTGGAAAAAATTTAGAAAAGAACTTGGACTTACCGAAGTGGATAAATTTACTGACAAAGAGCAAAAATTTAGAAACCAGATACATGAATTAAACACTGAAATAATTAATTTATCCCAGTCTGACGCCATTGAGGAAATTTTAGTTAGTTTGCAAAAATAATGGTGGTTCACTTCAATTTTTAAAAAAGTAAAATATTTTAAAAATTTAAAAAATATTTCTATTTTGTTCACAAAAAATTCACATTTATTACTTATTATTAGTACATAACTTGAAAGAAAATCTATCACCTTTCAACGTTATATAGATAAAATTAGTATAGATAACTAATCTTTTACTCTATTCTATTATTCTTATTTACTCTGTTATGTTTTTATTTTCACTTGAGAGAAGCTTGTATCTCTCATTGTATTAAAGAAGCCTCGCTTCCAAATATGGAAGTCGGGGCTTTTTGTTTTCTAATTATTTTCTATTTATCCTGATTTTGAAATCCAAGTATCTCTTTGGATTTTCAAACATACAGTTTTTATTCATCTTTTGCAACCGAAAAATATTCCTTGAGCTCGTATGCTAAATCAAATGCAATAATACATAGAATTGTCTTAATAATCGAATGAGTAACTATAAACACTAAGAAGAGTCCAAACCCTATAACTCCTACTGCTAACAAGACGATCAAAATCACTGTAACTATACCGAACAATTGAACAGTCTCCAGCATAGCATTTGAGAACCCACTTTCATGATAGCCATGCTTCTCCATTAAATTACTGTACTTTTTAGAAAAGCGTAATTTATGACCATAAAGCATCCCTACTAAACCAGCCATTAATAACAAATTACCACTAATCAGCATAACTGGATTTTCAATTTTAAAATAAACTATTCCTCCAATCAAAGCTAACACATCAGCAATGACATAGACTAAATACATTTTCTTTTTATAATTACCTAATTCATTATTTTTCACTTGTTCATTCACCTTCTTCCAAACAAGCGTTCCTGAAATATTATACCAGAACGTTTATTCGAAATAAATAAAAAGAACCAATTCAAATGAATCAGTTCTTTTAAATTTACTTTTTCTTGTATTGACGGATGTAATTTTCAGTTCCTGCAAAGTACCAAGTACCAGCTACTTCATCGCTTTCTAACACTTCGCCATCTTTAGGATCTTCAAGCGCCTTGTTGAAAGTATCTTCATATTCCTTAACCGTTAATCGCTGACGGCGAGCAAGCATTGCTTCGTCCCCTTCAGGATCAAGTTGACTCTTATAACCATCAACCAAATTTCCAGAGAAGAATTCTGCCATCGCACCTGAACCGTATGAGAAAAGTCCTATCAAACTATCCGCAGCTAGGTCACTCTTTTCAAGTAGGCTAAGCAAACTCAGGTAAAGTGAAGCGGTATAAATATTACCAACTTCCATGCTAAGTTGTTTGGAAGCTTCGAAGCTATCTTCCAAACGCTTCTTAGTTGTTTCATCTTGATCTTCAACAGCTAAGCGATTTGCTTTAAGCCCTTGCTTAGTGAATGGCAAGTGATAAATGATTGCATCGAAATCTTTAGTTTCAAGCTTACGATCTTTCTTATATTGGTTAAAAACATTTTCGAAGAATTGTAAGTAAACTTGAGTTGAGTACTTACCATCAACCATAGCTAGCTTGGAATCGTTTGGACGCCAGAAGTCATTGATATCTTCACTGTAGGCACTATGACCATCATTCAATGTTAAAATTGCTGGATCACTCTTTACCAAAACACTAATACTACCAGCACCTTGAGTAACTTCACCAGGAGTAGCAACACCATATCTAGCAATATCACTCCCAATAACAATTGCAGTTTCATCAGGGTGAACGCGGACAAAGTCACGTGCAATTATCAATCCTGCAGTTAAACCAAAACATGCTTCCTTTACTTCAAAAGTTCTAACTTCTGGACGTAAGTGAAGGGCTGATTTTACAAAAAGTGATGCAGATTTTGATTGGTCAACACTACTTTCAGTACCAAATACCAGTAAACCAACCTTATCTTTATCGATTTGATCAAGATATTTCAAGGTTGCGTTGATTCCCATTGAAACAGCATCTTGGGTTTGATCAGCAACTGCCATTTGCTTTTGACCAATACCGATTAAATACTTATTTGGATCATCCCCACGAGCATGAGCCAGATCAACCATATCTACATACTTATTTGGAGTATAAAAACCGATTTTATCAATTCCGACCTTCATTATTTTTCCTTTCGTAAATCAGTTAAAACTTCTTGTGCAAATTCTCTTGTATATTGCTTTTTTGCGATAATAACTTTTAAAACTTGGGACTTTTCGGCATCAGTTGCATCAAGATTGGCAACCAAATTGCGAGCTTGCAGCTTCATGTGACCTTCTTGAATTCCAACAGTAGAAATTGCCAAAATTGCAGTTAAATTATTTGCAAGACCGATACTAGTGATCACATTAGCTAAGTCAGTAGCATTGATTCCATCACCTAAAATGCTAAAAGCCTGCTTCACATCACTGCGGGCATTAATCGAACCACCAACGGTTCCAATTGCCATTGGTAAAGTAAGTTCACCATGAAGTTTGCCATCTTTAATTATCCATTTACTTAATGAACGATATTGTCCACTCTCACTAGCCAGTGCGGCACTAGCTGCTTCAATCGCGCGGTAGTCATTACCGGTCGCAATTAAAGTTGAGTCGACCCCATTCATAATTCCTTTATTATTAGTAGTTGCACGATAGACATCTTCATAAGCAATTTTACTCAGAAGAGCAATTCTCTTAGCAACTTTTTCACCGCCAACACTTGAAAACTTCAAATCGACCTTTGCAGTCGTTAATTGACTAGGATAATTTGATAAAATTGCGAAAAGCTTCTCTTCAATTCCATCAAAATTGAGCAAATTTTTAGCCAAAAATTCTAAGATAGCATTGGTCTTATTGGCTCCCATCGCTTCAGCCGGATCAACTAAAACCTTCAAATAAAGCAAACCATCAGCCTTAATTTCGGCAGCAATTTCTTTCAGGCCACCACCGTGATTTACTAAACTAGCAAAGTTTTTATTTGTTAAATCAATTAAAGTAGGGATCTCGTGCTTAAGATTATTAATCTCAAAGGAATCGCCGATTTTCATTACGATTTGACCAAAGATTCCATTGCGACAGCTTTTAGCAGTAACTCCGCCATTTCGCGCAAAAATCTTAGCACCATGATTAGCGGCCGCAACTACTGATGGTTCTTCGCTTGCCATTGGCACCCAATATTTATTGTCATTAACAATTAGACCTTCAACCACACCCATTGGCAAGGTTAAACTGCCGATGACATTTTCACTTAATTGATTTAGCCTAGTTAAAAGTTCATCATCAATTTGATCTAATTCAATTCCTTCATCTTTTAAAATTTCACGTCTTTGTTCAGGCGTTAATTGATAGAATTTCATTAATTTTCACGCTTAATTTCATAAGCAATCGCTTGACCACCACCGATGCACAAAGTTACTAAAGCCCGCTTACCATTGCACTTCTTTAAAGCACTCATAGCAGTTTCGATTAACCTTGCACCAGTAGCACCAAGTGGGTGACCAAGAGCAATTGCACCACCTAAAATATTTAACTTCTCTTCAGGAATATGTAAGTCCCTTTGAAGAGCTACAGATTGAGCAGCAAATGCTTCATTTATTTCAAAGACATCGTAATCATCAACTGTAGTTCCTGCCTTATTCATCAACTTTCTTACAGCATAATATGGAGTATAACCCATCAAGCTTGGATCAAAACCGGCTTCAGCAAATTCACCGAGTTTGGCAAGCGGAGTTAATCCTAGTTCCTTAACCTTGTCTTCGGTCGCTAAAATTAACATACTTGCACCATCAGTTAATGGCGAAGCGTTTCCTGCTGTAACATCACCATCTTCCTTAAAGACCGGTTTCAAATTAGCTAAAGCTTCCATATTAGTATCAGGACGGATAGTTTCATCATGATCTAAAGTTTGACCATTTAGTTCAATAGGAAGAATTTCATCGCTGAATGCATTTTCTTCGATAGCTTTAACAGCCCTTTGATGTGAGTTAAAGCTGAATTGATCCATCTCTTCACGAGATACATCATACTTTTCGGCCACATTTTCAGCTGTAATACCCATATGCTTATCTGAAAAGGCATCTACCAACCCATCTTTTAATAAGGTATTTTCTAAGTGCTCACCTGGATTATCTTTGTACTTCTTTTCAACAACAAATGGAGTATTAGTCATGCTTTCAGCACCACCAACAGCAACAAGGTTTACATCACCCATTTCCATTTGAGCTTGAGCAAGACGCACGGCCTTCAAACTTGAACCACAAACATCATTGATTGTAGTAGCAACAGTAGTTTCTGGAAGGCCTGAATTAAGTGCAACTTGACGTGCCATGTTTTCACCAAGTCCAGCAGAAATTACATTTCCCATAAAAACGGCTTCAATTTCAGCCGGATCAATTTTAGCTGAAGTCAAAGTTCCTTTAAGTGCCATCACACCTAAGTCAACGGCATTTTGTTCATTGAAAAATCCACGATAACGACCAAATGGAGTTCGCTTAGCAGCGACTACATAAATATCTTTCATATTGTCACAATTCCCTCTATAAACATACTTATATGAAAATTTTATCTGTAGTTGTAAGCAGTTTTCAAGTTTCATTACTTTTTCTTAAACTATCCACTAAAATTATTAAATCAGTTTTTAGATATACAGAATTTACTTCTATCAATGATCGTTTTCCCTATTTAATCCTCAAAATAAAAAAACTAGTGAGAACTCAAATAATTCTCACTAGTTTTTTCATTAAACGATAACAGTTAATGCTGCAGCTCCAACAATTAAAATCAAACCGAAAACAGTAACAATCATTTCTTTACGAGTTTTGGTTTGGTGAAGCATCCAGATACCAGTTAAAGTTGCTAAAACAACAGAAGTTTGTGATAGCAAAAATCCAGTTGCCAACCCGTTCATGTTTGGTTGAGCTGAGATAAGGTAAGTCAATGCTGCGAAGGCAAAGAACACACCTGAAATCATTTGCTTGTATGAAACTGCCTCAAGTAGAGGTGGCTTTTCACTCTTATCTTTGATACCAAGGTAAATTCCATAAACAATGGCGACGATACACATACCAATTGATTGTGGTAAGAATGATTGCATACCATCAATATGTGCAGCCTGTGGAGCGGCCGAGTATGCCCAATAACCGATTTCACCAATTAATAAAACAATGACAGCCTTTTTCAACTTACTACTTGATTCAGCACTTTTATGCTCATTCCAAGTTGTCATCCAAGCACCGATGATAATTAAGACTAAAGCAACGAAACCAATAATTTTATCTGTTGTGCTTGGCCAATCACCTAAGGCAAATACTCCCCAAAGAGATGCTCCCAAAAGCTGAAAAGCAGTAGTAATTGGCATTGCTCTTGATGATCCGATTAAAGTAAATGAATAGAAGGTAATAATTTGAGCTGATGCCCAGCCAATACCTGATACGATTGACCAGAATAAGGAAGCTCCGGTTGGAAGTGGTGTTCCTTGAACTAAGGCCAGAATTAAAGCACACACGAAAGTTCCAAATGTAGCCCCGATAATTTGGTTAGCTGGTCGGCCTCCAATTTTTGAAGCGATTGTTGGGAAGAAACCCCATCCAATGAGGGGGCCTAGCCCAATTAAAAGTGCAATAGCATTCATTTTTCACTTTTCCTTCCTTTTCTAGAAAATAACGCCACTTTCCAAGATAACATTAGAATAAGGAGTTTCTTCACCAGTTCTAATAAACGCCTTGGATTTGCCAAGCATTTTCTTCAATTCTGAGTGCGGAATAAATTCAATTTCTACATTAGGAAGCGTCTTTTTGATTTCTTCCAATTGTTCTGGATTTTGAGTTTTAATTTCTTCAGCAATGTACATCTTTTGTACTTCTAGTTCTTTCAAAACTTCCTTAAATACATCAATAAATGAAGGGAGTCCCGCATGAACAGACAAATCAATCTTTTCGGTTCCGGCTGGAACTGGAGTACCAGCATCTCCAACACCTAAAAGATCCATGTGACCCATATCAGCAATTACACGAGAAATATTCGAATTCATTACGCCTGTCTTTTTCATAATTGTTAACCTCCGTATACTTCTGTAACCTTTTCTCTAGTAGGAATTGATGGCATTGCACCGGCACCTTGAACAGTAATTGATGATGCTTGTTGTCCATACTTGATGGCATCTTCAATGTTTGAGTAGTCTGCTTTTAATACTGAAGAAAGTGCGCCAATAAAGGTATCACCGGCTCCAGTTGTATCAACTGCCTTAACCTTAAAAGCTTTAACAAAGCCTTTACCAACTGATGAACTATAGAACACGCCTCTTGATCCAAGAGTAATTAAAGTTGTTTCAACACCCTTATTTCTGAAGTGTTCAGCCGTCTTAGTCATATCAGCTTCTTCATTCACTTCAATGCCAGTGATTAAGCTACTTTCGGTTTCATTTGGAGTAATAATATCAGTTAATGAAAGTAGTTCATCACTAATTTCGTGAGCTGGAGCTGGATTTAAAATTGTTTTAACGCCATGCTTTTTAGCAATCTTGAAGGCAGCAATTGTAACTTCAACCGGTGTTTCGAATTGAGCAATGATGTAATCAGAATTTGCAATTGTGTCTTCAGCTGCTTCGACTTGTTTAACACTAACTTCCCCATTAGCACCAGCATCCACTAAAATACTGTTTTGACCATTTTCATCAAGCATGATAACCGCAGATCCAGTTTCGATGTCTTCATCAACTAAAACATTATCTAAGTTGATACCTTCTTTTTTCATAGTATCAAGCATAAATTCACCGCCGTGATCTTTACCAACGCGGCCGATGAAACTCACATCTACTCCACTTCTTGCGGCGGCAACTGCTTGGTTAGCACCCTTACCACCAGCTGCGGAAGATACACCATTAACGTGCATGGTTTCACCTGGAAGAGGAATTCTAGGAATTGAATAAGTTGTGTCTAAGTTAATACTTCCTAATACTGTAACTTTAGTCATAATTTTTCTCTCCTTACTAAAATAAGCCAAAGATAAATTTTATTGCTTTTCTTTAATTAATATTATCGCAGGAACAGTAACCGCTTACAATAGCTTTTAAGCTATAATATTTATTTTAGTAGTTATTTTAGTTTAACTGTATTTCGTTCAACAATGTGGGTTCCAACTAAACATTTTTGTGCTTCCCAGTCTTCTTGCGAAATTTGGGCTTGTAATTGATAGATTGCTTGATTAATGATTTGATCAACAGAAGCATGAACTGTAGTTAATTCTGGATTAACCAAACTGGCCTCTTCAATATCATCAAATCCCATTACCGAAAGATCTCTTGGGATCACAAGATTATTATTCCGACACTCTTTCATGATTCTAATCGCCATGTAATCAGTATCACAAAAAATCACTTGCGGAAGTTTTTTTACACTAAAGCCTTTCAAATCTTTTAATGAAACTAGATCAGCGGCGTCAATTTTATAAAAATGTTCTGTGTTAATTTCAATACCCACTTCAGCTAATGCAGCGCGAAAGCCCGCTCTTCTTTGTAAGAAGTTAGGATTATTTTTACTGGTTGCTGCATAGCCAATTTCAGTAAAACCTTTTTCTAAGAGGTATTTTGCTGCTTGATAAGCGCCTTGGAAGTTATCAGTTGTGACAAAATCTGCATCAATTTCTGAATAATAAGTATCCACGAAAACAACATTTTTTATCTGACTATCAATCAAACTAATATCTTCAGCGGATAATTCAGTTCCGAGAACGATAGCATTTGTAACTGCTGATTCAGAAAGTAAATCTCTTAAATCCTCTGCCAAATGAGTAATTCGCAAAGTGTCAATTCTTAAATTAGCTCCAAAGCCATTAATATTTTGCGTGAGCGTCGTAACTAAATGATCAAAGAATGGCAATGTATGATAACTACGGTTGACCACACCTTTTTTATCATTAACGATAATTAAATCGCAGTTAGCAACTTTACGTAATCCGCCCTTCTTTCTCTTTCTAAGAGGTTGATAATCATTCTCATTGATCACTTTAAAAATTTTTTCTCTAGTCGCTTGACTAATTCCCTTTTTACCATTAATCGCAATTGAGACTGCGGAAACAGATACTCCTGCAATTTTTGCAATATCTTCCATTTTCTTAGGCATAATTTTCACCTTTAATTTACTAAAATAGCTACTTTAATAATGGCTTATTTTAGTTATTAGTGCAAGAAAAAAGATGCAGTATAAACTGCATCCCTTATTAACATCTAAATCATTCTACTTAACAACATGTCTTTCAAATGGATCATCTGAGATACCTTGGTCAAGGATAGTCTTACACCATTCTTTAGCTGAGAAGAGTGAGTGATCACGATAATTACCACAGCTTTCAATGGTCGTACCTGGAACGTCTTCCCATTTAATATTGTCACGAATCTCAGTAAGTGCTGAAGTTAATGCCTTAGCCACTTCAGTAGTTGAAGGAGTTCCCCAAACTAATAGGTGGAATCCTGTACGACAGCCAAATGGTGAACAATCAATGTAACCATCGATCCGGTCACGAAGAAGACCAGCAATTAAGTGTTCAATCGTGTGAAGGCCAGCAGTTGGAATCGCATTTTCATTTGGTTGAACTAAGCGTAAATCAAAGTTTGAGATTTCATCTCCATGCTTTCCTTCTTCAACAGTAATTAAACGTACGTATGGTGCCTTAACTTTAGTATGATCTAATTCAAAACTTTCAACTTTTCCCATAATTAATTCTCCTATCTTTAAAAAAATAATTATTTCTTCAATAATAATGATACCTAAAATTTGTGAATTTTTAATGTAAAACTATTGCACCTAAAATAATTAATAGTGCCCAAATAATTTCTACTAAAATCAACGATTTACTACTTTGCGTCATTTCCCCACACATCCTTAGCCGTCTTTACAACCAAATCAATTTTCTTCCATTGATCTTCTTCAGTTAACTTGTTACCTTCTTCAGTTGATGAGAATCCACATTGAGTGCTGAGTGATAATTCATCAAACGGATGATATTGACTGGCATCCTTAATCCTAGCTTTAAGATCAGTTTCTGTTTCAAGTTCTGGTCTCTTACTTGTTACTAATCCAAGGACAACTTCTTCATCATCAGGAACTTCCTTAATTGGTTCGAAGTTACCTGATCTCTCATCATCGAATTCCAAGTAAAATGCAGAAACATCTTCGTTAGCAAATAATGAGTCAGCAACTGGGCCGTAGCCACCTTTCGCTGCCCAAGTTGAGTGATAGTTACCGCGGCAGATGTGCGTTGAAACTCGAAGATCTTTTGGAAGGTCTTTAATTGCATCATTGTTAAGCTTCAAATACTTCTTCTTTAGATCTTCTAATGAAAAATCACCTTGTAAATGGCTCTTCCAGAAATGATCATCTACGACCATGCCCCAAGTACAGTCATCAAGTTTCACATCACGACAACCTGCATCATACAGTGCCAAAATCAAATCACGATATGCATTTGAAATATCTGCAAACAATTCATCATCTGAGCTGTAAACTTTTCTTAGTGCAGCTACATTTTCTTTACCGCGAACAAGTTCTGCGTAAAATTGTGCTGGAGCTGGTATGCTTTGTCTTGGAATTACATCTGCACCAAGTTCATCAACAACTTTCTTCAAATATTTGAATGCGGAAAGATCTGGATGTTCACCAGTGAACTTTATCTTACCTTCAACTTGAGCTGAATCGTTACGGGTTTCTTCATCATGGAATAAGTAGCCATGTTCTTGCTTGGTATGCTTAATTCCACCAAAGCCCCAGAAGGTATCAAGATGCCAATAGCTTCTTCTAAATTCACCATCAGTCACAATCTTAAGATCATGCTCAATTTCTTTTTGAACTAATTCTTTAATTAACTTATCTTCAACAGCAGTTAAATCCGCTTGTTTAATTTTTCCATCTTCAAACTCGGTGCGAGCTTTCTTTAATTCTGCAGGTCTTAAAAAACTACCAACGATATCATAATGTAATCTACTCATTTTTCATTTCTCCTTTTTCTACTTGAATAAGCATAAAAAAAGCGTCCCTAGAAAACAAACTAATGCTTTCTAGGGACGCTTCCGCGTGTTACCACCCTACTTCGACATTGCCTTACAACAATATCCTTACTAAGTGCTCCATTTAAATGGAATACCCGGACATGATAACGAACGTCAATCGTAAATTGCTTACTCAATGCTTACAATTTAAACCAGCTCAGAGACCATATTCATTATTCTTGAAAACACCGACTTACACCTAGCTCGGCTCTCTGAAGAATTCTTAAATAATTACTCATCTCTTCTAAGCTTTAATTAATTTTGTTGTAATCATAATATGACCTTTTAGATTATTCGTCAAGGATTTTTTGAAATTTTTCTTCAAGTTTCCCTTTAAATTAAAAGCTTCTATAAATATATAAAATAAAAAATTTAGATTAAATTTATTGTTGACTAAATTAAATTATGATGGTAAATTGTTTTCAACAATTAAAAATTATGATCTTGAGAAGCAGAGTAATTAATCAACTTATTCTTCAGAGAAATGCGAATTTGGTGAGACGCATGAATGAGTATTAATGAACATGGGCTTTGAACGATCAATGCTAGCGATATTTAACTAGCATCGGGGTTACTCCCGTTAACAAAGTAAGCTATTGATTGATAGCTAGTGAGATTATTTGTGTGAACAGATGATGAACAAAGGTGGTAACGCGAGCACTCGTCCTTTATTGGATGGGTGCTTTTTTATTTCTTGAGGTGAGTGTTATGAGAAAAAGAAGACGTAGAAATTATTTAATAGCTACTATTTTCAGTATTTTTATTATCATTGCTGGATATTTTAGCTTTTTCTGGACGCCAAAAAGTAATGGTCAAACTGTTGTAACTGTAGGATTAATTGGCGCAGACAAAGGTGAAGCAGCAATCTGGAAGAAAGTTGCACAAAAGATGAAGGATAAATATGGTGTGATCGTAAAGACTCGCAGTTTTGATGGATATGATCAACCTAATAAAGCCTTAAAGTCTAACGATATTGATCTTAATTCTTTCCAGCACTATGCATTTTTGAAGGAATGGAACAGGTCGAATCATGGTGGACTTAGTGCAATTGGCAAAACTTATATTGCACCAATCAGACTCTATAGTAAGAAGTATCATAAATTGAGTGAACTTCCCTATGGCGCAACTATTGTTGTACCAAACGATGCAACGAATGAATCACGTGCCCTATTCGTTTTAAAAAATGCTGGGCTCATCAAACTCCGTAAAGGAAAAGTTCTAGTATCGATTGCAGATATTACCGCAAATCCTAAGAATATTAAAATTAAGGAAGTGGCATCTGAACAAACTAGCCGTGTTATCACTGATGTTGATGCAGCTGTAGTTAATAATGCCTTTGCTCAGCCAGCTGGACTCGGTGATAAGGATACAATTTACGTAGAACCAGTTAATAAGGATTCTGAACAATGGATCAATATCATTGTTGCCCGCACTGGTGAAAAGAACAAGAAAGTTTATAAAGAAGTGGTCAAAGCATACCAAAGCCAAGCTACCAAAGACCTCTATAAGAAGTATTATGGTAATAAGCAAATTGCCGCTTGGGATGTTAAATTGAAGTAAAAAAATCCGTTAGAAACTAATTTTCTAACGGATTTATTTTTATTCTTCAATCTTAATTTCAACTTCATTTACTGAAGATACATTCTTTTTAGTTCTAAGTGCAAGATTATTCATCACCAAAGCCACAATTGTCAAAACACATCCAATAATTTCAAAAATTGAAACTTTGTATCCAGTAATTGCCATGATAATGAAAGCTGTAATTGGTTCAACGTTCATAAATAAGATTCCATTAACTGGTCCTAATAAACGGTTACCATAATTCCATGAAAAAACTGCGATAACACCTGCAAAAGTTATCATATAGATCAAAGCATTACGGATTCCACCAACTTGAGTAGTCGTAGGGACTTTTAACCATCCAACCAATGTCGCAAATACAACAATAATAATTAATGTGAACACACCATAAACAGTTGTAAGAGTCGAATATCTCAAAATTGACCAGTTCTTATACTTTGTACCACCAGTGGTAAATAATACCCAGAATAAATCTGCTAAGAAGATTAACCCGGTAGCAACTAAAGTATCGTGTCCTTGGAATAAAATGGCTGGATTTCCCTTTGTAATTACCAAGAACACACCAACAAAGGCAATTAACATTGAAATAAAGGTAATCCTCTTTGGAGTCTTTTTATACATAATCCAGGTTACAACTGCCCCAATAAGTGGTTGTACTGCCATCATAACTGAAGCAATCAATGATCCTGATTCACCTGCCGCATGTTGACCAAGAAATACTAATAAGTTAAAGCCAGCAAAAGCGAAGCTTCCCAAAAGCCATAAATTAAAGAAATGTCCTTCTGGTTTAAACGAACTTGGTCCCTCAATAATTAATAATAGGATTGCAAAAATAATTGCTACCGTACCATATCGGAAAAGCGTAAAGTAAAATGGATCTATTATTTTTAATGCTGGAGCCATGACTGGGAACATCCCACCCCAAGCAATTGTTGCGATCAAACTTAGTATTATTCCCAAAGTATATTTTTTCGACATTCTTATCTCTTCTCTATCAACTTCCAAGTAATAAACCTCTAGTTTTAGTACCACTAGAGGTTTATTACTGCTATTTTTGCAAACTTATTTGATCTTACTTAGTAAGACTAGCCAACTTGTTCAAAGTTCTAACCATTTGAGCAACAAATCCACCTTCATTGTCATACCAAGAAACAGTCTTAACAAGTTGAACACCACCAGCGTCAGTAACTTCAGTTTGAGTTGGATCAAAAATTCCACCAAATGTAGTACCAACAACGTCTGAAGATACTAATTCATCTGCATTGTAACCAAATGAATCATTATTCTCTGTGTACTTCTTCATTGCTGCATTAACTTCTTTTTCAGTAACCTTCTTATCTAAAACAGTTACTAAAATAGTTTCTGAACCATCACTAACTGGAACTCTTTGAGCAGTACCCTTAAGCTTGCCATCAAGTTCTGGAATAACAAGACCAATTGCCTTAGCAGCACCAGTTGAGTGTGGAATAGTGTTTTCTGCAGCAGCACGAGCGTTACGGAAGTTATTACCACGGTCAGGACCATCATGTAACTTTTGAGTTGAAGTATAAGCATGAATTGTAGTCATTGTACCAGCCTTGATACCAAAGTCCTTATTCAAGTAGTAAGCAAGTGGTGCTAATGAATTAGTAGTGCATGAACCTGCAGAAATGATGTTATCATCTGCTGTCAAAGTATTATCGTTAATGTTAAAGACAATGGTCTTCATATTTCCTGCAGGTGCTGAGATCAAGACCTTCTTAGCTCCTGCATCAAGGTGAGCCTGTGATTTTTCCTTTGATGTGTAGAATCCAGTACTTTCAACTACAATTTCAACGTCATCATTCTTTGCCCATGGAATATCCTTAGCATCCCTGTATGCATAAACGATAATCTTCTTGCCATTAACGTAAATTGCATTATCGTCTGCACTAACTTCACCATCAAAAGTCCCATGAACAGTATCATACTTAAACAAGTGTGCCAACATCTTAGGAGAAGTTAAGTCGTTAATTGCAACAACATCTAAATTATCATTGTTAACTTCTAAAATACGACGTAAAGTTAAACGTCCGATTCTTCCAAAACCATTAATACCAATTTTAACCATCGATATTACCTCTTTCTCTTATTTACAATTATTTTTCATTTGGAACATCTTCAGAATATCAACTGTCTTTACCTTTGGGAATAAACAGTTTAGAATAAGCGTTATAACTTATCGTAAATTTACTTACAAAATGTAAGTTATAAGAAAGAGGAAATCCAAGTGCTACTTGATTCTTTAAACATTGACTTAATTCAAGTTTTTGTTACTGTTAGTGAACAAAAAAGTATAAATAAAAGCAGTGAGATATTGACTTTATCTCAACCTGCTATCAGTAAAAAGATTAAACAATTAGAAAGTTACTTCGATACTCAACTATTTTCACGCTCATCAAAAGGTATGGAACTAACACCTGCTGGAAAAGATTTCTATAAAAAAGCCAAAGTCGTTTTAACTGATTTTCAAAAGCTTCATTTAATAGAGAAAAAAGAAAGTGATTTAAGTAAATTAAAAATTGGGGCTTTAGATAGCGTGGCATCAATCTGGTATCCTTACTTTTTTAAAAATGCATTATTTAGTGCCGGTAGTGTCAAACTTTCTAATGAAATAATGGATCTGATTACCCCATTTAACAATGGAGAATTAAATTCTATCCTAATCGATAAACCATTTGGCAGATTGTTAAGTCAAGATTATGAAGTAATGGATCTTTATGAGGAGCCATACGAAGTTATCTACTCAGTGAATAATTCTTCTTTAATTAATAGTAAAAAAGATACTTTGACTTTAGAAGATTTACAAAAACAAAAACTAATTATGCATCCACGTCTGTGCCCTGTTCATGATAAGTTAGTAAAAATTTTTAAAAATCAAAATATGTCTTTACCAGAAATTTATGAAGTAGATTTTGTTGAATCAAGATTATCTATGGTAGCAATCTCTGACTTGATCACAATTTTGCCAAGATCTCTAGCTGAACAAAAAGTTAAAGAAAATTCTCAATTAAAAATAAAGCATCTTCCTGAACAATTTATTCGAAAAGTTGCCCTATTTACAGATGCTAAAACTGATATTCATGCTTTATATAAATTACTAAATCAAAGATCATAAAAAAATCCTGTCGAAATTCTTCATCGACAGGATTTTTATTATCTATTTGGGCAGAACTCCTTACCCCAATCACAGATTTGTTTCAAGATTGGCATAAGCGTTGCACCCTTCTTAGTTAAAGAATATTCAACTTTAGGCGGAATCTGAGGATATTCGCGGCGTTCAATTAAGCCGTTATCTTCTAATTCCTTCAACTTGGCCGTAAGCACACGCGGTGTTACATCACCCATCAACCGACGAATTTCTCCATATCTCATTGTCCCAAGTTGGGATAAAGAATATAGAATGTTCATCTTCCACTTACCAGAGATAATTTCCATCGCTCCGTTAAATGGAACCATATTTACTTTTCGAAATTTAGCTAAATCTTTTTCGTTCATATTTACACTATCCTTTTTGATACTAGGTATTAAAAAAGTGCATACTTGTCAAAGATATTTTAGCAAGTAGAATAATATATATCAAATAACTAATAAAAAGTAAGTAAAGGGAGAAAATATTATGGAAATTACAATTTGGTCAGATTTTGCTTGCCCTTTCTGCTACATTGCAGATGCAAGAATTAAGAATATTTTAGATGAAATCAATGCCAAGGATAAGGTTACCTTTGATCGTCACGCATTTCAACTTTACCCAGATGCACCTCAAGATGTAACTGAAAGTACTTTGGATCGTTTCGCTGCTAAATATCAATTAACTAAGGAAGAAGCAGCTCAAAGAATCGAAGGGATTTCACAAATGGGTCGCGGTGAAAGTCTTGATTTTAAGTACTCATCAACTCTCAACACTAATACTATGGATGCCCACCGTTTAGCTCAATGGGCCAAAGATCAGGGAGACTACGAAAAGGAAGAAAAGTTGAACGATTTACTCTTCAAGGCATACTTCACTGATAATTTAAAGCTTGCTGATCACAAGGTATTGATCAAGGTTGCAGAAGACGCAGGTTACAACGCTGACGACGTTAAGACCCTACTTGATTCAAAGGATTACACTGATCGAGTAATCAGTGACGAAGTATTTGTTCAACAAAATGGTGTACACGCAGTTCCTTTTATCGTTATTGACGGTAAAGGTTACATGGGTGCTCAACCTAAAGAAGTATTCAAGAAGGCAATCGAGGAAGCTTTAGCAAAGGAAAACTAACATGTCGGTGAGATTATACATGCAGCCAGTGGCTAATATTTTTCAGACCATTTCTTATTTCTACATTAATGAAGAAACTGGTCATGGCTTTTTAATTGATCCTGGAGCCGAAGGTGACAAATTACTAAAAATCATTAAAGATCATAATTGGACAATTGAAAAAGTTTTGCTAACTCATGGACACTTCGATCATTCATATCAAGCAGCCAAAGTTGCAGATAGCTTAGGTGCCTCATGTGTTATGAACGAAAATGCCCCATCATTTATGAAAAATGATCAACTCAATTTAGCTGCTAGATATAAGCAACACGTTGTATGGCCTAAGAATGTAGAATTGATTTCCGATCACACTTTAATTAGAAGCAAAGATAATAGTTTTGCACTTGAAGCAATTGCAACACCCGGTCATACACCAGACTCACAAATTTTCTATGCAAAGGCTGATAATTTTGCTCTCGTTGGTGATATGTTATATAACAATGATATTGGACTAACCGAATTTCCTACCGGCGACAAGAAGCAAATTTTAAACTCAATTGCGAACAAGATTTGTGCCCTTCCAAATGACACTGAACTTTTCACTGGTCACACCAATCCGATGACCGTTGAAATGGTGAAATCAATTTTAGCAACTGATTACGGAATTATTCTTTAAGGAGAATTTATTATGACTGATAAGAAAAAGCAAACAGTAGATTTTTCAAAAGTTGAAATCAATGAAGGCATGGTTTGTGGACCTGACGGTTGTTCACTAGCAGACCACTTCGATTGGGCTAAGAAAAAGCAAGAAGATAAAAAGTAATAAAAATGTACTGGAATTAATCAATTATTGTTCAATACTTTTTACTGCTGATGGAATATATTATGATTCTATCGACAGTTTTTATTTTGCACAAAAAGGAGCCTCTAGAGAGCCTTTATTACAATATATTGTCTCTTCTAATTTTATTAACCTTCTTAGTGTAGATTTTTCCTGCAATACGATTTCTAAATAATCCTGAATCATTAATATAACATAAGCATCTTTTTAGTATGTAAAATTGAATTATATCAACCACTTTTATCTTTATGTTATTAAAATAATTGAGACCTTTTCTGGTATAGTATACTTATACAAATGAGAAACTAGGTAAAATTTATGACAGTACACATTACGAATTTATATGGGTTGGGTGGCACAGCTGCATTAGCACAACAAATGGTTGCTAAAATTGGATGTCAAAATTTAGGAATGAACGAACTTGGGATTTATGTTTATCAATTGCCAGAAGAACCTCAACAATCACTTTATGCACGCTTTGATGGAATTATTGCTTCATTATCTCATGGTGATACCGTAATTATCCAATCACCTAGTTGGAATTCCATTGAATGGGATCAAGCTTTTATTGATCATCTAGATTTATACCGTGATATAAAGAAAATTATTTTCATTCATGACGTAGTACCTTTAATGCTTGACGTTAATCGCTATCTTCTCCCTCAATATATTGACTATTATAATAAGGCAGATGTTTTAATAGTTCATACTGAAAAGATGTATCACTTTTTACGTCAAAATGGTTTAGAAGAAAAAAAACATGTAGTCTTACATTTTTTTGATCATCCAGTTAATAATTTGAATTACTCAATTACACCTCAAAATAATAAGGTAATTAATTTTGCTGGTAATGCACAAAAATTTGAGTTCGTTAAAAATTGGCATAATCCAGATATTAAATTACAAGTCTTTTCTAATCCCAAAAAATCTTACCCAGATCAAAATCTTGAAATAACAGGTTGGAAATCAGATTCAGTGTTACTTGATACACTACGTCGTACTGGTGGTTTTGGTTTAGTATGGTCTGAAGATCCATACTGGTCAGAATATATGAAATTAAATGCATCCTTTAAAACTAGTACTTATTTAGCTGCAGGTCTTCCCCTCATTGTTAACAGTGAGATGCCAGAAAAAGATACAATAAAACGTAAAAACATTGGAATTGCTGCCAATAATTTAGAAGAAGCACAAGAGAAAGTATTACGTATTTCAGATGAAGAATATAACCAAATGGTCAGAAATGTTGAGTCTTTTGCAAAGTTGATTAGAGAAGGATATTTTACAAAAAAAGCTTTAACTGAAGCTGTATTTAAAGTTAGATATGAATAAATAAAGCAGTTAGTTCAATTACTAACTGCTTTATTTGTAAGCGTCAAATAACCAGGTGTCTGTTTTAGTCCTCATTTTTCAGGTATTCTAATCTCATTAAATTTATGGAGGTTAAAATAAATTATGCTTGAAAAACAAAAGCCCATCGTGGCACTCAATCCCCCAGCAAGATCGATCTGCTTTTATCTTTATGTTATTAAAATAATTGAGACAGTTTCTGGTATAGTATACTTATACAAATGAGAATCTAGGTAAAATTTATGACAGTACACATTACGAATTTATATGGGTTTGTTACTGGAGCTGTAGCACAAACTGCTCAGCAAATGGTCGCTAAAATCGGATGTCAAAATTTAGGAATGAATGAACTTGGAATTTATGCTTATAAATGGCCAGACGAGCCTTTGGAATCACGCAATGCACGATTTGATGGTATTATAGCTTCATTAGCACATGGAGATACGATTATTATTCAATCACCTAGTTGGAATCCCATTGAATGGGATCAAGCTTTTATTGATCATATAAATCTATATCCTGACATAAAGAAAATTATTTTCATTCATGACGTAGTACCTTTAATGTTTGAAGTTAATCGCTATCTTCTCCCTCAACATATTGATTATTATAACAAAGCAGATGTTTTAATAGTTCCTTCTGTAAAAATCTATCATTTTTTACGTCAAAATGGTTTAAAAGAAAAACTATATGTAGTTCAACATTTTTGGGATCATCCAGTTGACAATATAAATTACTCCATTACTCCCAATAATAGTAAAATAATTAATTTTGCAGGGGATGCAGAGAAATTTGATTTTGTTAAAAATTGGCATAATCCTCATATTAAATTACAAGTTTTTTCTGATCCTAAACAATCTTATCCAGAACAAAATCTTGAAATAATTGGTCGAAAATCTGATTCTGTACTTCTTGATGAATTACGTAATACGGGTGGTTTTGGTTTAGTATGGTCCGAAGATCCATACTGGTCAGAATATATGAAATTAAATGCATCCTTTAAAACTAGTACTTATTTGGCTAGTGGCATTCCAATCATTGTTAATAGTGATATGCCGGAGAAAGATACAATTGAACGTAAAAACATTGGAATTGTTGTAAATAGTTTAGAAGAAGCTCAAGAGAAAGTATTACATATTTCAGCTGAAGAATATAACCAGATGGTTAAAAATGTTGATTCTTTTGCTAAATTGATTAGAGAAGGTTACTTTACTAAAAAGGTCCTGTCTGATGCTGTTTTTAAGGTAAGGTATGAATGATAAAGTCTACAGATCTAAAATTATAATTACAAGTTAAATGGGTTGTTTTTTCATCTCACTATAAACTAATAAAAAAATGATGTCTCAAGAGCCGACTTAAAATATAAAAAAGAAGATAGCAAATATTAAACCATTAAGGTATGATTCCGATATTCAAACGGTAGTCATACCTTTTGTTTTTTAAGTCGTACAATATTACTTTCAACACCTATATTGGAACTTTAGTGTAAAAACAAAAAATATGATATTGTAGAGTCTAAAAAAGTGCCCCGCAATAATTATTAGATTCTTGTCTAACAATTGTGGGCCAACTTGGCTTGCTTAAATATTCACTTTTTCCCTTATTAACTTACAACTGAACATCTTCAGCTTAGAATAAAAGATTATTTTTTATTAACTCGCAATTAGCTTTTAACACTGTAATCTAGTTTATCAATAGCAGTATTAATTTTAAGACAATCCTATTTCTTCTTTTTCTTTATCCTCTAATTCTAGCAACAATTTCATTACTATAATCAACATCATCAATTGCTTCAATATCAGTATCAAAATTGAATTCTGTAGTATGCTTATTCTTTAATTTTACTTTATATTTTGCGCCCATCTTGAACCATTCATACTCAGAATCAATGTGACCTAAATCTATTAATTGATTAGGTAAATCTTGTAGATCATCTACAATGACTTTTGCTGTAGGTCCAAGCATTAACAAAACTAAACGATTCTCGGCATATTTTTTTATTTCCGCTTCAATTTTATCAATTTTTTCAAAAGAGTTCTTTGAAGGACAAATTATACGTTCAATTGAATTGGCATTATCAAATAAATCATTATCTATTCCTGAACGGGTATAAGCACCTTCCACAATTAAAATATCTTTTTGATTCCATAATTTCTTTAATTTGTCAAAGTACTGAGCACTTTTTGTTTTATCTACCAAATCAATATAAGGACGGGAAATAAAGGTAGAGCCATACCAATTATTAGTTGATTCAATCTCTCTTAAAAATGACGCATTTCTTGGAAAAAAGGTACTATTATAAAAGTCCTGAGCATAATGTTCGTATCTATTTAAATTGTTAAACACATCTGGTAAACATACTAAAACATTATTATGGTTACCTTTTAAGATTATTTGTTTTAGACGCTTAGCAAGTTCTTTTTGATAATCCTGATAAGGAATAGAATCTCCTCTAATTAGATCAAATTCTCCATCTCCAAAACGTACAGCTGATTTATTATCTTTTAAGATTAGTTCTAAAGATTGATCAATATCTTCTACTTGAATATCAAAATAATTTTCTTTTTTATTATCAGCCGATTTAATAATAAATTCCTGCATTTTATCAATCATTTGATTAATAGCACCGTTATCAAAAGTATAATAATTTTGATAATCTGAATCATTTGATTTTGTTGCCTCAAATGCTAAGATTGGTGTATTTTTGAGCATCATTCTTTTTAATACAGGTTCTTCTTTTGGTCCATAATTAATATCTAAATATATATCAGCATTATTAATTATCCTATTTAATTGTGAAGGAACAATAGCAGGATAAAGTTGTACATTGTCATATTTTGTTAAGTGCTCTAAAAGCCATGCCATTGGTGTATAAGCAGCAATGTTAAATTTAATATTTGGTGCTTGGCGAATCAATTTTTCTATATCTTGTGTTTCAGCTACATGAGTAAAAAGAAAAGCCTCCCCATCAAATTCTGGTTTCTTAATTTTACTCTGCTCAAATTTGGTATATTTGTTTACAATATTGGTCCATTGAAGATTGTGATAATCCCACCATTTTTCTCTTAAACTTGAAGTCGAAACTATATTAAAAGGTTTATCTTCAGTTACATAATGAATGATTTTAGGATTAATCACACTTTCAAAACAGGCTAGCACATTACGTAGATCATTCCAATATGCTATCCGTTCAAAGCCGATTTGATAATTATAAGCCAAATCTAGTTCACCAATTTGACCTTTAAGTACCACATTGATTACAGTTTGATCTCCATTAAGTACATTAGATTCTTTTACCCTTTCTACTAGTTTTTTTCTTAAATGTTCTTCTCGCCATTTCTTATTATTAATTAACATTACACCTGAATTAAATTGTTCAGTTTCATGATAATCTTTTACGGCATAAATAGCCTTATCGTCTAAATTGACTTTAAACAGATCATCTAAATTGGAATCAACTACTAAATCAGAGTCAAGATATAAGACCTTATCTTCGGGAATCAAATCTGGAATAAAGAATCTTCCATACGCAATACTTTTAAAACGATCGTAAGAAGGATGTAAATCTACTAACATGTCAGGATCGATTTTATCATCAGTTACTGAAGCACCAAATTGATTTAAATACTGATTCAAATTTACAAACCATTCATGGGGAATATCGGAATTAATGACATGAATATTTACATGAGGATTATGAAATAGAACCGACTTAATAGTCGTTTCAACTTTATCAATATAAGCATAATCTGCGCTTAAAGCAATTGTTTTATCCATTAATTTTTCCTCTCCTTTTACTTTTATTCTATCATTTTTGAACGATCAATCCTTCTATAATTTGAATAATTATGTTATTTGTTATTTAACCTTAATTTATATAATTAATCCTCATAAAGTTAATATTAGTTATAAAAGAGTATAGAGGAATTAAGCATTAAATCTTTTGCCTTATATATGAACGTGAAAAGCGATTTAAAAATGTGTAATTTTAGTTATGTTTGAGTGATAAATTTGTCGATCTAAAATAGTCTCTGTAATAAACACGTTATGTAGTACTGTTTCCGACGTACAAAAATTGTGAAAGAAAATTAAACAAATGTCCCATAATGATTAGTCATTATCGTAACTGTGTTTTCCCACAGTTAATAAGGAGGACTTTTGCAAAAATCATTTATGACTGGCCAGTTTAAACGAAAGAAAGTACGAACTAGCCAATGCTGTAAATGTAAATCATGTCATATACCTCGTAAAGAATTTGTTATTCGGCTTGATGCTGAAATATGTCACTGCTTGCTATCCGAGTAATATTTATCGAATAATTTTAGAGCACATGGAACTACACTATCGTGTAGCTAGGTTACCTAAGCATTTATCTTTTGATGAATTTCGTTCAACTACGTTCATCATGATCTGTATTTGTTACGATACTCAAACAGTTACAGAATCACCTATTACCTATCATTGTTGATTATTTGCTCAGCAAATTAGAGAGTAATACTTTACTTAAAAAGATCGTAAGCGTCAAATAATCTAGTGTATTGAAAAAGTACCGTTTTAGTCTTTTTTACTAAACGGTGTTTTTTGCTTTCTA
>NZ_CALPCQ010000029.1 GCF_943193025.1 Lactobacillus agrestimuris
GGAATTCCAGCAACGCCACCTTGGAATTCAGGTTTATCTGGTTGTGTTAATGGAATACCAGCAACGCCACCTTGGAACTCAGGTTTATCTGGTTGTGTTAATGGAATTCCGGCAACGCCACCTTGGAATTCAGGTTTATCTGGTTGAGTTAAAGGATCACCTGAAGTACTACCATTTACAATAATTGTGGCAGCCTTGGAAACGACCTCATCTTTATTAATTTGATAATGGTAAACAACTTTATAAGTTCCCATTGCTAAAGTTGGTACATTTTGACCTACAGGAACATCTTTATCAATTTGATTACCATTTGCGTCATATAAGTCATAAGTGTAATCACCAGTAGCCTTAAGATCTTTATTACCATCGTAGGCAGTGCCAAAGTAATCTGAGAAGTTTAAAGTATAAAAATCAATATTAGCCGATACGAGACTATCATTAGAATTCCAGCTATCTCCAGCCATTAAAGTTAAGTCTTTAGTATTAAAAATTTGTTGGAGTTGCGTATAAAGATCGATTTGATCAGCCTTATTAGCACTAAATGCTTGGTAATAATATGTTGGCCAAGCAGCTTCTTGACCGTTGTTGTTACTGATATTTACAGAGAAGCCATGATCTTTAGCAGCGTCAAAAATTTTATCTAGTTTAATAGTGTAATAACCATCAGTAAATAAAATACTACTTGGATCTTTGTGACCAATATTTACATAAGTGAAGTAGTCTTTGCCTAATTGTGGAATTGAAATATCAGCAATTGGTTCGTAGCTACGATTACCATCTTCATCAATTACTAAGTACATTGGAGTAATTGAACCTTTACCATTAATTTCATCTTCAATGGCCTTCATTGCAGCATAAGCAGGTAATTCAGAATAATAACTAACTGAACCGTTAGTAACTTTAAGATCACTATTGTCTGATTTTGCAGATAAAGAAATGGTATTTAAACGATTGTTGGATGGACCAATATCGTTTACGTTTTGCAAATCAGATTCAATTTGATCTAAGTTGCTAAGTTTTACCGGAATAGTTACTTTTCCAGTTTGACCTGATTGAAGAGATGCATCAACTTTAACCATAGTTACATGATTCCAATCAGAATCTGTCATTTGATCAGCAGTCTTATAAGTACCGTTAACGTAATAAGAAATATTATCGTTTGTGGTATTATTCCAATCTAACTGAATAGCTTTATCATGGTCTAAAACAGTTTGTACCTTATGGTTATCAGCGCTACCAACACTTGATAAGTTGAAAACTAAACTTTCATCATGAGAGATAAAACCGTTATTAGTAATTTGACCAGAAACGGTTAACTCACCATTATTTTCAGCCAAGTTGGAAATATTACCATCAGTTAAGCCATCAACTGTTAAATTAGTATCAGTGTAATCATTTGCATCACGGAAGTTTTCAGGACTTACTTGGATCTTAATTTCCTGACCATATTGTTTTTGTACGCGTTCCAGAAGTTGTTTTTGAGTATCAACAACTTTTAGTGGCACAATGATTGTAACAGTTTCTTTTGCTTTAAGAGTTCCTGTAGTTGAGAATCCACCAATTAATTCGGGGTTTTTAGCAATAATAGCTTTAGTTTCTGGACTACCATTAAAACCACTTGAACTACTGTTACCTGTGGCATAGTCCCAAGAAGCAATTGAAACATTACTATCAGTGTAATTACCACCAAAAGTAACTTCGCCATTAACTACTTTAACTCTAGAAGGATCGACTACAATTTGAGCACCTGTTCCACCATAGGCAGGAAGAACATACGAATTATTTGGCCAAGTTGTATTAATTTTTTGTTCTTGATCAGTATCATTAGTTAGAGTAAGCACCATGTCCAAATCTTTAGCAACAGGTTCATTGACTTGTACTGTATTAGCACTTGAAGATGAAGTTTGACCAGTGTACTTGTTTGTGGCAGTGACACTGATGATGCTGTGAATGTTATCAATTTGTTGACCGTTGCTTTCGGTACCAACTCCTTTAACTGCAGGGGCATTTTCTACTGCTTCATTTGATGGAGTATTAGGTACTTGTGCTTTATTTGTATCTTGAGCTTGAGTAGATTTGTTAGATTCTGCTGTTGCAGAGGTTTTAGAACTAACTGGAGTATTTGGATCAGCCTGAGTATCATCTTTTTGTGGATTTGACGATTCAACTTCAGCTTTTGGATTAATATTTGTAGTTGCTACACTAGCCTGATCATTATCATTAGTAGCTGCTTCAACGTGATTATTTGACACACCCATAAAGGTCAAACCAATTAAAACAGAAGCTACTCCAACTGTTAACTTTCTAATTGCAAAATGATTATTCTTTTCTTCTAATTTTCTTAATTTCTCTTGCTTATTATTCTTTGATAACATCCTAAATCACTCTCTTCAACTCTAAATAAACTTCAATTAATTTCTATAGTTTAGTATAACGCGTGTTATTTATCTGTCAATTGTCTCGCTTTATTTTTTAACGCAAAAATCAACTTCTAATAATACAAACTGATCGAAGCTAGTCTATATACCGTAACACCAATCATTTTTTCAAGTCTTGATCGCATCGATACTATTAGTACGACAATGCAGCTTAGATGTTTTAGATCAAAGAAAAAAAGCGAGCCATTCTGGCTCGCTTAACTCAAGGCACATTGTAAAACAATATGTGGACAGTTTCTGTTCACATCAGGCTTATCCAACATCAGCACTTCCCGTGCCTGCTATTAAAAGCAGATGTCCTCTATCTCAAAAATATCCGCATCTCGCGTTCTTTTCTCGACTCGTCTCTTATATTATAACCTGTTTCGGCGCTGTCTGTAAAATCTTTTACTCCGATAAAACATTTCAGTCACCATCGTTGAAAGCAAAATTCCAAGTGCAATTGCACAGGTTACAATTGCTACTCGCAAAATTGATGCTTCAGCTTCAAAGATATCACCATTGACTAAGGCTCTAACAGCCTGATAAGCTGGCACACCTGGTACAAGTGGGACAAGAGCCGGAATGTTGAAGACAGTAACCGGACATTTTTTCATTCGAGCAAAGAATAATCCCAAAATTCCAATGACAAATGCTCCTGACAAATTCGACAGCATTCGCCCCATCCCAGCGCGAGAAATAAACCAATAAACCATCCAGCCGATTGTTCCGCTAACCCCTGCTAAATGGAGGGCTCGACGAGGAACGTTGATAGTTAAAGCAAAGCCGACCGAAGCAATATAAGAAAAAGCAACATTGATAATAATTTCTAACCACAAAGGCATTTGTTACGCTCCCAAAAACTTAATCACGATTGCAACTCCACCGCCTAAGGCTAAGGCGGTAAGAGTTGCTTCGAAAATTCGTACAATTCCAGATAATAAATCACCCATAAATAAATCTCGCAAAGCGTTGGTAAAGGCCAAACCCGGAACCAAGGTCATCAAGGCTCCAATCAAGATATTATCGGTAATCATTTTCGGAAAAAGGTGAGTAATAGTAATCGTCACCAGTGCCATTACCATCGCTGCAATAAGCTCTGACAAAAAGCGGACTTTGGTAAAACGTTTAAAACCTACATATGCTAGGTACCCAAGTGCTCCAACGATCGCTGCAGCTGGAAAGTCCACCCAATCATAATTATCAATAAAGAGCACCATCAAAGTTGCACTTAGTGCTGCCGCTCCAATAACCTGAATCCACAATGGAAAAGCTGGCGTGTAATAAACTTCCGTAATTTTTCTCTTTAATTCATTAATTGTAATTTCTTTAGTCGCAAATCGACGTGATAATTCATTAACTCGATCTACCAATTCTAGGTTAATATTTCGATCACGAATTTGCTTCATTTGCGACAAGTCTCCTCCATCCAAACTCATGAAAACACAAGTTGGAGTTGCGAAAACTCGTGGATCCCTAATTCCAGCATTGCGAGCAATTCTAAGCATGGTATCTTCCACTCGGTACATCTCGCTTCCGCCTTCAATCATCAAGCGACCTGCTGTTAAACATATATCAAGTACTTCTTGATAGAATTCTGCATTTGGCTTATCCATTATTTTTTTACCTGATTAACTTAATTTTTCTAAATCTATTGTCTTGTCGACCCAATCTCCACGGAAGAAGTCACGTTCGTGAGAAACAATAATTACTCCACCTGGGAAATTTACGATTGCCTTTCTTAAAGCATCTTTAGTGTCATTATCAAGGTGGTTGGTTGGTTCATCTAGAAAAAGCAAATTTGCTGGTTCAAACTGCATCTTAGCCAGCTTAACCTTTTCCTGCTCCCCACCAGATAACTCCTTGAGCGGACTCATAGCCTGCTGAGCAGTTAACCCCATTCTAGCTAAGGCTTGACGGAGCTCCTTAGGCTTTTTACGCTCAAATTCTTCCTGCAAGTATTGTAGTGGTGTCATATTATTGTTGGGCCAAGTTAAATCCTGCTTGAAATAAGCAAGCTTGGCGGTTACTGATAAGTCGTATGAACCATAAATTGGCTTTAACTTGCCAAGTAAGGTCTTGAGCAAGGTAGTTTTACCAATTCCGTTAAAACCAGTAATAGCCACCTTTTCATTACCACCTACTGAAAAGTTAAAAGCTGATTTTACTAAGGCCTTATCATAACCAATTACTAAATCTTGTGTTTGCAAAAGCAAGTTAGAGGCAGTTGCCACATATGGAAATTCAAAGCGCGCCTTCTTATTATTCTTAGGCGGATTCAAAACATCCATCCGGTCAAGCTGCTTTTGACGCGATTTGGCACTTTTAGCACGAGTACCGGCCTTATTTTTACGGATATATGCTTCAGTTTTGGCGATTTTACGCTGCTGGTTGGCATAAGCCTTAAGGTAAGTTTCACGGTTTGCAGCTTTTTGCCTCATCGCTTGCTTAAGAGTTCCTGTATAGCGTGTAATAGTTCCAAAATCAATATCAATAATACAGTTGGTAATTCGTCCTAAGAAGTCATAATCGTGACTAACAACGATATATGCGCCTTCAAAGGCATTTAAATAATCCACTAACCAATCAATATGGGACACATCAAGATAGTTGGTAGGTTCATCTAAGACCAAAACATCTGGCGCTTGTAAAAGCAGTTTGGCCAAAATAATCTTGGAACGCTGACCACCAGATAATTTTGACACATCATGATCGTAGCCAAGTTCTGCTAAACCAAGTCCGGAAGCCACACGTTCAATTTCTGTATCAATATCATAGAAATTATTTTCTTCAAGGTAGGTTTGAATTTTCCCCGCCCTTTCAAGCAAATCTTCATTCCCGGTCTCGGAATATTTGAGATAAAGATCATTTAACTCTTTTTCTTTTTGAAAAAGCTTATCAAATGCCGTCTTTAAAAAGCCTTTGATGGTAACTCCTGGTGCTAATTTTGCATACTGGTCTAAGTAGCCAACATCAACTTTGTTTTGCCATTTAACCTGACCATTATCAGGAATAATCTCACCAATCAAAATATTAATCAAAGTTGATTTACCAACCCCATTTTGACCAGTGACCCCCATGTGATCTTCTTTATTTAAAACAAAATTTGCATCTTCATATAAGGTCTTATCAATAAAACCCTGACTTAAATCTTTTACTTCAAGTAAACTCAATTTTCTCTTTCCTTTTCATATTTTTGTAAAGCGTCTAAAACTCTTGGCCAATAGCGCTTGGGCAAAATTAATTGCAATTTATTATGGTAGATTGGGAAATCACTGGCCTTCATACCAGTAATCTTAGCAAGTTCTTGATCTGTTAATTTATATTTATAAACGATTCGCTTAATCTCCACACTAGCATGACCTCTAAAATATGAAACCACATAGAAAAAGATCGCAAAAATTCCGGCAACAATGATTGATAGCTGTAAATTCAACTTAAAGCTGTGAAGGCAAATGAAAATCACCGCAATAAAGGAAATTAAAGCTGAAATCACGCCGTAAATTACTGGAAAAAGTGTATTTTTCTTCATATAGAGACCTTCCCGTTATTAGTTCTATCTTTATATGATAATATCAAATCAGAAAAAAAGCGATGAACTAAGTCCATCACTTTTCGAAAAATATTATTTATTTGAATTTTAGTGGTATAAATCGAAACGACCAACAGCCATGGTTTCCTTAATACCACCAGTTTCCATCAATGACTTATCAACAATCATCTTCTTCATGATTGAAGCAAGTCGACCGCGGTAGTTGTGGCCAAGTGCGTATGCGGCAGCGTGGTTATCACCAACAGCTACAACTACGCCCAAGTCCTTGTAAGTATATTTAGCTGGACGATTCTTGCCTTTAATCCTTGCTGTCAAATCTTCTGCAGCGTAATCAGCCATTGAAAGAGCAAGTTGAGCGGTGTTAGGCCATGGCCATTTCTTGCCTGGAACCATTACAGATGAAACATCCCCTAATGAGTAAATTTCTTCATGGCCAGGAACAGTCAAGTGATCATCAACCATAATTCTGCCTCGACGTTGATCAAAGCCTGACTTAGCGATAACTGGACTACCGCTAAAGCCCATCATCCAAATCTTGGTATTAGCTTCAATCTTACGAGCTTCAGCATTTTCATCGTCATCATTCATCTTGTAGTAAATTGCATCAGCAGTTAACTTTTGAATCTTAGCTGGATTAATGATTTCAACACCAATATTCTTAATTAATTCCAAAGCATACTTAGTTTGGTTTTCGTCAAACATTGGAAGAAGTCTTGGAGAACCATCAAATGCATAAACCTTGATTTCATTTGGATCAATTCCGCCGGCCATTTTGGCAAAGCGTGGACGATTTTCTGCAATCGCAGTTGAAATTTCAATTGCTTGGAAACCACCACCACACATTACGATATTAAGTGCCTTTGGATCCTTAGTATCACGGTAATGTTTCATTTGTGCATAAATGTGATCACGAATTGCTAAAGCAGTGTCAACGCTGTGCATTGGCATACCAAATTCTTCTGCACCTTCGATACCAAAAGTACCTAAGACGAAGCCAAGACCTAAAATTAAGTAATCATATGAAAAATCATCATGGTTAGCTAATTTAACCTTCTTGTTTTCATAATCAATTAAAGTTACTTCATCTTGAATGAACTTAGTCATCTTGTCATTAAGTACATCAGCAAATGGATATGAGATCTTAGTGTATGACTTCTCACCAGCAATGATTTCTGGCAAACGCGTGGTTTCATAGTGGTATGAATTGTGATCTACTAAAACAATTTCAACTTTTTCCTTTAATTTCTTTTGTAAAAGAACGACACTCTTTAAGCCAGCGTATCCGCCACCTACTACAACAATCTTTTTCATGATAATTCTCCAATCTTTTTATTTAAAACAACATCCCTAAAAAATAGGTAACTAAATATGTTAACGAACCAACAAATAAAGTCTTCACTCCAGTAATAAAGGTTTCAGTCTTTACTTGTTTAGAAATTAATATTTTATTTTGTTTATAAACAAACGGTATAATAAGAACCGTTAACCAAACCGTCTTTGGCGCTAAGTTCAAAAACGGTAATAGAATAATAATCAAAAAGGCTAAAACATTCTTAATACTATAAGCTATTAAACCGCCCTTTACACCGATAAAGTGGATAATGGTAGTTCGATGATTATCTTCATCTTCTTGCGCATCACATAAATTATTATCCAAGAGCAAATTAGAGATCCACAATTCATCAGCTAAGGCTACGAGAAAGATTCTAATCACTGCTGGCCAATCCCAAGTAAAAGTTTGGTAGGTATTTATATAGACACTTAAAAAAACTATCATAAATCCCATTGTAAATCCCGAAGCTAGCTCTCCTAATGGTAAACTAGAAATAGGATGTGGACCAAACGAATAAAGATAACCAATGGCAAAACAGAAGATTCCCATCCATAAAACAGGAAGCCCTGCTTTTACTACTAGCCATATTCCCATCAATGCTGATATTACACTAAGGATGACAATTAATCCAAGAACAAGTCTTGGAGAAATATTTTCTCTACCAATAATATTAGTATTTGCTTGGTAACTTTTACTATCTGCGTGATAATAGTCACAGTAGTTATCAAACATATCTACCACCATATTGAAGAGGAACATCGCTATAAAAAATACTATAGCCAAGTCCCAATTTATATGATGATAATGATATACGCTATAACATAGCCCTAATAAGAAGGGAATTACACTTGCGGTTTTTGCCTTAATCTCGATTAATTCTAAAAATACGTTTAACGACATTTCCCTCACTTCCTTCCAAAGGATTGTTCTCAGTCACATTCACTTTCTATTATAAGGAATATATCTATGAAAAATTTAAATAAACCTTGGCAAAAATTGCCAATTATTAAAAACCAGCTAGATAAAGTAAATAAATGCATTCATGAAACCATTCAAACACCCTATCCTGAACTTCAGGAAGCCTTAACTCAAATGGCTGACAACGGTGGCAAATATTTACGTCCTAGTCTTTTGATCCTCTGCGCGAAAATTGCTAACGGCAGTAAGGATGTTTCTGAACAAATTATCAAATTGGCCAGCTCAATTGAAATCCTGCATATGGCCTGCTTAATTCATGATGACATTATCGATGACTCTGATGAACGCCGCGGTCAAGTCAGCATCCAAACCCGCTTTGGCAAAGATGTGGCCGTCTATGCTGGAGATCTTTTGTTCACTAACTTCTTTGACCTAATTCTTGCGACAGTTAACGAGCACCATTATATGGTCGAAAACGCCAAGGCCATGCGCCAGATTCTTTATGGTGAACTTGGTCAGATGGCTGAGCGTTTTAATATTAAGCAAACTTTTGAGCAATATATTGAACATGTTAGTGGTAAGACAGCTGCACTTTTTAGCTTAGCAGCTGAAGAAGGTGCATACTTTTCTAGCGGTAATGAAGAAATCGTTACTGCTTTAACTAACTTTGGTCATAATCTTGGAATTGCCTTTCAAATTGTTGATGACATTCTCGATTATAACGGTGGCAAGAATTTGAATAAACCAATTCTTGAAGACTTAGCAACTGGCGTTTACTCACTTCCACTTCTTTTAGCTTTACATGACGAAGATCTTGCTAAAAAGATTAAGCCAATTTTAGCTAAGAAGTATGAGATGACCACTGACGACATGGAAGAAGTTCAAAATCTCATCCTTAATAGTTCAATCATTGATCAAAGTCGCCAAATCGCTAAAGATTATACTGATAAGGCAATCTCAAGCCTTGATATTGTCCAAACTTGTCCTGAAAAAACTATCCTAGTTAAAATGACTAAGAAATTGTTAACCAGAACTATGTAAGGGGCTTTTGGGCAATATGAATTGCACCAGCTCCCCAAGTTAATTTAGTAATAGCTACATTCCTGAAGCCTTTTTGTTCAAGCAGATTCTTAAGCTGATCTGCGGACAAGAAGGCTTTACTTGTTTTAGACAAATATTGATAATCAGAAACTTGATTATGAGTTAATTTAGCAAAGTATGGAAAGATTTTAAAATATCCTTTCCAACCAAACTTAATTACCGGATTAGTAGGTTGAGACATTTCCAAGATTCCAAACTTACCACCAGGTTTTAAAACTCGTAAGGCTTCTGAAATTGTCTTTCCTGCATCAGGAACATTACGCAGTCCAAAGCAAATTGTGACGTAATCAAACGTATTATCCTTGAAAGGCAAGTTCATCGCATCACCTTTCACTAATCTAACTTTTTCACTTAGTCTTGCCTTTTTGATTTTAGGTAAGGCTAATCTCATCATTTCTTCGTTAAAATCAAGTCCGATCGCCATTCTCGTATGTCTTGCTAAATCCAATGTTGAATCACCAGTTCCGCAACATAGGTCAAGACATAAGGCATTGGATCGGAGTTTTAACTTATCTAAAAAAGCTCTACGCCATTTATTTTGCACACCTAAACTAACAAAATTATTCATTAAATCGTACTTAGGTGCAACTCGGGTAAAGAGATCATGAACCTCTTTTTCTGAAGTTTTATTTGTTAAAGCCATTTGATCACCTTACTCTATAAACCTTGATCAGCCCGCTTTAATTCTCGGAATCGTTCTGAATCTTCCCAAAGCTGACTTGGACTACCATTCATGGTAAGTTTACCATCTTCTAAGAAGATAACTTGATCCATTTGTTCAATTCCTTGTAAGTGGTGGGTAATCCAAATTAATGTTTTACCTTTTAATTGATCAAAAATAGTATTAATTACTGCTTGTTCAGTAATTGGATCAAGACCAACAGTAGGTTCATCAAGCAAGACAATCGGCGTATCTTTCAAAAGTACTCTAGCTAAGGCCAAACGGTGACGTTCACCACCAGAAAAGCGTAATCCGGCTTCTTCAACTTTAGTATTGATGCCATCTGGTAAAGCTTGAACCATTTGATCAAGACCAACACGGCGAAGAGCATCCCAAAGTTGATCGTCATTTGCAGCTTCATTACCAAGACGCAAGTTATTAGCAATCGTAGTATTGAACAAATATGGACTTTGGTTGATAACACTAAAGTAATTGGTGATTTGATCACCGAATTTGCTGGTATCAACTCCAGCTAAGGTGATTGAACCTTCGGTTGGAATCAAGTCCCCTCGCAGTAGAGATGCCATCGTCGACTTACCTGAACCACTTCGACCAAGAATAGCCAATTTTTCTCCAGGATTAATTGATAAATTAATTCCGTGTAAAATCTCTTTTTGGGTATGTGGATAAGTATAGTGGACATCTTTAAGATCCAAAGTAAGTGGACCAGAAAGTTTTATTGGTTCTTTCTTTTCATTCTTAGGTTGTGGCAATTCATTCAGACGTACCAAAGAATCCTGGTAAATATTGGTTTCTTCTGCCGCTGCAGGAAGTCCTGCAAAAGCTTCCACAAGTGGAAAAACTGCTAAAACAAAGGCCGCAATCCAGTTACTTGCTTCGCTTTGATGTCCACCAAACTTAGCTGCACCCCAAATTATTAGGCTAACCACAACTAGTAAGAACAACATTTGCATCAAGAAATCACGCAAGTGTTCAAACTTTTTCATCTTGTAGTTAATTTCTGTTAACTTCCGGGCGTTATCCACATGAAGATCCAAATAGCCTTTTCCGCGTCCTGATAAAACCCAGTCGTTAACTCCCATCACATCATCAGTTAAATCAACATAAAGTTGATCTTGGAGCTGCTTTTTGTAACTTTGACGAGCACCATTAATCAGAACTGACCAGATTGGAATTGCAAAAATCATCAAGCCGTACAAAACTAGCATACAGATTCCCATAAAAGGTGATATAACCCCAATTCCGATCACGATAATGGCATATAATCCCCAGGCCACAAACATTGGAAAGATTGTTCTGAGATATAAATTTTGGATGTGACTAATATCATCTGATAAAAGTCCCAAGATATCCCCAAGTTGATATTTACTGTTGAAAAATACTGCATCATTTTCAAGTGAGTCATAAAGTCTTTGACGAAGCTTAGAAGTCATCTTTAAAACCCAATTGTGACTAACTAATCTTTCAAAATATTGAATAGTTGGTCGTCCAATTCCGAATGCTCTAGTTAAAACAATTGGAACATAAATCAGCAAAATATTCTCTGGAATTGTAGCGGCTTTACTAATCAAATAGCCAGCACAGAACATCAATCCCCCAGCACAAAAGAAAGTTAGCACTCCAAGGAAAATCGCAAGAATTAAGGTCTTCTTATATTGCTTGAGAAAAGGACGAACCCAACGATCATGCTTCAATGCTTTTATAATCGGTATTTTATTTAACATCCTTTTCACCTCTCATTTCCTGTGTTAATTGTGTGAAGTAACCATGCTTGGCATCAAGTTCTTCATAAGTTCCTTGTTCAACTAATTCACCATGGTTCATAACTAAGATGTAGTCCATCTGTCTAAGCCAATGCAAACGGTGAGTTGCAAACAAGATCAAACGATTTTCCATCAATGGAATCATCCGCTTCTTCAAGTCAATTTCAGTTTCAATATCCAAGTGAGCAGTTGGTTCATCGAAAATCATGACGCGGCGCTGTTTATCTAAGAAAGCACGAGCAAGCGCGATTCTTTGCGCCTGACCACCTGAAAGGACACGTTTTCCTTGACCAATAACAGTATCAAGGCCATCTGGCAAATCTGCTAGCAAGTCATCAAGTCCCATTACATCGATCGCCTTTTTAATTTCCTCATCACTTGCATCTGGTGTATAGAACTTAATATTATCTCTCAAGCTGGCTGTAAAAATATATGGATTCTGCGGAATATAAATCAATTGTTTATGCCAATCAGGAATATTCAAAGTTGTAGTCTCTTGTCCCTGGATTTCAACTTTTCCCTCATTCGGAGTCAAAAATCCGCTGAGTAGGTTAATTAATGAACTCTTTCCTGAACCACTCATTCCGATAATTCCAACTTTTTCATATCCTTTAAGATTAACATTAATTGGACCGATTTCAGTTCCTTTTGGATAAGCAAAGCGAAGGTTATTAACCTTCAATTGATCATCTTCTGACCAAGTAGTAATAGCTACATCTTCACTTTTTTCTTTTGGCGCTTTAATTAATTCACTAATTCTTTGGAAGGCATTTTTACCATTCAAAGTAGCGTGGAAATCACTTGCGAAGTTTCTAATTGGTAAGAAGAATTCCGGTGCCAAGATTAAAATTCCTAAGGCAGGGAAAAGTGAAATTTTACCATTTAATAAGGCTAAACCTAAGTAAACAGCCACGATGGCAATTGATAAAGTTGTAAAGAAGTCCAAGGCAAAAGTTGAAAGCATCGCTACTCTTAAAACAGCCATAGTCTTCTTTCTAAAGCCTTCACTCAAAGTAAAAATACTATGTGAATAGCGTTTACTCAAACCTAAGTACTTCAAGGTATCAATCCCTCGCAAAGAATCGATAAAGTTATTTGAAAGCACTTGGAAATTACCAAATTGCTTAATTGCTTTATCTTGCGCTGCCTTACCTAAAATAATCATGAATAGCACAATTAATGGATACATAATCATCAAGATAAGAGCTGATTGCCAGTTAAGGAACAGCATTGCTACAAAGACAAAGACTGGCACAATCATCAATGTAAAGACTTTACTAAATACTAACTTGATATACTGACTAACTTCTTCAATCCCATCAAGTGACATGGTAATTAAACTACCAGTACCTTGACGTTGAACTAACGCTTGTCCTTCATCAAATACTTTAGTCAGTAATTGATTTCTTAGATCTTCAGTCACCTTACTTGAATATTTTTCAAGCTGATGATTGTTATAAATATCAATCAATTGTCTTCCAGTGAAGCAAAGCGCAAAAGTAAGTAATAAAAGCCAGTCAATGGCATATCCTCGCCATAATTTTGTTAAAACTGCACTTAGTGCATAAGCCTGTCCAATAATTAAAAAGGCCTGCAGAACCTCAAGTACTGCAAGCCTTTTTGCAATTGAACTAGCACCCGCAATTTGAAATAGATGTCGATCAATCATAAATTTAATATTCTCCTGATACTTCACCTACTGCAGGCATTTCGATACGCTTACGGAAAATGTAGTAAGCCCAAATTGTGTAAGCTAATACACATGGTACCAAAATTACAGTTGCAATAGTCATCACAATCAAAGTGTAGTGTGATGATGAAGCAGTGTTAATTAATAAGTCATACTTGCTACTAATTGATGAAATCATTACACGTGGGAATAAACCACAGAAGATCAATGCAACAAGTGAAATCAACGTTAAACCACTAAATGAGAATGCCCAACCTTGGCGATTCTTAAATGAAGCAACATGTGCTGCAATTGAGAAACCAACAATTAATACCAAGCAAAGAATAGTTAAAATTGGGTGAACTTCGATGAAGTCAGTTTGGAACAATAAAAGAAGTGCAAAGACTACTTCACCAACGTAAAGTACCCAGTAAAGTGCTTGAGCATAATTTTGAGCACGTTCTGAAACAGGTCCAGTGGTTTTTAATGCTAAGTAGTTTAAACCGTGAAGATAAGTAAGCAAAGTTAATGCGATACCACCAACAACTGAGAACCAATTAAAGTAATCGAAGAAACTTGCTGAAATGTTACCTGCAGCGTCAATTGGCATACCCTTAATCATTGAGATGAACATTACACCCAAGAAAAATGGAGCCATGAAACTACCAATTGTTAAAGTCCAGTCCCAGAATCTCTTATGGCCATCTGAGCTGTTTGCGCGGAATTCGAATGAAACACCACGGATAATCAAACCAACTAAGATAAGCAAAAGAATTAAATAGTAACCTGAGAATAAAGTTGCATACCAGAATGGGAATGATGCAAACATTGCACCACCAGCAGTAATTAACCAAACTTCATTACCATCCCATACAGGTCCAATTGAGCGAACAATTTGTGTTTTTTCACGTTCATTGTGTCCTAAAGTTTCAACGGCCATTCCGACACCATAGTCGAAACCGTCTAAGAAGAAGAAACCTGAGAATAAGACACCAATTAAAACGAACCAAAGAATTTGTAAAAATTCCATTTAGAAGGCCCCCTTTGCAAATGGGTCTGTAGCAACATCATCAGTGATTTCGTCAGGATCCTTACGCAATACTTTTACAACTAAAGCAATCATAACAATTGCTAAGAATGTAAATAAGCAGAAGTAAACGATATTTGATGTCAATAATGATGCGACAGATACGTTTGGTGACACACTTTGTGCAGTAGTAAATAAACCGTAAACGGTCCATGGTTGACGACCTAATTCAGTAATTAACCAACCTGCAGTATTAACAAGGAATGGTGAGAAGGTCAAAATACCTAATACCCAAAGTGTCCACTTATGCTTGTAAAGGTATCCTGAACTCTTACGTATCATGAACAAGCCGATAATTGCAACTAAGAACAATAATCCACCAAATCCTGCCATTAATCTAAATGAGTAGAATAAAGTGTTAGATGATACATAATAGTCCATCTTTTTTCCATCGATCTTAGTACCGTATCTCTTTTCAAATTCAGCATTAACTTCCTTCATACCCTTAACAGCACCAGTTGTCTTGTGGTAAGAAAGAATACTCAAAAGATCTGGAATATCAATGTTATGTGATACTTCGTGAGTCTTTGGATCAGTGTAAGCTACGATTGACCAAGGAGCTTTATTACCGGTAGTGGTTCCAACTCCTTCCATTGCCGCAAACTTCATTGGTTGTTCAGAAACGAGGTAACGAGTTTGGAAGTCACCAGCGATAATTTCACAAGCTGAGAAAATAAGCATTAAGATAAGTCCGAGCTTAATAGTCTTGTGATAAATATTCTTATTAGCGTCTGACAACTTACGCTTCTTAAGAAGTTGGAAAGCAGCAAGACCAGTAAAGACTACTGAACCAGTTAACAATGCACCAAAGATTACGTGACTGTATTCATACATCAATTGTGGATTGGTTAAAAGTGCACCGAAGTTAGTCATAACAGCACGGCCACCCTTAATTCCGAATCCAACTGGGTGTTGCATGAATGAGTTGGCAGTTAAAATCCAGAAAGCTGAGGTCAATGTACCGAATACAACCATCCAGATAAAGAACAAGTGAAGTCCTTTACCAACCTTGTTCCAAGTAAACATCCATAAACCAATAAATGTAGATTCAATGAAGAATGACAAAAGTGCTTCAAATGCAAGTGGAGCACCAAAGATATCTCCCATAAATCTTGAGTAATCCGACCAGTTCATACCGAATTGAAATTCTTGGATAAGTCCTGTAACTACCCCCACAGCAAAACTCAAAAGAAATACCTTTCCCCAGAATTTCGTCATCTTTTTATAGTCAGGATTGCCAGTATGAACATACATGGATTCCATAATTGCAACAACAAATACTGTACCAATTGAAAACGGTACAAAGAAAAAGTGAAAGACTGTTGTCATCGCAAATTGGAATCTTGCTAAATCAACAATATTCATATTTACGCCTCCATAGAACTAAACGTTCCTTATTTGATAACAGATATTATTAAATTAACACTTTCAGTGTACATCTAGCGCTAACTTCTTGCAATACAGCAAGTTATACGCTTTCAATAGCGTTATCTTATTTTTTATTTAGTTCCTACTTTTAATTATAGCTTTCTGAGTCAGAATAGCGAATATTTCGATTTATATCTGTGTATAAGCTAATATTTTCACCATAATGTGAATATAAAGCACATTTTTCCTTGTCATAAATCCAAATAATTATTTAAGAAAAAAACTTTAAAAAAGCTTAATTTTCTTTACTGGTTATTAAATAATTCAGAAAATTATGCAGATAAAAAAGGTCCGAATATAAATTCAGACCTTTGTATACTATTTAAATATATTAAACCAATTATTGTTATTAGACGATGTTTGACTACTACTACTTGAACTTGAATCAGACGAAGTCTGATTATTGAAATCTGATTTACTTTCAGGAGTATCAGAATCGCTGTTAAAGATTTGATAATTCATGAAAGCATCAGGATCATCCCACTTCAAGTGATTTTGTTCATCATTCAAACGATTCTGACGAGTTTCTTCGTTATTCAATGTTTCTGTCTGTAAGCCTAAATTCTTACGGATCTTGTTTGATTTCTTTTGTAATTCTTTAGTTGAAGCAACCTGAATAGATGAACCATCAATCCAAGCATCATGACCTTGAATATAACCACTATCAATATTCTTCATACATCCACGATAATTCAGGGCCAAAGCCATCATGTCATTGAATGATAAATTAGTTTTAACATATTTATTGAAGATTTCTGCTAACTTACGGTAATTAGACAAAGTATTAACTGACATTGCCTTATGTGCTACGGCCTCAATGACCTGACGTTGACGCATTTGACGACCATAGTCACCACGCGGATCTTCTTTTCTCATTCGAACATAGGCAACGGCATGTCGACCATTTAAATGCTGCTTACCTTTGTGGAAATCATTCCAGTCATAACTAAAGTCAAATGGAACATCAACATCTACCCCACCTACAGCATTTACTAAACTTTTTAAAGCTTTCATATTAACTTCAAGATAGTAATCAATTGGAACATTTAAAAGATCAGTAATGGTTGCCATTGATGCCTTATGACCACCTATTTCATATGCAGAGTTAACCCTGAACATATAATATTTATTACCGGGATCACCCTTAATGTCAGCTAAGGTATCACGTGGAATCGAGGTCATCGTAGTTTTATTTTTATCTGGGTTCAAACTGGCTAAAATCAAAGTATCTGAATTACCTTGATCATGACGGCCCTCAATTCCCTGGTCAACCCCAAGTACCAAAACTGAAATTGGTTTTCTAGCCAAAATCTTAGCTGAGGTGGCTGTATTATTACCGTTATTACCATCAATTGCACTATGAATTGAAAAGTACATATGGGCCGCCCAGGCAACCGAAAATCCAACCGCTAATATAGCTACTAATCCAATGATTCGAGCAACCATATTGCCTGGCTTCACATTAGCTTCTGATGCAGCAAAAATACGGTTACGGCGTAAATTTAATGATGATCTTCTATTTCGATATTCTTCTCTTCGCTTTGGAGTTTGGTCCATTATTAATTTCTCGTTTCCCTTCGAACTATATCTAATTGTATTATTTGTAACACTTTTTTCACGACTATGGAATGTTATTGCGAGAATTTTTAAAATAAATTATTTTTTGTCTTTTTTCAATTATACTACTAATATTAAAGATAATATTTTTACAAAAGGAGAACGATTATGGCAATTCCAACTAGAAATGAAGTCCCCGAAGAACTTACTTGGGATTTAACCCGTATTTTTAAAGATGATCAAGAATGGGAAAATGCTTACGATAATATCCAAAATGATCTTGAAGATTTAGCCGACCTTAAAAAGACTCTTACTCAATCTGGTCATGACCTCTATTCCAGCTTAACCCAAATATTGGCCGTTAAGCGCAGACTTGAAAATGTTTATGTCTATGCAACCATGTCTAGTGATGTTGACACATCCAACTCACACTACTTGGGCTATGCTACCAAAGCGCAAACTTTAGCTAGTCAATTCGAGGCGGTTACTGCCTTCCTTAATCCAGAAATCTTGAGCATTCCTGAAGACAAACTTGCACAATTTGAACAAGAAGAGCCGCGTCTCAAGGAATATCAACACTTAATTGATCAAATTACCAGCAAGCGTCCACATACTTTACCAGCTAGTGAAGAAAAAATTATTGCCGACGCTCAAAATGCTATGAGCAGTTCAGAAAACACTTTTAACGTCTTAACCAACTCTGACATGGAATATGGCTATGTTATGGATGAAAATGGCGAAATGGTTCAATTATCTGATGGTCTATATTCATTATTAATTCAATCTCAAGATCGCCGCATTCGTAAAAATGCATTTGATGTAATGTACGCAAGCTATGGTCAATTTGAAAATTCTCTTGCCTCAACTTTGTCAGGAGTAGTTAAATCACATAACTTTAATGCTCGCATGCACCACTACGATTCAGCCAAAGATGCCTCACTTGCTGAAAATGGTGTTCCAAGTATTGTTTACGATACTTTAATTAAAGAAGTAAACAGTCACCTTGATCTTTTACACCGCTATGTTGCTCTTCGCAAGAAGATCCTTGGCCTAAAAGATCTCCAAATGTGGGATATGTATGTACCACTAACAGGTGAACCTACTCTTTCATATAATTATGAAGAAGCAAAAAAGCAAGCTACTGAGGCCTTAAAACCACTTGGTGAGGATTATTTGAAGCATGTTGACTATATCTTCAATAATCGCGTAATTGACGTTGTAGAAACCAAAAACAAAGTTACTGGTGCTTATTCTGGTGGTGCCTATGATACTGATCCATACGAATTATTAAACTGGGAAGATAACCTCGATTCGCTTTACACTCTAGTTCATGAAACTGGTCACTCAATGCACTCTTGGTACACACGCAATTTCCAACCTTATGTCTACGGCGATTATCCAATTTTCGTGGCAGAAATTGCCTCAACTACTAATGAGAACATCTTAACTGAATACTTCTTAGATCATATTACTGATCCACAAACACGTGCTTTTGTACTTAACCATTATCTTGATTCATTTAAGGGAACACTTTTCCGTCAAACGCAATTTGCGGAATTTGAACAATTCATCCATGAAGCAGATGCACAAGGCGAACCGTTAACTGCTGATATCTTAGATGAATTCTATGGTAAATTAAACCAACGCTACTATGGTCCAAGTGTTGAAGAAGGCGGCGATATTGCTAAAGAATGGTCAAGAATTCCGCACTTCTACTACAACTTCTATGTATATCAATACGCTACTGGCTTTGCAGCAGCAACTGCTCTTGCCAATAAAGTTGTTCATGGTGACACTTCAGATCGTGAAGCTTATATTAACTATCTCAAATCAGGTTCAAGCGATTACCCAACAGAAATTATCAAGCGCGCTGGTGTAGATATGACTAAGCCTAACTACTTAGAAGATGCATTTAAGACTTTTGAAAAGCGTCTTGATGAATTCGAAAGTTTAATTAAACGCTAAAATGAGTTGACTTAATAGGCGACAAAATATATAACAGTATGTGGAAAGTAAAATTTCTCACATCACATTTAACCATTCCAAGTTGGGATGGTTTTTTTGTCATTTTTAATAAAAAAACTTTCATTTTTCTCCCATTCCATGATTTAATAAAGGTGTAAGGTTAAGGGAGGGATCAACTATGAGCAATAAAAAATTAATAACTACCCTCGCAACCCTTTTCGCCCTATTAGGTGTCGGTGCATTAACTTCAAAGCCTGCTGATGCAGCAAGTTATGGAAGAATTGGTCACGTTGTTACTCCTGTTAATATGCGCGGAAAATGGGTATATTCTGGTAGTAATATGTTAGGTCAAAAGCACTATAAAAAATATAAGGTTATTATTAGTAAGCATCACGTTAATGGCATCAAGCTTTATCAAGCTAATTCTAAAGTCACTAGTAAGTATGCTTCTAACTATAAGAAATATCATTTTATCATTGATCAAACCATGAACTGGGGAAACGCTACTATCTTCAACAAAGATGGAATTCAATGGCTAAATGTTAATGGTTGGACAGCTGGAGCTGGTAACGGTACTTACTATGGTTTAGTTAATAGATCATTTGATGGTAAGACTGAACCTACTCTTGCAATTGCAGTTGGCTATAAACCAACCATTGTTGCATATGCTCGTCGGGTTTCAAAACCGATTCATCATTATGGTGAAATCACTAGAACTGATTTACCTAACTAATAAAAGTCAATAAAAAAGGATTCAGAAAATGAAGTGCCATAGAAAAGTTAGACACTTTATAAAAATTTAAACATTTGATAATACACGATTTCTGTATTTTACAGGA
>NZ_CALPCQ010000030.1 GCF_943193025.1 Lactobacillus agrestimuris
CTGTAAAATACAGAAATCGTGTATTATCAAATGTTTAAATTTTTATAAAGTGTCTAACTTTTCTATGGCACTTCATTAACTCAATCCTTTTTATTAATCTAAGAAATCACGAAGTTGGTTAGAACGGCTTGGGTGACGTAATTTACGAAGAGCCTTGGCTTCGATCTGACGAATACGTTCACGAGTAACACCGAATACACGACCTACCTCTTCCAAAGTGCGGGTACGACCATCATCAAGACCAAAACGAAGTCGAAGAACATTTTCTTCACGGTCAGTCAAAGTATCAAGTGTTTCTTCCAATTGTTCCTTCAACATTTCATATGATGCATGTTGTTCAGGACTTGTAGCATCTTTATCTTCGATAAAGTCCCCAAGATGAGAATCATCCTCTTCACCAATTGGAGTTTCAAGTGATACTGGTTCTTGAGCAATCTTAAGGATATCACGTACCTTATTAGTAGGCATATCCATTTCTGCTCCGATTTCTTCAGGAGTTGGTTCACGACCTAAATCTTGAAGCAATTGACGTTGAATTCTAATCAACTTATTGATAGTTTCAACCATGTGAACAGGAATTCTGATCGTACGGGCTTGATCAGCAATAGCACGAGTAATAGCTTGTCTAATCCACCAAGTTGCATAGGTTGAAAACTTGAAACCTAAACGATAATCAAATTTATCAACGGCCTTCATCAACCCCATATTACCTTCTTGGATAAGATCAAGGAATGACATACCGCGTCCTACATATCTTTTAGCAATTGAAACGACCAAACGCAAGTTAGCTTCAGCTAATTCTTGTTTAGCTTCTTCATCACCATCTTCAATTCTTTTTGCAAGAGCAATTTCTTGATCGGCATTTAATAATGGAACACGACCGATTTCCTTCAAGTACATGCGAACTGGATCATTCATACGTACGCTTGAAGGAGCAGATAAGTTCTTCAATTCAGCTTTTTCTACATCTTTTTGTTTCTTTAAGGCTAATTTTGAAGGTTCACCTTTTTCGTCAACGATGCTAATTCCGTTATCTTCAAATTCTTGAACTAATTGATCAACTGCTTTTCCTTGCAAATTATAAGGCTTGATCAAGCGATCTGTAAAATCTTTCTCAGTAATTGATTTACTACTTTTTACATCTTTAACGACTTCTTTAACCATCTTATCTAAAGATGGTTTTTTATTTACTTCTGCCACTAAAAACCCTCCCTTTACATATGCATTCTCTTCAATCTCAAAATTTCTTGAGTCAATCTAATCACTTTGTCTGTATCATTAACGCGCGCTGCATCCTGTACTTTTCTATTAAGTTCTTTCACTCGTGAATTGATATTGCGCTTTGCTAATACACTTATGATATCATCAACTTCTCTTGGGGATGAAGAGGCATCGGGCATTTCTATCATTTCAGCATTTACTATTATACCTTGAAGTTGCTCAGGAATAAAATCCAAGAATCCACTAGTTGTAGGCACCTCATGAGTCTCAATATACTTTAACCATAGTTCTGCTAATTGGGCATAACTTGGATCCGGGAAAAGGAATTTTTTATCTAAAATATAATTTCTAGCTCCCTCAGAATTCATAAATAAGTATAGCAACCTTGTCAAAGCATAATCATATTTAACTTCTTGTTTTTCCTCAACCGGTTCTGAGGAAGCCGGCATTTCAACAAGAGAGTCGCCTTTATTTCGTTTAGCACGAGAAATTCTTCTTCTTTCTCGCATTAAATTTACTTTTAAAGATTCTTTAGAAATATTCTCAGTTTTGGATAATTTGCCAAGATAAAAATCTTGCTCAACTGGATTAGATAATTGAGCTATTTCTTTTACTGCCTCATCTAAATATGTTAATCGATCCCGATCATTACTTAAATTATATTTATTAGCCAGCCTACTAAGGAAGAAATCGGTTGGAGGCATTGCATTTTTAACCTGTTCTCGATATTTGTCTTCCCCTTTAGCCTTAACATATTCATCAGGATCCATATTATCAGGTAAAACTACAATACCTAAATTGAATCCACCTGCTTTTTCAAACATTCTAGCTGCACGCTCTTCAGCATGCACTCCTGGATCATCACCATCATAGTTGATAATTATATTTGGTGTGATCCTCCTCAACAAATAAACTTGCTGGTCAGTTAGACTAGTTCCCATTGAAGCAATTCCTGATTTAATTCCTGCCTTATAAGCGGCAATAACATCCATATAACCTTCGTACAAAACTAAATGTCCCTCACTTCGAGCAGCTTTTTTGGCCTCTGCAAAGTGAAATAGTACTTTAGATTTGGAAAATAGTTCAGTTTCAGGACTATTTATGTACTTAGCTTCAGTTTTATCATTAGAAATTCTACGACCTGAGAAGCCAATTACTTGACCACTTTCATTTGCTAGCGGAAACATCAATCGGTCTCTGAATCTATCAAATAACCTTCCATCTTGCGTTTCAACGAAAAGACCACTTTTGACTAAATCGTCTTCACTATATCCCTTATCTTTTAAATAAGTTAATAAAAGATTATCTTGCTTTGGTGCATAGCCAATTTGAAAATGATTTAAAATTTCTTCATCGAGCTCACGTTCTTTTGCATAGTTCATTCCTCTTTCACCAGCTCTAGTAGTAAGTAGAACATGATGATAGAAGTCACAAGCATCCTTGTGCATCTTACTTAGTGGATTAATAGTTACGACTTCGTTTGAACCATATCCAGATGGCATTGGAATATGCGCAAAATCGGCTACAGCTTTTACACTTTCTGGAAAAGTTAAATCATCTTTGTACATCAGGAATTTAAATACATTTCCACCCTTACCGCATCCAAAACATTTAAAAAATTGTTTTTCTTCATTTACTGTAAAAGATGGAGTTTTCTCCTGGTGAAAAGGGCAAAGACCAATATAGTCTTTGCCTTTCTTTTCAAGTGAGACATATTGGCCGATTACATCAACAATATTGACATTTCCTCTAACTTCACTAATGAAATTCTCTGGAATTAATCCAGCCATATAGAATCACCTATTCTTTTTTTACTTAATTACTAACTTAGTTAAATCACCTAAGCGATCAGCTAACTTACTAATTGTTCTTAATTGTGCTAAACGGTTATTCTTAACCTTTTCATCATCAGCCATAATCATATTAGTTTCAAAGTACTTATCGATAACTGGTTGAATTTGTACAAAGTCATTGTATAGGTCAGATAAATCTTTAATATCTTCAATTTCCTTAACAGCTGAGTAGAGTTCATTTTCACTTGAATCTTCAAATAAACTTTCATCAACTGAAATGTTTTCTTTAAACTTTGCTTTATCTAAAATATTGTCAATTCTTGTCAAACTTTCGACAACAGACTTAAATTCTACATCATCATGATGCAATTGTAAAACATTTGCTGCTGAAAGAATTTGACTTGGATCTTGTTGACTTGAAGCAAGAACAGCATCAATAACGTCATACTTGAAATCGTTCTTTTGTAAGTATTGCTTAATACGATCACGAATGAACAAAGCGATTTGTTCGTCTTCTTCCCCCTTCTTAGGCAACTTAGCAGGTGTCTTACCATCGATTAACTCAACAATTTCAGGTAATACTTCGTTAAATGGTAATGACCATTTTTCGTTAAGTAAGATTCTTACGATACCGTATGCATAACGACGAAGTGCATATGGATCATTTGATGATGAAGGAATCATTCCTGCACCAAAGAAAGTAATGATTGTATCAAGCTTATCAGCAATTGAAAGAAGTGAGCCAACAGTAGTTTCTGGAAGTGGACCTTCTGCAGTAGCAGGCATGTAGTGTTCCTTAATTGCAACAGAAACTTCTTCATTTTCACCAGCAAGACGAGCATAATGCATACCCATTACACCTTGAAGCTCAGCGAATTCTCCAACCATTTGGGTAACCAAATCAAATTTATATAGTTCACTTGCACGATTGAAGTCAGTAACAACATTATCTTGAAGGTTCCAACGCTTAGCAAGATAGTCACCAATAATTTGAACACGTTCCATTTTTTCAGACATTGAACCTATCTTATCATGGAATGAGACGTTCTTCATCTTAGAAACAAAGTGACTTAATGGATACTTGCGATCTTCATCATAGAAGAATTGTGCGTCATCAAGACGAGCAACAAGAACCTTTTCGTTACCTGAAATCACATTATCAATGTAATTTTTATTACCATTTCTTACAGAGATAAAGTGATTGATCAAATTACCATCTTCATCATAAACTTCAAAGTAACGTTGATTATCTTTCATTGAAGTAATTAATACTTCATCTGGAATCTCAAGGTATTTCTTATCAAACGAACCAGCAAAAACAGTTGGATATTCAACAAGATTTGTAACTTCTTCAAGTAAGTTGCTATCCTCTTTGATCTTCCAATTATTTTTGTTAATCAAATCATTCATTTGACTAACAATCATATCTTTACGTTCTTTAGCATCAACAATAACAAATTGATCCTTTAATGCATCAACATAGTCGTCGGCGTTTGCAAGAATTACTGAATCTCCTAAGAAACGATGACCTTGAGTCTTACGACCGGCAGTAATATCTAAAATTTGGACTGGTACAACATCTGAACCAAATAATGATACCAACCAATGAATCGGACGAACGAATTCAAAATCATTTGAACCCCAACGCATCTTTGTTGGGAAAGTCATAGCCTTAATGATATCGCTCATACCAAGCAAAATATCGCTGGCTTTCTTACCTTCCTTTTGTACATGAATATAGGCATATTCAACACCCTTAAGTTCTTCAAAGTAAATATCATCAACAGTCATGCCTTGACCACGTACAAAACCTTCAGCAGCCTTAGTCCAATTACCATCTGCATCTTGAGCAATCTTCTTTGCAGGACCTTTTTTAACTTCGTCGATATCTTCTTGCTTTTCCGCTAAATCTTCAACAAAAATAGTCAAACGACGAGGAGTTGAGTAAGTTTTAATATCTTTAAAGTTTAATCCGTTTTCCTTTAAAAATTTACGAGTTCTGTCAGCCAATTGGTTTACACTTCGGGTAACCACATGGGCTGGCATTTCTTCAGTACCAATTTCGAATAAGTAATTCTTAGGCATTTTCGTTCCCCGCTTTCTTATCTTCAGCATTCTTCAATAATGGGAAGCCACGTTTTTCACGCTCTTCAACAAACTTAGAAGCAACTTCATGAGCTAAACTTCTAATTCTTGATAAGTAACCTGCACGTTCAGTAACTGAAACGGCACCACGCGCATCAAGTAAATTGAATGTGTGTGAACACTTCAAAATATAGTCATATGCTGGGTGAACCAAGTTTTGACTAAGAAGACGTTTAGCAGTAGCTTCATAAATGTCAAAGAATTCAAGCAATTGATCTTGATTTGATTCCTCGAATGCATATTTTGAATGTTCATATTCTGGTTGCTTAAAGATATCACGGTACAAAATACCATTACCCCATTCAAGGTCAAATACTGAGTTAACGTCTTGGATATATGAAGCAAGTCTTTCAACACCGTAAGTAATTTCGCTCATTGTTGGCTTTACATCTAATTCACCAACAACTTGGAAGTATGTAAATTGGCTGACTTCCATACCATCAAGCCATACTTCCCAACCAACACCGGCACAACCCATTGATGGGTTTGCCCAGTTATCTTCTACGAAACGAATATCATGTTCAAGTGGATCAATTCCCAAAACTTTCAAACTATCTAAGTAGTATTGTTGAATTTCTAATGGGGCTGGTTTAATTACCACTTGGAATTGGTGGTGTTGGAACAATCTGTTTGGATTTTCACCATAACGACCATCTGCAGGTCTTCTAGAAGGTTCTACATAACATGCTGCCCATGGTTCTGGACCAACTGCGCGAAGAAAAGTGTAAGGACTCATAGTTCCCGCACCCTTTTCAACATCGTATGAAGGCATAATCATACAACCTTTAGATGCCCAAAATTCTTCAAGCTTAAAGATCATATTTTGAACATTTAATTTTTTATCTGTCATTTTGTCTCATTTCCTTCCTGCGCTAGGCCATAAAAAAAGCCCATGCAAAATTATTGCATAGGGACGAATATTAATTATCGCGGTTCCACCCTAATTCAGGAAGTTTTCTTCCTGCTCTTAATTTAAATGACTAGAGGGGCCTTTTCCTATATGCCCTTTCACCCTACGGCACTCGCTTTATTAGTACTTTTTTATTCCTCATTATTGTCATTCTCGAATCACCTTTGATTTTACCACATGACGTATTCTAAAACTAGGGTTAATCAAACAATCTTAATTCGTCTAAAAATTTCTTTGTTTTTAAATTTAAATCGACAGTTTGACGGTAAATTTTATCAATTGCTTTTCTAGTGGCCAGCTTTGTTTCATCACTTATAGAAATAGATCCTAATCGTTCAATTGGAACTAAACCTATCGTTCTTAAAATTGCCGTTTCTTTCGGTTTTAAGTGTAATCTGTTATTTTCGATCCTAAAATGATCACTACAGACAATTCCGCCAAGTTTAATTGAGTAATCAAAAATACCTGTTTCTTTCCCACAAATAACGCATTTTTTCAGTTCAGGTTCAACACCATAAGCAGAAAGAATCTGCATTTGCACAATTTGAGTAATCATTTCTGGATCTACATTATTATTAATCTTATTCAGAGCAAAATCTACTAAATTATAATACTTTCCGAGTGGTTGATACTCAGAAAAGGCGTGATCAATTAAGTCCAAAATAAAAGAAGCATAAGCATTATTTTCTAGATCATTGTATAATCCTTCAAATTGCTTTACTTCTTTATAGGTTCGCAAATTACTTAAGCCCTGACCACTAGTATAAATGACATATGTCCCGTATGAAAAGTTTAAAGTTGCCGCACTTAATTTTGACTTTGCCCTAAGTGCACCTTTAACTACAAGGGTTATAATGCCATCTTCTCTAGTAATGATCTTAGCAAGTAAATCTGCTTCTTTATATTTCTGTCTTTTAAAAATTATGCCCTGAACTTCTTTGAGTTCACGTGCCATTTTATGAAAGTTCCTTTTTATCGTATCCAATTGATCTTAAAAAGTTAGGATCCGAGCGCCAGTTCTTTTGAACTTTAACCCACAAACGTAAGTTAACTTTTTCACCTAGAAGATCTTCGATAGCTTTACGCGAACGAATTCCGATTTGCTTAAGAGCCTTACCACCTTTTCCGATGATAATTCCTTTTTGACCGTCTCGTTCAACGTAAATGGTAGCTTCTATCTGTAATTTACCATTAATTCTCTGATTCATTCTATCTACAGCAACAGCGGTAGCATGTGGTACTTCTTGTGAAGTAAGCTGTAAAATTTGTTCACGAATTAATTCGGCAACCACAAAATATTCTGGGCGATCTGTGATCTGATCTGAACCATAATATTGAGGACCTTCGGGTAAATTATTATAAAGGGTTTCAAGTAAATCAGAAATTCCAATTCCTTCGGTAGCTGAAACTGGAAGAAATTCCTTGAAGTTACCCAAGTTACGATATTCATCAATAACTGGTAGCAATTTGTCCGGGTGAACTTCATCTACTTTATTAATAACCAAAAATACTGGAGCTTTAACTTTTTTTAGTTGCTCAATGATGAATTTATCACCTTTTCCGGGTGACTCAGGCTCAACCATGAATAAAACCAAATCCACATCATTTAATGTAGATAAACTTGCTTTATCCATGTAATTATCAAGCTGAGAATGTGGTTTAAAAATACCCGGAGTATCAACAAATACAACTTGCATATTATCTTCAGTATAAATTCCTGAGATTCTATTACGAGTTGTCTGCGGTTTATTTGAAGTAATAGCGATCTTTTCGCCAACTAAGCGATTCATTAAAGTTGATTTTCCAACATTTGGACGACCAACTAGAGCAACAAACCCCGATTTAAACTTCTTTTCTTGAGTCATTATTTTCCTCTACCTACATCTAACTGATCAGGATACAGTGGTAAGCCGTAATCTTCTAAAACTTTCCCTTGAATACCAAACATTACTTTTGCTTCATCTGGATCAATGTGGTCATATCCATTCAGATGTAAAAAGCCATGAACAATTGTATAACCGAATTCACGATCAAAGCCTGTTCCATATTCAACAGAATGTCTCTTAATTACACTTGGGCACATGAACAAATCCCCGATATCTTCTTGAAAATCAGGATCTACAAGAAAAGCTGACATGTCAATCCCTTCTTCACCATCTTCGATAGCGAATGAAATTACATCGGTTGGACGATCCTTATCACGATATTCAAGATTGATTTGATGGCTACGATCTTCATCGACAAAATTAATACTCATCTCAAGATTATTTTCTTTGCCGATTTCTTTTTTAGCAAGAAGAAGTAACTTTTCAATCCAATCTTGCCAATCACGATTTTCATCCTTTAAAAAACCGACTTCATCATTGTATGTAATTTCAATTGGATCCATTAGTCTTTTTCATTTCCTCATTTTCATAAGCATTAATAATTTTAGCGACAACTGGGTGACGAACAACATCATTTGCAGAGAAATTAATAAATTTAATTTGATCAATATTCTTCAATATATGCTGTGCATCAATTAACCCACTACGCTGGCGACCCGGTAAATCGACCTGCGTCATATCACCGTTAACAATCATCTTCGAGTTAAATCCAAGACGAGTTAAGAACATTTTCATTTGGGCATCAGTAGTATTCTGAGCTTCATCCAAAATCACAAAGGCATCATCCAATGTTCTACCACGCATGTATGCAAGTGGAGCGACCTCAATAGTTCCTCTCTCCATTAAACGATCAGTAGTATTGGTACCTAAGATAGCATAAAGCGAATCATATATTGGCCTTAAATAAGGATCAACTTTTTCCTTTAAGTCACCAGGTAAAAATCCAAGGGATTCACCTGCTTCAACAGCAGGTCTAGTTAATACAATACGTGAAACCTCGCCCTTTTTAAAGGCAGCAATTGCACAAACAACGGCTAGAAAAGTCTTACCTGTACCTGCAGGACCGATTCCGAAAACAACATCATTTTTCTTAATGGCATCCACATACTTCTTTTGTCCCATATTTTTAACTCTGATAGGTTTACCTTTAGCATCCCTAATCAAAACTTCTTTATATAGATCAGAAAAGTATTCTGTAGTACCTCTATCTGCCATTTTCATCGCACTTACAACATCGGGCGCACTGATGTTAACACCGGTATTCACAACATTGTCTAATGCTTTTAGAACCTGTAAAATTTTCTTGATATTTTCTTCGTTATCACCAGCAATAACAATTTCATTGCCAGTATCAGTAACTGAAATATCATAACCTTCAGATAATAATCTTAAATTGCCATCATTTATACCAACTAATTTTTGGATATTTTCTGGGTTTGTAGGAATAAAACTGGTTTGAGCCAAATAAATTCGCTCCTTCATCTACTAATTAAGGTGATCTCTTACTAAAGCTGAAGCCTCTTTACCATCAGCACGACCTTTGATTTTTGGCATTAAAGCTTTCATAACTTGGCCAAATTCAGACTTGCTCTTTGCTCCCAACTCATTAACAGTTTCAGAAACAATTTCATCTAATTCATCTTTAGAAAGTTGCTTAGGCATGTATTTTTCAACGACGGCCAATTCTTTCTTAGTTTCTTCGACCAAGTCGTCTCTACCTGCTTTAGCAAAATCTTCAATTGATTCTTCTCTTTGCTTCTTTTCGCGGTTAAGAACCGTTAATTCCTCATCAGAATTAAGGTCATGACCTAATTTGATCTTCTCATTCATAAGTGCAGACTTAATCATTCGCACTGTATTGAGTTTTGTTTTATCTTTTTCTTTCATGGCTGCTTTCATATCAGTCATGATTTGTTCAGATAAACTCATTGTGTAGTTTCCCTCTTTCTATAAAAAACCTACACAAAAAATTATAGCAGAATTGTAGAATTGTTGTCATATAAATGAACAAAAAAACTCACGTATTATCAACGTGAGTTTTTAATTATTAATAATGTCTACGCTTGCGTGCAGCTTCTGACTTAAGCTTTCTCTTTACACTTGGTTTTTCGTAGAATTCGCGCTTACGATATTCTTGTAAGGTACCACTTCTAGAAACGGAACGCTTAAAACGACGAAGAGCATCATCAATAGACTCGTTTTCGTGAACGATAGTCTTAGCCATGTGTGATCCCTCCTTCCATTTCTTGGCGTTAACCGCCATACGTATAAGTAAATTATAGCAAACGAAATCACGTGGTCAATAGCTTATTTGATTTTTTTGCATATTTTTTTAATTATCTAGAAAATGCTACTTTAGTATTTGTTAAGCGATTTCATTTTTACAGATATTTGGGTATAATTTTATTTAGAAAGAGGTGCATATGATGCCAGAAAACGTAACAAAAAAAATTGAAGTAAACATTATTATAATTTCTGATTCTGCCGGAGATACTGCTTTTAATAACGCAACAGCTGCTGCGGCTCAATTTCCAGACGCTCAGATCAATTATCGTCGTTATCCTTTTATCACTGATAAGAAGAAACTTGAAACTACACTTAAAGAGATTGAAGATTTCAAAAATATTGTTATCATCTATAGCTTAGTCAAAGACGAGATGCAATTACCAATTATCAAATTTGCTCGTGAACATAAAGTTCAAAGTGTAGACATTCTATCGCCTTCTGTAGAAGCAATAAGTCAAATAACTGGAATGAGACCTACGGAATTAGCTGGTGCCCAACACAAGCTTAATGCAAAATACTTTGATCGAATTTCTGCTATGGAATTTGCTGTTATGTACGATGATGGTAAAGATCCAAAAGGCTTCTTAGAGGCTGATGTAGTTTTACTTGGAGTTTCAAGAACTTCAAAAACTCCTCTATCACTTTTCTTAGCAAATAAGAATTTGAAGGTTGCGAATTTGCCACTTGTTCCAGAAACCCATATTCCAAAGGAAATCTATGAAATCGATCCAAAGAAGATTATTGGCCTAACAAATGATCCTTCTGTCTTGAACGAAATTAGAAGACAAAGAATGATTTCTTATGGTTTAAATCCTGATACAACCTACTCAAATATGGATTCAATTAATCAAGAATTAGAAGCAGCTAAAAAACTTTATGATAAACTTGGTTGCTATGTAGTCAATGTTGCCCATCGTTCAATTGAAGAAACTGCAGCATTAATCCTTCATCACTTAGGCATTGAAGATTAATATTTTAGACGTAATATTTATATTACGTCTTTTTTTATCTATAAGTAATATCTTTGTAATATACAATCCTTATACTATTCATAGTTAAAAATGAAAGTGAGGAGTTGTATCGATTTTAGATCGATTTAGAATAATGAAATTTAGAAAGTCAATTGCTACAATTATTGCTGCTTTAGCTTTAACTTCTAGCTTTACTATTGGTTCAAGTAATATTCAAGCAGCTAAGAAAAAGAAAGCTAATGTTGTAAATACCGAATTGGCACAAGATTCACAAGGTCCTTGGGTATACCCTTTTGCTAAGCTGGCAAAAAACGGTGTAAATCCAATGTATAATGCCCAAATTTTTGGTAAAACTGATTATGCTCGTTCTCTTAAGCCATTAAGCTACTTCCACGATGGTTGGGACTTTGGCTGGGGTGAAGTTGGTAGATCAACTGTAAAAGCCGTTCACGAAGGAACCGTAGAAAAAGTTGCATACGGTAATGGTCTTGGCTGGTTTGTTTGGGTTATTAGCCCTGATAACTATGTTCAAATTTACCAAGAAGGTTTTAATAAGAAGAAAGATATTTCCGTAAAACCTGGACAAACAGTTAAAGCCGGTCAAAAGATTGGTAAGTTAACTGGTAGTCACCTTCACTTAGGTATCACTAAGACAAACAAGAATTACATTAACAAAAATGGTTATCCATGTAACAATTGGTACGTAGACAATGGTACTTGGTTGAATCCAATTAAGGTTATTCAAAGCAATCTTAACAAGTAAATCAAAAGGACGCTCACCTGAGCGTCCTTTTTCATGATATACTTTGTATTATTTAAGCGAAAGGTCTATATCACATGGTAAATGAAAAAGAAAAACTAAAGCAAAATTTAGAAAATCTTGCTAAAAATAATGGTTCACAACAAGCAGTTTCTTATGAAAAATTATTCAATCCGCAATTTATGCAAAAGAATACGAAATTTACTACGATTGATTTTTTTATTAAGGCTGCCGGCGCAAAAAGTTTTCAAAATTTGGAGGACTTATCAATTGAATCATTAAATGAATTCATTAAAAAAGAAACAAATTTCTCTACTTGGGAAGAAATGCAACAAAGTGCAATTAGTCAATATATGATGAGTTTGTTTTAGTATCAAGAGAACGATTTTTATCGTTCTCTTTTCTTTAAAGCTAGTTTAATTGATATTTATAAACATGAGAGTAAAATACACTGCAAACAATAATTTTTATGGGGGGTACCAAGATGACAAAGAACGATAAAATTCTTGACACAGCAATCTTTGCTGGGGGATGTTTTTGGTGCATGGTTGAACCTTTTGACACTTTACCAGGAATTAAAAAGGTTGTAAGTGGGTATACTGGTGGTCATGTCCCTAACCCAACTTATCAAGAAGTTTGCACAGGTAAAACTGGGCATACTGAAGCAGTTGAAATTACGTTTGATCCAAAAATTATGCCATACAAAAAATTGGTTGCACTATATTGGCAAGTTGCTGATCCAACTGATGCAATGGGCCAATTCCAAGACCGTGGTGATCAATATCGTCCAGTGATTTATTATAATTCTGAGGAACAAAAGAAAATTGCCGAAGAGTCAAAAAAAGAGTTAGCTAAAAGTGGCATTTTTGATAAACCAATTGTTACTAAAATTGAAAAAGCTGGACCTTTCTATCCTGCAGAAGAGTATCATCAAGATTTCTATAAAAAAGATCCTCTTAGATACCAATTAGAAGAATCTGGTGGTCGTGCTGAATATCAAAAAATGTGGAAGAAGTAATTGAACTATTGGTTAGGACTGAATCTTTTGTTAAAATAATTATGTTTAAGAAGTAGTTATTTTAGGACTTGAAATAAAACATGGATCAATTAGATAAATTTAATCGAAAATATAATTTCGTTTCAAAAATTTCTGCAGCGCTGGTCTATTCAATTAGTGTTGCGATTGCTTTGAATTTCTTCTGGACTCCTGGACATATGTATTCTTCAGGAGTAACCGGTTTTGCTCAGCTGATCAATTCGATCAGTCAACGGTTTTTACCATTTGAAATTTCAACTTCATTTATGTATTTTGCATTGAATATTCCGTTGTTTATTCTTGGTTGGACAAAAATTGGCCATAAGTTTACTTTCTTTACTGCGGTTGCTGTATTGCTTGGCTCAATTATGATGAATATAATTCAACCTTTAAATGTTCACTGGGATCCATTATTGTGTGCTATCTTCGGTGGTACAATTAATGGTTTTGGTACTGGGTTTGCCTTAAAGAATGGAATTTCAACTGGTGGTATAGATATTATCGGGATCGTTATCCGTAAGAAAACTGGAACAAGTTACGGAAAATTCAATATTTTAATTAACTTGATAATAATTGCAGCTGCCGGATTTGTTTTCGGATGGACTCGTGCTTTATATTCTGCATTAACTATTTTTATTAATGGTCGAGTTATCGATTCAGTATATACTCAACATAATAAGATGCAGGTAATGATTATCACTGACAATCCTCATTCAATAATTGACGGTATCCAAAACAAGATGCACCGCGGTATTACTATTTTGCACGATGCTGAGGGTGCCTATGGTCACACAGAAAAGACTGTTTTAATTACAATTATTGATAGATATGATATGTATGATATTCGTCGAATCGTAGCTAAATCTGATCCATATGCATTTATGAGTGTATGTGAAGTTGAAAAAGTTTACGGACGATTTAAGGAACAAACAATTGTGTAATAAAAAAGCCTCTGATTAAAATCAGAGGCTTTTTTCATCCCTAAAAGTTACCAGCCTTAATATATCTATTCTTATTAATTCTGTAATAACCTTTACCATTAATATGATATTTAGCACCATAGGTCTTCAAAGAGTTTCCTCTTATCATCTTACCTGCACTATAAACTCTATTACCTTTATTGTTATATACATATGCATTATGACTTAAAGTACGCATTTTACCATCAACATTGTTCAATACAATATATTGATTATCACCAATCTTGTAGTAAGCACGTCCATTAATTTGAACCATTCCACCAAGAACAGTCACTTGAGAATAAGCTGCAATTGACTTACCAGTCTTATTTCCATTCTTATCATAGACTAATGACTTATACATCACGGTCTTACTGGTCTTCGCTTCTGAGCTTGATGATTGGGTAGTCGTGTTATTCGAAGGCTTTGCAGCTTCTTGAATTGGAGCCTGCGTTGAACTTGAATTATATGATAAAGGTAATAAAGTGATGTTACCGTCAACATTCAAGCCACGCCAATTATCAGTAAATTGCCAAATTGCTACACCATCCATTGATGGGAAATAATTAAAGTTAGGATTGTCAATGCGTCCTGCTTGTGCATATGAAGCTACCCATAATGAATTAGGGAATTGTGACAAAATTGTGCTTGTATTAATATTATTATTTAATAAATAGGCACCTGAATAAAGCAAAGGTTTATAACCTGATTGTTGAATTTGCTTCATAAAAGCCAAAATTGCATTCGCACTTGGATTCTTACCAGATGAGATATTATTACCTTGGCCAGATTCCCAGTCGCAGGCAATGTATGAACCACTTGGCAAGCCTAAAGCTTTAGCTGATGAAACAGCATAATTAGCTTCCGCTACGGCTGCTGATGAATTTGCACCAAATGTAGCAAAGTGATAAGCCATTGGCATCATATTATTCTTAAGTGCACTAGAAATTTGACTAGATGCCTTCGGGTTACGGTAATTTGTACCTTCACTAACCTTAACAATTGCAAATTGACTGCCTGAGTTAGAAAAACCACTCATATCATTACTTTGATAACTTGCAACATCAACTCCCAATTGCCTTGAACCAACTGAATTTGTTGCTGCTTTAACTTCTGAAATATTTGCTTTAGAAACCTGAACTGCACCTGCTGCAACCCCACTTAAACTGGCTGCACAAGCCAAAATCCCTAAAAGCTTTTTATTTCTCTTTTGCATTAAAATCCCTCGCTAATATCTTTTAATAACCTTAAATAATCATAACACGATTTGTATGCTGCAAAATATTAAGAAGTGCTTACAATCCACTTTTACTTTTTATCAAAAGTGTAATATTAAACTACTTTAATTTTCTAAAGTTACCTCACCTACTACATCAGTTGCGAAGAATTGAGAAATTTCATGTACATTCATACCTTGACCCAATCCCCACATCAACTTCGTAATAGCACTTTCACTTGTCATATCTTGAGCACTAATCGCACCTTCAAGCAAAGCTAAACGCCCAACTTCATACTTAGTCAAATCACTTCTTTCATATAAACACTGACTGCTTGCAATCACTGGGATATTATTTTTAATTAAATTACCGATACAGCCAACAATATTTCTTCTAATATAGTTCATACCGCCTAAGCCATAACCTTCAATTACAATCCCTTTACAGCCATTATCAACCATCGCTTCAAGTAAAGCCGGATCAAAACCAGGAAAGAGCTTAATCAAAGCAACATGAGGATCAATCTTTGTATTTAAGATACATTTTCCAGAATTTTTAGGAAGTTTAATATCCTTATTGAAAACAATTCCGTCCGAGGTAACTCTTGCTATCGGAGGAACATTCACACTTTCAAATGCATCAAAGTTAATGGTTCTTACCTTTACGCTTCGACAACCAAGCATTATTTTACGATCAAATGCTAAATAGATTCCCGGTTGACACACACTGGCTGCCGCAAATGCCAACCGTAAATTATCTGGTGCATCAGATAAAACCACATTAATTGGAACCTGACTACCAGTTAAGACAACTGGAATTTCAATATTTTGAAGCATAAACGAGAGCATTGAAGCTGTATATGCCATCGTATCAGTTCCGTGTGATAAAACAATTCCATCATAATCATTACGATATTCGTAGATTTTCTCAGCGATTTTACGCCATTCTTCAGGTTGAATATTTGATGAATCTAGCTGCAAAATATCTTTTACATCTATATCATATGGAAGATTACTTACCCTTTTTAATAAGTCCTCACCAGATTCTTTTGGAATCAAACCTTCGTCAGATACTGCTGATGCAATGGTTCCTCCGGTAGATAATAATAATAATTTCTTCTCTGCCATTTTTTCAACTCTTTTCTCATTTCTTACTACTTTCATTATATCAGCAATTCCACTAAGCTAACTTATTTAAAAAGCTTCTTATATTCACCATACCCTTCTTTATCTAAATCATCATACGGAATAAATCTTAAGGCCGCAGAATTAATGCAATATCTTAATCCTCCTTTATCTGCTGGTCCATCAGTAAAAACATGTCCCAAATGTGAATCAGCTTCCGGGCTTTTAACTTCAGTTCTTTCCATGTTATGTGATTGATCTCGTCGATATTTTAATTTTTCGATCGGTTTGGTAAAGCTAGGCCAACCACAACCAGCATCATACTTATCTTCACTTGAAAAAAGTGGCTCTCCTGAGACTACATCGACATAAATTCCTTTCTGATAAAAATCATCATACTTACCAGTAAAAGGATATTCCGTTGCTGCATTCTGCGTTACTTCATATTGTTCATGGCTTAATTTCTTTAATTGTCCTTGTTTATCAAAATTCATATTCACTCTTCCTTCTTTCTACAAAATTAAATATAGCAAAATTTCTTAAAAAATGTTGTTTCTAAAACCTAGCTAATTTAAAATATTCGTAACTAGAAAGGACTTATGAATTATGCCAAAATTAGCAAATGATCTATCAATGACTCTAAATACTCGTTTAAATTCACTTTCACCATCAAAGATTCGTGCCTTTGACGTTAAAGTGTCACAAATTCCTGGGATTATTAAATTAACCATCGGTGAACCCGACTTAAATACTCCTGAACACGTTCAAGAAGCAGCGATAAAAGATATCAAGGCTAACGATTCTCACTACGCACCACAAGCTGGTAAGCCTGAATTGCTTGAGGCTATTAGCGATTACTTGAAACGTAGTATCAATGTTGACTATGATCCTGAAACCGAAGTTTGTGTAACTGTTGGAGCAACTGGCGCTTTAAACAACGTCTTCATGTCAATCCTTAATCCAGGAGACAAAGTTTTAGTTCCAACTCCTGTTTGGGGTTTATACTTTCAATTGATTAAATTAACTGGTGCGACTCCAATCGAAATCGATACTTCAAAAGACGGCTTTATCTTAACGCCTAAACACTTGGAAGAAGTGCTGAACAATGAGGGAAAAGGTGCAAAGGCTATTATTTTAACTGATCCTTCTAATCCTACGGGCCGTGTATATTCAGAGAAGACCCTCCAAGGCCTAGCTCAAGTCATTATTAAATATCAATTATTCTCTATTACTGACGAAATATATGCTGAACTAGTTTATGGTGAAAATACCCACCATTCACTATCTGAATACATTCCTGAAAGAAATATTTTGATTTCAGGTCTTTCAAAATCATATGCAATGACAGGTTGGCGTTTAGGATATATTGCAGCTCCTGCCGAAATAATGAAAAGTATCAGAAAAATTAATGCCTTCCTTGTCACTTCAGTTACTGATAATGTACAAGCAGCAGCCATTGAGGCGTTAAATAATGGTAAAAACGATCCCCTTGAATCTAGAAAGATTTACGAAGACCGTTTAGTATTTATGAAAAAAGGCCTCGAAGATTTAGGGTTTGAACTCTCTACTCCTCAAGGTGCCTTCTATATTTTTGCTAAAATTCCAGATGAATTTGGTCAAGATGATGAAGCATTTGCAAATGAATTAGCAAGTAAAGCAAAAGTTGGTGTGACACCAGGCAGATACTTTGGTAAAGGTGGTGAGGGATACGTTCGTTTGTCTTATGCCTCATCTACTGATGAATTAAAAGAAGCTTTAGCTCGAATTGCTAAATTCGTAAATAATATTTAACATAATATTTGATATGTATAAATAAAAAGGGGAATTGTAAAATACAATTCCCTTTTACTTTGTTCTGATTAATTAAAATCTGAAACTAAGATGTAACGACCTTTATTTACTCGGTAGTAACTCTTATTATTAATAGTTCTTGGATTACCGTAGGTTGCTACAGTTGTACCAGCAGCAACACTTGGAGTACCAGAAACTAACCTGCCATTCTTGTCGTAGACACTTGCTGTGTGCTTTAAAATACGTTTAGCACCATCAACGTTTTCAAGCTTAATGTATGAATTTTCACCAATACGATAGTATTGAACACCATTAATTGCTACTGCGCCACCAAGAACATTAACTTTACTATAAGCCTTACGATATTCTGTACCTTTACGTTGACCATTCTTATCATATACATATGATTTAGACATTACCGTCTTCTTGGTTGAAATTGAACTAGCCTTTGGAGCCTGACTAGATGCAGAACCGTAAGAAAGTGGTAATAAACTAATATTTCCGTCAACGTTTAATCCGCGCCAGTTATCTGTAAATTGCCAAATTGCAACACCATCCATTGATGGGAAGTAGTTGAAATCTGGATTATCAATTCTACCCATTGTTGCATATGAAGCTACCCATAATGAATTTGGAAATGCAGAATTAACCTTAGCTGTATTAATATTATTGTTCAATAATGATGCACCTGAATACAACAATGGTTTATAACCTGCAGATTTAACTTTCTTCATGAAAGCAATAATAGCGTTAGCACTGGCATTCTTACCACCATTTACATTGTTACCGTCACCAGTTTCCCAATCACATGCAATGTATGAACCTTTTGGTAAGCCAAATGCCTTAGCTGATGCGATTGCATAGTTGGCTTCAGCTTTAGCTGATGCCGATTTTGCGCCAAATAATGCAAAGTGATATGCCATTGGTAACATTCCATTAGCCTTTGCACTTGAAATTTGAGCCGCAGCCTTAGGGTTTCTATATGAAACACCTTCACTTACCTTTACAATCGCAAAGGCGGCTCCAGCATTTGCATGACTCTTCAAACTTGATGATTGGTAATTGGCAACATCAACACCGTATGATCTTGAAACAACTGATCTTCTCTTCTTTTTAGCAGCATTAACAGTATATGCTGAATTATCATTTTGAAATGCGTTAACTGAAATAGCTGTAGTAGCTAATACACTAGCACATGCTAATACGTTTAAAACTTTTTTACTACTTTTATGCAATTAAATCCCTCTTATTTTTATTTTAGTATTTAGTAATTGTTCTATACCTACTTATTGTATGATAGCAAACTTTTTGCTCAGTAAATTTACAAAACATTAACAATATTAATTAAATGGACAATAATAAAAAAGAAGCGAATCTTTGAACTGAGACCCAAAAGTTAGACGCTTTTGGGTCTTTTGTTATGTCTAAATTATCTAAACAACAAAAATTAGAAA
>NZ_CALPCQ010000031.1 GCF_943193025.1 Lactobacillus agrestimuris
GTAAACACTCCAGGTACTAGACCAGTAACTATCACAGTAACTTACCCAGATGGCTCAACAGACACAGTAACTACTACTATCACTGTTACTGAACCATCTGCTCCAGTAAGTCCTGTTACTCCATCAACTCCAGATACCCCAGAAACTCCATCAACTCCAGTAGCTCCTGAAACACCAGAAACTCCAGATGACCAAACAACTTCAGAACCTAAATCAAATGATAATACTGAAGATAAATCTACTAAGACTTCTAGAGTTCACAACACTAAGGTAACTCCTGTTCACGCAGCAAAGGTTGATAATGGTAACCACTCAAGCTTCTACGGTAACAAGAAGAGCGTTAAGAGTGCTAAGACATTACCACAAACTGGTGCACAAGATAATAGCTTGTACGGCTTAATCGGTTTAGCATTTGCTAGCCTTAGCGCAATCATGGTATTAGCTGGTGACAAGAAGCGTAAGAACTAAAAGATCGAATCTAAACATTCATTTGTTTAGATATTTGAATAATTAGTTTTAATCCAACAAAAACACATTCCAAATCGGAATGTGTTTTTGTGTGCCCTAATAATTGTGCCGAATGACAGAAATATCTTTAATTATGAAGAGCTAATAATATCACTAAATAAATAAAAAATAACAAGATAAAATATTTGCAAAAATTAGAAAAAACAACTAATATATTAGTCAGAGAGTACTATATTACTATGTATGTTTTAAGAAAGAGGAGAATAGATAAAAGATGTTGTCTAGTCGAAATTACAAAGAACGATTACGTCAAATGGAACAAAAGAATGAACACTTTTCAATTCGTAAGTTAACCGTTGGTGCGGCATCCGTATTGATTGGTATCTCATTCTTAGGATTTAATGCACACACTGTTAGTGCAGATACAACCGATAATGGTTCACAAGCTAACGAAAATGTAGCAAAGGATTCGAATGTTAAGTCAGACGAAGACAAATCAAGTCAACCTGTAACGACTTTAGAGGTTGCAGACCAAAAGGCTGAAACAAGTTCAGAAGCTTCAGCTGATAGTGCGGCACAAGTACAAGACCTTAAAATTAAGGAAACTAGCGCAGCAAGCGATGCATCAGAACTTAAAATTAAATCTGATGCTGCAAATAGTGAATCAAATGCAGTTTCAGTAGCTAAGTCAGAAGCAGCTAGCTCAGCATCGGCTGACTCATCAGCAGCTAAGTCGGCCGCAGAAGATGAAGCACTTAAGTCAATGGCTGACAAGGGTGCTATGGTTGGTAAGAACGAAAAGGGTATCTACGCTGCTTTAGATGCAACTACTCCAGAAGCACCAAAAGTTACAGTTCAAAATGTTACAGATTGGTCCAGTTTTATTAACGCATTAGAAAATGCAAATGTTGATGATATTAATATTACTCATGATATTACTGTAACTGGTAAAACTGGTAGTTTGGGTGGTCAATCATTAGGATACAATGGTTGCTTAAAATTTAATAAAGAAAATGTAGCCCGTAAAGTAACTATTACTGGTAATGGTAATACTGTTGATTTTGGTCATTATAGTTTAATGTTCCAAGATGCTAACCAAAAGAATGGCAATGGCTGGGATATTACTATTGATGATACTAAACTTAAGGGTGTATCAAAAGATGGTAGTGGTCAAACTAGTGCTACTGAACCAGGACAATTTGGACTTATTTCATTCGCTGATGTAAATAGCGATAATCAAAAGAAAGATACGGTTACCTTCAATAATGTTACTGCCAATGTAGAAGGCCGCTCAGTAATTACTGGTGCAGGACTTAATCATAATGGTGAATATTATACTTTGGTTTTAACTGGTGATAATGATGTTACTGCTAGTGAAGACTTAAAATTCCAAGGAGCAAGTGGCTCAGCACTTGATGCTGGTTATGTAAGAATTGATAATGGTACTACTAACATCAATGTAACCTCTGCATATGATGGCTCTAACAACTACGGTGGTAACGCCATCCGTACTGCACAAACTGATATCCACAATGATGATGGCTCAACTGTTTATACCTTTGATATCAAGAAGGATGCAACTTTAAATATTACTGGTGGTAAAGACGTTAGAGGTATCTTTGCCGTTGACGGGGTTCATGGTACTGCAAATATTGATGGTACTGTAAAAATGGACTTAGGTACTGGTCACTCAATGGCAGTCTTTGCTGGTAACTTAAATGTTGGTAAAGATGGTGTTCTTGATGTAACTACTGCCTACGATGCAACACCTGACTTTGGTCAAATTGGTAGATCAATTTCTAACTTCAATGGTGGTCAATATGGTGTGCTTTCAATTGGTGTTGGTAACCCAACTAACTTAACTAACGTAGACTCAAATACAATTAATGATGATGGTATCATTAGAGTAAAACGTACTTCAACCAATGAAGGTATGAACCCAATTATCTCAATGGGATCAGGTTCATCAGCTGTTTTAAAGGGTACATTTACTATTAATGTTAACCAAGGTGCAACTTTAGACTTACAAGATTCAAGACAACAAACTAATCTTGGTATGATCTTTGTTTCAGGTTCATCAGCCAACTCAAACATTAATATCGTTAACCCTAAGTACGTCAACTTACAAAGATTGAACACCCCACTTCCTAAGAATGGTTCAGATTTAATCTACCTTGAAGGTGGTGGCCAAAGCGGTAGAACTAATGGTGTTCACATTTCTAACGCTCCAATCGCAGAATGGCAAGCAGCTAATACTTCAACTGCACCAAACTACACTTGGATGGTTCAAAGTGTTAACTCAATGAACAACTGGGGAACTAATGCAGGTACAGGCTTTACTGTAGCTGGTCAAACTAGTCCTCAAAATAAAGATGGTCAAGAAAAATTCTTGTACTCAAATGGTAATGTAATCATGGCACCAAGTCAATCAGGTACTAACTCATTTGAATACAATGGTAGCCAAACTGTAAATAAGAACAGTAACCAAGGTATCATTACCCAAGGAAATGGTAGTCAAGCTTACTACACTCCATACTTAAACCAATTCTTAAACAATTATAGTTACTGGACTTCACAACGTTTAGCAATGGGTACAAGTTTACTTAACCCTGATTCACCAGTTAAGTCTAAAGATAATGATTTGTACGAACCAGAAGTTCAAACTATCAGCGGTACTACTAAGCAAACCTTAAACAACTTAGATCCTAACAAGGGTATCAAGGATTTACAAAAGGCAAGCATGGATGAAAACGGTAACTGGACAACTACTACTGTTCCAGTTGACGGTATTGTAAAGAATGTTGCATGGTACACTTCAGCTGATGCAACTGAATGGGCAAACACTATGGGTGGTGAAGATACACCAACTAACCCAGAAGGTAACTTGAAGACTACTGATACTTCAGCATGGGCAAAGGTTACTTACGAAGATGATTCAATTGACTTCGTAAAGATTCCATTAAACATTACTGATAAGACTAATGCAGAAACTTACACACCAAGTTACAAGGATACTGATGTAAAACGTGGTTCAGAAACTACTATTCCAGTAACTATTACTGATGCTGATGGTAAGACTACTACTGCTCCAGAAGGTACTAAATTTGTAGCTGGTGACTTTACTGCTCCAGAAGGTGTAACTGTAACTGTTGACCCAACTAGTGGTGCAATTAAGGTAACTACTAAAGATAATACTCCAACTGGTGAATTCGATATTCCAGTAACAGTAACTTACCCAGGTGACAACTCTACTGATAACGTAACTGCTAAGGTAACTGTAACTAATAGTGATGCTGATACTTACAACCCACACTACAACCCAGTAAACGTAAAACAAGGTGGTAAAGTTGAAACTGGTGTTCCATCATACGGTGAAGGCGTAACTGCTCCAGAAGAAAACGGAAAGAAGACTACTTACGCAATTCCAGAAGGAACTAAATTACCAGAAAGTGTAACTGCAACTATTGATCCAAACACTGGTAACGTAACTGTAACTACTAGTGACAACACTCCAGAAGGACCAATCTTTGTACCAGTAACAGTAAATTACCCAGATGGTTCACACGAAACTATTGATGCCCCAATCGCTGTTGGCGCAAACACATTTATCGGTACTGATTACAGTGTAAGTGTTGACACTAATTTAGATAACCTTCACGAAACTACTGCTAACAGTATGAATCCAGATGCCAAAGATGCAATTACTAAGATTACTTGGTGGAACAACAATGATGTTCGTGCCGGTAAGAACTTAGCTGGTAATGTAATTTACGACAAGGCTAATGGTACTGGTAACCTTGATGACGTAACTGTTGAATGGACTAACCCAATCAACACTAATGTAAATAAGGCTACTATGGATGAAGTTCTTCCAGGTTCTAATACTTCAACTGTTGATATTAAAAATAATCCAGCAATTAAGATTACTTACGGTAAAAACAGCCAATTAATTAAGGATACTGGTAATGGCTTATTCACTACTCAAGGCGGTAGCCAAACTGCTAGATGGTATGGTAATGGTGTAATTGTTGAAGGTGCTGCACCAGTTTCTGATGCTGCTTCGAAGAAACTTGAAGTAAAACCAGCTAAAGCCGGTGATGCTTTAACTGATGCAGAAAAGGCTTTACTTGATCTTACTAAGTTAGGTAATTTAACCGTTAACAAGCCTGTATCATATACCTGGGCAAACGACCTTAAGGCTGGCGAAACTAAGGGTACTGTACGTATTACTTTCCAAGACAAGGCCAAGAACGGTAAAGCAACTTACTTAAACGTTGAATTACCAACAGGTTCACTTAACGTAACTGACGGTACTGGAAATCCTACAACCCCAACTGATGCCGACAAATATGACGCAAATGGTGGTAACATCACAGTTGATAAGGGTCACAAGTTAACTGATGGTGATGCTGAAAAAGGTATTACTAACCATACTAAATTACCAGAAGGTACTAAGTACACTTGGAAGGATACTGATACTCCAGATACTGATACTGTTGGTGATAAGAACGGTATTGTTACTGTAACTTACCCAGACGGTTCAGTAGATGAAGTTCCTGTAATGGTTCACGTAACTGATGATGCTGACAAGTATGACCCACAAGGTTCTACTATCACTATCAAGAAGGGTGATCCAGCTCCAGATGCTGAAAAAGGTATTAAGAATCCTTCAGAATTACCAACTGGTACTAAGTACACTTGGGAAGTAGCTCCAGATCCTGATAAGGTAGGTAACCAACCAGTTATCGTAACTGTAACTTACCCAGATGGTTCAATTGACAAGGTTCCAGCAACAGTTATCGTAACTGATGATAATAATGGTAAGACCACAAACCCAACAGATGCTGACAAGTACGATCCAGAAGGTCAAGTTGTTACTGTAAACAAAGGTGACAAGCTTCCTGATGCTTCAAACGGTATTTCTAATACTAGTGATTTACCAGAAGGTACTAATTACACTTGGAAGACCCCTGTTGATACAACTACTTCAGGCGACAAGCCAGCTATCGTAGTTGTAACATACCCAGATGGCTCAAGCGAAGATGTACCAACTGTTGTTCACGTAAACCCAACTGATGCAGACAAGTACACTCCAGAAGGTCACAACATCACTGTTGATAAGGGTTCTAAGGTTCCAGATGCAGAAACTGCAATTACTAACAACGGTGACTTACCAACTGGTACCAATTACACTTGGAAAGATACTCCAGATACCAATACTATCGGTGATCACCCAGCTATCGTAGTAGTAACTTACCCAGATGGTTCACAAGACAATGTTCCAGTAATCATTACTGTTAAGGATCCTAACAACAAGCCAGAAAACCCAACTGATGCTGATAAGTATAACCCAGAAGGCGGTACTATCACTGTTAAGAAGGGTGATCCAGTTCCAGATGCTGAAAACGATATCGTCAACAAGAATGACTTACCAACTGGTACTACTTACACTTGGACTGATGGTACTCCAACAACTACTGAATCAGGTTTGACTTTACATGACATCACTGTAACTTACCCAGATGGCTCAAAGGAAATTGTTCCAGCTTATGTAAATGTTGTAAGTGATGCAGACAATTACACTCCAGTTCCAGAAGTGGTTGATACTCCTCAAGGCCAAGTTCCAGATCCTTCAGAAGGTATTGGCAACAAGGGCGACTTACCAGATGGTACTAAGTACACTTGGAAAGATACTCCAGATGTAAATACTATTGGTGATCACCCAGCAGTAGTTATCGTAACTTACCCAGATGGTTCACAAGACGAAGTACCTACTATTATTCACGTAACTGAACCATCAACTCCATCTATTCCTGATACTCCATCTACCCCAGTAACTCCTGTTACTCCATCAACACCAACTGATGCTGATACTTACACACCAATTGGTCAAGATATCACTACTCCAGAAGGTGAAGTACCAGATGCATCACAAGGTATTGCAAACAAGGATCAATTACCAGGCGGTACTACATACACTTGGCAAGATTCAGGTAAGGTTGCTGATGATGTTAAGAAGCCAGGTTCACACTCAGAAATCATCGTAGTAACTTACCCAGATGGTTCAACTGATACTGTAACTGTTAACGTTAATGTAGAACCAAAATCAGATGATGATTCTGATAAGGTACCAGCAGATAATACTAAGACTACTAAGACTAAGAAGCATGCTAAGCATAAGAAGCACAGTAACACTACTGATACTGCCGGCATTCATAGTGGTAATGTAAACGGTGAAAATACTAGTGGTGTTCACTCAGCAGGAATTGGTAATGGTAACGGCAACCACTCAAGCTTCTATGGCAACACTGGTGCTAAGAGTGAAATGGATGCTAAGACTTTACCACAAACTGGTGCACAAGATAATAGCTTGTACGGCTTAATCGGCTTAATGTTTGCTAGCCTTAGCGCAATCATTGTCTTAGCCGGTGACAAAAAGCGTAAGAACTAAAACTAACCATTCATTTGTTTAAATGTTTGAATAACTAGTTTTATCTAACAAAAACACATTCCAAATCGGAATGTGTTTTTTGTTTGCCGTAATAATATGTGCCGTGTGACACGTCCTAGACTTAGCCGCAATACCATGCTTGTAGAGTTGTTACAACTTGCTTGGGTTAATTTCAAACGTAAATAAAGCAATTATAGCCCTAAGAATAAATAGTCTTCAAATAAGAAAAAATAAAGTAAAAAAGAAAAAAGAAAAAACGTTGCAAAAAATAAAATAACGACTATTATATTAAGTGAGGGTAAAAGAACACCTATTATTTAAAAGAGTAATTTTTTGAGAGTAAGAAAGAGGAGAGTAGATAAAAGATGTTATCTAGTCGAAATTATAAAGAACGATTACGTCAAATGGAACAAAAGAATGAACACTTTTCAATTCGTAAGTTAACCGTTGGTGCGGCATCCGTATTGATTGGTATTTCATTTTTAGGATTTAATGCACATACCACTAATGCAGAAACAACTGATGGTTCACAAGCTAATAGCGATTCGGATGTTAAATCTGATGATACTCAATCTAACTTGAAGATTGAAAAGAGTTCAGATGTTGCAGAGACTGCTCAACAAAACACTACTGAAGAAAATTCTTCAGCAGCAAAAGACGCAAATAAAGATGTTGATTCAACAAAGGTCACATATGAAAAGCAGGCTACACTTCTTGAAACAAAGAAAAAGCCCGAAGATATAATCCTTACCCCAAAGGACAGCGAAGAGGATCTATTTAAAGAAAATTTAGTAGAGCAAAATGCTAAGGATGCAACAACTGTCCCAGTTAATAAATTATTTACTAACTTTATGGTAAGTCCAGCTGCATTAACTGAAAGTAAAGTAGCAGCTAATACCACCGCATCTGAAAAAACTGATGTTGCCAAAGAATTAGGCTTAAATTACACTGCAACTGATGTTCACCAAGGTAGTAACACTGTTATTTCTATAAATAATGGTCAAAAAGCTCCCAAAGATACAACTTACGGTCTTGCTACTGGTTTCAATGCTCCAGATGGTGTAACTGTAGATGTTAACTCATCAACTGGTCAAATTAATGTTGCTGCAACTACTGTTGCTCAATTGGGTAACTTTAACATTCCAGTAACAGTAAATAATCCAAATAACTCAGATAAAAGCCAAACTCCAGACACTATTACAGCTGCTGTAACTGTTGTTCAAGCTTACAAGAACACTGCAAATGTAGATGACTGGCAAGGAATGGTCAACGCATTAAATGATGCTAATGTTGATAACATTAATCTTACTGGTGATGTTACAGTAACTGGTCTTGTTAGTGGACTTACTGGCCCAAGTTTACTTCACTGGAATGGTTACAATGGTTTAATGGAATTAAATGGTACTAATGTAGCTCGTAAGGTTACCATTACTGGTAATGATAAGACCATTGACTTTGGTAAGTACTACTTACAATTCTTAGATAAGAACCAAAAAGATGGTGGTTCATGGGATATTACTGTTGATAATACCAAGATTAAGGCTGGAGACGTAGGTAGTAATGAAGCTGGTTGGATGGCTCCATTCTCATTTGGTGAAGTAAGTGCTGATAATCAAAAGAAAGATACTATTACTTTCAAAGATATTAATGCTAACATTAGTGACCGTGGTCTAGTTCGTGGTACAAATAGTACTAATCATGGTAGTGAATACTTTACTGCTATCTTAAAAGGTAACAACACTATTTACAATAAGGCCAATACTAATGGCTCAGCCGATAGTGGTTCAGTTATCGATGCTGGTTATGTGAGAATTGAAGATGGCACCACCAATATTGAAATGACTGATGCTGGTAGTGGTGCTAACAACTACGGTGGTGATGCTATCCGTACTGCACAAACTGATATCCATAATAATGATGGATCCACTGTTTATACTTTTGACGTTAAGAAGGGTGCCACTTTAAACATTAAGGGTGGTAAAGACGTTAGAGGTATCTATGCTGTCGATGGGGTTCACGGTACTGCAAATATTGATGGTACTGTAAACATGGACTTAGGTACTGGTCACTCAATGGCAATCCTTGCTGGTCAGTTAAATGTTGGTAAAGATGGTGTTCTTGATGTAACAGCTGCTACTGATGCAACACCTGACTTTGGTCAAGTTGCCAGATCAATTTCTAACTTTAACGGTGGTCAATATGGTGTGATTAACATTGGTGTAGGTCAACCAATTAATACGACTAACGTAGACTCAACCACAATTAATGATGATGGTATCATTAGAGTAAAACGTACCTCAACTAATTCAGGTATGAACCCAATTATTTCAATGGGATCAGGTTCATCAGCTGTTTTAAAGGGTACATTTACTATTAATGTTAACCAAGGTGCAACTTTAGACTTACAAGATTCAAGACAACAAACTAACCTTGGTATGATCTTTGTTTCAGGTTCATCAGCCAACTCAAACATTAATATTGTTAACCCTAAGTATGTCAACTTACAAAGATTAAACACTCCACTCCCAAGCAATGGCTCAGATTTAATCTACCTTGAAGGTGGTGGCCAAAGCGGTAGAACTAATGGTGTTCACATTTCTAACGCTCCAATCGCAGAATGGCAAGCAGCTAATATTTCGAATGCACCAAACTTCACTTGGATGGTTCAAAGTGTTAACTCAATGAACAACTGGGGAACTAATGCAGGTACAGGCTTTACTGTAGCTGGTCAAACTAGTCCTCAAAATAAAGATGGTCAAGAAAAATTCTTGTACTCAAATGGTAATGTAATCATGGCACCAAGCCAATCAGGTACTAACTCATTTGAATACAATGGTAGTCAAAAGGTAAACAAGAACAGTGACCAAGGTATTATTACTCAAGGTGCTGGTAGCGTAAATTACTACACTCCATACTTGAACCAATTCTTGAACAACTATAGTTACTGGACTCCACAACGTTTAGCAATGGGTTCACAACTTTTGACTCCTGATTCACCAGTTCCAGTTAAGGATAACGACTTATATGATCCAGAAGTTCAAACCATTAATGGTAATACTCACGAAACCTTAAATGACCTTAATCCAAAAGATGGTATCAAGGATCTTTTAAAGGCAACTATGGATGAAAATGGTAACTGGACTAAGACTACTGTTCCAGTAGATGGTAATGTTAAGGATGTTGCTTGGTACACTCCAGCAGATGCAACTGAATGGTCTAACACCATGAGTGGTATTGATGCACCAACTAATCCAGAAGGTAACTTGAAGACCACTGATACTTCAGCATGGGCAAAGGTTACTTACAACGATGGTTCACTTGACTTTGTAAATATCCCATTAAACATTACTGATAAGACTAATGCAGATATTTACACACCAAGTTACCAAGATGCTAGTGTAAAACAAGGTGAGAGTGTAACTACTGAAGCTCCAACTTACACTACTGATGGTGGTAAGGCCGCAACTGCTCCAGCAGGCACTACTTACAAGATTGATGATAATTTCCAAGTCCCAGCAGGTTCTAAAGTAACTATCGATGATACCACTGGTAAGATTACCGTTAATGCTGGTGCAAACACTCCAGTCGGTGAAATTGACGTACCAGTAACAGTAACTTACCCAGGTGATAACTCTACTGATAATGTAACTGCTAAGATTACTGTCACTGCAAGTGATGCTAATACTTACAATCCAAAATACAACCCAGCAAAGGTAAACCAAGGTGGTAAAGTTGAAACTGGTAATCCATCATATGGTGAAGGCGTAACTGCTCCAACAGGTACTACTTACAAGATTCCAGATGGTACTACTTACCCAGAAGGTGTAACTGGCACTATTGATCCAAACACTGGTAACGTAACTGTAACTACTAGTTCAAACACACCAGAAGGACCAATCTTTGTACCAGTAACAGTAACTTATCCAGATGGTTCACAAGAAACTATTGATGCACCAATCGCTGTTGGTTCAAACACATTCATAGGAACTGATTACAGTGTTACTGTTGAAACTAACTTGAACAACCTTCACGAAACTACTGCTAACAGTATGTATCCAGATGCTACTAGCATCATTAGCAAGATTACTTACTGGAACAACAATGATGTTCGTAAGGGTATTAATACTCAAGGTACAGTAGTTTACGACAGAGCTAACGGTACTGGTAATCTTACTGATGTTAGTGCAGAATGGACTACTCCAATTAACACTAATGTAGATTCAGCTACAAGTTCTGAAATTCTTCCAGGTACTGGTACTTCAACTGTTTCTGATGTAAACCCAGCAATCAAGGTAACTTACGGGGCAAACAGTGATTTAATTAAGGATACTGGTAACGGCTTATTCACTACTCAAGGTGGTAGTCAAACCGTTCGTTGGTATGGTAATGCTGTAACTGTACAAGGTGCTACTCCAGTTGCTGATGCAGCTTCTAAGAAACTTGTAGTTAGTCCAGCTAAGGCCGGTGATGCCTTAACTGATGCAGAAAAGGCTTTACTTGATCTTACTAACTTAGACAAGTTAACTGCTAACAAGCCAGTATCATACACTTGGGCAAATGACCTTAAGGCTGGTGATACTAAGGGTACTGTTAAGATCACATTTAGTGATAATGACAAAGATGGTCAAGCAACTTACTTAGACGTTGAATTGCCAGCAGGTTCACTTAATGTCGGTACTGAAGATGCAACAGGTAAACCAATCGTTACTCCACAAGGTCAAGAACCAAACGTAGAACAAGGTATTGGCAATGTACCAGACTTACCAACAGGTACAACTTACACTTGGAAAGATGGCGAACCAGATGTAAGCAAGATTGGTGAAAGTCCAGTCACAGTAACTGTTCACTACCCAGATGGTAATACTCAAGACGTACCAACTACTATCATCGTAACTGGTACTGAAAAGCCAACTGATCCAACTAATGAAGATCAAAAGGACTTGTTCAAGACTGTAACTAGAACTATTGATGGAACTACTCCAGATGGTAAGAAAGTTTCAGATCCTCAAACAGTAGTCTTTGCACGTACTAAGACTGTAACTGAACAAGATGGTAAGGCAGTAACTACTTACGGAGATTACCAAGTATTTGAAAATGGTGCACAAACTGACAAGACTACTGGTAGCTTTGCTCAAGTAGATGTACCACAAGTAGATGGTTACACTTCACAAGTGAACGGTAATGACGCAACAGTAATTCCTGCAGTTGACAATGTAACTCCAGATACTGAAAACGTAACTGTAAATGTAACTTACAAAGAAACTGATGCACACAAGTACACTCCAGAAGGACAAGATGTTCACACCAACATTGGTGGTACTCCAGAAGCATCACAAGGTATTGGTAATATTCCAAGCTTACCAACAGGTACTAAGTACACTTGGAAAGATGGCGAACCAGATACTAAGACACCAGGAACTAAGGGCGCTGTAGTAGTTGTAAACTACCCAGATGGTTCAAGTGAAGATGTTCCAGTTAAGGTAATCGTAAGTGAAGCTACTCCAACTCCAATTGTTACTCCACAAGGTCAAGAACCAAACCCAGAACAAGGTATTGGTAATGTACCAGACTTACCAACAAACACCACTTACACTTGGAAAGATGGTAAGACTCCAGATGTAAGCAAGATTGGTGAAAGTCCAGTAACAGTAACTGTTCACTACCCAGATGGCAATACCCAAGATGTACCAACTACTATCATCGTAACTGGTACTGAAAAGCCAACTGATCCAAAGGATCCAAGCCAAAATACTGGTAATGATGAGACTACTTTATTCAAGACCGTAACTAGAACAATTGATGGAACTACTCCAGATGGTAAGAAGGTTTCAGATCCACAAACCGTAGTCTTTGCACGTACTAAGACTGTAACCGAACAAGATGGTAAAGCAGTAACTACTTATGGCGACTACCAAGTATTTGAAAATGGCGCACAAACTGGCAAGACTACAGGCAGCTTTACCCAAGTAGATGTACCACAAGTAGATGGTTACACTTCACAAGTAGACGGTAAGAACGCAACAGTAATTCCTGCAGTTGACAATGTAACTCCAAATACTGAAAACGTAACTGAAAACGTAACTTACAACATTGATTCAGAAACTCAACAATATCAATTTGTTGATAAGACTAATGGTCAAAATGTTGGTGAGCCAATTTCAGTTAAGGGTGACTTTGGTAAACAAGTTCGAGTAAGCTTAACTGTTCCAGATAACTATGAATTAGCTGAAGGTCAAACTTTACCAACTGAAACTCCTGTTTTAGGTGTAACTAACCCAGTAATTAAGATTTACTTAGATCACAAGACTGAAGATGTAACTAACGATCCATCACAAGCAGACAAGGTAAGCAAGACAGTTATAAGAACAATTGATCTTGACATTGCTGGTAAGACTAGTGAATACACTAAGCAAACTGAAACTCTTCACAGAACGGCAACTAAGGACATAGTAACTGGTGAAGTAACTTACAGTGCATGGAACGTGAATGGAGCTAAGTTTGATGCCGTACCTGCACCAGAAGAAGCAGGCTACACAGTATCAAACCCAGATGCTGCACCAGAAGTAGCAATTACAGGTGAAACTGAAGATTCAACAGTAACCTTTGTTTACGGTGCTGATGAACACAGCCAAGTAATCGACTATGTTGATAAAGATGGTAATGTAATTAAGCATTATGATGTAACTGGTAAGACTGGTGAAACTGTAGATACTAACATTCAAAGTAATGTTCCAGAAGGTTGGGTAATTACTGATAAGACAATTCCAGGCCAAATTACATTTGGTTCAGATAACCCAACTCCAATTAATGTAACAATTGAACACGGAACAAAGGATGTAACTAACGATCCATCACAAGCAGATAAGGTAAACAAGACAATTACTAGAACAATTGACCTTGATATCGCAGGTAAGACTAGTGAATATACTAAGCAAACTGTAACTATCCACAGAGGTGCTACCGAAGACTTAGTAACTGGTGAAGTAACTTACGGTGCATGGAACGTAGATGGAGCTAAGTTTAATGCCGTAACTGCTCCAGCAGAAGCTGGTTACACAGTAACTAATCCAAATGCCGCTCCAGAAGTAGTTGTAACTGGTGATACTCAAGATTCAACAGTGACCTTCGTTTACGGTGCTGGAGAACACAGCCAAGTAATTAACTATGTTGATAAAGATGATAAGGTAATCAGTAGTTACAACGTAACTGGTAAGACTGGTGAAAGTGTAAATACTGATATTGCGAACCATGTACCAGAAGGATGGGTAATTACTGGTAAATACCCAACATCAATTACATTTGGTTCAGAAAACCCAGCTCCAATCAACGTAACAATTGAACACGGAACTGAAGATGTAACTAATACTGATGCAGGTGCTAAGTCAACCGTTACTGAAACAATCAATGTAACTACTCCAGATGGCAAGACTACTCCAGTAGTTAGCTCAGTAACCTTTAACAGAACTGCAACTAAGGACTTAGTAACAGGTGAAGTAACTTATGGTGCATGGTCAGATAACGGAACATACACATTCCCAAGCTACACTGTACCAACGGTTGCAGGATACACACCAAGTCAAAATGAAGTTCCAGCACAAACTGTAAAACCAGGTGATAAGGACTTAGTCTTTAACATCACTTACAGTACAAATGAACAAACTAGAAAGATCGTCTTTGTTGATAATGGCAACACTGTTGGAACTCAAACCTTAACTGGTAAGACTGGAACTAGCGTAATTATTGGTAACGGAAATGGTGAAACTCCATTAGAAATTCCTACTGGTTACGAATTAGTACCAAATACTACAATTCCAAAGACTATACCATTTAACGCAGATAGTAAAGATAACGGTGACATCACTGTTCAAGTACAAGCTAAGGTTGATACTGATGATGGACGTAATGACCAAGGCAACAAGGATGTTTACCGTGAAGTAACTAGAACTATTACTGTAAACATTGAAGGTAAGGCACCACAAACTGGTACTCAAAAACTTTACTTCTACAGAACTAAGTCAACTAATGAAGTAACTGGTAAAGTAACTTACACTGACTGGACTTCAGACATGACTGATGGTTCAACTAGCTTCTCAGACTTTGAAATTCCAAGTGCAGCAGGTTACACCAGAACCATTACAGGTGGCACAATCACTACCAAAGATGGTAAGGATTATGTAGCATCACAATCAGGCTTAGAAAACGGCGAACCAGTAAACAACATTACTGTAACTGTAAACTACACTTACTCAGATCAAACCGCTACAATCAAGTACGTAAACAACGCAGATCACAACGACGTTGTTGGTACTCAAGTAGTTGGTGGTAAGACTGGCGAAACTGTTCCAGTAAATCTTGAAGTTCCAGCTAACTGGAAAGTAGTTGGTGGACAAAATATTCCAAGTTCATTCACATTTGGTTCAGAACCAATTAAGGACACTATTGTCTACGTTGAACACGGAACAAAGGATGTAACAAACGATCCAAGTCAAGCAGACAAGGTAAACAAGACAATCACTAGAACTGTTGAAAAGAATGTAGCTGGTAACATTACCAAGGTTGCTAGTCAAACTGTAACTCTTCAAAGAAGTGCTACTGAAGACTTAGTAACTGGTGAAATTACTTACGGTGACTGGAACACTGCTAAGTTTGATGCAGTAACTGCACCAGAAGTAGCAGGATACACAGTAACTAATCCAAATGCTGCTCCAGCAATGGATGTAACTGGTAATACTGAAGATTCAACAGTAACCTTTAACTACACTGCAGATGGTCAAATTAGAAAGATTATCTTTGTAGATGGTGGTAAGACAGTTGGAACTCAAACCTTAACAGGAAAGACAGGAACTAGCGTAACTATTGGTAACGGAAATGGTGAAACTCCATTACAAGTACCAACTGGCTATGAAGTAGTACCGGGTGCTGAAATTCCAAGTAAGGTTCCATTTAACGGAAACAGTAAAGACAACCCAGACATCACTGTTCAAGTTGAAAAGGTAGAAAACCCAACTGATGCAGATAAGTACACTCCTAAGGGTCAAGATGTTCACACTAATGTAGGTGAAACTCCAAACGCTTCAGAGGGTATTGCAAACAAAGGTGATTTACCAACAGGAACTGGTTACACTTGGAAGACTACTCCAGATGTATCAACTCCAGGTACTAAGGACGCAACTGTAGTTGTAACTTACCCAGATAACTCAACAGATGAAGTTTCAGTTCACGTGATTGTTACTAAGAACCCAACAGATGCAGACAAGTACGATCCAGAACCAAAGGATATTAATACAACTGTAGGTAAGGAACCAAGTCCAGAAGAAGGAATTGGTAATATTCCAAGCTTACCAACAGGAACTTCATACACTTGGACCAATGGTGCTCCAGATGTATCAACCCCAGGTACTAAGGATGTATCAATCACAGTAACTTACCCAGATGGTTCAACAGATGTTGTAACTACTAAGGTAATTGTTACTAAGAACCCAACAGATACAGATAAGTACACACCAGAACCAAACCCAATTACAACTGATAAGGGTCACATGCCAGATCCATCAGAAGGTATTGGTAACAAGGATGACTTACCAACAGGTACCAAGTATGAATGGACTAATGGTGAACCAGATGTAAACACACCAGGTACTAGACCAGTAACAATCACAGTAACTTATCCAGATGGCACAACAGACACAGTAACTACTACAATTACTGTTACTGAACCATCTGCTCCAGTAAGTCCTGTTACTCCATCAACTCCAACAGATGCTGATACTTACACACCAATTGGTCAAGATATCACGACCACAGAAGGTGAAGTACCAGATGCATCACAAGGTATTGCAAACAAGAATCAATTACCAGGCGGTACTACTTACACTTGGCAAGATTCAGGTAAGGTTTCTGACGATGTCAAGAAGCCAGGTTCACACTCAGAAATCATCGTTGTAACTTACCCAGATGGTTCAACTGCCACTGTAACTGTCAACGTTAATGTAGAACCAAAAGCAAATGATTCTCAAAATGAAGTACCAAATTCATCAAATAACACTAAGCCTAATAAGACTAAGCATAATAATACTAAGAAGCATGGTAATTCTACTACTACTTCTGGTATTCATAGTGGCGATGTAAATGGTGAAAGTACTAGCGGTGTTCATGCAGCAGGAGTTGGTAATGGTAACGGCAATCGCTCAGGCCTTAATGGTAATAGCAATGATGCTATGAGTGATAAGAATGCTAAGACCTTACCACAAACTGGTGCAGAAGCTAACAAGGCTGGTTTACTTGGACTTGCCATTGCAAGTGTAGGAGCAATCTTAGGTCTTGCAGGTGGTAAGAAGAAGCGTAAGAACTAAAAGATAGGGATCTAATTCTTGATTCGCTAACAATTAGTTTTAAATGCTAATAAGACGCATTTCAATTTGGAATGCGTCTTTTTTGTACTTTATAAGTCCCAGTTTGGCTAGTATTTTGTAAGCGTCAAATAATCTAGTGTATTGAAAAAGTACCGTTTTAGTCTTTTTTACTAAACGGTGTTTTTTGCTTTCTA
>NZ_CALPCQ010000032.1 GCF_943193025.1 Lactobacillus agrestimuris
TTGCTTCAAAAACTACCGAATGAAGAGATTTTGGATTCGGATACCCTTGAAGCCTATTTGCCATGGCAAGAAAAGGTGCAGACAATTTGTAAATAGAAAGCAAAAAGCACCGTTTAGTTAAAACGGTGCTTTTTCAATACACTGGGTTATTTGACGCTTACCTTTTTTTGTTACTTAGAAACCGATTTTATATTGAATAAATCAACGATAAATGTAATAATAACTATAGTTATACAATTTTTAATTGTGTAAAAACATAACATAACTTAAACATAATATAGTGGAGGATTATCAAGATGAAAAAGACCTTTAATAAAGGTGAAAGTCATCAACGTTTTAGTATCCGCAAATTGTCAATTGGTGTAGCATCCGTACTTGTCGGTTCTACATTTATGGTAATTAGCGGTGAACAAGTTCATGCTGATGAAACTAACGTTGACGATGCGTCACAAAAGACAGACGACAATGCAAGTGAAGATCAATCTGATCACGTAAAAGTACAATCAGATCAACAAGATGTTGTAGTAACTAAAAAAGATCAAATCTTAGATACTGCGGATGCATCTGCTACTGCAAAGGAAAAGCCTGACGAAGAGAAGACTTTACAAGTTGCACATAATAATGCGAATGATGAAGTAAAAACTGATTCACAAGAAGCAAAAGTAAATGACAATGGTCAAGAACCTGGTCAAGATGTTCCAAGTAACCTTCCGGTAGTGGATAATGCTACTAAAGAAGAATACTTAAAAGCGTTAGGTTTAACTCAACCAGATGCCCTTACTGCTGAACAACTTGAAAAGTTAGGCATTAATAGAGATACCTACCTTAAAGATGGCGTTAAATATAAAGCTATTGCAACTGCCATTGTTCAAACAGAAGATGGCTTTATTAATTTAGGAAATGTTCCAACATTTCATAATCAAGATGGTAGTTTAAATTTAAACTATTTTGAAAATATTAGCCAATATTTAGATGATCATTTTGAAGAAAATATTGATGCTGGCTTTGATATCGTAGGTTCAATTTACAAACCAAGTTATGCACCTTATGTTGAAGGCAAGACTATTTATATAAATGAAGGCGAAAGCTTAGATGATGCAGCAGCCAGAAGAGGTCTGCCAGATGAATATGAAGGCGCATATAAAGACATAGCTTGGGATAAGAATATCGAAACTCAAGTTGATATTAACAAGCCTGGTGAATATGAAGGCGCTATTGATATTACTTATGAAAATGGAGTAGGTATTTCAACTGGTGTTAAAGTTGTAATTGTTGATCTTAAAGGTAAGACAGTTTACAACTCAGTTGGCGATCCTGTTACTACTGATTTACCAAACTTAGTTACAGGTCAACCAGAAGGCTCAACTGACTACCACTGGGTAGACGGTAAAGCTCCTGGAACCGATAAAGTTGGTGAATCAACTGGTGAAATTTCTGTAACTTATCCAGATGGAAGCAAAGGCACTGCTACAGTAACTATAGTTACTTCAAATCCAACTTGGACAACACCTAAGACACCAATTAATACTGTTCCAGATCCAAGTTCAGTTGTCGTTCTCAATCCAGGTACTGAAGACATGGTTCCAGGTACTAAGATTGATTGGGTAACTCCACCAGACGTAACTAAGCCAGGTACTTCAACTGGTGTAGTTGTTGTAACTTACCCAGATGGTACAACTAAAGAAATTACCGGTCCTGTTGATGTTTACTCACCAACTAAGGTTGAAACCAAGGAAGTTATCAGAACTATTATTGATAAGGTTCCAAATGGTGAAGCTAAGACTATCACTCAAAAGGTTACCTTCACTCGTGAAGTAACAGTTAATGCTGATGGTAAAGTTGTTAAGGAAGGTGAGTGGAAGGCCGATGGTTCTGCAACTTGGGATGCCTACACTCCAGCTAAGGTTGACGGTTATACTGCTGATCCAAAGGAAATTGCTTCAAAGGCAGTAACTCCTGATACAGCAAATACTACTGTAACTATCAACTACACTAAGGATACTCCTAATACACCAGAAACTCCGGTGACCCCACCAGATCAACCAACTCAGCCAACTACTCCGGATCAACCAACAAATCCAGAAACACCAACCACTCCGGAAACTCCAAGTGTTCCAGTTAAACCAACTGAAACTCCAAGTACTCCAGACAACAATGGTGATGTTCGTCCACTTGCTCCGGATACACCAACTAAATCAAATACTAATAACACTGCGCCTTCTAAGTCAGCTGACTACGATGGCAATGGTAACAACTCAGTAAGACCACTTGCTACTCACACTAGTGCTGATAACACGCAAGTTAAGACTTTGCCACAAACTGGTGCTAAGAAGACAAACGGTTTTGTAGCTGCTATTGGTGCAGCAGTTGCCGCTGTCGGTGCATTGTTTGGTTTAGCTAGCCGTAAGAAGAGATACTAAAAAAATAAGAATAGTAAAAGATACAAAAATAGTTTAGTTATTATTTGTTTTGTTTTATATAAAGCAGTAAGTTATACAAACATAATTTTGTGAAATCTTTTGAATTAGTAAGTTTAGATGTTTATTTAGGTATATCCAAATAGAATCAAAATCAAAAACTAATTTATAATCACACAACTCGTTATTATGGGTTGTGTGATTTTTTTGTATCCAAATAATTTCGAGTTTATCTACAAAAATAAAGGCCTAAGGTTTCCTAGAAAACCATCGAATGCTATAATAAATTCAGCTAACTTTAAATTTTATAGAAGGGGTAACTGTGAATAACTTGAGAGAGACAGGGAATAATCAACCATTCACTGTAAACTTTATCGATCTTGATAACGATAATGCTAGCCTGGCTCACTTAGAAGAATTAAACTTGGATGATTTAAATGTCGACAAGATCATCCAAACTTTGCAACAAAAAGGTTACCAGCTGGTTAATAATGAATTTGATGCAAGTGCAACTTCAGAACATAATTTTGTTGTAACTTTTAAGCACTCATATCAAACAATTGATGCGGATCATCCTAATGATGATTTTCCAGCTAGTGATCTTCGCAAAACGGGTACGCAAATTGTTCATTATCAAGGCGCTGGAACTAGAACACCTATTGATAATGAATCACATGTCGTTTTCAATCGTAGTTTAATCTTTGACTTGGTTGAAAAGAAAGTTATTAAAGATAATGGCTGGACTAGACCTTCATTTAGAATCATTGGTACACCAGATGTACCTGGCTATGTGCCTAGTGATAGTTACGTCGGTGGGGATGAGGTCACTGTTGATGATCCAGATAGACACTACGTTGTAACTTACGAGGTCAACAATACACCATCACAAAATACTCAATCTGCAGTAATTGAGTTCGTTGACGTTGATGATCAAAACAAAGAAATTTCAACTTCAGGTAACTTAACTGGTGCTCCTTACACCCGGATTGATTACTCTCCAATTGGAGTAATCAATTATTTAGAGCATCAAGGATATAAGTTAATCGATAATGGTTTTAGCCCTAACGATGAAGCTCAATTCTTTGATAATAGCGATGATCACAAGCAGATCTACTTTATTTCAATGGGGCACATGCTTGCACAGGTTGATGCAACGCATCCACTCACTGGAATTGATTCAACTGATTATGAACGTGATCGTATTTCAACAGTTCACTATGTAGGTGCTGGCCCTCAAACTCCAGATGATAATACTCAAATTATCAAGATGAGTAGAAGTTTGACAGTTGACTGTGTATCTAAGGAAATTTTAGATAAGACTGTTTGGAAACCCGATAGTGAAAAGTTTGAACAAGTTACTACCCCTATCTTAGAAAACTATCACGCTAACAAGCGCTTTGTTCCAGGACGACTAGTTACTTCAGATCGTTTAGAGGAAACAGTTACTTATACTGCCAATGGACGCATTATTCCCGTTGATGAAAATGGTAATGAAATTGAAGGTGCACCTCACCCTCAATATCAAACAAGTCCAAAGGATGCAACTAAGGTTCTTGAAAATGAGCCAGTACCAGAAATTGAAGGCTACATTGCTAAGTTTGAAAATGTTAGTCCTAAGAATCCAAGCGAAGATACTTATGTGATCTACAACAAGAACTTAATCAATGAATTGCAAGAGTTACAAAATCGTGGTTTTGTTTTTGTTAATAATGGCTTGAATGCTGATACTGTTGCTCGTTCAATTGATAGTCATGATGATGATGCCCAAACTTATGCAATTGGACTTCGTCATGGTCATCAAAACGTTACGCCAGATAATCCAGGAAATCCTGGTGAACCAATTAATCCTAACTATCCAAATGGTCCTAAGTGGCCAGTTGGTACCGGACGTGATGATTTAGTTCGAATAGGTCGACAAATTGTCTCATACCGAGGGGCAGGGGATGAAACACCAGTTAACAACATTCAGCAAGTTGAATTTGCCCGTACCTTAATTATTGATCGAGTTACCGGTAAGATTTTGAAGGACAACGGTTGGAATGCCTTGAATCGTCAATTCGGTACTGTTACTACGCCAGTTGTAAATGGATTCCATGCAGATCACAAGATCGTTGGTGGACAAACAGTTTCACCAGATAATTTAACTGTTAAGGAAGTAGTTACCTATACTGCTAACGGTCAAATTGTTCCGGTAAATCCTAATGGACAACCAATTGCTGGTGCTGAGCACTTACGTTATCAAACAGATCCATCAGATCCAACTAAGGTTTTGAGCAATGAAACTGTTCCAGAAGTACCAGGATACATTCCAACTCAAACTACTGTTACTCCATCTAGTCCAAGTCAAGTAACACCAATTGTGTACAAGCCTGATAATTCTGATCGAGTTAAGATTACAGAAGTTGCGGAAGATAAAGATTAATAAAAATAAAAGAGCTGGGACATTTGCCCCAGCTTTTTTCAAAGCCATTTATCTAAAGAAAGGAGGGTTAACAAGTGGATAAATCAAAAGATGTACAACATCGTTTTTCTTTGCGAAAAGTTGGAAAAGATTTACTTTCAGTTTCAGTTGGGTTGCTTTTTGCGGGTTCAGTTGGCGAAAAACAGATGTCACAACAGGTTAAAGCTAGTGAGTTGCCTAATCATAATCAAGTTAGTCAAATTAAATCTAACCAACAAGTAGTTGCCTTTGGTAAGATCATTCCTGTAAATAAAAATGGACAACAAATTCCAAATGCACCAACTCCAGAGTATCGCCGGGATCCATTGAATCCGAATAAGGCGATTGCTACACCAGTTCCTAAGATTAAAGATTATCGCTTGGCTAAGAAAAATCAGACAAATAATCTAGATCTTGAAACACAAATGGTTTATCCACCAGCTAACCCCCAAGAGGATACTCGGATTATTTACATTAATTCACAAGTGAAAAAGAAAAATGAAAATAAGCAATCAGTAGTCCACTATGATAATCCTCAAGTACCTGCTGTGAATAATTCTAGTTCATCAAATTCATCAAGTTATCAACATGAGGATAATAGTTCTAACTATAATAATTACTCTCAATCGGTTGAAACCAACGGAAATATAAGTAATCCCAATTCTGCTCCATCTACTAGTTCAAGTTCTCAGTCAGCAGTGGATAATTCTGTGAATAATAATTATGATCACTCATCGTCAGATTATAGTTATAATAGTAGTAATAGGGATGATACTTTTCCGCAAAATTCCCGAACCGAGTCGGCTAATCCTCAAACTGAGAAGAAGCAGAATAAGTCGGCGAAGAAAGAGCATGTTTTTTCTAAGCGAGATATAGAAAATAAACCAAAGAGTAAGAAAAATAAAAAAGATCACGGTAATAAGCCGCGATCTGGGAGAAAGAATAATAGAGCAACAATGAAATTGCCAGAGGTGATTATGAATCCTGAAACTAAATTACCGCCTCGTCCATGTAAGGCGACGCTACAAGTAATTGATCAAGATGATCACGATAAAGTAATGACCAGTTTTTATAGTGAAGGGTTAGAAGGTGAAGTTATTGAATTTGATGACTTTACCACCTTTACAGTTTTACTTCGAAATGCCGGTTTTGAAATTGTAGAGACTATTAATGATCAAACTAAAAAAGTAATTGACCTTGATGCAGAAAATCCATTTGGCCAATATGGTCAAGAAGATGTGGATTTCACTATGAATTTGAAGCATAAGATGTTAGCAATTAGTGCAGACAATATTCCAAGTTCAGTTTCACTTAGTTTAGTAAGTAAGGAAGTTTTCTTAACTGTTAGCTATGCAGGAGCAGGAGACGAAAATCCAAAGGAAAACATCCAAAAAGCAATCTGGACAAGGACTTTGACTATGGATGAAGTTACTCATCAATTAGTTGATGATGGCAAGTTTAACACCCCATGGGTGGCTCATCCACTTGCTTACGATGCAGTAGAAACTCCAGAAATTGATGGCTATGAAGCTGATATAACTGAAGTTGAAAAAATCCCAGTTACTCAAGACGATATTGTTAAAACTGTGCATTATTTACCAGTTGAACAAGAGGATGAAGAAGTAGCTAAAGAGGTTGAACCAGAAGAGACAGAGGTAGAAGAAAAGCCGTCTTCAGAAGCTGAAAAGGCAGAATCAAATAGACCAGCAAAACCGTCAATTGGAGATATTGAAAAGCAAGCAGCTATATTGCTTGAAAAACTTTCTGATATGAGGATGAAGCGAGTTGAAATTTCAGATAAAGACAGTGAATCAGAATCTGAAGATGAAAAACAAGCTTCAGAAATTGATAGTAAGTCTGAAACTGAATCAGAGCAGCCTGAAAGTCTTTCTAGTGAAGCTAAAGAAACTGAAAAGGTTGAGCCGGCAACTAATTCTGAAGAAAATAGTGAATCAGATCCTGAACCTATTTCAGAAGGTGAATCAACTAAGTCAACTGCCAACAAAGATCAAGAAATTATAGAAGGTTCAGCCGCTCAAGAAAACCAATTGGAAGATCCTAAATCAGAACCTAAACCAAGTGTTAAGGAAGTTGAAGAAAAAGATTCAAAGCCAGTTGAAGAGACCTCTAAGATTGAAAAGGCTAAGGAAAAAGAAGCTCCAAAAACTAAGCGAGTTAAAAATTCTAAGAAGAATAAGCGCAAGAAGCAAAAGCGTAAAGCTAACAAGAAGATTCGTTTGCTAGCAAATCCAAAATTTGGAGCTATTATTCCAGTTGATGTTTACGGTAATTTGATTACTGATCCAAGAGATCCAAGTAAAGCAATTAAGCCGCAACATTTCTTGATTGATCCAGAAGATAGTCGACGTCCTTTAGCTGAGCAAGAAGTTCCACAAATTCCAGGTTGGGTTCCTACACAAGATACAGTCAGTCCAGCAAATCCATTAATCGATATTCCCGTTGTTTATCATAAAGTTGAAGAATAAGCATGTATAGAAAGATTAGGGTTTAGCTAATGAATGATGAAGTTAAGCATCAATTGCAAAAGGCCCGTCTAGAAATTGCAGATCAAGATAACGGGATGAAGCAAATTAATGAAAATGGATTAATGACTGCCTTCACGGCTCAAGGCCTGCCGCGATCAACGATTGAATTTTCGAATGTTAATCAGGTTTTACAAGAATTAAAAAAGCGTGGCTATATTTTTGTTAGCAGTAATTTGCCGGATGAAGCAACATTTGATGATATTAGTGATGATATTTTTACTAGTCAAAATTATCAAATTGTAATGCGTCATGCGACTCGACCAATTAATCCAGATTCACCGGCACCAGAATTTGGTTACGATAAACAAGCATTGTATCGAGATATTACTAGAAGTGTAACTTATTTTTCCGAAGAGGGAATTGAATTCGCTCCAGTTGTCCAACATGCTTATTTTGATGGATCAGGTTATATTGATGAAGTAACTGGTGAACTTGTGGCCACTAACTTAGATGGTTCAGTTAATACCAAAAAAGAGGGAGAGATTCATTGGTCACCGATGCAATTGCTACCGGAAATTCCTGCGTTAACAGGATACAAGATTGTGGCAGTTGATAGTAAAAATGAGTCAAAAACAGATGTCTTGCCGGATGGGACCGTTAGAGCGATTAGTATAGATCACAGTGCAAAGGACATGTGGTTAACAATTACACTAACTGCCCAAAGTAAAACAACTTTCAATATGGAAAAAGGTCAAAAGAGCCAAAATTTTAAAGTTGAGAAGCCTAACACTGCAAGTATAAGTAGTGCAGAAGGAGATTTAGGAATAATTGGGCTATCTGGAATAAAAAATATAATAAATAGTAATAATAGTTGATAATTTATTTTATAATTAAAAGTGTAATATTAATTTTAAGAATAGGATAAGAATTTATGGGATGGTTTAGTAAAAATAATCAAAAAGCTGTAATTAATTTTATCGATTTAGACAATGATTTAATGAGCATCGGTGAATCAGTTGAAGTAACTGGTCAAACTGGTGAAGAGATTGATTATGATCCTTCAGAAGCTATTAGTAAGCTTGAGGGACAAGGCTATGTTTTAGTTCGTAATAAGTTTGATGGTGATGGTGAAAAGCCTAAATTTACTGATGATACTGAAGTATTTTTGATTAGCTTCAAGCACGGTGAAAGAAAGGTTGATAGAGAGCATCCATTAACTAAGATTCCTAGTGAAGAATACATGAAGCCATTTACTTTCAAGGTTATCTTTGAAGGTACACCAACTAAGGTTAAGGATCATGTAGAAACTATTTATGAATCTCGTACTTTAACTGCCGATAAAGTAACCAATAAACAAATTCCAAATGGTCAATTTGATACCGATTGGAAGTTAGAAAAAGAAAAGTTTGACGATGTTGAAATGCCTGTTTTACCAGGTGCACATACTGATAAGAAGGTTGTTGAAGGTCCTGAAGTTGGCGACGAAGATGTAGAAGTAACAGTTAACTACGAACCAAATGGTCACTTGATTCCAGTTGATGAAAATGGTGATGAAATTCCAGATGTTGGACCATACCGCTTTGCAAGTGATAAAGAAGATCCAACTAAAGTTGCGGAAAATCAAATCGTTCCAGATCTTGAAGGTTACACTCACGAACAAGAAACTATTAGTCCTAAGGAACCAGGTAAGGATGTTGTTATTACTTACGAAAAGATTCCAGTTAAGGATAATTTATACATTGGTGAACAAGAAGATGCTGTAGAAGAATCTGATGCAGTAGAAAGTCCAGCAACTGAAAGTGCTGAACAAGCAGCAGCTGGTGAAGAAGCAAACGAAAGCGAAGAAAAAGGTGTTCAAAGACGTCTTGGTGAACAAATGGCAATCGTTAACTTCATTGATCTTGATAAAGATGGTAAGCAAATTACATCATCTGGTCCTCTTTATGGTTTACCAGGCGAAGTAATTAATGACTTATACAGTACTGAAGTACCAATGAAGGCTATCAAGGATGCTGGCTTTGAAGTTGTCTTCAATAATTTTGATGGTAAAGATCAAGTTCAAAAGTTCAACAATAATCACTTGCTAACACAAATCTTCACTGTTGGTTTACGCCACAAGAGACTAAACGGTAAGATGAACGACACTAAGCTTGATTCATATGAAGAAACAATCAAGAATTACGTTGCTGGTGATGACACTGATGCTAATGAATCAGAAGCAGTTATCAAGGTTGCCAGTGCTACAATGGAACTCTTGAATATGTTCATTGAAAAGAATAATAAGAATGTGACAGCTAAAAAAGAAAAAAATGCTGAAACTGAAAACGAAGATTAATTAATAGAAATCACTTGGGCTGAAGCCCAGGTGATTTTTATTTTTAAATAATTTATTAAGATGAATTATAATTTGTGACACAGCGTCAACCAGATGATATATTATATACATAGCAGAAATGTTATATCAAACAAAAGGAGGGAAGCTTATAGAAGATTGTTGAGATTGAAAAATCTTATATTCCTTAATTACTTTTTAAACGTTGCTATTGTCCCTAACGTAATAAATCAACTTTTATTATGCAATAGTCAACGTGTCCATTTTATTTCATTAGTTAAGTAGACTGATGAAAGATAAATCTCATTATTCTCATTCAACACAACTCCCTTAAAGAAGCTTAGTTTAGAAAAAGTCTAACCTAAGCTTTTTTCTTATTTTTTTAGTTATAATAAAGTAAATAATGATGTAAGGAGAAAACAATGAGATTAATTTCATGGAATATTGATTCATTAAATGCGGCCTTAACTAGTGACTCAGCAAGAGCTCAAGTAACTAGAGAAGTGTTAAAAAAAGTGCATGACCTAGATCCAGATATTATTGCTATTCAAGAAACTAAATTAAGAGCAACTGGACCAACTAAGAAACATCAAGAAATTTTGGCAGAAATGTTTCCAGAATATGATTATGTCTGGCGCTCTTCTGAAGAGCCTGCAAGAAAAGGCTATGCTGGGACAATGTATTTATACAAAAAGGACTTAAAACCAGAAGCTTCATACCCTGTTATTGGGGCGCCAGAACCAATGGATTCAGAGGGTAGGATAATTACCTTAGAATTTCCTAAATTCTTTGTGACGGAGGTTTATACGCCAAATTCAGGCAATGGCTTGAAGCGATTAGCTGAGCGTCAAGTTTGGGATGAAAAATACATTGAATATCTAAAGAAACTGGATGAGCAAAAACCAGTGATTGTTAGCGGTGATTACAATTGTGCTCATACTCCAATCGATTTGAAGCATCCCGAAAGCAATCACCATTCTGCAGGATTTACTGATGAAGAAAGAGAAGACTTCACTAAGTTATTAGATGCAGGATTCACTGATTCATTTAGAAAAGTTAACGGAAACGTTGAAGGAGTGTACTCCTGGTGGGCACAAAGAGTTAAAACAGCTAAAGCAAATAATTCAGGCTGGAGAATTGATTATTGGCTAACAAGTAATAGAATTGCAGATAAAATAAAGCGGTCTGAAATGATTGATACAGGTAGTCGTGCTGATCATTGCCCGATATTATTAGATATTGACATCTAAATTTTTCTTAAAAGCATTCAAAATTGAATGCTTTTTTTAATTGGTCTATGTATAATATAAAAGTATTTATTGTGTTAGGAGTGAAATGAGTGAGCGAAGAGAAAAATTGGGCTCTTGAACAGAACTTAAAATATAATCGTTTAACAGCCTTTAAGTTGTTTGCGATGACAAGTTCGATGGTTATTTCGGTTAACGAATTAGCGCCATTTGGTAAAACTGGTCCAACGGCTTTATTTTATTTATTGATTGCCGGAATTATTTGGTTTATTCCAATTACGCAAATGGCCGGTGAAATGGCTTCGATTTCCGGCTGGGAAAAGGGAGGTATTTTTACTTGGGTTAAAGATACTTTAGGCGAAAGAACTGGCTGGACAGCACTATGCTATCAGTGGGTGCACATTACTGTAGGGATGTGTACGATGATGTATGTGATCATTGGGGCTCTTTCGATTACATTTAATACCCCATGGTTTAATACGACTCCTTGGGTTAGATTTCTTTTAATGATGATAATCTTATGGCTTACAACTGCCATTCAGGTTATCGGAGTTAGAAAAATCGGTCGAATCGCTGAATGGCTATTTATTTTAGGAATTGCAATTCCAGTTATTACTATTATCATCGGCTTTTTAGTTTATGTGATTCAAGGCCATCATCTTTATATGAATATTAATTGGCATACAATCTTGCCGCATGAACTTAATGGAACTACTTTAGTAGCTTTTGTACCATTTATTCTTGCCTTCTGTGGTGGTGAAGCTTCTGCACCTCACGTTAAAAATTTGGAAAATCCAAAGTCATATTCTAAGGTTATGCTTGGTCTTGCCGTTACTGCAATCTGCTTCGACCTCTTCGGTAGTATGGCAATTGGAATGACTGTTCCAAAATCAGAAATTCGAAATAGTACGGGATTTGTTTATGCTTATGGCGTTTTGATGAATTCAATTGGTTTAGATGGTAATTTAATCCAAAAGATCGTCGGAATTCTTTTGGCAACCGGAGTTATTGGTCAACTTGGAAACTGGATTTCAGGTCCTAACCAAGGAATGCTTGTTGCCGCAAAGCAAGGTTACATGCCAAAGTACTTTGCTCACACAACTAAGCGTGGAGTGCCGTTTAGATTAATGGTTGTTCAATCATTGATTGTTACTGTTGCTTCAGTCTTAATTACATTTACTAGTGGTAAAGATGCGGACGTTGCTTTCAATATTTCACTTGCAGGAACAACAGCCCAATACTTAATGGTTTATATGATTATGCTTGTGGCTTACATTGTTTTGAAAAAGAATCATGATGATATTCCTCGTGCATACTATATGGCCAAAGGTAAGATAAAGGGTATTATTATTGCAGCGATTGCGATGGTAATTACAGTCTTGGCATTCTTTGTTACTTTTATTCCAGCCGAAGGAACACCTGACAACTTACGCTTTACTTATGTGGTTTTATTAATCGGAATGTGTGTAGTTGTCACAATTGTTCCAATAGTTCTTTATCACTATAAAGATAAGTGGACATGGTAAAAACTAAAAATAGAGGTTCAGCAATTGAACTTCTATTTTTTTCTACGTAAAATTATGCTAAGAGGTTTGATTAATGAATAAAGTACTTAAAGACGCTATTTTAAATGGCTTTTATGATAGTGATTATCCTGGTCATGAAGTATTAGGCCCTAAATTGCTTGCTAATAATCAGGATGATAAAATTTGGACAAATTTAAAGAGAGAGTTATTAACTTGTACAAGCTTTACTTGGGCAGTAGCTTTTATTACTCAAGATATGCTGGTCCCATTTAAACTGGTAATGGCGGACTTGAACAAGAAAAATGTTACAGGAACAATCATTACAGGGGATTATCTTGGCTTCAACAATCCAAAAGTATTTGTCGAACTTAAGAAAATTCCTAATTTGAAGATTAGACTTGCAAGTGAAGCTGGCTTTCATGCTAAAGGGTATTTGTTTAAACATGCCGACTTTGAGACAGTAATCATTGGTAGTGCCAACTTTACTCGTTCAGCTTTGATTAGAAATTATGAATGGTCTCTAAAGCTTAGTTCAACTCACAATGCGAACTTTTACCAGCAAATTTCTAGCCAAATTAAGAAGCTGGAAGAAAACAGTGTTCCACTTACAGATGAATGGTTGAAAGAGTATCAAGATAGTTGGATTGAACCCGTAAGTAAAATTAAAGAGAAGCAAAAGCCAGATAAGATTCAACCTAATAAAATGCAACAGGCAGCTTTGAAGAATTTAAAGGCCCTAGTTGATGACGGACAGAAAAAAGCCCTGATCGTTTCTGCCACAGGAACTGGTAAGACATATTTGGGAGCTTTTGCAGTAAAAGATTATCAGCCGAAGAAGTTTCTATATATTGTTCACCGCAGGCAAATTGCAGAAAAATCACTGGAGAGTTTTTATCGTGTAATTGGTGGGAAGAGGTCAGACTATGGAATCTTGTCGGCGAATAGGCATGACTTTGATAAAAAGTTTCTTTTTGCGACTGTACAAACATTAAGCCAAGATGATGTGCTAGCAGAACTAAACAGGCGAGAGTTTGATTACATCTTAATTGATGAAGCTCACCGTTCAGCTGCTCCAAGTTATCAAAAAGTTTTGCAATATTTTGAGCCAAACTTTTTACTTGGAATGACGGCTACGCCTGAGAGAATGGATGAGCAGAATATTTATCAGATTTTTGATTATAATTTGGCATATGAGATCCGCTTAAGGGATGCATTGGAAGAAAAGATGCTGACACCTTTTCACTATGTTGGTGTGCAGGATTATGAGGAAAATGGCGAAATAGTTGATGATACTACCTCTTTACGCTATTTAACTGCGGATAAGAGAGTGCAGTATATTCTAAAAGAGCTAGATTATTATGGCTATTGTGGAGATAAGGCAAAAGGACTAGTTTTTTGCAGTCGTCAAAAAGAAGCTAAAGCTTTGGCGGATAAATTTACTGAAGCAGGGCATAAGGCATTGGCTTTAACTAATGAAGATAGCGAAAGTAAACGCCAAGAAGCAGTTGAGGCATTAGAAGTTGGCAAAATTGAATATATTGTGACAGTTGATTTATTCAATGAAGGTGTGGATATTCCATCTTTGAATCAGATTATTATGCTTAGAAATACCCAGTCTAGTATTGTCCTTATTCAGCAATTAGGACGCGGATTAAGAAAATTCCCTAAGAAAGACTTTGTAACTGTCATTGATTTTATTGGAAATTATAAAAATAATTATTTAATTCCAATTGCTTTGAACGATGATACTAGTCGTGATAAGGATCGGATTAAATGTGAAGTCCAGATTGCAGATTTTATCGGTTTATCAACTATCAACTTTAGTCAGATTGCTAGTGAACGAATTTTACAATCCTTAGATAAGATCAAGCTTGATAGTTTACGTGAGCTAAAAAAATCATATTTAGAATTAAAAGAAAAAATTGGTAGAATTCCATTATTACAAGATTTTTATCACTATGGCTCTACTTCGCCGTTAGTTTTTGCTAAAAATAATTCTGTAGAAAACTACGGAGTCTTTTTACAAAAGATGGGTGAGGAGATCAAACTCAGTAAAAAGCAGTCGCAAGTATTGGCTTATGTTACCAAAGAACTGATGAATGGAAAAAGAATTCATGAACTACTTTTACTTAAGTTGTTGCTGAAACAAGGCGGTGAAATCAGTAGTGAGCTTTATATTAATAAACTTAAGCAAGCTGGTACCTATGTGGATCAGGCGACTCTAGATTCAATAGATGACATTTTGACTTTATCATTTTTTGATGTCAAAAGTGGGAAGACGACTAAGAAAGAGCAATACGGCGGCGAGAGTTTAATTGAGCATGATTTGTTAAGTTATAGTTTTAGTAAGTCACTTAAGGAATTTTTACAAGAGGTTGATTTCGCTAAATTATTTAGGGATGTCATTGAAACTGGTTTGTTAATTAACCAAAATTATCAAAAGCAAGAGCAATTTACACTCTATCAGCAATATGATCGCAAGGATGTCTGTCGTTTGCTGAATTGGCCAGTTGATGTTAGTGCACCTATGTATGGCTATCGCGTCGGTGAAAAAGAGACTCCGATTTTTATCACTTATAAAAAAGATTCAGATGAAAAACGAAATGCAATTTATAATAATGAGTTATCTGATGGTCGCAGTTTACGTTGGTATACGAGAAGTCCGCGTCATTTAGATTCAGATGAAGTTCAGCGTTTGCTTAAACCGAAAATGAAGCTGCATCTTTTTGTAAAAAGAAGTGATGCTGTAGGGAAGAAATTTTTCTATTTAGGTGAAGGATCAATTGATTACGATTCAGTTAGAGAAGAAGAACTTGGACCAAAGAAAAAAGCAGCTGTCGGTATGGACCTGATTTTAAAAGCTCCACTAACAGCTGCAATGCAGGAAATAATATTTGGAAATTAAAAAAGCTGCCATGGGCAGCTTTTTGTTTTACTTAGAAGTAAAAGTATTTGGTTTGATGTGGTTTAAGATTTGATAACCAACTGCTTTAGCAGCACTTTCATTATCAACGGTTTGGTTTAAGAACATTACTAAACCGTTTTGATTATCAGTGGTCATTTGGAACCAATCAGCGAAGTGGGTTCCTGCTAAGTTACCATATGCCATCTTTAGAGTGTCGTTGTTTTTCAAATATACACCACCAGAGTATTCGGTAGTTTTTGCCTTTAAGTGAGTTAAGTAATGGAAATCAGAACTTGAAAGAATGCTACCGTCCATTAAACCAACTTGCATCTTGTAATAATCCTTTGGGGTTGAGAATAAGTTTCCAGCACCAGGAAGTTGAGAAGCTAATGAACGTTTTACATATGCAGCGTTTTGGTAATTTTTACTACCATTCCAAATATATGAAATTGAATCGGTCATTGAACCAGGAATATTTTGGTAAAGGAAAGTATGTTGAAGACCAAGTTTATTGATGATTCTTTCTTGGAAGTTTTGTTCATATGATTTACCAGTTATTGATCTAATAATTCCAGCAAGAAGAATATAGTTAGTATTATTGTAGTAATAAGTACCAATTGGTGTATTTGGAGTGGCGTTAGCATTATTAACGATCCACTTAATTGCGTTTTCTTCAGAATAATTAATGCCACGATTTACTTCGGTACCGGTAGCAGTAATTCCTGAAGTATGAGTAAGTAAATTACCGATAGTAATCTTGTTTGCATTCTTTAAATTAGGATAGAAACGAGAAATCTTTGTATATTGAGTAATTTGATTATTGGTATTTGCTGTTTCGTTGATTAATTGAACGATCATTGCACCGGTAAGAACTTTTTGGAGTGATGCGGTTGGATAAACAACTTTTTGGTTACCATTACCGATTCTTTTACCATACCAAGCGTAACCATAGCTGATTTGTTGAGGCTGACCGTCTTTGATGACAACTACGCTTCCACGAACGTGGTTTTGAGCCATGGTGTTTCGAACAAAGCTACGCATTTCAGATTTTTCTTCAGCAGTAGCCGCTTGAGCAGTTTGAACGCTAGGGATGTAAGCCGCTGGAACAGATAATCCTAGCATTGCAACTGCAAGTGTTATTATTTTTTTCTTCAAAATGGATAAAGCTCCCCTCAGAATTTGTTTATTTGTATTATAAAACTTCATTGTTAATAAATGGAGTTAATTTTGTTAAAATTTGATAACAAAGTTGCTACAGAAAGGAAAAAGAAAATGGCGGCAAGAAAAATTATTAGAGATCAAATGATTTTGATGAGAAAATCAACAGATGCAAAACCAGATGATAAGAAAATTGCTGAAGATTTACGTGACACATTATTAGCCAATAAAGATAAGGCAATTGGTTTAGCAGCAAATATGATAGGAAAAAGTAAAAAGATAATTGCGGTTTTTATTGGACCTTTCCCTGTCGTGATGCTCAATCCTAAAATTGTGAAGTCAGAAGGAAAATATTTAACTGAAGAGGGATGTCTATCACTTGATGGTGTGCGAAAGACAGCTAGATATGAAAAGATTTGGGTTGAATATGAAGATTTAAGCTTCACGAAAAGAAGTGCAGAGTACGATGGAATAGCGGCTGAAGCAATTCAGCATGAGATCGATCATACAAAGGGAAAAATAATTTAGAAAAAGTAGTTGACGAAAGGAAGAAGAGAGAGTAGTATATTTAACTGTCGTCAGGTGATAAAGAAGGCGACGAAATAAAGAATAAAAAGTTGTTGACAAATAGTTAACAAACGAGTATTATTAAATACGTTGTCGAATGACAATAGGTAGTACATTGAAAACTGAACAAAGTTTCGCTAAAAGTGTGCGGGTGTAAGAACCCAAACAAAGAAGCGAAGTCAATT
>NZ_CALPCQ010000033.1 GCF_943193025.1 Lactobacillus agrestimuris
GAACTCCTTTTTCTAATGTTTAAAGAAATAAATTTAAGGAATCATTCATCCTTACACAAACTATTTTACAGTCTCATTAATGCAATTAAACTTTCATATTTTATGAAATTAGTGTAGCAACTACATAATTTCTATACTAAATTTACAGCTACTGGATAAACTTTAGGAACATCATATAATCCTATCCACCTTAAAATATACTTTACTGATCCTGAATCACTAATTAATGAAGAAATCTTTTTAAATTCCTTTTGAAAATCTTCTGTTGTTAATTCCATTGGATCTTCTGCAGAAAAAATCATTTCAACTGATTTTTTAATAAGCTTGTCTTCGACACTCGGATCATCTACACCCATTTCTAACAAAAATAAGCTTAAGGATACAGGATGTTCAATAGAATCTGCTCGTGACAAAGCCATCTCGTGCACTGCTTCATATAGCATCTTAGTTACATTAGCATTATTTTCTTTAGTAACGCTGCCGTTAAACATAAATTCTTCCTTTATATTAATCCGATTGCAATTTTAGCCATAAAATACTTACCAATCAAAAACTCCAGTTACAATTCCATTAGCGCCTATTGCTGTATATCTTTCAAGCTTAAGTTGAAGATCAATAACTGATGCAGGTAATTCCTTTTCAGCAAAGTTGGATTTCAATTGCACCGATAAATTAGAGGCAATAGATTGAATTGATTGATTTTTATTAGCTTTTTCTACTGCGCTCTGTAATACTTTGACCAATTCAGCATTTTTTTGAACTGCTGGATCATTGATAATTTCAGTTAACGCATTCTTAAATGTTAATTCTTCTTTGTTAGCTTTCTTGAAAGACATAATTACATCTCCAATTAAATTCATTTTTATTATATTGATTAAGTAACCTTATTTTACATCCCGTAACCTAAAATACAATCTTAACAATAAAAAGCATTCTCAATCGACTAGATCAAGAATGCTTTGTGTTCGTTAATAGGGATTTAAATATCGCTTAGAGCTTGATTTATCGGCGTATTGCCCGTTCTCATCATTATTACTTTTCCAATTGTATTATCATGCTTGATAATATCAGCTAACGTCTTAGCTACATCAGGAATTGGATTACTTGTTACACCGTTTACATCCAGACTAATCTTTCCTATTGCTGGTTCTTCAGTTAAATTAGTTGGTTGCAAAATAGTGTATTTAAGTCCACTTTGGTTCACCAAATAGTTGTCAGCAAAGAACTTAGCAACATTATAATCCATAATTTGATTCAAGCCCTCAATCTTCCACATTTCAGGTTGAAGAGCAAAGATAGAACTAAGCATAATATATCTTTCAATACCTAATTTCTTGGCTGCTTGCATAGTTTTAACAGCACCAAAGGCGTCGGTTTGGAGTAAATCTTTACCACGTGAGCCAGCTGTGAAGTAAACAGCATCACTACCCTTCATCAAATCAGCAATTTGATCAACATCTGCATGAAGATCCATATGAACAGCCTTTACGCCATCTAACTTAATAATATTGTCTTCATGACGTGAGCCAGCTACAACAGTATTTCCATCAGCAACTAAATCTTTAATCAACTCAGTTGCTACACGACCTGAACCACCTGCTACAAATATTTGCATCATTTTGCCTCCCTATTTTTTGATCTCTAACATATTATTTTCATCTGAACGCAGTTCTAAATGAATTAACTACCTTGCTATCATCACGATAACCAATAGCAATTCCCATTGCAAAGATTCTATCTTCAGAAACGCCTAAAATTTTCTGGAGTGAATCTGGATATTTCACAATCTCATATGCTGGAATTGTATCAATAGTTTATTTGCATGCGCAATTAACTAAGTAATAGTATAGCTTACTTTATGTAAGTAGTGAATGTCTATTTATTTTCCATGCAAATTTCCGTATAAATTTTTTAGTTAAAACATTATTTGATATAAAAAAAGTGCACTGAAACTATCAATGCACAAGCCATTTTTATATGAAAGGTCGTGACCTCACTTGAAGGAGTCCTTTTATGCGCTTGGCTGATGGTACATTCGCAGTGTACCAAGATCAAGAGCGCTCAGCGACAAGTGTTATCAGCCTAATTGATCAACAATATGATTATTAGCTACAATCACATTGTAGCATTTGCTCGCGATTTTGAAAACTGTCTAAACTTTTAAGTTTAGGCGGTTTTTATTTTTCTCTCCCCTTCACCTTAATATTTCTTAAATAAACAAAAGGCTCTTCCCTACTTTTCTCGTAGATAAGAGTCTCTTATTATTTTTGATCATTATTCCGATCTCAAAAAATGCGTGTGAAAATTTACTCTTTATTTAAACTCTTAATAGAACTTTTGAACCAATATCTAAGCCTGCGCTATGTGATTCTTCTCCCCAGTTTCGTTCATCATATTCTTCCATCTTGGCTAATGAATCAACTGTAAATAAGATTTGAGCAAAATCTACTTTTCTAAATTGAGCACATGCCGCCATTCCGGCACATTCCATCTCTACAGTAGATGCTCCTAACTGTTTAAACTGTGCTACTTTTTTAGGTGTCTCTCTAAAAAATCCATCTGTAGTCCAAGTTGTAATTTCATCATATTTCAAATTCAATTCGGTAACAGCTTGTTCAATTTTATTCAAAAATTCCGATCTTAAATCAACAAATTGTCCAGGTTTCATATAATGAAATGAAGTACCCTCATCACGAATAGCTTTATTTGGAATCAGCATTTCGTTTTCTGGTAAATCTTGTAAAGCTCCGGCATTACCAACAGCCAAAACTTGTTTAACACCATATGAAATTAACCAATCTAACAATTGAGTTGCCGCTGGTGCACCCAATGGTGCTTGGCAGAGATTTATTTTTTCTCCATTAAAATCAACTTCATATACTGCTGGTTGAAAAGAAATTGTATCAAATACTCCTAGAACTTTATGTAAATGATTGTCCAAAAAAGCATCTATATTTGTCTTAGGTACAAATGCATAAAGTAGTTTTGAATGAAATTTAAATGGAAAATCATCATGATTAGGATCTAAAACAGCATGTTTATTTTCGTCAAAATCTAAAATAAAAGGTTCTTCATTCATTGTCACACCTCTTTAATCATAAAATAAAAGAAAAATCTCTAAATCAAAAAGATTCGATTCTCAAAGTGTCGATCATGGCAATATCTTAACTTAATGACATCTAACTTAGTTGCTCTTTGTTTTTTTATTTATACTTGCATCGTCGGAACTTCTAAATGCATAATCAAAAATCGAATCAGATTTGACTATAAGTGCGACGGTCAGTACAATTATGATCCACCTAAGGATTACACTGACAACGGATTTTACACCTAAGAGCTTAAGTAAAGCATCGATACCCTTAAAATCATATAAAATATATAACCCACTATCAATTATTAAAAAAAGATACAAACAAATAGCCAGCACCTTTAAAAAAATTTTTTTCATTTTCTTTCCTCACTAAAAACAACTTCACAACTACGGAGGAGAATGGATAATAGCATATCAACTTCGAAGTTAGAAAAAGTATATCATAATTATCATTTTATTTTAATTTTTATTTATAAATGCTAAAATATCCTTATTAAATATTTGAAAGGTAAACACAAAATGAGCAATAAAAAGAATAAAATCAACAACGCTGAAATTAAAACAAGAGTAGTAATTTTCAGACCAAGCCAATAACATTTTATTTTAGAAAAGGAATACATTATGTCTGAAAATTTAATCGAAACTGTTGTCACAAAAAGTGATTTAAAAGAAGCTTTCACCGAATTAGGAGTTAAAAGCACAGATTCCTGTATGGTTCACACTGCAATGAGTAAATTTCAATATTTACCAGGCGGTGCCGAAACGATTGTTAATGCACTTGAAGAGACTTTAGCTGACGGAACCTTAATGATGCCGTCTGAAGTCTCAACAAACTGTGATCCTGCAACTTGGGAATACCCTCCTGTTCGTGAAGATTTAATTCAAGTTATCAGAGATTCAATGCCACCTTATAATCCAGAAACTTCTGCAACTCAAGGATTAGGGCTTACTCCTGAATACTTCAGGAACCTTCCAGACGTTGTAAGAAGCACACATCCTTATTTGCCAATAGCTATTTGGGGTAAAAATGCCAAGAAAATTGCCCAAAAACAACCTTTAAACATGCCATTTGGAATTGATAGCCCACTTGATTATTTATATCAAAACAATGGTAAGACGATTTTCTTGGGAACAGATTACGAAACTTGCACCATGCTCCACTACGCTGAATCAACAATTCATCGCAAAACCGAAATCGATTCGGCAGCAACTGGAATCGACGAAAATGGTAAAACTATTTGGACTAAATATCGCAACGTAGACATGGATTCATATGATGATTTCAATGAATTAGGTAAAGCTTTTGAAGCGAAATATCCCGATGAATTCAAATCACTTAAATTAAATAAAGGCATTATTAAAGTAATCAATTTACTACCACTAATTGATTTTGCTCGACAATGGTTCGATCAAAAAGATCATCAATTTGATAATGCAATAGATTAAACAAAAGGAAGAGTCTTTAGGCTCTTCCTTTATTTATTTTAGTAAATATCCTTTATACAAAAATTAACCTTAACTTATCTTCGTAAAACGTTGATAAATCAAGGTTAATTAATTTAAATGATTCTTTTTAATGCTTAATCATTCTCTTCCACAGCTTTAATGTGCCTCGTTCTTTTGAAACCAGTTATTAATGCCATACCAACCGTTAAAAATACAAATTCAATTAATGTGTAAAAACTTAGTACTTCTTCATGATAGATCATAATAAGCGATGCTGTTATTAACACACTAAAGATTAATCCAGCAATCCAACTTGTAATCCAAATTCTCTTTCTAATAATTGCAATTTGAGTATTTTCTACTTCATAGACCTGCAACTTAAGCTTTTTTAATTGTTTTGAAATATAAAAATTAGAAGTTAACTCAATAATAATCCAGCCAAATAATATAATGATATAAGCAAGAGATGCTGTATACAAATTATCTACAATAATTGCTATCAGCATCACAAAAGCCATTGGGACAGAGGTCATGAAGAAGGCATTGTTACCAATTCTTTCTACTTCCGATCTCTTATACTCGTCTAGTGGGCCATAAATGCCATACCAATACTTCATATAACGAATAAACAAGCTATTTTTATTTTCCATAATAACTCAACTCCCAATAAAACTATTTCTTAAAAATTCCCATCGTCATACCTGAACTTGCTACTTGAGCGTACCTAGCAATTTCTAACTGAAAACCGATAAGATAACTTGGCAAGTCACTTTCGGCAAAATTAGCTTGCAATTCATGATACAAATTTGAAGCAACTGATTGAACCGATTCATTATCAGTAATCCGATCAATCGCTTGATCAAACAACTTAGTTAATTTCGCATTATCCAAAACTTCCTTCTTAGAAGCTAACTTTTCCAATTTATTTTTAAAAGCCAAATTTTCTTCACTCAATTTCTTCTCAGACATAATTTTGCCTCCAGACCAAAATAGCGAATTGAGGTCTGTCCCTAGAGCATTAGCCAATTTTATGCATAAATTTAAAGAAGGGTTATACTTATCCTTTTCAATCAGGTTGATTGTTTGTCTGGCAACACCTATTTCATCAGCTAATGCCCTTTGTGATAAACCTTTTTGTTTACGATAATATTTCACATGATTCATAGATCGATCCTTTTCTAAGATGTCATATATATTTAACATCTTTCTGTCATATATATTAGACTCTTTTTGTAAAATGTCAACTATATATGACAATTATTTTTTTAGACAAAAAAGACATGGCTTTTAAACCATGTCTTAACGAATTTATTAATGCTGACTAGAAGCCCCTAGGTTATCTAATCATGGTCCTTTTATATCAGCGTTTATAAATGTTCCACGTATAACTAATGTTCCATTTGCTGGAACACAGCTTTATTTCACCCAAAGTTGTGTCATTTTCTTATCTATGCTTGGATCCACACCAACATACGTATTCATAAACATTTGTAAGGAATGTCCCATCTTACTAGCAGCCCAAGTAAATGACATGCCAGGGACATTAGCTAAATGAGTACAAATTGAATGTCGAAAAGAATATAAACTCATTTGCTTACCATTGGCTTTAATATCCAATCGCCTACAAATTTCTTTCAACATATCATTAATACTTTTTTGCCTAATTGGTTGATTACTATTGACGCTCTTGTAATCATGAAGGTTAACAAAAATTAACCCTAGTTGGTTTTCTAAATCATGTTCTTTTAGGAAGCTGTATTGCTTGTCCTTGTAGCGTTTAAGCAATATTACTACCTCTTTAGGTAAAGGCAATACCGTTCTTGAATGGCCCTTAGGACGAGCTTTTAAGCTACCTGTAAAGTCATTCATATAATCGGACCAACTATTATTAATTTTCAGAGTCCATACATCATTTTCGTAAATAATATTTTCGAACTTTACAGCTTGTAATTCACCAACGCGCATCCCTGTATAACTTTCAATTAGTATTGCAAGTTTACTACCCCAATTCATAACCGAGCTATGCTTTAAATCATCAATAATTAGTTTCCTAATCTTTTTTAACTCGCTGTCAGAAAATATCCGCCAATCTTTTGAAAGTGTAAAATCGCTTTGACGAAAAAATACTTTCAATGGACTCTCTGGAACTGGATTTTCCTTAATACTCTTTCCTTCAATTGACTTAAAGAAATTACGCATATGAATTAACCTTTTAGCAATTGTTGACGATTTACTAACTGTTGCATGGTGCTTGTCTACGTAGTCGTGAGCATACTTTGATACTAGTTGCGTAGTAACACCATTAACTTTAGTTTTACCAAAATAACCTTTAAAGGAATTAGCTGATTCTTGCCAAGACTTCAAAGTAACAGGGCTAATAGTATTAGCTCGTTGATCTACATATTTTTGAAATTCTTCAGCAAAAACAGCTCTACCATCACCTAGATTAAGACCAGACTTAAACTCTTCCCACATTATTTTTTCAATTTTAGAAGCTTCTGCCTTGGTTCTAGCATACTTAACAGGTAAGTTAATCCGTTTACCTGTTACTGGATCACGGGGTTGAATGCGTACTAAATACACTTTTTGTGATGTTCTATTTACTTTTTTAATCATTATCCTACCTCAAAAAAGTAGAATAAGGGTTAACCTCATTCTACCTCGGTTCTTCTCATTTAGTCCATGTTTTTTCTTGATGATAGCCTGTTTTTTTTAGCCAAACTTTTACTTCACTTAAAATATAGTACTTACGTCCATTACCAATTTGATGATAAGGCATACCATAATGAAGAAATTGATAAAATCTTGTAGTACTAATGTTAAGTTGACTCATCAAGTCTTTGGCATTCAAAATATTATCTTTCGTCATTTTTACCGAACTCCTTTTTGGCCAATTCTGGTGTTACTTCAATAACATTGCTAATTCTGCGTTTGAGTTGTTCAACCGTATCTACTTTACGATCCGATATTTTTGTCCTCTTATAAAAAGTATCTGGATCATAGGGTGTTGTAATAATCAACTTTTCAATGTTCAACGCCACATTTTTATATCTACGCGGAGCATGTTTATCATGCTGATAAGGATCCATAATCTTAAGTAGATCACCATACTTCAAATCATTTGGACGTAACTCATCAAGAATTACTACATGATCTTGAGCATTGTAATCTTGGAAATAATCATTAGATGAACCTAATACACAGTATTGCTTGCCAGATTCTTTAGCTTCCTTAAGAGCCAATCTAGTCTTACCTATACCAGCCTTACCAAAGTACCAATCGACTGTCATTTGCTGTCCCTCAAATGATATAAGCCATTCTTTATGTGCTTGATTATCAAGAACACTATCTAACTTTTTAATAGTATCCAAATTCTTGGCATAAGCTAAATTACCAATTTTCGTCTTTAATTCTAAGAGTGAAAGACCGCCATTAGCATACATATTCAACGCATCCTTAATCTCCTGTTTTGAAACTTTATTGGTGATTTCAGAAATTCTTTTTGGAAAGTCGAAAGAAGCTACTACTTCCTTCGGATCATAGATATGCTTTCCCACAGCACCACTAGTCAAGTGAATCAAATAACTGTATGCATTATTAATGCGACCAGACCATACTTGTAGATATTGTGGCTTCACTTTTAAAGTTTTCGCTACTTTATCCAAAACCCTAGCATTTTCAAATTTAAGAACACAGTGTACATGTGGCTTTACTATGCCTCCATTTTCACTTTTGTCCTTATCATGCACGATGTACGCCCATTCTTTAGCATTCAATCTTGTCACAATTTTCTTTAGTTCTGCTGGATCATATGGTAACTTGTCAATATCTTGTACCATCATTAATTGACGAGCTTGTACTTTTTCTGCCATTTGTATTGGCTCCTTTCGTTTCAGCTATATTTTCATCATAATAATTTGGTATTTTTTAGCTAAAAATAGCAGCGCCCAAATTGGGTGCTGCTATTCTTTTATTGCTTTTTTATTTAAAAAACACACTTTACGCATTTCTAATAACAAGCCCAGAAATGCTTACATATCGCTTCTTGACACGGGATTACACACTTTTTTATATTTTTTCTTACTTTTACCTGTGCCACTCGCTCCTTGGGTCTAAGGACCCAAAGCGGTGGCTAAAATTTGATTTACTACCTATGATTACTATCTTATTTTGTTCAAAAGTAGGTTTGGAGAAAACTACTCCCTTATAATTGAGGTCTAGAAATCTTTTGAATTCTTTACTATTTACTCTATCCATCAAGCATTGAGCAACTTGAGAATTAGTCGCAAACTGCCATAATCCTCGTGTTGGAATTTCAATAATAACTTTATGACCACGCGTAATTACATTGGCACCTAGAGCAATAATGTTTGCTTCCTTATCAATATAATCTAAGTCATAGGAAGTTCGTCTAATTGCGTTAGACAGAGCTGTTTCTTTACTTTGTCCAAAATTAAAAACATACTTACAAAGAATAAAAATTAAAATAGCAAGTAACAAAACGAATAACATCCTTATCACCTTTCATAAATTGTTGGCATTTCAACTGGTTCAATTCCATAATGGTAACCATCATTGATTGAAATAATTCCACTACCTTTTCCACCCATTGGGAGTGGAATATCATCACTTAGATCGCCAAATAAATAAGTTGTAGACGTTGAGTCAATGACTCCTAGTAAAACCTTAACTAACATCTGGCTTCGGATCGGAATTGGAATTACATCATTTCTGGCAATTTGTGAAGTTATACACAATCCCACCAAACTTTCTCGTCCTAAAAGGGCAATAAGAGTTATAAGCCGATAAAGATCTTGAACCTGTGAAGATCGTGGCGATAAGCCCAAGGTGACTCCCTCGAATTCTTCAAACATAACCCAAATTGGTGGTACATCTAACTCACTGGCATCAGTAGTTACTCGATTTGAAAATTGATACAGTTGTTCCTGTCTATGATTCATTTCAGAAACAATTTGCTCTAACCTTTGATTACACCGTGGGATGAAGTCCTCAGGTCTATCTCCATCCTTTGGCACAACTAATTCAATCTCAGGATTATTTCTTTTCGCCCATCTACTTCCTGCACCTTTTTTACTATCGAAAATAATTACCTTAGCTGGTTTACTACCACTACGATTAGTAGTTCTTGAAAATACTTGTTCGAAGTATTTGAATGCCTCCGTCTTACCCGAGCCAGTCGTCCCAGTAACGAGATAAGTTCTAACGGTATTTTTAGCAGCCATTCCCTTCATAATTGGTGTTTCTTTATTAAGATTATATCCTCTTAATACATCATTTATTGAACCGATCAATCTTGTAGCTCTACCATTTCGCCAGGGAAAGAAAAATCCAACAGAAGTTTCAATTGGCATATCATCAATTTGTACTAATTGAAAAGTTAATGGACGAATTAACGTTTTTTCTTTTGAAATTGCTGGAGCGATAATATCGTATAAATCAAAGTAAGTTTTAGCATCCAACTTCATTCCACTCGGATATCTAAGAACAAAGAGCAGTCCTCTTCCAGACTGCTCTTCAAGGAATGCATAAGAATGACTTATACTACTTTGATCATTTACTTCAACTGCCAATCTAGCATCAACAATTTGAGTAATATAATCGCATAAGGCCGTTCTAATTCCCTTCAATAATTCCATCCCCTTTCATTGCAATTTGAACAAATCCGTTTCTTGACCAGAAGTGAATTTCACCATTTGGAACCTTAGTACCAGTTTTAGAATTAAACGTAAATTCTTGGCCGATACTTAAGTTATCAGCATTCTTTACTTTAATCGAAATGATCTGACCATTATTCACACCTGCTGGATCATTAGTTATTGCAAGTCTAACGGTCTTAGGATATTCATTTACATCTTTTTCGTTGTGGTAATTTGGATTGGCTTTACGAGTAAGTAGTCCAATTACTACGGCTGAACATCCTTCTACTGCTTGATTAACTGTCATTTTAATTTTAAATGCCATGTTGTTTCTCCTTCGTTAAATAAAGCATTAATTTCTTTTGACAATTTTTATTCTATGAAATATTAAATCCGATCATTAAAAAAAGAGTCGCCCAATTTGGACGACTCTTTTTAACTTCATAAATCAAATTATTATCTACAATAATTTTCGAATTCTAGAATTTCAATACAATTAAACGTCGTATTTTCTCAAATCTTGAGAAAATGAGTTTCATACTCAAAACCTTGATATCATGCGAATAGATCGATCTAAAAATGTCATTTTTTCATTTAAAAAGCAAATATTTGCCAGCCATTATTAAGCGTAGATTAATAGTTGAGCGTTCGAATTAAACGGAAAGGAAATATAGCAAACCGGTTTGCTTGATTAATAAACATGATCAAGCACAATCTCTCAGATCAATTAAAATCACTACAACTAACCAATTCTCAGCTGGTTACAACATTATCCGATATCATCAACAGTAACTTTACTGCAACAGAAGCAGGAGCTGACTCTGTTCAAGATAAGCTAACCAATGCACACGTAGCAGCTTGGTACTCAGGTAAATCATACCCATCTAATCCTATTATCAAAGATGCTCTCTCCATTTTCCTAACGGGTAAGAAAGGTAACTACGCCAATTTGATTCTTCCAACGGCTGTAGATGCCGAGGATCTGTTAGCAGAAGCTTTTACCGTATACAACGAAAAACTTACAATGGATTTCAAAACTTTCAAGACCAATTGCATTAATGGATACTTTGACCGCATTAAGAACAATCCGTACAGTTCCAAGGTCACGCTTAAGGACATTGCTGGATGTATTGCCTACTTACGGATTCAAGGTTACCTATACAGTAACACACAAGAGAAGAAGCAAAAATTAGATTTAGCTTTGTATGGCGATATTGTTGATGTCAATGAACTAATCAAGTTAGTTGATAGAAAGAAGCTATTAGTAGGATTACAGAAACATATCAATTTAGCACTCAAGTTGAACCAAACTGGGATGTATAAAACTGCACTAACAACTTTACTACTAGCAATTAGAAACCAAGAATTTTTTGATTAGACTTTAACAAAGGAAAAATCACTTACCAATTTTTAAATATTAATTTAGTAAGTAATTTTTAATTATTCTACACCTTTTAAAGCTTGGACCATATCAATTTTCTTAATTCTACGACTAATAAATAAAGTAGTTGATAATGAACAAATCCATACAAACAGAGATGCAATTAAAATGGTTTCCCAGTTGTAATATCTTGTATATTCCAAATTAATAGTTGAAAATGTATTAACATACTGTCCTAAGAACCATATTCCAGCTGGTATACCTATTAACCAACCAATAAACGTAGTAATTAAATTCTCAATGAGCGTTAATATACGTAACTCTTTTTTATGTATTCCAAGTACACGCAAAGTTGCATAATCTCTCGTTCTCTCGACGAAGCTTAATGATCCTAAATTATAAAGAACAATAATGATTAACAATGCACCAAATACAATAATTAAAGCAAAAATACTCATTAGACTATTTACAAAATTATATGCATTCTTTTTTTGTTCATTAATAGAAATCGTCGAATTAATATCTTGTTTATGGTATTTATAATTCTTGCCAACTAATAATGTAGTTGGCTGGTAAAATCCTTTAGCTTTTTGCCAAGTATGAGCAGTTATATAGGCTCCTTGATTAGTTTCTGTAGCAATAATACCTTTAACTTTGAAAGAATATTGCTTGTTACTTCCAAAAGTTTTAACTTTTAAATTGTCGCCTTTTTTGATACCTGCTCTCTTGGCAAATCCATGAGTCACATACAAGCCACCATTCTGAATATCTCCACCCGTGGTTGTTTTCATGTTAACGTAATCACCTTTATTAACTACAATTAATAATCTATTATAGCCATCATCAGGTGAAAAATGAGCTTGACTAATTTGTACCCATTGCTTAGCTTGAGGATGCGCCTTCCGATATGATTCATAATTATTAACATACAGTCGTTTATTATATGAAAAATCTGTATTATATGCTTTATCTACTAGATGTGTCATTGACTGTGGCATACCGATTCCAGCAATTGTCAACATCATGCCACCGGCTACGCCAATAATTCCCATTAATGTCCTTGTGCGATTTATAAAAGCATCTCTAATAGCCCAGCGTCCAGAATACGGTAAATGTTTCCACAAATTTTTCCAGTGCTCAAGCCATATCTTTCTTGCTTTTGTTTCTTCAATTCCTCGTAAATAAATAGCTGGTAACCCTTTTGATCCACTCCTAGCTGCTAAATATGCAGAGAAAACACAAATAAAAATGACTAATATCATTACCATCCAGGCAGAAAAATTATATGAAATCTGCCAATTAGGAAGAGAAAACATACTCTTTTGTGATGATAAAACATACCAAGAAATTAGTGGAGCCACTAAGGCACCAATAATTGTCCCAAGACCTCCTACTAGCAACCCAAAACTTGCATAATGGATTTGAATTTTAAAACTTGAAAATCCTAAGGCCTTCAAAGTGGCTATTTCCTCAGTTTGGCTAGTAATCAGTCGCCTAATCGTAGTATACATTGCTAAAATTGCCAACAAAAGGAAAATAAAGGAGAACAAATACGAAAGATTTTTAATTTCTCCAACTCTCTCTGTTGCTGTAGAAACATCTGGTAAGGTTTGCTGATTATAATATGTTAGTAATCTAGCGCCAAATATTTTTTCTACTTCTTTTCTTAAATTATTATGCTTTCCATCAATCTCAACAATATTTTGAGGTCCTTTATAATTGAACACCTTTTTTAAAGTCTTAGGTGAAACATAAGCATAACCATAATTAGCATAGTTAGGAGCAATAAATTCTTGTGTTCCAGTGAAATATATCCGGCTAGGACTTTGGATAATGCCTTCTACTTTTAAATGAAATTTTTGGTTTGCATATGTCACTGACACATTATCTCCGATTTTTAAAGAATGATCTCTAGCATATTCTTTATTAATCCATATTCCATCGCCACTCTGACTATTGTATTTGTCTCCTTTTACACGATGTAACTTAATTAATGGTTTTTGAAATGAATCGATAATTAGATGATGTTTATCTTGTTTAACTTGTAACCTAGTTCCAGATCTTACTTTCTTTATACCTGAAATAGCCTTTAACTTATTTTTATCATCTTTAGTAATATAACTTCCTTGAATCCAATAATTAGGTAAACGATTTTCTGTTAAATAACTGTTTAAACTTTCCTGTAATCCATGCCATGCCCCTTGTAAGCCGACAAATACAATAATAGAAAGTGCAGCCATTAAAAAGACCGACATAAATTGAGTCCAATTATGGCTTATATCTCGAAATAATTTGCGATTTAATAATTTCATTTGTTAAATTTTCTCCACAATTTTTGGGCTTTTATTATCATATATCTTTTCTATCTGACCATCTTTTAGCCTAATAACGTGATCTGCATACTGTTCAAATTTTGGATTATGCGTAACCATTACTACTGCAGTTTCATTTGATTTAGAAATATCCTGCAGTATTTTCATAATTTTTATGCTAGTTTTTGAATCTAAAGCTCCAGTAGGTTCATCACATAATAGTAATTCGGGCTTTTTTGATAAAGCTCTTGCAATTGAAACTCTTTGCATTTCACCGCCAGACATTTGGTTAGGAAAATTATTTAACCGCTCAGACAATCCAACTTGCCTTAAGTAACCTTCTGCCTGATGATCGTTATTATTTAATTGAGCCGCAATTGCAACATTTTCTAGTGCAGTTAAACTCGGAATCAAATTATAAAATTGAAAAACAAAGCCAACTGCTTTTCTTCTATAATTCGTTAATTCATGATCATTTAGCCTAGAAACTAATTGATCATTAAACTTAACTGTCCCTCTAGTTGGTCTATCCATACCACCTAAAATATTTAACAACGTACTTTTTCCTGAACCAGATGGTCCTAAAATTATCGTTAATTTTCCTTGTTCTATCTTAAAACTTACTTCATGAAGAGCCTTCACTACTTGGTCACCAACGTGATATTCTTTATCAATTTTTTCAAATTCAATCATTAGATCAACTTTCCTTTTAATATTTAGTCATTAACTTAATCTTTTCTTTCAAAGTCGGTTCATGATATTGCTCAATAATTCTCTTAGATACCGCTTCACGATTAGTCTTTATTTGTTCCTGCGCTTTTTCAATTGCTTCATCAACATCCATGACAACTGATAAATCATAATGCTGAACTATCTTTTCTAAACGCTGTTGAATGGAACCTCTAACAATAAAAGGTTTAAAACCTAATTCCTTAAATGATTTAATAACCTCCATATCCGACAACGTTCTATATTTTTCAGATACTGGTCTGTGACCATCAGGATCCATAGGAAACTCTATTGGTAAATGAATAATGTCTGTATACCATTCTTTTGCATGAGCTTTAGCAACTGTTCCATAACTATTTAAATACTTCTTCATAAAAGGCTTAGAGGGCATACCAGTAATAGCTTTTGCCACTCTGTGAGGCCAAGTAGAACCTGGATTAATACCCACCTTCATTCTTACTGTTCCATAAATCCATTCATTAAGTACTGACCCATCTGAAATAAAGCCCTTTTTTTGCTCTACAGCTTGTTCTTCTGCACGTATTCTTTCTTCAAATCTTTTAAGTCCAAGTGCCATAAGTTCAGATGCAGTCATATCTTGAAAACGTCTACCTGGATATAAATCTGTTAATATTTCTCTTGCTGACAAAGCATTTATTAAAGGAATGCCTGTTAAATTTGATAAAGCAGTAGTAAGGGTTGTTTTTCCGGTTGAATATGTACCAGATATTACAAAATGTTTTTTATTTTTCACCATCTTTTTCATCCTCCATAGGTAATTGATGAGCTATTTTAGCTTCAATATAAAACGAATTATTAATATCTGAGCCTTTAGCGTTAATTACTCTCCACCTATTTCCCTTCATAGTTACTAAAGAAGCATTAGTAATTTCACTGACAGTTCTAACAGGTTGTTTTTCCTTGCCCTCTTCGTTAAATGTCACTTTAACATTTTTCATCCATAAATTTTTTGATTCGGATCTCTTCAAATTATCAAAATGGTATGCCATTACTTCTCCTAATTGAGAAAAAACGACCAGCCACTCTACAATTGATATTCTATTTTGATTACAACTTCCTAATCCATGATATTTCTTTTGTTTTTCGAGCTTTTTGGTCACTTCAGTGCTTAAAGCTGACTGACTAATATAATGGATATTATTAATTTCTAAAATAGAATCCTTAAAATGATTACTTATATAATTATTTTCGCCTAACTGTTCCAAAGATACATTACTGCTTTGCCTGAGCATTAATTTAACTTTCATCTGGTTTACATCAACTTGGCAGCTTATCTGTTGATCATTAATTTTTAAATCCTTAAGCGTTATCAGAATTTTACTTAAATTCTCAATCGCTGAGTTACCAGCTCTAATCTCAAATTTGTGAACATAAAATTTATCCAAATTAATATTTGTTAACGACTTTTCTACCATTAAGCAACTCAATACTAAAGCATCAATAGTACTGAGGTGTGCTTTCATAATTTTTCCACCTTTAATAGACCAATTCTTTTTTGCAATATTTACGGTGGCATTAGCTTGATATGAACTAGTTTCTCCTTTATGAATATCTTTAATTAAATATTCTGTATTTTTGTGTCCAGCTCCAAAATATCTAGTATCATATTCGCCTAGAATTTCATTTATGTTCATTTTTATCCCCTTTTTTAATCCAATAGTTACTTCCATTTTTAAAATACATGACATGTCATGTATTTTATGTAATGTATGATATGTCATGCATTTTTTGGTGTCAATAGTTTTTTTAGTATAGAATTGCATCAACCAAATTAGTAATATAAAATTATTCCTACAAGAAATACGTTTAGAGAGTGTGTGATAAATGGACAAAAAAATTGAGATTTTAAGATTTTTAATCAAAAGTTGTGAACGTGAATCATTATATGTTTTTAATAATTTACTTAAAGATTTAGAATTGACATCAAATCAAGTTGAAGTAATAACTATACTAAATTCATATGGTGCAATGTCAGTGAAAGAATTAGGAAATTTACTAATTTGTGAAAAAAAATCCCCTAGTAGACTAGTACAATCATTAATTAAAAAGAATTTATTGATAAAAAAAGTTGATGAAACAGATAAAAGAGTTAGCTTAATTGAATTAACTGCCCAAGGGAAAAAATTAATTCCTGAAATAAAGGCTGCTAATGAAAAGTTTAATAAGATTATTGAAAAAAAGATCCATAATTCAAATCAAGTAAACGAATTAATAGATATTCTCAGTGAATACTTACAGGGAACAGACAGTCTTTCTAAAATACATAGAAGATATGACATAAAGAAATAAAAATATATTCAATAAAAAGGCTACTATAATGTTTCACTTTTCGCACATAAAAATGCAGATGCAAAGTACCTAATATCAATCCTTTTCTGCTATAATTGGGATACAACTATTTTATTAAGTGTTGTTAATGGCATTGCTTTAAGATCAGAATTAACTAAAGAATGGCAAATTGAAACTAGAATAATTAATATACTTAATATTCAAATATTAATTTTGAGAACAAAACAAAAAGACGATGAATAAAATTTACGAGACTGTCAAATCTTTTGTGTAAATAGTTCTTTCTCGCAAATTGATTTTTTAATTATTTATTTAATCAAAATAGG
>NZ_CALPCQ010000034.1 GCF_943193025.1 Lactobacillus agrestimuris
TTGCATTTATGGCGGTGTAGCTCAGCTGGCTAGAGCGTCCGGTTCATACCCGGGAGGTCGAGGGTTCGATCCCCCCCGCCGCTATACAGAGCTTGGACCTTTAGCTCAGTTGGTTAGAGCAGACGGCTCATAACCGTCCTGTCGTAGGTTCGAGTCCTACAAGGTCCATTAATGACTTTAAACTTATAATCATTATCGCGGGATGGAGCAGTCTGGTAGCTCGTCGGGCTCATAACCCGAAGGTCGTTGGTTCAAATCCAGCTCCCGCAATTTGGTCCATTGGAGCAGTGGTTTATCTCGTCTCCCTGTCACGGAGAAGATCGTCGGTTCAAATCCGACATGGACCGTAAGATGGCTCGATAGCTCAGTTGGTAGAGCAAAGGATTGAAGCTCCTTGTGTCGGCGGTTCGATTCCGTCTCGCGCCATTACATTTTCATAGTATGCGGGCATAGTTTAGTGGTAAAACGAAAGCCTTCCAAGCTTTAGTCGCGAGTCCGATTCTCGTTACCCGCTTTATGGGCCTATAGCTCAGCTGGTTTAGAGCGCACGCCTGATAAGCGTGAGGTCGATGGTTCAAGTCCATTTAGGCCCATTGGAGTAGTACTCAAGTGGCTGAAGAGGCGCCCCTGCTAAGGGTGTAGGTCGGGTTTCCGGCGCGAGGGTTCGAATCTCTCCTACTCCGCTAATCAAAAAAAGCTTTAGTACACTGTTTTAGTAATATGTGTATTAAGGCTTTTTTTGTGCTCTCTGTCAAATGATGTTGATAAAAGTCAAATATAATTTTTGAAGAAGCATTAGGCTACTTGATAGTAGCTTGATGCTTTTTCTTTTAGTTATGTTTGAAAGTAGTTAAAGTTGGATGCATTTGCTTAGTGTCTTTGTTTTTGATTGTCTCCATGAAGTTTTGCATGATCCAATAAGTATTCAAGGACTTTACTATAATCTAAACCGTCTAAAACAATAAGATAATCTTTAAAATGCTAGTCATAGTAAGGTTTAGTCTTGTTTAAATTTAATTATCGTACTTCATTAGAGATAATTTCCAAGTATACTTAAGGAGTTTATATTCACGACTTTGCTTATTGAAGTGCTTCATAGTTTGAAATCTTAAGCTATTAAAAGAACGTGTAAGCATTTGAACCATGTGGAAACGATCGATAACAATTATAGCGTTAGGAAAAAGTTCACGTGCTACGATCGGATAATAGCTGTTAAGAGATCCATGGTAACGGCTTTAACCATAGTACGAGCTTGAGGTGTGAATTTATAAAAGTAGTGAAGAATATGAGGTTTGAAGCGTATTCTTAGTATTTGAATAACATGATCGGAGTCACCCATCTAGGCAGATAAAAAGAAGTTTCTTACCAACACCACGAAATTCATCGAAAGCTAGGTGTGCAGGTAGATGTTCAAAATCATTATAGAAGTTAGAAGAACAATTTTTTAAGACTTTCTGTACAGTGTTAACCGAAAGATTTTGTTCTCTAGCGATACTATTCTTTGATATCAAAATTAGAGTGTGTTTTTTGCTTGCTCCAATTATAGTAGAAACTATTTGAATATCGGTTGAATCATCGAAAGCAATAAAAGTATAGCTGCAGATTCAACTTGATTAATGCTTGGTAAATAGGCAAAGCAAAAAGCAATTTGTTATATAAAGGCCATAAAAATAACATTTAAAAATTATGTTTTGTTAATTTGAACAAAATTGTTTTTTTTAAATAAAAAAGCAACAGATCAAAATTTTTTTGAATTTTTTTGCTATAAAACAGAAAGGCCTAATAATAACGATAAGCACCATAAGAAAACAATTATCTTAAAACAAGAGTTGACTATCGTTAAATAACAGCTATTATTTAATATATAGATTGATTAGAACTGTTGATAGAAAAGAGATATAGATGTTATCAAAAAGTAATAAGCAAGAAAAAAACAGAAGATTAGAAGAAAAAAATAATCGTTTTTCAATTAGAAAACTTACAGTTGGAACTGCTTCCGTCTTAATCGGTGCATTCTTCATGGGTGTAAATGGAACACAAACTGTTCACGCAGCTGATACTAAATCAGAAACTACTACTGTAAATGTTAATACTTTAGAACAAGCACCTAAAGAGAACGTAAATGCTTCTCTTGTTGCAAATGTCGACTTAGGCGATGACTTAGGCCTTGGCGATCTTTTAAATAATTATAATAAACAATTTGGTGGTAAAGGACAAACTAATACAGGTAAAGAAGCTCAACAAGCTTCAACTTCATCTCAAGCAACTCAACCTACAACCTCATCACAAGATAAGAAACAAGATCAACAATCTGATCTTGATAAAGCTACAGATAAATTAGTTAAAGATGCTGTTGCTAACTTAAACAAAGATCCTAAAGCAGATGCTCCAAAGGTAGAAGTTAAGAAAACTAATAGAACTGTTACACGTAATGTGGATGTTTATGAACCAGGAGTAGACCCTAATGATGATTTCCTTGATAAAGGATATTATATGGGTACTTTAAATATGGATGATATGCCTCAAACAAGAGTTACTATTGATGATAAAGAGTATCCAACTTTATGGGGGTCTGAGAGCTATGACGCAATGTCATTAACTGATGCCTTAAAGGGAAACAATTGGACTTTAGCTGATGATGGTACATGGAATCATACTTTACCTGCAGAACCAGGTTACACTGCAAAAATTGCTAGAGTTAAAGTTGAAGTTCTTGGCGGTCCAGACGGAATTTTTACCCAAGAACAACGTGATGAAGCTAAAAAGTTAACAGATCAATTAAATGATGATATTGCAAAGAATCCGTATGAGCTCCCAGCATACACTATTTCAAGTCCATTAGGTGTTACTTTCTATGTGGGTTATTCACCAACAAAGGAAACTGCTAAAGTTGATGAAAAAGTTAGTGTAACTTTGCCAGATGCATCTGATCCAGATGAGGATTATTATGAAGGTACTATTGCGAGTGATACTATTAATGGTACATTGGGTACTAATGATGATGGTAAGTATACTTGGAATAATCACTTTACAGGTAAAGCCCAAAAACTAAGCGATGTGTTAGCTAATAACAGATTTGCTTATGAAGGGTATGGGTCAGAAGTTAAGTCATTCCCAGCCATTAAAGGATATACTGCAAAAATTGATAGTGTTACTGTAAAATCTGCTGCAGATAATTATGTAAATAATGAAGCAGAAGTAGATACATTAATGGATGAATTAAATGATAAAATTGATGCAAACCCATACGAGATTCCAGCATACACAACTACTACACCAATTAATGTAACTTTTAATGTGCTCTACACTAAAAATACTCCAGTAAAAGTTGAAACAAGAGAAAGATTAGATGTAACTTTACCAACTTCAACAGATCCAGATGAAGATTACTACTATGGTGGAATTAATACTGATGCTAATGACATGTCAGGTGAGAAGTCAGAAGATGGTACTTACACATGGGAACCAGTAGAACATGCTGCGTTAGATTTAAACGATGCATTATCAAAACCAGATTTTGTTTATGCAGAAAATGGTTCATGGCACAATACTTTACCAAGCATTCCAGGTTACCGTGCATATATTTCTGATGTAACTGCAAATTCAGCAAGTCCAATGGGCAATGATAATGAAGCAGAAGTAGATGCTTTGATTGATGAACTAGAAGATAAAATTCATGCAAATCCATATGAAGTGCCAGCCTACACTACTACTACACCAATTAATGTATACTTCTATGTTGAATACGAAAAAGTTTCAGATAATGGTGACGTTGTAACGACACCAGCACTTCCTGAATACAAAGGTAATGTAGCAGGAATTCCAGAAACTCGTCCAGTTGACAAACCATTTGAAGGTGGAGTGGCAGGTGTTCCATTAACACAAGATGCCTTACCAGAAGCACAAGTAGGTATTGCTGGCGACCCATTGACTCAAAACGCTTTGCCAGAAGCACAAGTAGGCGTTGCCGGCGAACCATTAACTGAAGCTGCTTTACCAGAAGCGCAAGTAGGTGTTGCCGGCGAACCATTAACTGAAGCTGCATTACCAGAAGCGCAAGTAGGTGTTGCTGGCGACCCATTGACTCAAGAAGCTTTGCCAGAAGCACAAGTAGGCATTGCTGGTGAACCATTGACTCAAGAAGCTTTACCAGAAGCACAAGTAGGTATTGCTGGCGACCCATTAACCCAAGATGCGTTACCAGAAGCACAAGTAGGTGTTGCCGGCGACCCATTAACTCAAGACGCTTTACCAGAAGCGCAAGTAGGTGTTGCCGGTACTCCATTAACTGAAGCTGCTTTACCAGCGTACACTGGTGATCTTTCAACTAATGGTGATGCAGAAGTTATTCCAGCTCTTCCTGAAGCTGGCAATGATGATCAAAATTCTGCTTCAGATGATGAACCAGCTGTTACGCCAGAAGTAACTGCTGATGACGCTACTACTGTTGCACCTCATGCTACTGCTGCAGCAAACAAAGTTGTTGATAATGATGTTGAAGAAGATACTACTGCTCCAGTACATAGCAATAAAGTTGCAGAAGATGAAGATCAAGTTGTAGCACAAGAAGCTACTACTGTAGCTTCTAAGACTGAAACTAACGTCGCTACTGCTGATAGCGAAGCTAAGCGTGCAGCTACTTTACCACAAACAGGTGCTAAAGCAACTGTTGCTGGTGTACTTGGCTTGATGATGGTTGGTGTAGCCGCTGTCTTAAGCTTAGCAGTTGATAGGAAACGCAAAAACTAAGATTTAGCTAGTAAAACCGAAAGAGATGAGATTTAATCTTGTCTCTTTTTCTGGCTCTCTGTTAAATTTTGTTGATAGAAGTCAAATATAATTTTTGAAGAGGCATTAAGCTATTTGATAATAGCTTGATGCTTTTTCTTTTAGAATAATATCTTTTTCTTCTAACTTAATTCTTGTTATTAGATGTTTGAAATTACTGTAACCGTAAAGCTGTACATTCAAATTGTAGGTGTTTTCCGGCACTGGATTCAATAATAATCCTTCAGCAACAATCTGTTCTTGAATTAAAATATCCTTAAGGTGCCCTTCATAATGTAGCTTAGTCTTTTCTAAATAGTTAAAGGGCTTTAAATATAATTTTCAGTAGTACTTAAGTAGATTGTATTCACGGGTTCCTTTAGAATACTGCTTCATTATACTTATGCGGTAGGAATTAAATGAACGATTGAGCATTTGCACAATATGGAAGCGATCTAAAATAATTTGTGCGTTGGGAAAAGTTCTCGAGCTATAACGTTGTAATAATTTAGATCCATAGTAACTGTTTTGACTTTACTACGAGCGGTAATCGGAAAGTGGTTAAAGTATTTAGTAATGGTTGCTTTAAGTCTATTAGGAAGCACTTTAATTAGTTTGTGAGTTTGTCCATCAATGGCATAACTGACGCCTCACACCTTTAAATTCATCAAATATGATAGAAGGGTATAATGGGATTTATGACAATCAAGAAAGAAATAATTCAAAAACAGAAAAAATAGCTTGCAATAACTATTTTTATCCTGTATTATTATAAACGTTGTCGGGTGAGATATTTGAAACAACCAGATAACAAAAATAATTTAAAAAGTTGTTGACAAACATCTTAGATTAAGTTATTATAATTAAGTCGTCTGATTTAAGACAACGACCCGTTGGTCAAGCGGTTAAGACACGGCCCTTTCACGGCTGTAACATGGGTTCAAATCCCGTACGGGTCATCACCAATTGAAAATTATTTATTGGTACTTTAATTTCACGATGGAGGATTACCCAAGTGGCTTAAGGGAACGGTTTTGAAAACCGTCAGTCGGGTTATGCCCGAGCGTGGGTTCAAATCCCACATCCTCCTTAATATCGCGGGATGGAGCAGTCTGGTAGCTCGTCGGGCTCATAACCCGAAGGTCGTTGGTTCAAATCCAGCTCCCGCAATTTGGTCCATTGGAGCAGTGGTTTATCTCGTCTCCCTGTCACGGAGAAGATCGTCGGTTCAAATCCGACATGGACCGTAAGATGGCTCGATAGCTCAGTTGGTAGAGCAAAGGATTGAAGCTCCTTGTGTCGGCGGTTCGATTCCGTCTCGCGCCATCAGCCTGGAGGAGTAGCGAAGTGGCTAAACGCGGCGGTCTGTAAAACCGCTCTCTCTGAGTTCGGCGGTTCGAATCCACCCTCCTCCATTTAATAGGGATATCGTATAATGGTAGTACATCGGTCTCCAAAACCGCTGATGTGGGTTCAATTCCTACTATCCCTGTTTAAAATCATGGCGGAATTGGTGAAGGGGTTAACACACCGGTTTGTGGATCCGGCATACATGGGTTCGAATCCCATATTCCGCCCTAGAATTGGGATATAGCCAAGTGGTAAGGCATTAGACTTTGACTCTAACATGCACTGGTTCGAATCCAGTTATCCCAATTTTTTCTAAGCTTATGGCGGTGTAGCCAAGTGGTAAGGCAGTGGTCTGCAAAACCTTGATCGTCGGTTCGAATCCGATCGCCGCCTTATCTATTAAAGCTTTAAATTTAATATGGCGGTGTGGCGGAATTGGCAGACGCGTCAGACTCAAAATCTGGTGTCCATTTTGGACGTATCGGTTCGACCCCGATCACCGCTATAGTATAGAGCAACTGAATGTTGCTCTTTTTTTGTTTTCAATTTTCTAAATACAATTGCTTATAATTGCTATAATCTCTATAATACCTTATACGGAGGTATTTAGATGAATATTGGCTTTTTTACCGATACATATTTTCCTCAACTAAGCGGAGTAGCAACCTCAATACAAACTTTGAAGGTAGCTTTAGAAAAACAGGGACATAATGTATTCATTTTTACAACAACAGATCCACATTTAAAGAAAGGGACTATTGAACCTAATGTATTTAGATTTGGTAGTATTCCATTTGTGTCATTTACGGATCGAAGAATTGCTGTCAGAGGATTTTTCGAGGCCACTAAGGTGGCAAAAGAAGTCCAGTTAGATATCGTACATACACATACTGAATTTGCTTTGGGTATGATTGGAAAGTATGTTGCAAAACAACTTAATATTCCAGCAATTCATACTTACCATACTTTATATGAAGATTATTTACATTATGTTTTGAATGGACATTTGTTAAGACCTTATCATGTAAAACAATTTACCAAAGGATATCTCAAGAATATGGATGGTGTAATAGCACCTAGTAAGCGCGTAGAAGAGCTTTTATTGAGATATGGGGTTAAAATACCGATTAAAGTTATACCAACGGGAGTGGACATTGAAGCAATGAATGGAGATGCTGAGCGTGATGTCAGAGCAGAGCTTGGAATATCGCCATCAACTCCAGTTATTTTGACTTTAAGTCGAGTTGCAGCTGAAAAAAAGATTGATCACATAATAAGTGTATTACCGAAAATTATCGAGGAATTTCCTAACGTTAAATTAGTTGTAGCTGGTAACGGACCAGATCTTAAAGTTTTAAAGGAACAAGTGGAAAGACTAACTTTAGAAAATTATGTCATTTTCACCGGGGATATAAATCATAAAGATGTTGGTAATTATTACCGTATGGCAGACATTTTTGTTTCGGCAAGTGATACGGAAACACAAGGTTTGACTTATATTGAAGCTCTTGCAGCAGGAATTAAATCGGTTGTCTACAAGACTAACTATACAGAAAATGTATTTAATTCAGATACATTTGGAAAGGTTTTTACAACACAACAAGAAATGTTGGATGAAATTTTGTCCTATCTTCGAGAAGGCAAAAAGGAAATCCCTCAGAAATTGTTAGAAGAAAAATTAAATCAACTTTCTGCGGCGCATTTTGCTGATGAAGTTTACGATTTTTATCAATATGCAATTGAGAACTATCAAGAAAAGCAAGAAGGGGATTTCAATGATTAGAATTAATATGTTTTCTCAAGCTGATTCAGTTAAAGGTCAAGGTGTCGGATCAGCTTATAATGAATTGACAAATTTAATGAGAAAAAACCTCTATGATGATTTTTATATGACAATTAATAAGTATGGTAATAGTGATTTAACTCACTATCATACAATTAATCCCAGTTATTACTTAAATAGTTTTTCTCCAGCAAGGGGACGAAAGATTGGTTATGTACACTTTTTGCCAGATACATTAGAAGGATCTCTTAAATTACCTGGAATAACAAAAAAAGTTGTTTATAACTATGTAGTTGATTTCTATAAAAGAATGGATCAAATTGTTGTAGTTAATCCGATCTTTATTGATAAATTAGTTAAATATGGAATTGACCGCAACAAAGTTGAATATATTCCTAATTTTGTTTCAAAATCAGAATTTTATCCTGAATCTTTAACTAAGAAAAATGCTATTCGTAATGAATTGGGTATTCCTTTAGACAAATTTGTAGTTTTTGGTGATGGACAAGTTCAAGAAAGAAAAGGTGTAGATGATTTTGCTAAGCTTGCAGAAGCTAATCCAGACTTGCAATTTATTTGGGCAGGTGGTTTTTCTTTTGGCAAAATAACGGATGGATATGATCACTATAAAAAATTAGTTGAGAATCCACCAAAGAATCTTATCTTTACTGGAATTGTCGATCGTAAAAAACTAGTAGATTATTTAAATATTGCAGATTTATTCTTGTTACCATCATTTGATGAACTTTTTCCAATGTCAGTTTTAGAAGCTTTCAGCTGCCATACACCAGTTTTATTAAGAGACCTGGAACTATATAAGGTTATTCTTGATGGCTATTATATGAGCGGAAAAGATTTTGATGAATTAAATCAGCAGCTTAGAAATATAGTTGAAAATCGGCAATTATTGACTAAGTATAGTATCTTATCAGGCCAAGCTAGTGAAAAGTATTCAGAAGAACACTTGACGGATATATGGCGTGATTTCTACAATGAACAATACGAAATTGGTAAAAAGTTAGGACAAATTCGATAGATGAACAAAAAATACTATTGGGGGATAGTTGTAGTTTTAGCAATTACAGCCTTTGTAACTTATACAGAATTTAAGAGAACCCCTTTTGATGAAATAACCAAGGCCGCTCAAAATTTAAATTGGGTAGCATTTGCATTTGTCTTTATTGTAATGATATTGGCATTTATTTTTGAAGCTAGTGTAGTTGAAACCCTGGCCAAAAGAAGAAATGAGCCTAAGCGTTCCAAATGGTCATTCATGCGAATTCCTTTAATTGAAGCATTATTTAATGCAATTACCCCCATGTCTACTGGTGGACAGCCGAGTATGCTTGCTGCGATGGTTCAAATGGGAATAGAAGGTGGCCGAGCTACATCGATTTTGTTGATGAAGTTTATTCTTTACCAGGTAGTAGTTTTCTTTGCTTATATTACAACGATCATATTTGGATTTCATATGGTTGCAACACGTTTCTCGGGTTTGGCAATATTTATAGTAATCGGTCTAATAATCCATGTAAGTACAACATTATTTCTTTTTTCAATTATGTTTGCATACAAATGGACCAAAAATGCGACTTATTGGATTATGAATATACTTGAAAAGTTTTTTAGCCCAGTACGTGTTGATCGATGGCGTAAGGCAACAATTAGTAAAATTGAAACTTTTTACTTAGAAAGTCAAAAGCTAAAAAAAGAGAAGAAGAAGTTAATTGTTGCGTTGATGTTTACTATTTTACAACTTCTTTGTTTCTATTCAGTACCGTATGTTGTTGTATTGGCTCTGAATGTACATGCATCATGGGTAGAAGTAACGCAAATGAATATTATGTTAATAATGTTTATGTCGATAATTCCAATTCCAGGAGCAACTGGAGGTGCAGAATATAGTTTCCAAACTTTATTTTCGGCCTTTGTCTCATCTCATGGTGCACTTGTTTTAGGGATGTTCTTATGGAGATTTGCAACTTATTTCTTCGGAATGATTCTTGGGGTCTTTGGATTTTTGTTCAAACCGAAGAAGATAAAAAGTTCAGAAGATGCTTAATTTTCTCTAAAAAACTACTATATCGTCTTAATCTTTGTAGTAAGATGAGTTAGCAAAATGAAAGGAGAAGAGAATGTCACGTATCAAATCTTTGTGGCAATGGTTAATACATGAAAAGCTGGGCTTTTTTACGATTGTTTTATTCTTGTTTTGGTTAAAGACATACTTTATCTATTTAACAAAGTTTAATTTAGGTGCTGTTGGGTCAATGCAACAGTTTTTATTACTGTTGAATCCAATCCCAGCAGGGATGTTATTACTTGGCATTGGTTTATTTTTTAAGGGTAGAAAATCATACTGGATTATTATAATCATTGATTTCTTATTAAGTTTATGGTTATTTTCTAATATTCTTTATTATCGTGAATTTTCAAATTTCTTGTCTTTCTCGATTATAAAAACTTCTGGTTCAACATCAGATAATCTAGGTAAAAGTATTGCTGGAATAACACTTGCGAGTGACTTTTTGGCCTTTGCTGATGTAGCTATTGTAATTATTTTGCTTGCAAGTAGGGTGATTCGAATAGATATTCGCCCCTTAAAATTAAAGGTTAGTCTATTGATTGAACTACTGGCACTTTCTTTTATGGGACTAAATTTATCAATGGCCCAAAAGGATCGCTCTGGATTATTAACTAGAACTTTTGATAATAATTATATCGTTAAATATTTAGGAATTAATGAGTATGCGGTCTACGATGGCTTTAAAACGGTCCAAACAAGTGCCCAAATGGCAAAGGCAAATGTTAATGACCTTGATTCAGTTCAGAAATATTTAAAAGCAAATAAAGTAAAACCAAATCCTGAATATACAGGTGTAGCTAAAGGGAAAAACGTTTTAATCATTCACCTCGAAAGTTTCCAACAATTTTTAATCGGCTACAAGTGGAAAGGTAAAGAGGTTACTCCTAATTTGAATAAGATTTATCATGCTAAAGATACTATTAGTTTTGATAATTTCTTTAATCAAGTTGGACAAGGAAAAACTTCTGATGCTGAAATGATGCTTGAAAACTCAATTTATGGTTTGCAATCAGGTTCGGCAATGTCTAGTTACGGAACTTCGAATACTTTTGAAAGTGCTCCTGCAATTTTGCATCAGAAGGAAGGCTATACTACTGCTGTAATGCATGGCGGCGAAGGTTCTTTCTGGAATAGAAATAACGCATATAAATCATTTGGATATCAATACTTTATGCCACTTTCTTATTATGACAATAAACCAGGATATTATATTGGATATGGTTTGAAAGATAAAATTTTCTTCGACCAATCTATTAAATATATAGAACGTTTGCCACAACCGTTCTATTTGAAGATGATTACTGTTACGAATCACTATCCATATGATCTTGATAAGAAAAATCAAACAATCGATAAGACCAATACAGGTGATGAGACAGTTGATGGTTATGTTCAAACAGCTCATTATTTGGATCAGGCGATCGGCGAATTTATGAGTTGGATGAAAAAGTCAGGTCTGGATAAAAATACTTTGGTGGTATTCTATGGAGATCATTATGGAATTTCTGGTAATCATCATAAGGCTAGTGCAGAATTATTGAAAAAGGATAGCTTTAATGATTTTGATAATTTGAACTTCCAGCGCGTACCTTTGATGTTCCATATGAAAGGTCTTAAAGGGAAAATTGATCATACCTATGGTGGTGAGATTGATGTTTTACCAACTTTGCTTAATATGCTAGGAATTAGTAACAAAGGAATGATTCAATTCGGTTATGATTTACTCAGTAAAGATACACCTCAATTGGTCGTTCAAAGAAATGGTGACTGGATAACACCTGAATATGCTAAGGTGTCAGGTGATTACTATTACACAAAAAATGGTGAAGAAATTAAGCACCCAGATAAAAAATTAAAAGCAAAATTGATGTCACTATCTAACCAGGCTACAACTCAATTGTCATTATCAGACAGGGTTATTAATGGTAATTTATTACGTTTCTATAAACCTAGTTGGTTTGAAAAGGTTAAACCTAAAGATTATGATTACAACAAAGACGTAGCGTTGAAGAAGCTATATAGTTCTGATAATAAGACTTCGCTTTGGTATAAGAATCATAAGAAGTCAACCCAATCGAAGTTTAAGACTGATGCTCCAGAATTAGAAAAATAATTCTGCGAAGGAATATGTTATGTGGTATAATAAACTGATTAATTGATTCCGAGTATTGGAGGCAGCGCATTGTATAATTTATTTATGACGCTAATCATCATAGTTTCAATCTTGATCATTATTGCGACTATGATGCAACCACAAAAACAACAAGATGCGTTAAACGCGCTTTCTGGTGGTGCTGTTTTTAGTGGTCAAACCAAAAAACGTGGTTTTGAAGCATTTATGGAAAAAGTTACTTCAGTTTTATTGGTTATATTTTTTGTCCTAGCTTTTGTTTTAGCATATATGTCTTCAAAATAAGTTTATTCCTCCCGATCATTGATTGCGGGAGGTTTTTTTATTAAAAGAAATAAAATATGAATGGAGTTTATACTTAATGACACAAAATGAAAAGGTTTTGGCTGGTGTCTTAGAAATTTTTAGACATGAGCCGCAGAAGCAATTTCGTGTTGACCAAATTGAAAAAATGGCCAGGCGTAATCGCTTAGGTAACTTTACTGAATTAATTAAAGCATTATCATATTTAGAACACGAAAATAAAATTATTACAGATGGTAAGGGTCGTTACCAATTAACACAAGAAAATACTATTGTTGAAGGTTCTTTTAGAGCAAATGATAAAGGCTTCGGATTTGTCAAATTAGATGATGAAGAATCAGATGATGTCTTTGTTCAAAAAGATTATACAGACTATGCTGTTAATGGAGATCGTGTAAAGGTAAAAATCACCGCAGCTGGTAATCCATGGAACAATAAGGGACCGGAAGGACAAGTTATAGAAGTTGTCGAACGTGGTCTTGATAGTCTTGTTGGCGAATTTCATCCAATGACAGATGAACAAGTTAAGCGTAGTCATTTTATTGGGTATGTTTTAAGTAATGATAAAAAATTACATAATTACCGTGTATATATTAGTGAAAATGGTTTAATCCCACAAATGGGGGACATGGTAAAAGTATCAATTAAAGATTATCCAAATAAAGATAATCCGGATTCAATGACAGGTGCAATTACTGAAATTATTGGTAATAAGAATGATCCTGGTGTTGATATCATGTCAATTGTAGCTGCTCATGATGTTCGTACTGAATGGCCAGAAGAAGCAATGAAGCAAGCTAACGAAATCCCCGATCATGTAACTGAAGAAGATAAGAAAGGCAGAATTGATATTACTGACCAACCTGCGGTTACTATTGATGGGGATGACTCTAAAGACTTTGATGATGCGGTTGTTTTATGGAAATTACCTAATGGAAATTACCACTTGGGTGTACATATTGCTGACGTATCTCACTATGTTAAAGAAAATACCCCACTTAATGATGAAGCATATCAAAGAGGTAACAGTACTTATTTAGTTGATCGAGTAATCCCAATGCTTCCATTCCGTCTTTCAAATGGAATTTGTTCATTAAATGAAGGTGTAGAACGTCTTGTTTTGTCATGTGACATGGAAATCACCCCGGAGGGAGAAAGAGTTGGATATAAGATTTATCCATCCGTAATGAAGTCACATGGGCGTTTAACTTATAATAAGGTTAACAGGACTTTAGCCGGTGATATGGACGGTTTAGAAGATAAATATTTTGAACAACGTTCGATGCTTGAAGATATGGCTAGTTTACATGCTGCATTATATAAGCAGCGTCATCGCCGTGGTGCGATTGACTTTGAAGAGCCAGAAGCCAAGATCGTGGTTGACGAAAAAGGTAAGCCAGTAGATATTGTTCTTCATGAACGTGGAACGGCCGAAAAGATGATTGAGTCATTTATGCTTATGGCTAATGAAACTGTTGCTGAAGACTTTTATCGTAAGCATGTTCCTTTCTTATACCGTGTTCACGAAACACCTGATGCTGAAAGAATTAAGAACTTCTTTGAATTCTGTAGCGCTTTTGGATTAAATGTAAAGGCTGATCCAGAAAATATTAAGCCAATTGATTTGCAAAAGGTTGTTTCTAAGACAGAAGGTACACCTGAAGAAGCAGTTGTCCAAATGATGATGCTTCGTAGTTTAAAGCAAGCACATTATTCAGAAGATGCATTAGGTCACTTTGGTCTTGCTGCACAATTTTACACACACTTTACTTCACCAATTCGTCGTTATTCCGATTTGATGGTTCATAGAATGATTCATGAATATTCAGATAAAGGAATGGGTGAAAAAGTTCAAGATCACTTTAAGAGTTATTTACCTAATGTTGCGGAACAAACTTCAACTCAAGAACGTGTCTCAATTGATACAGAACGTGAAGTAAATGATCTTAAAATGACCGAATACATGGCAGATCAGGTTGGTAAACATTTTGATGCAGTTGTTTCATCAGTAACTAGTTTTGGAATGTTTATTCAACTTCCAAATACCGTTGAAGGTTTAATTCATATTTCTAATTTGACTGATGATTTCTATAGTTTCGATGAAAAGACCTTAACACTTACAGGTCGCGGAACTCATAAGCAATTTAAGGTAGGGATGCCTATAAAAGTAACGCTTATTAATGCGAATGTAGAGCAGCATCAGCTTGATTTTGAAATTTATGATCCAAATGCACCTAAGCATGCACATAATGATCGCGGAATGGCTAATAAGAGACGTGGAAACCGTGGCTTTAGAAATGATCATGGTCGCCGTAGTGGTGAAAGAAATTTCCGCAATAATCGTGGAAAACGTCGCAATAATAATGGTTTCAAACATTAGGGCAAATTTTTATGAAAGAAAATAATGAAAATTTAATTGCGCAAAATAAAAAAGCTCGACATGATTATTTTATTAAGGAAACCTTTGAAGCTGGAATTGCTTTGACTGGTACCGAAATAAAATCTATTCGAGCACGCCGAATTACTTTGCGTGATGGATATGTTCAAATTATAAGAGGGTCTGCTTTTTTAGAAAATGTTCATATCAATGAATATAAGCAAGGTAATCGTTATAATCATGATCCTTTGCGTTCAAGAAGATTGCTTTTGCATAAAAAAGAAATTCGTCGATTGGCAAAGGCTCAAGAGGAACGCGGAATTACTATTGTTCCCTTAAAGGTTTATTTGAAGCATGGATTTGCTAAAGTCTTGATTGGAATTGGTCAAGGTAAAAAGCAATATGATAAACGTGAGACGATTAAAAAGCGTGATCAAGAACGAGAATTAAAGCGTAAATATAAAATTTAGAAGAGAGGAGTATACCTCTCTTTTTTGTTATTTAAAATGTAAACTATAGTTAGTATAAATAATATATTCTGATTTCGATGAAATTATATAATAAATAATGTGTTGTAAATATTTTAAAAACTTGTTATATTTATGTCTCAACATGTTGAAAATTATATTTTAATTTTAGGAGGAATCTTATGGCCACGCCCAAAAGACTTGAAATAATCAAGAAGAGCATGACTGATAAGAAAACTAAAAGATTTACAATAGTAGATTATTGTAAAAATGCTAACGTATCACGTACTGCTTTTTATAATTTTTATGGTAATGGTGTAATCAACCTTTATTCTAGCGTTTTTGAAGAACAAATTAATAAGTCACTTACTTTTAGAACTCAAGGAAGCTTCGCTAAAACAATTGATGATGCTTTAGAGGAAATTTTTGAGAATAGAGAAGGAATGAATTATAAGGAGAGAAAAGCAGTTCGTGAACGTATTGTGAAGGCCTTATTTGAAAAGTTGAAAGACTATTCGTTTCTTCATGAAGGGATTTCTGCAACTAGATTAAAAGTAATAGCTAATGGTATTTACGGACATATCTTTAATTGGGTTTTGCACTCATGTGAAGATGATAAGCGTGAAGTGTATAAGATTATTCATGACTATAGTTATGATTTAGAAGGCTATTGCAGAACTTGTAAGAAAAAGGTCAGATAGTATTTAAGAGATCGATAGAATCAATTCAGATTCTATCGATCTTTTTTTGTACATATAAAAACAGTAAAAGGAAGACTAGATATTTCCGTATGTATTTATGTAACCAAAAATTAGAATTGCTTAGATTAATCGGTAGAGTTGAATGAACAAATTCATATGAAAGGGCAGTAGAAATATAGATTAATAAAGGAAATCCGGTATTTTAGAAAAAAGCAAAAAAATTTCAAAAAAATTTTGATAAAAAAGAGAGGAGAAAAGAGTAAAAAACGAACTATAAAATTCAGAGTACACG
>NZ_CALPCQ010000035.1 GCF_943193025.1 Lactobacillus agrestimuris
AATTAAATAAGCAGCTACACACTTTAATTTAAAATCTTTACTATATCTCTGATTATTATTATGTGGTTTTAAGGCTTCTGGACCTTGAGCTTTAAATGCATGTACCCACTGATGCAGTGATTCCGTACCAGCTCCTAAGGCTTTTGCAATTGAAGTTAATGAACCTTCTCCAGTTAAATATTGTTTAACTGCTTTAAGTTTAGCTTCATAACTAAATTTACTTTTTCTAGACATACAAAAAGTCCTACTTTCATAGATAGTACAGTTTATATATTTATACTGTCTACTAAAGTAGGACTATATCATCTAATTCTTGGATCTCAGTTCATATAATGAAGTTGGTTTTTTTACACTAGATTTCCCAAACTAATTTGAAAAGCTTTGGGTTTCTGCTATTACTTAACTTATAATTCTTTTTAGCAGCAGACTTACTTTTATAATATGTATCAACTGTAGTGTCTACACCAACATACAACTTTTTGCGGTTTTTAGTAACGTAAGCAGCTGCAGTTTCACCCATTGGATAACTCATGAACATTCTGTTGCCTTTAGACTTAATCAATTGGTGAGAACTGTAAGTATTAACATTCTTATATTGATAGTTATGAGCTTTGTTAGTATATTTATAAGTTCTAGTTTTAGATTTACTATCAGCATATCCTGCCAAATTAATACGTGTCCGAGTTATCTTAAAAGCTTTAAGTTTATTATTACGATATGAATATCCGTACCATGTTCCTCTAAATTTCTTTGGCACACTGGCTTTTTTAAAGACAGCTGCTTCAACAACGCTAGATTGACAATTAACGGCTCCATAGGTTAAAAAGCCAAAAAATAACATAGCACTTAAAAAAGTAGTAATTTTTTTAATCTTCATATTTCCTCCAAATAACATAATTGCTTGACACATTAATTATATCTCTACTTCAAAATAATATTGATCCAAAATTAGTTATATATTAATTGAGTATTTTTAGAGGCCGTAAAATAGTTTGTATAACTTTTACACTCAGTACAATTCTTGTTTTTTTAATATATAACATCGGGTCTATATCATTTTCCAGCAAAGTATTCCATAATAGAAGTAAAATGCAATCAATTGCAAGTGAGGAAATGCAGAATGAATGGATTATTATTAGTCAATTTAGGTTCACCTAAATCGCCGACTACCCAAGACGTTAAAGAATATTTACGAGAATTTTTAGACGACCAAAATGTTGTCACTTTGCCCAAGTGGTTTTGGCATCCTATTTTAAATGGAATTGTTTTACCGCTTCGTTCCTGGCGCTCTGCCACTTTTTATCAAGACGAATGGAGTGAGAATGGTTCACCACTTATTTTTTACACACAAAAAATTACTGATATGGTGCAGAGTCTGTTGCCTAAATGGCAAGTTCGAATGGCGATGACTTACGGTGATCCCGACATAAGCGATACTTTGCAGCAAATGCATAATTCTGGCTGTAAAAAGATTGTGATAATGTCTTTGTTTCCTGAATACACGCTTTCAACGACCAAATCAATTATTGAGCAAGTTGAAAAGAGTCATGTCCCAACAACGATTATTGACCGTTTTTATCAAGAAAAGGATTATCAAGATGCCCTAGCCGAGCATGTACGTAGCGCTTGGAAGAAAAAGAAGTATGATCGGCTATTTATTTCTTATCATGGCATCCCTTCACGTGAAGTAAAACAAGGTGATCCATATTTAGACGAATGCAAAGAAGCAACGCAAATGCTTATTGATCGTTTAGATATTCCTAAAGACAAGATCAAAATGGTCTTCCAATCTAAATTTGGTCCAATGCCGTGGCTTAAGCCATATTTAAAAAATTCATTACTAGAGGCTGTTCAACTGGGCGATCGCAATATTTTAATTGTGGCACCTTCATTTGTAACTGATTGTCTTGAAACAATTGAAGAAGACTATGTTCAAAACTATCAGGCTTTTAGAGAAAATGGCGGTCAAAATTTAGATATTGTTACTGCCCTAAATGATGATCCTAAGTTTGGTAAATTCATCGCTGATTTAGCACAGAGGCAGGCGAATAAAAATGCCTAATAAAAAGAGTTTAGATGAAATAAACGGCAGTGTCGTTGTGCCATCGGTATATGAGAACAGCTTTTTCAGAAAATTTCTGGCTTACTCGGGTCCCGGAGCGCTTGTTGCCGTAGGATATATGGATCCTGGAAATTGGCTAACTTCTTTAGCTGGCGGTAGTCAATATAAGTATCAGCTTCTGTCAGTTTTGCTAATTTCAATTATCATTGCGATGTTTATGCAGTCGCTTTCTATAAGGTTTGGCATTGCCAGTAGACAGGATTTGGCTCAAGCAATCGCTAATCACACAAATAAACCAGTTCGCTATTTTCTCTGGATTCTAAACGAAATAGCAATGATGGCAACCGACTTAACAGGTGTCATCGGTACAGCATTAGCGTTAAAAATGCTGTTTAATTTACCACTAATTTTTGGCGTTTTACTTACGATCTTAGACGTTTTTGTTGTTCTCTGGTTTATGCGTTTTGGTATCAGAAGAATCGAGGCTATCACTGTTATATCAATCATTACCGTTGGTATTATCTTTGCAATTGAAGTTAATCACGTGCACCCCAATGCTGGTCAAATCTTTCAAGGATTTATTCCGAACGAAACTATTTTTACTAATCAGGACAAACTAATTCTAAGTTTAGGTATTGTTGGAGCGACAATTATGCCCCACAATATTTATTTGCATTCATCCCTCGCTCAGAGTCGTCGCTATGATTATCATGATCCTAGACAAGTCAAAGAAACCCTTCGTTTTGCCAACTGGGATTCGATCGTTCACTTAGTCATGGCACTTATTATTAATAGTTTGCTTTTAATCCTTGGCGGAATACTCTTTTTCAATCATTCTGATCAGTTAGCTAGCCTAATGGATGTTTTCAAGGGTTTAAATAATTCAAATATTGTCGGCAATCTGGCAAGTCCAATCATGTCTTATTTATTCGCTTTTGCTTTACTCATTACAGGATTAATTTCTTCTATTACCAGTACTCTTTCTGGTCAAATAGTCATGGAAGGATATTTAAATATTCGCTTGCCACTATGGCAGAGACGGCTTCTAACCCGATTCGTTACATTAATTCCAATCTTAATTATTGGTTTTTTAGTTAGATTTAACGAAACAATTTTTGAAAATTTAATCGTCTATGCACAGATTGCATTAAGCATTGCTTTACCATTTACTTTATTCCCATTAGTATTTTTAACTAGTAACAAAAAAGTAATGGGCGTTCATGTTAACAAAAAATGGCAATTTGCAATCGGGTTGATACTTACCGCAATCATTACTCTTCTCAATGTGGAATTAATTATTGAAACTATATAGGGCAGTCTCCTTAATATAGTAATGAACTACAAATTCGATTTCAGTTGCTGCTAAATGTAAGGTTAATTAGTCAAAAAAAGCATCCCCTGTTGGGATGCTTTTTTTATATCTTTTTATTATCTAAGCCCTTACCATCAATTGCATCGTCCTTGATACTTGCTGGAACATTGATTTGTTTAATATTGTTAAACTTAAAATCAATTGAAACATTAGTTGTTTTCTTATCTTTAAGATCGTAAGCTAAAACTATTCTCTTAGTGTCGTAATTTTTCTTTCCAATTAAGAATTTGATTGAAAAGTTTTTGATTTTTGCATTATTGCTGATGGTAGTAATACTTGAAAAAGCATTTGGAACGTATAAAAATTGATCTAACTCATCAGCTGTGTCAACTTTCGGACTCTTCTTACTAAATGAAAGTTCATAATTTGAACCAACCGACTTTACCTTACAATCAGTTTCTTTGCTATCAGCAGCTAAATCCGGAATTCTTTTCAAAATAGAGTCCATTGATTTTGATGAATCATTAATTGAAGGTAAATCTTTGGCACTTTGTTTAAGTACAATTCCCTTAACTTTAACGTAAATATCCTTATCAACTTTCCATATCTTTATGCTGCCAACTTCGTCAGACTTTGCTTCTTCATGAAAATCACCGGAATCCTTTGTATATTGGACATAGGCATTGTTCTTATTATCGCCCTGCTTTGCAATAACATCGAAGCTCATGCTCTTATAATCTTTATACTTTGAATTCTTTTTGATAATTTCCTTTGCTGAAGGAAGGTTACTTTGAGCCTGACTTGAGCTTGTTTGTGAATTCGAGCATCCAGTAAGGACTCCTGCTGAAACTACAAACATGCTTGAAACAATAATACTCTTGATAATCTTATTCTTTTTCAATATTCTACTCCTGTTATGTTTTTCTCTGTCTTTAATAGAATATCAAACAAGGCTAGTATTACACAACATAAAATTTATCGCTTCTTTATAAAATTCAGCCGCTGGCACACTTTGATACAAATCTTCTCTAAGGAGCAATATCCATTATTTCTGATTAAACTTATTAGCCAACAATTCTAATGGAGACAATTCTTCTTTCTCTCCATTATCGAACTGTTCGTGAAACCAATCAGATGCAAGAGCTTGTTTAATATTAGGTTGTTCAGACTTATCAATCTTATTCTGTTCAAGGATCCTACTCAACTTACTATTAGAAATGTAACAATATTCGGCTGCGGATTCATCCTTTGCTTTTTCTTTCTGCTCTTTTCCTAAAGCAACCAATTCCTCTACCAATTTTGAGTTACTTTGTAAAATTGCAAGTCCTGCTTCTTGCTGTTTGGCTTTCTTCTCTTTTTGTTCAGCCAAACGTTTTTCCATCTCATCTTTTTCATTCTGATAATCTAGCACATCATAATTGCTAGAATTTTCGAACTCATTACCTTTATGGCTTTCAATTGGAAGAGGATGCTCCTGATCTTTTTGCCACTGAGCAAAGGCATCCATGAAATATGGCACCAGTGGTCGTCCAGCATTATTGTAGAATTTATAATTCAAATTCATGATCATCCCTATCAAAACTCGATGATCTTCCGGTATCGCCTGAACCTCTCGATCCGTTAGCAGTTGAACTTTGCTTGGGTACGTTAGTTCATAGTCTTTTTTATCCTTATTGATGAATCCCTTGCTGTATTCAGAAACGCGACCGTTAAATTGAATTCGATCCCCTTCTTGAAGTAGACCCAGGCTAGAGAAACCTTTAGTCAAATTAAGCCAAAGGTGATCTGTAATCATTTTTGGATTATCTGGATCATCAACGATCTTAACGTTACGAACTACCATTGTTGGACTATACAATTCTCCGCGAATTGGATCGTGGTAACGTTTATATCCATATTTTCCAAAATCTGCTTGAAAAGTATGCCGCTCTTCTGAACCAATGCTTCCTAATATTTTTCGCATAAAATTGACCTATCTTTCTTCTTTTTGCTGAATTATATTATAGCAATGTTATTTCCTTAACAAAAAGGACCAATCATAATTGATCCTTTTTTCATTTAAATTATTCTTTAAGTGGTTTCAATTCCGCAACATAACCATCAACTTCTTGTTTTTGTAGGCACACTAATTAAATTAAAAATATTTGTCAAAAAACTCCTTACAATGTTTAATAAATTTATTTTTAGCATCATTTTGATCTAAGTTAAGTTCAACCAAACCATAGTGCAAAGTTGGAGTTTGATTGAGCCTTATTTTTTTCAAATTACTATCAGCGATAAAGTCGGGTATAATTGTTATACCTACTCCTGCCCTAACTAAAGTTGTAGCAACTTGAACATTGTTAGCATATGAAATATCCAAGGTTGGAACATTCTTTCTAATTTCTTCTTGAATCTTCCATTGTTGATCTGGACACCAATTCTTATCTAATAGAATCATACTTTGATGATTTAAATCAGATAACGTTAGTTGAGTTAAATTACTTAAAGTACTACCAGTTGGAACCAAAAACGTAAAATATCCTTTTTTCAATTCATGAAATTCTAGATCTTCAGTTGCTCCTATGTCATCTTTAGTATCAAAAATCAAGTCATTGTCATGCTTTAATAAATGATCTTTTAATAAGTTATGATTATAATACTCCAGGAACACCTTTATTTTGGGGTATTTTTGTTTAAATTCAAATAGCAACTTAGGAAGAAATTCTTGCTCAAAAGGAGTTCCAGTTGCACCTATAGAAATATTACTCTGTTCCCTACTAAAAGCTTGACGGGTTTCTTGAATAGTCTTGTTATAACTATTAAGCATTGCCTTAATATTCTGATAAAAGATTTGTCCATTCTTCGTTAATTCAACTTGTCGATGATTACGATTAAACAAGGTAACTCCTACTTCAATTTCCATTGATGAAATGATCTGCGAGACAGCAGGTTGGGAAATATGCATTAATTTAGCCGTTTTAGAGTAGTTCAAAGTTTCTGCCAATGTGACAAAAATATTTAAATGATTTAAATCCATTTATAAATTTTCCTTATATCATATAAAAGTTTAGTATTTCACATATTTTATCTTATTCAATATTATATTAACTGTAAACGATTTCAAATAATTATTTCTGATATTCAATATTAAAGGAGTAAATTATGGGATACTTGAAAAATGTTGATGGTTACAATGAAGATATTAAACCAGTTAGAACAGATACTACTGAAGTTTTAGTAATAGGTGCTGGTAATGCAGGTATGATGGCATCTGCTGCCGCAAATGAACAAGGTGCAAAAGTAACTTTAATTGAAAAAGAAAAAACAATTAATTTAATGAGAGTCGGTCTAGCAAGTGTAGATAGTAACGCTCAAAAACGTGCTGGTACAGTAATAGATAAACGAGAGTTAGTTGAATCTCTGGCTTCATTCGCACAACACAATGTTGATGAACGCCTACTAAACACTTGGGCAGATAACAGTGGTGAAACTGTTAATTGGTTAGAAGATAATATCCTAAAACCACATGGTGCTCACTTAAAATCTGAACCTGATGCCATGATAACCAGTAAAGCTTATCAAGCATTCCCTACTGAAAACGATCCAACCAAGGATGACAAAAGCTTTGCTCAATATGGTAATTGGTTCCTAGATTATCAAAAATCTCATAATATTGATTTACGCTTTGAAACTTCTTTAGTTAAGCTAATTAAAGAAAATGATACTGTTACCGGAGTTATTGTAAAAGATTTAGCAAAAGATGAATTCTATCAAATTAATGCTACTAAAGGTGTAGTAATTGCTACTGGTGGATATTCCGCAAACAAAGATTTACTACAAAAATGGGATCCACTTGCATTAAAGAAGAATGTTTACAATGATTCCCCTCGTTCAAACGGTGCTGGCATTACTTCAGCAATGAACATTGGGGCAATTAAGGATGAAGAACCTGCAGAAACTATTTTTGACCGCGGTTTAGTTCCAGTCGGCACAAAGACTGAAGACATGTATTATCAAACCAGTACTTATGATCACTGGCTTTGGATTGGTTCTTACCCATTCCTTAAAGTTAACTTACGTGGTGAAAGATTTTCTAACGAATCTGTTCCATATCAATTTATTGTAAATGCAGCAAGTAAAGAACCTGGATACTTATATGCAATGATTTGGGATGATAATTACAGTAATTATCTTGAAAAAATACATATGTTAGGATGTGCGCGTTTCGGATTCCCTGGATATATGAAAGATAAAGAAGCCTTTATTGCTGATACTGAACAACATATTAAAGATGGTTTAGTTGTTAAGGCTGATACTATTGAAGAATTAGCTGATAAACTACACTTACCAGTTGAATCACTAAAGAAATCTGTTGAAAAGAATAATCAACAAGTTATTGCCCATAAGGATGATGAATTTGGTAAAGAAGCTTATAGAATTACACCTATTGAAAAAGGTCCGTTCTACGGTTGTATTCTTGGTGGTAGAATTCTATGTACTTTTGATGGGTTAAGAATTAATACTAACATGGAAGTATTAGATGAAAACTACAATCCAATTAAACATTTATACGCTGCCGGTAACGATGCCGGTGGATTCTTCTGGGGTTCATACAATGATCGTGTTCCAGGTTTAGCAGCAAGTCACGCTCAAACTTTTGGACGTTTAGCCGGTAAAAATGTTGCAACTGGAAATCATCCAAAAACTACTGAAAATAGTATAAATGACAATATTCCTGTAGTTGAAGTAGATGATCAAACAGACGCTTCATCTGGAGCTTCTCAACTTTAAATAATTGAAAATGAAAATGCACTTTTAGTAGAAATTTATCAGTTCTCTACTGAAGGTTCATTTTTATTCATTGGAAACTTAAATATTTTATCTCAACTTAATATTCCGATAGTTAATATGTTATTTTGATTTATTGAGAAGCATCCCATTGTACTGAGACGAAAAATTAGACACTTTTACAGTTCAATACATGATTAAGATGCTTTTTTGAATAGATACGTAAATCCAAAGATTAACGTTTTGAGAATTTCGGATTAGCAGAACCAGAACTATTTTCCACACTGTTGAATTCTAATCCATCATATTCCATACAATTTTTATTTAAATTACATATAATATGGAAAAAACTGGAACAAAATTCTTTAAGTTGGAAAACTTTGTGACCAATTGTGACCATTTTAAGTCGATTATCTTACTTCGCTTCATCCTTTTTGGATGGAGTTTTTTTAAATGCTTGTATAACATCTTCCCATTCAAATCTTTCAGTATGTTTATCACCAGTTGGTTCATTATAACAAACATCTATTTTACCCGAATAATTTTTCAGATTTACATATCTTTCAATATCATAGACATTAAATTTATTACTAATTGATTCACCTGGATTTACTTTTTTTCTTTTATGATCTCCAAATCTTATATAATCTTTTTCTGTAGCTTTTTTAAATCCATAAAATTCCAAAGTTACAGGTTTATTACCTTTATTGTATGCATCAAATATTACAGAGAGAGTATTGTTTAAAATTCTCTCAGGCTTTTCAATATAATCTATCTTTAATGAATGAGTAACTTTAACTCTGCCCCTTTTATCAGAAGCTAGCCATAAAGAAGTTATTACAGCTCCTACACTTCCCAATCCACTTATCCAATCAGCAACTGAACCAAATTGTTCTCCATTAATATTAATTATGATTTGGTAATGTATATATCCACTTATTATAATCGCAAATAAAAAACCAATTATAAAAGTTAACATATAAAGCTTATATTTCTTTACATAGAATCTAATTTTTCTCATTTCGAATTTTCATCAATCTAGATTTTACATCTCCACTAAACACAAATCTATTAATTGCCGGATGTCCCCACCGTGGATTACTATGCAAAATAGATTCTATTTTAACAACGATGTTTAATGGAATAAATATTGTAGTCATATCTCCACTTCTTAAATGAAATGTTTCATAATCTATGTCATCATACCATTTTAACGTTAAACTATTACCTTTTCCCGTTAAATAGGGCTCATCGGCAAAACCTTCATAAATTCTACCATCATTAATAGTTACTCTAGTCATTTGTCCTAAGCAACTATATTTATGATCTGTCACTTCTTCAATATCAATAAACCTTGAAAAAGATACATCTCCATCAAATTTATATTTAGTGTATATGATCATTACTTTTCCTTGTCTTTGATCAATTTCTCATACATTCTAAACAGATATGCTACAGCATCACTTTCAGTTGTTCCTTTAACTGGTAAGCCATAAGCTTCCATTACTGCACGATCATTATCTTGATGTGCCTTAAGCAATTCCTTCGGCATGGTTAATGGATCATAAAGATCAGCAAGTGAACTATCTGGATATAATGCACGTGCATCCAAAATTGCTTGAGCTGTCTTTTTAATTTTTTCCTTTTGTTTATCTGTTGGCGTTGGCCATGGAAAATTGTTATAAACAATCTTAGCAGAATATCTGTAGTCGCTCTTCAGTCGTCCTGCTACTGTCCTCATCCATGCCATGTGCATATTAGATTCTAAGACTCCCAATTCAAACAAATTAGCATTAGGAATAATCGTAGCTGAATCAGTTGGAATAGTTTTATCATTTAAATAACCAATAGGAATATATCTTCTGTTTTCTGAAGATACACGAGGTATTAGTAAATATTTTGTTGGATTTTTTTTCTCCCTAAACAACCATGGAGTTTCTGCTAATTTTTGCCTATCCTTTGCCCCATTAAGTCTATCTTTCTTACACTCTTCAACACGTTGTAATACTAAAGGCATCTGATGCAATTCTTTAGGAGTTATACCCACTAACCATAAACAATATCTATCCTCATTATGAAGATATTCTCTAGCACCCGTTAGCTTTTTAATCCATTTTTTAGCTTTCGGTTCCTTTTTAATAAAGTCTTGAAATTGATTTTTTTCAATTATCAAATAACCTCCATCTGCAGGTCTATTACCAGTTGTCATTTTAGGAACCAGACATAAAGGTTTAAATATGCTTTTTAAAAGAATATTAGGGGCATCTAACAAATAAGCATTGATATTATTTACTACTTTATATGTAGATTCTTCATATAATACTTTCTTCTTATTCAATTTAGCAAAACTAAACCCAATAATTACAACATGTACATGAGCTTTATCTTTTGCTTCACTATTCCAAATAAAAGTTTTATATGCAAAATTAATATGTATTTGAAATTGATTAAACAAAGGTTGCCAAACTGGATATACTTGATCTCCTTGTGTAATTGAATTAGTAGATACAAATGCTACTTGAATATTTGTTTTATAAATATACTGTGCGGCTCTATAGTACCAACCGGCTACAAAGTCAATTTTGCCAGCATTCTTTAAGGGTTTGCCATTTTCATCAACGTAAATATTTCTTATGTTCTGTTTTTGTTCCTTGGTTTGTAAACCATATCCAACAAACGGCGGATTTCCCATTATATAGTGACAAGCATAATTAGGAATTACGTCATTCCAATCCATTGTTAAAGCATTGCCTTCATGAATATGAGTATATGTCTTCAAAGGCAGAAAGTCCCAGTCAGCATAAAAGATATCCTTCGTTTCTTCAAGCATCTGACTTTCCGCAATCCATAAAGCAGTCTTAGCAACAGATACAGCGAAGTCATTAATTTCAATTCCATAGAATTGTTGAATAGAAACTTTGATAATATCTTTAGCCTGTCCAACATCCAGCGAAGGATTAGGATAAATCAATTTTATTGCTTCATTTTCTAACTTTCTTAACTGTAAATATGTCTCAGTTAAAAAATTACCTGATCCACAGGCGGGATCAAAGAAAGTTAGATTTGCAAGTTTCTCTTGAAATTTCTTAGCCTTTTTCTTTAGTGTCGCTAATTCATTCGTTTTCTTAATCTCATTTAGTTCATTTTTAAGATCATTTAAAAATAAAGGATCAATTACCTTATGAATATTTTCAACAGAAGTATAGTGCATCCCGCCCTGGCGTCGAGTTTCAGGGTTTAAAGTGGATTCAAATACAGCACCAAAAATGGTTGGACTAATTTCAGACCAGTCAAACTCATCACTCGCTTTACTTAATAACAAATCACGTAATTCATCAGTAAACGAAGGAATCTCTATATCCTCATTAGAGAACATCCCACCATTAACATAAGGAAATTCCGCTAATTTAGGATCATCATCAGCTAGATAAGGATCTCGATCTTCTTCTTTAGTATCCAATACATTAAACAATTTAATCAAAGCTTGTCTCATTTGCCTTGTGTCAAATTGTTCAAGATAATCATGGAACATATTTCTTTTACCAAAAATCCCAGCATCTTCAGCGTATAAACAAAATACGATTCTTACACAAAGCTGGTTAATACTCTTTTGCGAATGCTCATTATCTGGATCTTTATACTGCTTTAAGAGTTCATCATAAATTTTACCGACTAATTCACCAGCACTTAAGGAGACTCGTTTTTCTTTTTCTAGATGTTCATTACTTTTATCTACTAAGAATTCAAGTTGATAATAGCTAGTTTCAAGATCTTTCAATTCAATCTTCACTGGCTCCGAATTGGGATGTTCCATATCATAAATACGAAATTCTTTAAAGTTACAAGTAACAATCCATCTTGGCCGACGCGAATATGGTAACGCAGCAGAATATCTTTGAGCCTGCTGAAAAGGTGTTAGCAAACTTCCATCTGATTGTTTAATTGCCTTATCTAAATCCTTATTACTTCCCTTTTGTTCAATCATCACATGAGTTTGCTCAATGTAGCCATCAATAAAACTATCATGTGATAATTTTACTTTTTCTTCAAACTTAATGAAGTTTTCTGGATTTTCAACACCTAAAACTTCACGCAATAAAGACAACCAAAATGATTGGCTGTCTTGTTTTTCTCTTCCACGGTCTTTCCAATCTTCAATAAATTGTTTAGCATTTCTCTTTTGTGTTGTTATATCCATAAATATAAATTTCTCTCTTGATTTTGTATTACTAATACATTTTAAATATTTTTTATTCCAGCACTTCTCAAAGCATCAAATATGAATTTAACTGTATTATTCTTCTTTAGGTTTTGATACAGAAAATATAAAATATTATGTCTAATATTTGAGCCCCGAACTAATAGCACATTATCTTCATTTATCAATAATTCTAATTTAGATAATACGTGGTTTTCAAATAAATATATTGAAATTCCTTATTTTTTCTATTAATTACTTATCATACATTTTATCTCATATTTCTTAACTTGGCCTTACAAACCCAACATAGAAATCGGTACAACCTGAACATTGTCTTCTTTTCTTTGATATGCCACTTGACCTGTGTTCAAAAGCACCTTGCTTATATTGAATTCTTCCTTTGCCCTTTCTTCAAACCAATTTAAATGCTTCACATAATCATCTTTTACATTAGGATTAGTTTTTACTTCAAATAGAACTAAGTTACGTCCTTTTTGAACAATAAAATCAATCTCATGACGACCTTTTGCATCCCTAAAGTGATATAAATGTGCGTCCAATGCATCTGCATATACAATCAAGCTCTGGTATACAAGACTTTCAATTAATTGACCAATCATATCACTATTGATCTTTCCAATATGCTTATTAACATCAAAATCAGTTAATTGATCTTTAGTAACATCCAAAAGACTCATAGCAATAGCTGGATCTAACATAAAATGTTTAGGCGCTTTAGTTAAAGCAGGAAATAACTTACCCATTCCAATAAATGATGGTACGTCATCAATCACAAATAAAATTTTTAAAGCCTCTCGATAAAAATCGGCGGTTGGACGACTAGGTGCCTTCTCATTATTTGCCATCGCTGTATCGATAATCTTTTTATAGTTTGTAGTAGTAGCAATTGATGCCGCATAGGCTCTCATCCAAGATCTCAAAGTTTCCGGTTCTTTTACTTTGAATCCATTCTCTTCAAAGTCATGTTGAACAATATTGTTAATGTAATCCTTAATCAACAGTTCTCTAGCCCTTGGACTTTTTTCACGAATACCTGGGAATCCTGAACGAAAGATTTCATCTAAATAATTATTAAGATTGCAGTCATTAGAACCCGCGGCCTTATAATTAGGATGAGTTAATAATTTTTCTAATGAGACGTAACTACTCGACATATTTCTTTCCTGAACAGAATATGGTCTCATTTTCATTCTAATAATTCTACCAGCTCCACTATGAATACGAGAATTTACACGAATACTGCTCCCAGTAAATAAAACACTACCATCTTCTAGGCCATCATCAATTTGATGTCTAACGAATGACCAAAGATTTGGCTCTAATTGCCACTCATCGATCAATACAGGTTTATCGGCAGTTAAAATTGTCTCTGGACTGTTTTGTAACAACATCCTAACCTGCAGATTATCCAAACTCATAGTTGTTTTTGCTAATCTAGAAGCTGTTTCAGTTTTCCCAACCGCTTTCGCTCCTTCAACTAATATTGCAGGTAATTCTTTCAAATTATTAGCTAAAGATTTATCAATTATTCTTGGGTTATATTCCATAATGTTCACCAATCTCAAAACATTGTCACTATTGTATTAACACTTTCTATTTTAACATTTTTCCACTCTGAACTTTAACATTTTTCCACTCTGAACTTTAACATTTTTCCACTCTGAACTTTAACAT
>NZ_CALPCQ010000036.1 GCF_943193025.1 Lactobacillus agrestimuris
TTAACTCCGATTGAATATCGGAATCAAGCCTTAGTCAGCTAGAATAAATGTTTGTCTAATTTTTACGTCTCAGTACAAGGCTATCAGACTTTTTATTTTTACCAAGTTATTCTAAAAATTTTATTTTTCTTTGTATCAGATGTCCATGCATCATGATAAGCAACAGTTAGATAAATATCATTTTCATTATTAACTTGAACACTTTCAAATTCTGTCGCATATCCTGAATCATCTAAGGCCTGATTACTATCTAAAATAATCGTGTCCCATTGATATTTTTCAGTTGTGTTCCATGGAATCTTTACAATCTTTCTTGGTTTAGATTGAAGTAAATAGTTTTTTTAGCAGGAGCATACTCACTTGAAATCCGGATCGTCTCGAAGTAGCCAAGTCCTACACTACGGGCTGGTTTTATAAAAATATGTTCTAATGTCCCCACCAGTGCCAAGTATAACCTGGTCCCCAAATTCTTGGACCTCCTGGCATTCCACCACCGCCATTTGTATCCCCTATAGTCTTTGCGTAAACTTTCTCATCGGCAAACGATTTAGAACCTACTTGAGATGTTGCTTGTTTTACATTAAAAGTTACAGTTGTTGAATCGTTATTTTCAGCAGCAGAAGCTGAATTTGATAAAAGAGCAAGTGCACCTACACTTAATAGAGCGAGACCAGCTAATGATACTACAGTCTTCTTTAACTTCATTGTTAAATTCCTTCTTTCATAATTTAATATTTGATTAAACTATATCACTTAAATATTAAATTTCAATGTATTTTTTAATATTTTTATCAATATATCTTTTTGCTGATTTATTCAACAGAATTATCGTCACAAAAATCAAAGGAATAACAGTAACTACAACTAAAGTTAATGCCCCAGTATTTTCATTATCTAGCAAGCTACCTCCATAGCCCAAAGGCACCAATGAGAGGCTTAAAAAGTCAGCAAAAGCATGTAACAGCATCGGTAGCCATAATTTACCAGAATATAAGAAAATAGTGCCCAAAAGACAACTAAAGCCAAAAGCATGAAAAACCTGGAATAAAACAGCGTTTATTGTTGCTCCTGGTGTTGAAAAATTAAAGATGTGAAGTAACGAAAAAATTACAGAGCTTATCAAAATTGAATATATGACTTGGCCTTTTTTATTAGCCAGCATAATTAAAGGAGCCAATAAGAAGATATATCTGGCACTTTCTTCCATAATTCCAGCATCTAAAGCAGAAAAGATAAGTTGCCAAATGTTTTTTACTGTTGCTGAATCAGCAGGATTAATTAATGAAAAGTCCCAATTCCAGAGTGCTTGACTCCATTCTGACGCTGATAAAATAAATATATTAAAGAAACTGATCCAAACAGTAACTGCTAGTAAAACTAGTAGCATTATGTAATACAAAGTATTGGTATTTTTCACTTTCAAATTGAAGTAAAACTTGTAGCCCCATCCGGTAATGGCAAAGTAGGCATATTCAAAAAACATTAACGCTAAAAGCAACCCGCTATTATTTAAACCAACAATAAATTGCCCACTATTTACGGTTACTAGTGGAGATAAAAATAGATTAACTATTACCCAAATAGACGCCAATAATTGCCATATAGGCTGTTTAAGGCTGCTATAGTCACGAATAGTAACTGGCACTAGTAGTACAAGCATTCCAATGAAATATAGAATATAAAAGCCTATTTCAAAGCCAGCGAATGACTTTATTAATAGTTTTAAAAATTCAGAATAAATCTCTATAAGTACATAGGGCAGGACAATGATATTAAAGATATGCGATGCTTTATTCCTATCCTTATACATAAGGAAAAATGATACTAACAAAAGTACTATGTAAATTAAATTTAGCAAATCATGCTGGAAAATAAGTATGAGTACTGACAACAAAATCGTAAAAACTAGTTGCCATCTAAGCAAGCTTTTATACCATACTTTTCTCATTTTATATACGCCCTCTATTCATGATAATATTATTTTTTAATATAAAACTAACATGTTTAATTTTCAAGGTAATAAATAAAAATCACATAAAAAGAGCCACACATAAGAATATGCGTGGCCCAAGATGGATGCTGTGACTACTAATTGGGGTTAATAGGCAGTTCAAATATACTACAAATAAATATAAATACAAAAAAGAAGCCCATCTAGGACTTCCTTTAGTAAATATAAAATTAAAATAAAATGTTGATATTAATGTAATTTCATTTTATTATAATATCAATCATAAAAAAGTATTTTTTAGGAGGTATAAATTTAGGAGGTATAAATTATGAAAACATTGTCATTAGTTGATTTGGATAACTTACAAGTACATAAAAAAATGTCACTAAATTATTTACTGTTAAGAGTTCTGGTGCAGGTGGTATCACTTGTTTTAAGGATGAAGATAGATTTTAATATAAATAATTTTAATCTAGGGTAGAAAGTGTGAATATTATACAAAATATCTGCACTTTTTTATAAGGTAATTATTATGATAGTAAAATAAATGCACGCATATGTTAAAAAAGAAATCGTATTTTTTCTCCCGCGCCGTTGGCGGTTTAGCTAATTCACTCTTTAGTATGGTTTTCATTTGGTGGTTGCAAGTATCTACTAAAAGTTCCTTTGTCGTTGGAATTGCTGAAGCAATTTTTTCGACTACAGCTGCCTTATCCATATTTTACGGTCCAATTATTGATCGTTATTCGTTCAAAAAGATTAGCTACTATTCAATATTAGTTCAAACCATTTTCCTATTTGCCACGACTGCTGCAGTTTATCAGTTCAGTAAGAGCTATTATTTAGCACTGATTTATGCAGGTGTAGTATCTATCTGTGATGAATTTTTTAATCCCGCGGATCGAGCTATTCTAAAAGAAACAGCGGTAGATGAACGAGAACTAAATAATCTAATATCCAAAGTCAGTAGCATTGATCAGTTTGTAAATATCGCTGGAACAGTGCTTTCCGGATTACTATTAACTTATTTGATTTCTGCAAATGTAATGCTGATCTGTAGCTTATTAAGCTTAATCAGTCTAATATTTCTGTTTTTTGCTTTAAAAGAAGTTAAAGATCGATCAAATTCTCAGAAATTAAAATCAAAATACTATAAGCAAATATTTAGTGGCTATCAGTTTATTAAAAACAATCATTTTCTAAATTACTATTTCTGGTCTTCAATCTTGTATTCTTTTGTAACACCAGCAATAACAATTTTATTGCCACGAATTGCACAAAGAAATGGTAAAGCTAGTTTTTATAGTATGTTTTACATTAGTTTCATGGTTGGATTTATCATTGGCGCAACCATTGCAAGTAAATTAGCTGTAAAAGTTAAAATGATTGGTTTCACCTGGATACTTAGTGCATTGCCATTAATTCTAATGATTTTCTTTAGTAATAATTGGCTAATATTCGTAGGCCTAATTTTTTTATTTGGAATAATGACAAGTATACATAATATCTTAGCTGAATCGTTGATTCAGATTACTTCAAATGATGAAGTACTAGGAAGAGTGTTAACTACACTTCGTACTAGCACTTCCATAGGTGGTCCCATTAGTTCGATTATTGCCGGTATTTTACTCGATAATTCTGGCGAGACAGTTCTAATGTTAATTTGTGGATCAATTATTTTGATTAGTGGACTTAATATTTTAAGAGGAATTAAAAAAGCAGTATAAGTTTGTTGGCTATTTATTTTACGTGATAGGATTTTTCTTTACCATTAAAAACAAATATTAATTAAATTAGATTTGGCAAAAAACATTCTTACTTAGCTTGAAATCAACTATAATGAGGCTCAAGAAGAAAAAGTAGAGGAAGAGTGCAATGAATAAAACAGTTTCTCTAATTATCAGAATTATAGTTTTAATCGTCGGCTTAGCATTATCAGGATATATGATCTGGCAGTTAATGACTGGAACCAGAATGCTAGATTTCAATGTTCAAACTCAAGGTCCGTTAATTGTGGTTGTGTTTGGAGTTTTACTACTTTTGACACTTGGTGCATCTATTAGCTTCTTTGCCAATCGTCACCTGTCTTCGACAATCTTTTTAGCAGGGGTCATGGTAATGATGTCGGTAATCTTGTGGATCAGACATCCCGAACAAGCTGATATCTATCGTTTATACTTTATTTATGGCCTTGTGGTCTGTCTATTCACCCCATTGGTTTGGAATAAAGATGAAAATAAATAAGGCAGTTTAATGCGAAAAAACCGCATTGGACTGCCTTTTTCTGTGTTACTATTATTATTGTCTAAAAAATGGGAGGAATTATAATGGCAACAGCAAAACAGCGCCGCCTTTGGGCCTTTTTAGCAGCACTTGCCTGCGTTATGTGGGGAATTTCAGGTCTTTTTGCGAAGGCTCTTTTTAATGTTAGTTCAGCAATCACACCAATGTGGTTGTCACAGATTAGAATGGTCACTTCTGGAGTGGTTTTACTGATTGTGGCCGGAATCTTTGGTCAAAAGCCACTTGCGACAATGAAAAATAAGCATGATGCTTGGGTAATTATCGCTTATGGAATTTTTGGTTTATTACCAGTGCAACTGTTTTATTTTATCGTTGTGCAAAAAGCTAATGCTTCAATTGCCACAATTTTGCAATTCGTAGGGCCATTTTTCGTCATGGCTTATTTAGCTCTAACGCACAAACAGACTTTGAGATCAATTGATGTAATTGCTGCCATTGCAGCTTTTGCTGGTGTTGTTTTGCTTGCTACTCATGGTAATTTTAATAGCTTTGCACTTAGTCCAGAAGTTCTATTCTGGGGCTTGCTTTCGGCCGTTGGTGTAGCTACCAATACACTTATTCCAATTAATGTTTTGAAGCGAGTTTCGAGTTTAGTTGTGACTGGATGGGGACTTTTATCAGCGGGGATCTGTTTGATGATTGTTCATCCACAAATGCCACAAATCCCTAATAAGCCAGAAGTTTGGATTAATGTAGCCGCCGTAATTGTGATTGGAACCGTAATCCCATTCCAATTAATGACCAATTCATTGAGATTTATTAAGGCATCAACTGCCAGCTTACTTGATGCTTTTGAACCATTTTCTGCCACTATTGGATCCGTTCTTTGCTTTGGCTTAGTGATGAAACCAATGGATTGGATTGGTTCAATTCTAGTTGTTTTATCAGCGATGGCACTTAACATTTCACCTCGAAAAAAGAAGGATAATAAATTAGATAAAGGAAATTAGTTATGATATCGCAATCTCAGCGTCGATTTTGGACGATTTTAGCTTCACTTGCTGCTGTAATGTGGGGAATTTCCGGGCTTTTTGCGCAAGGATTATTTAATCTTAATTCAAAAATTACACCTTTATGGTTAACCCAAATCAGATTGATCATTTCAGGTTTGATTTTGATTATTATAGCGGCTTTAACTAAGCAAAAGCCGGTGGCAACTTTAAAAAATAAGCGTAACAGTTTAACTATTATTGCTTATGGAGTTTTTGGTTTAATTCCGATTCAACTTTTTTACTTTATCGTGATCCAACAGGCTAACGCCTCAGTTGCAACAATTTTGCAATTTATTGGTCCATTTTTTGTGATGGGATATTTAGCAATTACTCACAAGCAAGTTTTACGAAGACTTGATGTGACGGCCGCTATTGTTGCCTTTATTGGCGTATTTTTACTTGCTACTCATGGAAAATTAGATCACTTGGCAATTACACCTTGGGCACTGTTCTGGGGGTTAATGTCGGCTGTTGGGGAAGCGAGCTACACTTTAATTCCAGTTGGAATTGTGAAGCGAGTTTCTAGTATTGTCTTGACAGGCTGGGGAATGTTAGTTGCTGGGATTATTCTAGTTATTGCTCATCCAGTTTGGTCAAACATTCCGAATAAACCTGAAGTGTGGTTATGGACATCTGCAGTAATTTTGATTGGAACAATTATTCCATTTGGTGTGATGGCAACAGCTCTTCGCTATGTAAAGCCAGCTACTGTGAGCTTGCTTGATGCCTTTGAACCAGTATCTGCTACGATTGGAGCGGTATTGCTTTTTGGTTTAACCATGACGGGGATGGACTGTCTGGGAACAGTGTTAGTAATTGTTGCAGTACTTGCCTTGAATTATACTCCGAAGAAGGATAGTAAGATTAAGGGATAGATAAATGTAAACAAATACCCCATTTGCACAGGGATGCAAGTGGGGTTGTTTTATTATTCAGCTACTTCGTTTGAAGTTGCTTGATTTAAACGATCATTATGACGTGCGATGATCATTTTAACAATTGCATTAGCGATATTCACATTCTTCAAAAGTGGACCATGTGAATATGAACCAATGAAGTTGCGGTAGCGAAGACCTTCTTTTTTATCTTGTGGATTATTTCCATATCCTTCGATCATATCGCCAAAAGTATGAAGTCTGTCGGTATTGTCGAAGTAAGTTTGACCTGAATGGTTTTCAAATGCTTGAACTTCACCCCATTCAGTCATGTACTTGGTATCACCAATCATACGCTTATCTGATTTAAAGACCGTATGAAGTGGGAAAATACCCAATCCTTTGATAGTTACACCAGAGTTGGTCTTGTAATAGTCACCCATGAGTTGGTAGCCACCACAGATGCAAAGCATTGGATTTCCAGAATTAACGTATTTTTCTAAAGTATCCTTATGACGAGGAAGATCCTTAGCAACTACAGTTTGCTCAAAGTCTTGTCCACCGCCAAAGAAAACAAAGTCATAATCGTCAGCGTTAAATTCATCACCTAATGAAATATTGTCTACTTGGGTATCGTAGCCGTCTTTTTTAAGTAAGTGGCTAACAATTTTAACATCCCCTGAGTCACCGTAAGTGTTCATCAAGTCTTCATATAAGTATGCAATTTTAATCAAATTATCTGCCATAGTGATCTTTCCTTACATAAATTTAGATTAATTTAATAATTTAGATTAATTTAATGTGTTAATTATAGTCTAAAGCAGGCGAAGAGGCAAAAAATCAGTAACTATCGTATTGAAAACTTAAATTCCTAATTTTAATGTATTTCCTTTTTCTGAGCTTCATAATGGTTAATCGGTCCCCACTTAGAACCAACATTGATTGGATGAGAAATCGCCTCATAAGTAAAGTCCTTAGCAATTCTCACACTATCAATTAGCGGCGTACCTTTGGCTAATTCAGCCGCAATAACTGCAGATAGGGTATCGCCAGTACCGTTAACGCGGTCAGTTTCAAAGTAAGGCTTAGAGAAGGTGTGGAATTCACCATCTTCAGTCAGAAGTAAATCAACTACGTCCTTAGCGTCTTTATCATGACGGCCTTTCATCAAGACATTTTTAGCACCCATATCTTGCAAGATCTTAGCACCTTTTTTCACTTCATCAAGATCATTAAGTTCAAGCCCAGTTAACTTTCTTTGTTCATAAAAATTGGGCGTAATAATCTCTGCAAGTGGAACTAAGCGCTTAGTGAAAGTATTGTAGGAATCATCTCCCATTAAAGTATTACCGTGCTTAGTTGAAATTACAGGATCGATAACCAAGTGACCGAAATCATATTTTTCTAAATTATCCGCCACACAATTCATAATTTCTGAATTAGCAACCATACCGGTTTTAGTGGCTTTAATATTGAAGTCTTCTGCTAAAACATCGAATTGCTTTTGAATGAAATCAACTGGCATAACTTCTTGAGCATAAATTCCAGTTGTATTACCCGCAACAGCTGCAGTTAATAATCCCATTCCGTAAACCTTTCTTGCAAAAAATGCATGAAGATCAGCTGGCATTCCAGCACTACCATCGCTATCGTTACCTGCAATTGTTACTGCAATAGGTTCCTCTCTCATTATTAACACCTCATTTTCTCTTTTTATTATTCAGTATAACAATCTTTAGAATTAGTTGGCTAATTTGGGCTTAAAACTGTAAACTAAAATACATAGAAAACGTTTTCGGAGGCCTAGAGATGACAGAAAAATATATTATGGCGATTGATGAGGGGACTACTTCAACTAGAGCAATGATTATTAATCATGCAGGTCAAGTGGTCGCAAAAGCCCAACGTGAATTTCCACAATACTTTCCAGAACCAGGATGGGTTGAACATGATCCAAATGAGATTTGGCAGGCTGTGCAAACTACCATCGCAACTATTTTTATTGATTCAGGAATTCATCCTGATCAGATTGCAGCAATTGGAATTGCCAATCAGCGTGAAACGACAGTAATCTGGGATAAGAAGACTGGCAAGCCAATCTACCATGCGATTGTTTGGCAGTCACGTCAAACAACTGATTTAGCAGAAAAGTTAAAAGCAAATGGTTATAGTGAAATGATCCGGAAAAAGACTGGATTGATTATCGATCCTTATTTTAGTGCTACTAAGATTCGCTGGATTCTTGATCATGTTCCAGGTGCACAAGAGCGAGCCGAAAAAGGCGAATTATTATTTGGTACCATTGATTCTTGGCTTTTATGGAAGCTAACCGAAGGTCAAGTTCATGTGACTGATTATACTAATGCTTCAAGAACTATGCTTTTCAATATCCATGATTTAGCTTGGGATGAGGATATTTTGGACTTGCTCAATATTCCAAAAGCAATTTTGCCAGAGGTTAAATCAAATTCAGAAGTTTATGGTAAAACTACCTCTTATAGTTTCTATGGCAAAGAAGTCCCAATTGCAGGTATGGCGGGGGATCAGCAGGCTGCCTTATTCGGTCAATTAGCTTTAAAGCCAGGCATGGTAAAAAATACTTACGGTACAGGTTCCTTCATCGTCATGAATACTGGTAAGAAACCAACTGAGTCCAATAATAACTTATTAACGACGATTGCTTATGGAATTGGTGGAGAGGTCAATTATGCACTAGAAGGATCGGTCTTTGTCTCAGGTTCCGCAATTCAATGGCTTCGTGATTCCATGAAAATGATTAGTAATTCTGCCGAGTCTGAAGATTATGCATATAAGTCAGATTCTAATGATGAAGTATACGTGGTTCCGGCCTTTACGGGACTTGGTGCGCCATACTGGGATGCAGAGGCGCGTGGTGCTGTCTTTGGAGTTACACGTGGAACAACTAACTATGATTTAGTTAAGGCAACCTTGCAGTCGCTAGCATACCAAACAAGGGATGTGGTTGATACCATGCAAAAAGATTCTGGCATCAAAATCCCAGCTCTTAGAGTAGACGGTGGAGCCTCCAACAATAATTACTTGATGCAATTTCAATCAAATATTTTAGGAACAAAAATTGAGCGAGCAAAGATCTTAGAAACAACTGGCGAAGGAGTTTCATTTTTAGCTGGACTTGCAGTTGGCTATTGGAAAGATATTGATGAATTGAAAAATATCTTTGTCATTGGCCAAGCATTTGAGCCAAAAATGGCAGAAGATACTCGGGAACATCTATATGCCGGATGGAAGCGAGCAATTAAGGCAACGCAGGTCTTTACTCATGGGGAGTAAATAGTAAATATGACAATCGGCGAAGCTTTAAAGAAAGAACGAAAAGATCATGGTTTAACACAAACGGAGATGGCAGCTGGCGTAATTACAACTGCTCATTATTCTAAAATTGAGCGGGATAAACATGATATTTCTGCATATGATCTTTTTGAAATATTAATCAAAAATAATATTAGTTTAATAGATTTCATTAAAGAAATAGAAGATACATATCAATCTATTCCTAAAAATCAAATAAATTTGAATTTGAAATTGATACATGCTTTTTATCAGTCTGATCAAAAGAGTGTAAAAACTCTGAATAAAGAGATTCAAGCATCTACAGCTACAAAAGAAGAAAAGTTACGTGCTATTTTAATTGAAGCAAATGTAACACATACAATTGATCAGGTCCCTAAAAATGTTCGTAAGGAAATTAAGCGTATTTTGTTTGAAAATGACAATTGGGTAGATGATGAATTAACTTTAAGACTGTTTTGTAATTCAATGCTGATTTTTTCGCATAATGAATTGAATTTTTATCTTAATGAGATCATAGATAAGTATTCTTCACATTTTGATCAAAAAGATTTTCGTCATCAAAAGCTGATTGCATCCATTTGTGTCAATTTTTTATACGTTAATTGTATTAATAATAATTTGAAATTTGATTCTAGGATCTTTTCATTACTTGATCAATTACCTGAGATGCCAGAATTTTTCTTTTATAAGGTTTTGCGTAATTACTATAACGCAGTAGCAAATAAAGATACATCGAAATGTGAATCTATAAAAATGTTTTTATCTCAAAATGGATTACCCCATTTTAGTGAAATATTACCTAAATAAAATGCAAAAATGCAAAATTCTTTCAATTTTGCATTTTTTATTTTTTTCAAAAATAATGTATCAAAATGTAAATATAAAGCAATTAACAAAGGAGATATTAAAAAATGGTTATTGAATTTCCAATTTTAGTTTAATTAATTTGAGACCGTAAAATAGTTTGTGTAAGGATGAATTATTCCTTAAATTATTTTCTCAAAATATAGAAAAAGGAGTTCCTT
>NZ_CALPCQ010000037.1 GCF_943193025.1 Lactobacillus agrestimuris
CCATTGGAGCAGTGGTTTATCTCGTCTCCCTGTCACGGAGAAGATCGTCGGTTCAAATCCGACATGGACCGTAAGATAAAATATCATTTTATTTTGAAGAGTCACTATTGTGGCTCTTTTTTGTATTACTATTTTATTTGTGATTAATTCTCTATCAATATTTGAGAAAATCTATTAAAAATAATTTCGGAAAACATTGACAAAAAGTTAGTGATCAGCTATATTTAAATCACATGTGATTAACAACTTAGAGCAGAAATAGTAACTCAAGTATAGTTTTTAGAGAGCCTTTGCTGGTGGAAATGAGGCAGCTACTTGAGTGAAGCACATCTGTGAGTTGGCTCCTTGAAATGGTAGTAGAGAGGTCCGGGTTAGCCCGTTATAGCTAAAGGTTTATTAACGGAACTTACTAAGACAGTTAATGTGAATTAGCTGTGAATATGAGGTGGAACCGCGGATCACAAATTCGCCCTCTTAGGTCAATCGATCTAGGAGGGTGTTTTTATTATCGTGAGTTAATAAACCTAGTGAGGCAGCTTAGTGTAAGCGGGCTGTAAACTGAGGTGGAATCGCGATAAGTCGTCCTCTTGAGCTTAGGCTTGAGAGGACTTTTTTATTGAAAAAGGTGAGAATATGGAATACGTAGCACAAATTATGCCGGCTCTTCTTGCTGGGACTTGGATGACATTAAAAATTTTCTTTTGGACAATTGTTTTGGCTTTACCATTAGGAATTTTTGTAGCTCTAGGTGAAATGAGCAAGATTAAACCAATTAAATGGTTAGTAGAATTTTACGTCTGGATTATGCGTGGAACCCCACTATTACTTCAATTAATATTTGTCTTTTATGGTTTTCCAATCTTGCATATTGTTTTTCCACGATATCAGGCAGCATTATTCGCCTTTGTGCTTAATTATGCAGCATATTTTGCAGAAATTTTTCGTGGTGGAATGCAGTCAATTGATGAAGGGCAATTTGAAGCTGCTAAAGTATTGCGTTTGACGCCGTTTCAAACAATGATGAAGATTATAATTCCACAAGTTATGAAAATTGTTTTGCCATCAATTGGTAATGAAGTTATTAACTTGATCAAAGATTCATCACTTGTGTATGTTATCGGACTTGGCGATTTACTTAGAGCCGGAAATGTAGCAATGGCAAGAGATGTAACTTTGGTACCACTACTCTTAGTTGGTGCAATTTATCTTTTATTAATCAGTGTGTGTGCTTTTGCTCAGAAGAAGATTGAAAAGCACTTCAGTTATTATAGATAGGCATAGGTGAGTTTGATGTTAGAAGTAAAAAATTTAGCTAAGGCATATAATGGCCGCCAAATTTTAAAAGATATTTCTTTCTCATTAAAAGACGGTGATATTTTAACAATTGTAGGTCCTTCTGGTGCTGGAAAGACTACATTATTAAGAATAATCGCCGGCCTTGAAGAAAAAGATTCTGGTCAAATTTTAATTGATGGACAAGCCTATGACTCTGGTAAAGTTGGTGTAGTTTTTCAAGATTATAACTTATTTCCTAATTTATCAGTTTTGGAAAATATCACTTTAGCACCTAGATTGGTTTTAAAAAAGACTCTTAATGAAGCTAATGAAGAAGCAATGAGTTTGCTCAAAAAGTTACAAATGGATGGTCACGAAAAGCAATATCCATTTCAACTTTCTGGTGGTCAAAAACAACGTGTCGCAATTGCACGTGCACTTGCAATGAAGCCAAAGATTTTGTGCTACGATGAACCAACTAGTGCGCTTGATCCGGCCCTTCGACAAGAAGTGGAAAAGATGATCGTTAGTCTTAAAGAAACTGGACTTACTCAACTAATTATTACTCATGATTTAGCATTTGCGGAACATGTTGCTGATCAAATGTTAAAAGTGAAGCCGTTAGTAGAGGGATAATATGAAAAAGAAACTTTTAATACTGGCTTCGATATTATTGGTGGTTCTCGGTTTGACGGCTTGTACTAGAGAAAATACTAATAGAGATAGCTGGCAGGAAATTGAAAAAAATAAGACAGTTGTAATAGGTCTAGATGATTCTTTTGTCCCAATGGGGTTTGAAAAGAAAAATGGCCAGCTAACTGGTTATGATGTGGACTTAGCCAAAGAGGTCTTCAAACTTTATGGAATTAAAGTTGATTTTCAGACTATTGATTGGGCTATGAATGCGACTGAGCTTAGAAATGGAACAATTGATTTGATTTGGAACGGATATAGTATCACTGCGCAGAGAAAGAAGAAAGTTCTCTTCAGTCGTCCATATTTAAAGAATGCACAAGTTTTAGTTGTGAAAAAAGATAGTAGTATTCATGATTTTGCTCAAATGAAAACTAAAACTTTGGGACTGCAAACTGGTTCAACTGCTCAGCAGTGGTATGATAGTAAGCAAACGGCCTTGCATGCTAAAGACACAGTCTTGTATGATCAAATTCCTAGTGCTTTCTTAGACCTAAATGCTGGAAGAATTCAGGGAATCTTACTTGATGAAGTTTATGCCAACTATTATATTGCCCATATGGCTAAGAGTAAAAATTATCGTGTTTTAACTGATAAGCAAATTCCAGCGGACTTATTTGCAGTTGGAATGCGCAAGGGCGATACGACATTACAGAAAAAGATCAATCACGGCCTTGCTGTATTACAAAAAAATGGTAAGATAGAGGCACTAAATAAGAAATGGTTTGGCCGCAATAGCAACTATTTAGGGAAAGAGGGATGAGTAATGAAAGAAAAATTCACTTTTACACATGTGGATAAAATGACCGGACGAGAAATGTTCTGTGTAGCAAGATTGCGAAATGAAACCTTTGTTGCAGAGCAAAAAATTACCTTGCCAGATCTTGATGAGATTGATTTAACTGCAGTTCAAGTCTTTTTATTGAATTCGGATAAAACTAATGCACTAGCAACTTGCCGAGTTTTCGAAGATCCAGAATATGGTTGGATGTTTGGCCGTGTTACAGTATCTAAAGCAGCTCGTGGTCAGCATTTAGGAGCTGAGATGATGCATCAGGTTCATACATTTCTTAGAAAAAAGGGTGTAGAAAAGGTAACTTGTCATGCTCAAATGACAGCTAAGCCATTTTATGAACATCTTGGCTACCAAACTGAAGGGTCAATCTTTGATGAAGGCGGAGTTGACCATATTATGATGATTAAGAATCTATAAAAAAAGGCTAGTTTTCTCTAGCCTTTTAATTTTGTTTCAATTACTGGCGTAATTAGATCGAGTAAGCATTTATTTCCTAAGTCTGTTAAATGTAAGCCATCACTTTGATAAATTTTATCCACATTCTTTATTCCATCTGTTAATTTGTTTAGGTTAATAATGGGACAATTATATTTTTTTGCTAATTTTTGGGCAATTTCCACATTTTCTTTGAGTATTTGTGGATTAAAGAATTCAGTTTGTTCGCTATTTGGATTAGGATGCCAAGGACTAACAATGATTAATTTATTAGGATTGAAATAATTGACTATTGTTTCAAGGTTTTTAGCATAATTTTCACAACTAATTCCCCAGGCTGAAGAATCATTAGTGCCATATTCGATGATAATTATATCGGCATTAGGATCAATCTGATCGAGATAATCAAGTGCTTCAATAGTTGTGGCTCCACTTTTTGACATATTTTCCACAATTGCGAACTTTCCTAAGCGTTTTTGGAGTCCATGAGTAATTACGTCGGTGTTGCGATGTTGGCGAAAGCCATTAAATAATGAATCACCGAATAAGACTATTTTTTTCATATTATGACCTCTTCTATACTATAATTAATTTAATTATTAACAGGAAAAAGGAAAAGTAAATGGATAAATATCTTAAATTTTCAAGAGATGAGTGGACTAGTTTAACGCCACATAAACATATCAATATTACCAGTGATGAAATTATTGAATTAAAGTCTATAGGGGATGTAATTGGATTAGATGATGTTCATGAAATTTACACTAGTTTAATTTCATACTTACATTTGATGTATCAAGCTAAGCGAGAAAAGCAGGCTGCGGCAATGAACTTCTTGCAAAAAGAAATTACTCCTGCACCATTTATTATAGGGATTTCTGGGTCAGTAGCGGTAGGAAAATCAACTACAGCTAGACTTTTACAGCTACTTTTGAGTCGAATTTATCCAGAATTAAAGGTTCACCTTATGACGACAGATGGATTCTTATATCCAAATGCGGAACTTGAAAGACGAGGAATCATGTCTCGCAAAGGCTTTCCAGAAAGTTATGATATGCAAATGTTGAGTGACTTTTTGACTGATGTTTTAAGTGGAAAAGAAGATATTGTTTATCCGCTGTATTCACAGACGCTTGGAGATATTGTACCTAAAGAATATGGTCATATAAAAAGACCAGATATTTTAATTATGGAAGGAATTAATACTTTACAACTTCCAAGAAGTGGTCAAATTGTTACTAGTGATTTTTTTGATTTTTCAATTTATATTGATGCCGAAGAAGATATGATTGAGAGTTGGTTTTTGCAACGTTTCAATTCAATTCTAGATATGAATAAGAACAACCCTGATAATAAGTTTTACCAGATGGCAAATGGTCCACGTGAGGATGCGGTTAAATTTGCGGAAGAAACCTGGCAAATGGTCAATCTAGTCAATTTAAGACAAAATATTGCTCCAACTAAGACTAGAGCAAATTTGATTTTGCATAAAACTGAGGGACATTTAATTGATTATATATACCTGAAACATTTTTAATTTGTTATACTAGAACTTATGAAAACGATTTATTTATTATTGATAAAGAAGTTTGCGTTGCCACCCAGTGTAGAGCAATTGGACTAAAAGATTGTTAATAAAAGGGAGACAAAAACAAAATGGTACAAGCAATTAACTTGAAAAAAGGTATGGTATTTAGTCAAGATGGTAAGCTTATTGCAGTTCTTGCAGCTAACCACCATAAGCCCGGTAAAGGTAACACTGTTATGCAAATGGATCTTCGCGATGTGAAGAGTGGCGCAGTTGTACACAAGACTATGCGTCCAACCGAAAAGGTTGACCTGGTAGAAATTACTAAAAAGACTGCCCAATACCTTTACAGCGAAGGTGATATTTACACTTTCATGGATACTGAAACTTATGAACAATACGAAATTTCTGATGAACAAATCGGTGATGACAAGTTGTACCTTATTCCAAATATTGAAGTTCAACTTGAGTTTACAGATGATGGTGAATTGATCGGAATTGAACTTCCAGCAACCGTTGTTTTGACTGTTAAGGAAACACAACCCGAAATTAAAGGTGCTACTGCTGCAGGTGGTGGTAAGCCAGCAACTATGGAAACAGGTTTGGTTGTTACTGTTCCTGACTTCATTAAGGAAGGCGAAAAACTAGTAATTAACACCGCTGAAGGTGTATACAAGTCACGTGCAAACTAAAATTTGAACAAAAAAGACAAGCGTATGGCTTGTCTTTTTTTGTGTATAGATTAATGTGCAAGTGCGAGCAAAATTACGGCAATTACAGCTGGAAGAAGCTGAACTAGCCAAATCTTCTTAGTAGCAGTAAAACCTCCATAAATAGCAACAACTATAATCATGCTCAAAAGTAAGAACCAGACTCTTGGTAAAGTCATGCCATCAAAAATAAAGAAAGCAATAATCATAATAATTCCAAGCATACCATTGTAGATACCTTGGTTAGCTAGTGCAACTTGGGCAGATTCTTGCTTAGTAAAACTTGTTTTCATATCAAAAACGCGAGCTTGTCTTTCTGGTGAAGCAAACATTTCAATGCCGCAGATAGCAATATGTTCAATTGCGACTAAAAAGACGACGATGTTAGCAAGTGTAATCATTTTTATCTCCTCCAATAATTTATATCTTGAATTTTATTATGCTTTTTATTATGCTATAGTTAATAATTTGTTTCAAATACTATATCTGTGATGCAATAAAAAATTTGAAAGAGAGAAACATAAATGAGTGATTGTCAAGTAAGACCTGTTACTGTGGATGATGTTGAGAAGCTGAGTGAAATTTCGAAAGAAACCTTTAAAACGACCTTTGATCCTTATACTGCACCGGATGATATGGTCAAGTTTTTGAATGAAGATTACAACGTTGAAATTTTAACTAAGGAAATTGAAAATCCAAATAGTCGCTTTTTCTTCTTGATGGTTGAAGATGATGTGGCCGGATATTTGAAGGTTAATGTTGGGGATGCACAGACTGAACAAGTTAAAGATAATGCTTTTGAAATTCAAAGAATTTATTTGCGTGAAAAGTTCCAACACCGCGGCTTAGGTTTAGTTTTAATTAAGTATGCGGAGGAATTGGCTAGAAAAGAAGCTAAGGATTATATGTGGCTTGGCGTGTATGAAAAGAACTATAATGCGCAGAAGTTCTATAAAAAAGATGGCTTTAAGCGAGTAGGACAACATGTTTTCCAAGTTGGGGATGATCCTCAGATTGACTACTTATTAGCCAAGAAATTAAAATAGAATCAAATAATCATACTTTTGAGGAGATATACTAAAGCGAATGAAAAGTAAAAAACGAGCTAGTGAAAACTAGCTCGTTTTTTATTTATCTATCATGTTCAACTTCGATAACTTTCTTATTGATGGCATCAATCTTAACTTCACTAGTCTTACTGCCATCGTCTACTTCAACTTCCCAGTAAGCATTGTTGTGGTCTTGTTCAAGCTTCCACTCTTTAGCAGTACCTTTGACTTTATTTTCTGCAATCTTAGTGGCTTCATCACGGCTGATAGTTTTATCAAGGTCTAATGCCTTATCTAAGCTATCACTTAGATCGCGCTTTTCACTGTGTGAGCGAATAACCTTACCATTATTTGCATTGATGACAACAGTGTATTCTTTATTGTTATCAAATCCTTCAATTTCATAGACATATTCTTTACTTTCAGATTTTAAATCAATATCTTTAATTTTCTTATCTTTATAAGTTTGATCAAATTTATTTAATGCTTCAGTTTGACTAATCTTGATAGTTTTGACTTCTAATTTAGTTTTACCTTCATTAACAGTCTTTTCCGCTTGGCTCTTTTTATCACTGCTACTAGTTTTAGTTGATTCAGTTTTTTCAGAACTAGAGCTAGAGGATTTTGAGTCGTCAGATTTATCAGAATTATTACTACATGCAGTAAGAGCTAATCCTAATAAGGCAGTTAATGATAATGTTCCGATTGTTTTAAGTAAAGTATTCTTTTTCATGATTTTCTCCTATCTAATAATCACTTTCAATATTTATATAAATTATATCTAAATAATCATAAGTATAGTTATAAACTTGCTCAAATTTCAGCCGTCTTATATCTTTTTTAGAGACCGTAAAATAGTTTGTGTAAGGATGAATTATTCCTTAAATTATTTTCTCAAAATATAGAAAAAGGAGTTCCTT
>NZ_CALPCQ010000038.1 GCF_943193025.1 Lactobacillus agrestimuris
AGACATACAAAAAGTCCTACTTTCATAGATAGTACAGTTTATATATTTATACTGTCTACTAAAGTAGGACTATATCACACTTGTCGCATTTATTTTATTTTTATGACAAAATGTTGGAGAATATATGATTTAGCAAAATCGGTCCAATTTTCGACAAAATCGATCCGTTTTAAATGATATGAATGGTTCATGATATTATGTAAAAGCAAGGGAGATCATAAATATGAAAGTTAATAATTTGAATGAAGAAGAATTAAATAAAATTGTTGGAGGAAAAAGTACTACTACAGCAACAATAGGATCAGGATTATATAAATATATGAATAATTGGTTTAAATATAAAGGGAAATAATAATGATTTTAATAAGTGTGATTCCTACATTTTTATCTATTTTGGCTGATTTATGGATTTTCTTAAAGATTTCCAAAATTAAAGTTAAAACTTCTGGCATGAAAATACTCGTATGCATAGTTTTGATTTTAAGTTTTATTATAAGCAGTCAAAATATTATGCTATCAAATATTTTTGAAATATTAGCATACTATGTTTTGTTTAGAAATTATAGTGATAAAAAATTAATTTTAGGTTCAATACTTATTTTTAGTACAAATGATTTATTAATAAGTATAATTTCTTCCATTTTTTCATCGTTGCTATCTGAAATAAAATTTGATTTTGAGTGGATATTAGATTGTTTTCTTTTGTTCTTAGCTCTTTATCTAATAGAAAAGTATAATAAAAAAATTAGGTCTTATCTGTTAGACAAAAATTCGATAGTTTTTTTGAGATTATTAGTATATATTTATATATCTGTTATAAGCATCGTAGCAATATATGTGTATCTAAGGCCTAAAAATGTTTCATTTTATTCAGTATTTACACTTTTAATAATTATTCAGTCTGTATTTGCAATTAGTATGTATTATGAGATGATTGCAGTTCAGAGAAAAATTGATAAGAGAAATAAGCAAAAGTTAGAAATTGAAAAGCAAAAGCAGCTCGAGGAATATGCTGGTTATCTTGAAAAAAGCGAAGATGAATTGCGAGCTTTTAGACATGATTATCGCAACATGCTTAATTCGCTAAAGATTAGTGCAAGAGAAGGCAATACCCAAGAAGTAATTGACTTATTGGATAAATATACGCAGACAAATCTCGATTCCAAAGCTTTGTTAAAGTATAAGGACGTTAATCATATTCATATTAAATCAATTAAGAGCATAATCATTTCTAAACTTACAGAAATGTATGATTTAAATATCCCTTATAATTTGGAATGTCGTCAAGTAATTAAAAAAATTCCGGACGTTAATGAAATAGATTTAATTCGAATTATCGGAATAACATGTGACAATGCAATTGAAGAAAGTCAACTGATGCTAGAAAAGGGTCTGAAACCTGAAATTCAGATCATGTTTTATTCTAATAGCAAGGATGAATTTGAATATGAAATTAGAAATAAAATTCATGACAAGAATATTTCTGCTAGTCAAATTCAAAAGAAAGGCTTTACTACGAAGAAAAATCACCAGGGATTAGGTTTAACCAATATTCGAAATATCGAAAGCAAGTATCCGAATATGACAATTTCGCATACAGTTGAAGACGGGTGGTTTGATTTTTACATGATGATTGACGCGGAGGATGATGAATAAAATGAAATATCCAATTATTATTTGTGATGATAACAAAATATTGTCTAAAGAATTAGCGCAAGAAGTAGACGTAGCTATTCAGAATATGACAGACGAAAACTCTAATTACGCAAATATTGATGCTTCAGTTGCTTACATCGCTAATACATTTGAACAGACTGTTGGTTACGTGGTTGCAAATGATGTTAAAAATGGTATTTATTTTTTGGATATTGAATTAAGTAAAGAAGCCGAAGCGAAAAATGGTGTTGATCTTGCCGAATTTATCAAAAAACAAGATCCGAATGGACAAATTATTTTTGTAACAGCTTATGACAAATATGCACCGTTGACCTATCGCCGTCGTATTGGTGCGATTGATTATATAAATAAATCGCAAGTACGAGAAGAAATAATTAGCCGTTTAGGTGAAACGCTCAGAAATGCATTTGACAATATTTCAAATAGTTCAAAATTAGGTATAAAAACTTTGACTTATAAAATAGGGCGCCGAATTCAAAAAGTAAATGAAGCGGATATTTATTATATTGAAAACAGCCTCACCCAGCATAAGGTTCGAATGGTTACACAAAATGGCGATAGCGAATTTAAGGGAAATATTAGTCAACTAGATAAAGAAAATCCCTTCCTAATCAAGGTTTCGCAGTCATATTTAGTTAATCCAGAAAATATTGATGAGATTAATCCAGCAGAACGTTTAATTATTTTTCCAAATAAAGATGAAATTAAATATTCACGTGATAAAAAGAAGGTTATTAATAATATTTTGAATAAATATCAAGATATTAGTCTAAATTAGGGAAATACAATGTTTTTTAAATATAAAAAAATATATGTGCCTCAAGTAGATGAATCAGATTGTGGTGTTGCATGTTTAGCAATGGTTTTTAAAAAATATCATTCTAACATTTCGCTTGCTCATTTGCGACATTATGCTCGAACTAATCTTGAAGGAACTACAGCTTTAGGTTTAGTTAAGACAGCACAACAATTTAATTTAAAAACAGAGGCTATAAAAGCAGATATGTCATTATTTGATATAGATGATATTCAATATCCATTTATTGTGCATGTCATAAAAAATGGAGAGTTGTTGCACTATTATATTGTCTTGAAAAGTACAAAAAAGTATCTTTTAATAGCTGACCCCGATCCGGATGTCGGATTAACAAAGATGACCAAGGAAAAGTTTGCTCAAGAATGGAGTGGTGTTGCTCTTTTAATGGTGCCAAACGATAAATTTCGACCTGTTACAGAGAAAAGAAGAAATTTATTATCTTTATTTCCTTATATGTTTAAGCAAAAGCGGCTAGTAACTAATATTATTCTGGCCGCTTTATTAATGACAATTATTAGTATCTGCAGTTCATATTTTCTCCAAGGATTGATTGATACATATATTCCTAATGGAACATATGAAACTTTATCAATACTGGCAATTGGTTTATTAATTGCTTATGTATTTAATTCAATTTTCTCTTATGGGCAAGATTTTTTATTAAATGTTTTGGGGCAAAGGCTAAGCATTGATCTTAATTTACAATATATTCGTCATATATTTGAATTACCGATGGAATTCTTTGTTACGCGTAAAACTGGTGAAATTACTTCTAGATTTTCAGATGCAAGCAGAATTATTGATGCATTAGCGAGCACGGTAATTTCTTTATTTTTGGATTTATCCATTGTAATTGTTATGGGTGCAGTACTTGCTATTCAAAATATAACTCTATTTGCAATAACTTTATTGTCTTTGCCAATATATGCAGTAGTCATTCTAAGTTTTACTCGAAAATTTGAAAAACTTAATAACGATCAAATGGAAAGCAATGCAATTCTTAGTTCTTCTGTGATTGAAGATATTCAAAGCATTGAAACTATTAAGGCACTAAATAGTGAAAATGTACGTTATCGACGGATTGACAATCAATTTGTAAATTATCTTAAGAAATCTTTCAAATATAGTAAAACAGAATCATTACAAACTGCATTAAAATCTTTTATACAATTATCTCTTAACGTAATAATTTTGTGGGTAGGTGCGAAAGTTGTAATGAAGGGTCAAATGAGTATTGGTCAGTTAATGACATATAATGCTTTGCTTTCATATTTTATTGATCCGCTACAAAATATTATTAATTTACAACCTACTTTGCAATCTGCTAATGTTGCACAAAATCGCTTAAATGAAGTATATATGGTAGAAAGTGAGTTTAAAAAGAAAGCACATATTAATAGTCGGAAACAATTGAATGGATTAATTGAATATCAAAATGTCGACTATCACTATGGCTATGGGGTTGATGTGCTAAAAAATATTAACTTAAAAATTCAGCCCAATGATAAATTAGCAATTGTTGGAATGAGTGGTTCAGGCAAATCGACAATGGTAAAATTGTTGGTTGATTTCTTTTCACCAAGTAAGGGTAAAATTACTTTTAATGGATGGAAAACTACGGAAATTGATAAACATGTTTTACGATCTTATGTTAATTATGTTCCGCAAACCCCATATATTTTTTCTGGTACTATTAAAGAGAATCTACTTTTAGGAAGCCGAAATAATCTTACTGAAACCGACATTCTTCATGCTTGTCGAATTGCAGAAATTGATCATGAAATTCAAAACTTACCTTTACAATTTGATACTAAAATGGATGAAAATGCCAAAATATTATCGGGTGGTCAAAAACAAAGATTAACAATTGCTCGAGCTTTATTATCACCTGCTAAAATTTTGATTTTCGATGAAGTTACTAGTGGGCTAGATACAATTACTGAAAAGAAAGTAGTTGATAATTTGATGAATTTAACTGATAAAACGGTTATTTTTATTGCTCACCGATTAGCTATTGCAGAAAGAACAAATAATATTGTGGTTATAGATCATGGTCAGATTGTAGAGCACGGAAGTCATGCCGAATTAATGCAGAAACATGGTTTTTATTATAAGTTAGTTAAAGGATAGGAGCGCTCATTATGGATAATAAAAATTATGCAAGTAGTGAATTCTATTCTTATAAGTTTAAGAATTTTTCAACAATGATAATTGCACCAATGGCTATTTTGGTCGTTATATTGATAATAGGGTCATTTTTTGCAATTAAACAAAATGTTGTAGAGTCGATAGGGATCGCAGAGCCTAAGCATGTTTTAAATGCTCCAATTTCTAAATATCATGAAGGACAGATTATTAGGAAAAATAGTAAAATTACATTAGTAAATAATCAAAAGTATAAGTTGAAATCTGCGAGAATTGTTCATCGAGATGAAAATAAAAAAGTTGCTTATTTGATGCCGAAAATCATCACTAATAAAAAATTAGAGTTAATAAGTTATTTTCCTGGAAGCCAAGTAACCGAAATTGATAAGGGACAAACCGTCTTTTTTCAAATACCAAATGCTCAAGGTGCTACTTTACGATTAAAAGGAAAAGTGACGCAAGTAGATACTTATCCTGTAAATGTTCATAATCAGAATGCTTATCAAGTATTATCTACTGTAACTGTGTCAAATGCAGATAAACTTAGATATGGAATGCAAGGTAATTTAACTATTATTACGGGCGAAACAACATACTTTAATTATTTTAAGGATAAAATTTTAAATCACTAATTAGAATTATGAAGCTAATCAAAGAGATTAGCTTTTTATTTTAGCTTAAAATCAATAATATTTTTATCGATTAAATTAAAGGATACAGAATTGATCGTAAGCGTCAAATAATCTAGTGTATTGAAAAAGTACCGTTTTAGTCTTTTTTACTAAACGGTGTTTTTTGCTT
>NZ_CALPCQ010000039.1 GCF_943193025.1 Lactobacillus agrestimuris
ATTTTGATTAAATAAATAATTAAAAAATCAATTTGCGAGAAAGAACTATTTACACAAAAGATTTGACAGTCTCATTAATTATGTTTACTAGTTCGATATATTACAAAATACAATATAGTCAGACTATCTTTTTATTTTTATCTCTCTTTCAATGTAAAACGTTTTCAATATTTTAATGATCGCTATATAATATAAGTAAGATAAAAGATAAGAAGGACAGACAGATGGAAAATAAAGAAATTATTGAGAAAATTAAAACTAGCGTTGAAAACTCAGAACACTGGACCATTTATCACCACTTAACTGATAAAAGAGGCAATCCAGCTTTGATGTTGCGCCAAATTAACTTAGAAGATCCAAATGAAGGTGTTAATATTGATACACTTAATGGCGTAGCATATGTCTTTTTGGACAATGGTACACCTGCAGAACCAGGCGAAACTTTCTCAATTCAAGATAAAGGAGATTTAGAAGCGATGCAAGAGCTTCTAAAAATTGTCGAACCATTTGTTAGAAAAGATAGATAAAAATCACATTAGTATATTCGAAGAGCGAAGCATTAGATCAAAATGATGCCTCGCTTTTTATTTTTGATAATTAATAGCACGATATTCTTGAACTTGCATTGTACTATTATGCAAGTTTCATGAGAATGGGATAAAATAGAAGTAAGTGATAGATGACTGATTTAAAGTGGTTGGAAGTTAGCTACTTAATTTGATGAAAAGAATTTGTCCTCATCATTGGTTTCACTACCAATGTGAGGACTTTTTTAGAAATAAATTCAAGTAAAAGTACAATTTTAGGGTGTAATTAGTTACGTGAAAGAAGTTTATTTTGAAAGAAATAATTAATGATGCGACAAAGAAACTGTCGCCTTTAAAAGACTTAACAAATGAACAAGAAAAGTTAGTTGAACAAATTCTTGCATTTATTAATAGAAATCTTGATAAGAATGAGCACTCAATTTTTACAGTATATGGAGATGCTGGAACTGGTAAGAGTGTGGTTCTAGCGAACTTGTTTAATCAAATTGAACAGGCCGCAAGAAAAAATGAGAATTCTAAATTATATGGGACGGAAAATTATTTTGTCGTAAATCATCCTGAAATTCTTAAAGTTTATAAGGAAATTGCAGGTAAGTCACCGGATTTATTCAAAAAGGATTTTACTCGTCCTACAACTTTAATTAATCAACTAGATAAGAAAAATTCTTCAGTTGATGTTGTGGTGATTGATGAGGCGCATTTATTGCTATCTCGTTCAGATCCATACAATAATTTTACTTATGATAATCAGCTAGTTGAAATTATTAAACGTGCCAAAGTAGTTGTACTTGTCTTTGATCAGTACCAAGTTTTAAGGACAAAAACTTTTTGGACAGACAAGCAGCTTGAGAAGATTACTCATCAATATCCACATGATGATTATCATTTAACTCATCAATTTCGAATGAATGCCAGTGATGAGTTAATTAATTGGTTTAATCATTTTACTGATGATGAAGAAATTTTACCTTTTCCGAAAAATGCTCGAGATAATTATGATTTTAGGGTATTTAATGATGCAGAAAAGATGCGGCAAGAGATTGTTAAAAGAAATGACGAAGTTGGACTTTCAAGGATTCTATCAACTACGGGATATCCTTCAATTTTAGATGGGGGAAAGCATTATATTACTGAAGGAAAGTTCAAGATGCCGTGGGATCAATATAATTACACGTCCAAACCTTGGGCCGAAATTCCAGAAACAATTGATGAAGTTGGTTCTATCTATACATGCCAGGGATTTGATCTGAATTATACAGGAATTATTTTGAGTCCGCCGTTATCACAAATTCCTGGAACGATGAAGCTTAAGATTGATCCAAGTAAATTTACAGATATCGAGGCATTTAAGAAGAGAAAAGATTTATTTGATCAAAATGAATTAACTGAAGCCAAGAAACGATTATTCATGAATATGATTAATGTGCTGCTTAAGCGTGGAGTGTATGGAACCTATATTTACGCTCATGATCCGCTTTTGAGGGAAACATTGTATAATTTGTTTCAGAAAATAATAAACAAAAATTTGAACGCATAAATTCTAGCAATAATAGTTTTTTATAGTAATTTAAAAAAAGCAGTTGACAAAGATTATATTTTGCTTAAAATAATTATTAACAATTTAATCAATCTGAAAACAAAGAGAAAGAAGAGTAACTTAATTCTAGTTTTCCAGCGAGTCTCGTTAGGTGTGAGGAGATAGACGACAATTAGGTGAAAATCACTTTCGAGTTCGACTTCTTAATTTTTAGTAAGAAGGAGTGGGTGCACCCATTATAGTGCCAACGTATCGCTAGAATTTTTCTGGCCGCACGTGAAAGGTATTGTGAGTAATTGCAATATGAATAAAGGGTGGTACCACGCTGAAGCGTCCCTCAATCAAAGATATTTTGGTTGAGGGACTTTTTTTGTGATCAGATAAGTTACTACAGGAGGAAAATTATGGAAGATCATTCATCTCGTAAGTTAACATGGAAAAGCTACTTGGTTGTAGCTTCACTATTATTCGGATTATTTTTTGGTGCAGGTAACTTAATTTTTCCATTACATTTAGGTCAACTTGCTGGTGCAAATTGGGGGACAGCAGCAGTCGGATTTCTGATCACAGGTGTGCTTTTACCACTACTTTCAGTACTTGCAGTTTCAATCACACGTTCAGAAGGTGTTTACGATATCGGTAAGCCGCTGGGTGCTGGTTTTGCAGTAGTCTTCATGGTATTGATCCATGCGACTATCGGACCTGCTTTTGGTACACCAAGAACTGCAACGGTTTCATTTACAGTTGGTATGGCACCGTTTGTTCCTAAGAATATGCAAACAGTTGCTTTGTTAGTATTCTCGGCTGTATTTTTTGCACTTGCTTTTGCATTTTCATATCATGAAAACAATATCTTATCTAACGTTGGTAAGGTACTTAACCCATTATTCTTAGCATTACTTTTCTTAGTTTTCGTTGTTGCTTTTGCTAATCCTTTAGGAAATCCGCAAACCGCTGCAGTAACAGATGCTTATAAGCACTCTGCATTAGTAAATGGGTTCTTAGAAGGCTACAATACTATGGATGCTTTGGCTGGACTTGCTTTTGGCGTTACAGTTGTAACTGCCGTAAAAGGTATGGGTCAAAAAGATGCAAAAAGTGTTTCAAAGGTTGTTGCTAAATCAGGTGTTCTAGCCGTACTTGCTATCGGTTTAATCTACTTACTCTTAATCTTAATGGGTGCAATGTCATTAGGTCACTTCAAGGTATCAGACAACGGTGGTGTTGCCTTTAACCAAATCGTTAATGTTTATGGTGGTGTCTTCGGACAAGCATTACTCGCATTCTTATTAACCGTTACTTGTTTAACTACTGCTGTAGGTCTTGTAGCCGCATTTGCTCAAGACTTCCATAAGCACTTCCCTAAGGTTAGTTACCACACTTGGTTATTCCTTAGCTGTTTAGCATCATTCTTGACTGCTAACTTCGGACTGGATCAAATCATCGCTTGGTCAACACCAATGTTAATGTTCTTATATCCTTTATCAATGGTATTGATCGTATTATCAGTTTGTTCACCATTATTTAAAAAGGACGGTGTAGTTTACTTCTTTGTAATTGTTTTCACTGTTGTTCCAGCACTTGGTGATATGGTTGTAGCTTTTCCAAGTGTTGTTAGTCAAAGTCAATTTGGTTTAGCCGTTGCTAATTTAAGAAATAGTTTACCTTTAGCAAGTATGGGATTGTCATGGCTTGTTCCCGCTCTTGTAGGTTTGGCAATTGGTTTAACAGTTCATTTTGTAATGGGCAGAAATGTTGCTTCTATTCAAGAAGAATTAGATTAAATAAAAAGGGAAATGGTCATAATGAACTGAGACCCAAAAGTTAGATGATCCGTACCTAGTCAAGTAGACAGTTAAAATATATAAATTAATTAGCTTAAT
>NZ_CALPCQ010000040.1 GCF_943193025.1 Lactobacillus agrestimuris
GTTAGTACATTGAAAACTGAATATAATCCAAGCAAAAACCGAGACAATCAAAGAAACAGATTGCGAAGAAGCGACCGAGAAGAGAGAAAAGACTTTAAGGTAAGGTCAAGAAGAAAAGGGCGCACGGTGAATGCCTAGGCACTAGAAGCCGAAGAAGGACGTGACGAACTACGAAAAGCTTCGGGGAGTTGTAAGTAAACTAAGATCCGGAGATGTCCGAATGGGGGAACCCGGTGCAGGAGATGCATCATTATATATTGTTAAGATATATAAAGGAAGACGCAGTGAACTGAAACATCTAAGTAGCTGCAGGAAGAGAAAGAAAAATCGATTTCCTGAGTAGCGGCGAGCGAAACGGAAAGAGCCTAAACCATGTAATTTATTATGTGGGGTTGTAGGACTGCAAGAAGGTAGCTGAGAGGATAGCAGAAATATCTGGGAAGGTATGCCAGAGAGGGTGAGAGCCCCGTAAGCGAAATCCAAACAGCGCTGAGCAGGATCCTGAGTAGGTCGGGACACGAGGAATCCCGATTGAATCCGCGAGGACCATCTCGCAAGGCTAAATACTAGCTAGTGACCGATAGTGAACCAGTACCGTGAGGGAAAGGTGAAAAGAACCCCGGAAGGGGAGTGAAAGAGAACCTGAAACCGTGTGCCTACAAGTAGTCAGAGCACATTAAAGTGTAATGGCGTGCCTTTTGTAGAATGAACCGGCGAGTTACGTTAAATAGCAAGGTTAAGTCAGAAAAGACGGAGCCGTAGCGAAAGCGAGTCTGAATAGGGCGAAGAGTTGTTTGACGTAGACCCGAAACCAAGTGACCTACCCATGACCAGGTTGAAGGTGCGGTAAAACGCGCTGGAGGACCGAACCCACGTAAGTTAAAAATTGCGGGGATGAGTTGTGGGTAGCGGTGAAATTCCAAACGAACTTGGAGATAGCTGGTTCTCTCCGAAATAGCTTTAGGGCTAGCCTCGTGAAAGAGGATAGTGGAGGTAGAGCTCTGTTTGGACAATGGGCCCGTCAGGGGTTACTGAGTCCAGATAAACTACGAATTCCACATATCCATACACGGGAGTCAGACTGCGAGTGATAAGATCCGTAGTCGAAAGGGAAACAGCCCAGATCACCAGTTAAGGTCCCCAAATCTATGCTAAGTGGAAAAGGATGTGGAGTTGCGTAGACAACTAGGACGTTGGCTCAGAAGCAGCCATCATTTAAAGAGTGCGTAATAGCTCACTAGTCGAGTGGCGCTGCGCCGAAGATTTACCGGGGCTAAGCATAGTACCGAAACTGTGGATGTGTTTTAAAGAGCACGTGGTAGGAGAGCGTTCTAAGTGCGGAGAAGGCTAATCGAGAGGATAGTTGGAGCGCTTAGAAGTGAGAATGCCGGTATGAGTAGCGAAAGATAGGTGAGAATCCTATCCGCCGGAAGACTAAGGTTTCCTGGGGCAGGCTCGTCCGCCCAGGGTAAGTCGGGACCTAAGGCAAGGCCGAGAGGCGTAGTCGATGGATAACAGGTAGAAATTCCTGTACTGCGTTAAATCGTTATGAGCGAAGGAGGGACGCAGGAGGCTAAGTACGCATGGTGATGGATCCATGTTCAAGCGATAAGTTAGAGAGTGAGTCAAATGCTTGCTTTTGATGAAGACAAGTCGTGATGAGGAGCGAAATAAAGTAGCGAAGGTGCTGATGTCACACTGCCAAGAAAAGCTTCTAGCCAGAGATAACGTACCCGTACCGCAAACCGACACAGGTAGTCAAGTGGAGAACACTAAGGTGAGCGAGAGAACTCTCGTTAAGGAACTCGGCAAAATAGCCCCGTAACTTCGGAAGAAGGGGTGCTGGTCGCAAGATCAGCCGCAGTGAATAGGCCCAAACAACTGTTTATCAAAAACACAGGTATCTGCAAAGTCGTAAGACGACGTATAGGTGCTGACACCTGCCCGGTGCTGGAAGGTTAAGAGGAATGCTTAGCGAAAGCGAAGGCATGAATTGAAGCCCCAGTAAACGGCGGCCGTAACTATAACGGTCCTAAGGTAGCGAAATTCCTTGTCGGGTAAGTTCCGACCTGCACGAAAGGTGTAATGATTTGGGCACTGTCTCAACGAGAGACTCGGTGAAATTATAATACCCGTGAAGATGCGGGTTACCCGCGACAGGACGGAAAGACCCCATGGAGCTTCACTGCAACTTGATATTGAGTATCTGTTAAACATGTACAGGATAGGTAGGAGCCTGAGAAGATAGGACGCTAGTCTTATTGGAGGCAATGTTGGGATACTACCCTTGTTTGATGGATGCTCTAACCTAGATCCGTAAGCCGGATCAGGGACAGTGTCTGGTGGGCAGTTTGACTGGGGCGGTCGCCTCCTAAAGTGTAACGGAGGCGCCCAAAGGTTCCCTCAGAATGGTTGGAAATCATTCGAAGAGTGTAAAGGTATAAGGGAGCTTGACTGCGAGAGAGACAACTCGAGCAGGGACGAAAGTCGGGCTTAGTGATCTGGTGGTACCGCATGGAAGGGCCATCACTCAACGGATAAAAGCTACCCTGGGGATAACAGGCTTATCTCCCCCAAGAGTTCACATCGACGGGGAGGTTTGGCACCTCGATGTCGGCTCGTCGCATCCTGGGGCTGAAGTCGGTCCCAAGGGTTGGGCTGTTCGCCCATTAAAGCGGCACGCGAGCTGGGTTCAGAACGTCGTGAGACAGTTCGGTCCCTATCCGTCGTGGGCGTAGGAAATTTGAGAGGAGCTGTCCTTAGTACGAGAGGACCGGGATGGACGCACCGCTGGTGTACCAGTTGTCTTGCCAAAGGCATCGCTGGGTAGCTATGTGCGGACGGGATAAGCGCTGAAAGCATCTAAGTGCGAAGCCCCCCTCAAGATGAGATTTCCAATGCGAAAGCAATAAGACACCTCAAAGACTATGAGGTAGATAGGCTGGGAGTGGAAGTTCAGTGATGAATGGAGCGGACCAGTACTAATCAGTCGAAATCTTGACCAAAGCGCAAGCAATCAAGCAGGTTTTAGCAAGGATTATATTTAGTTTTGAGCGTAGTAGCTCAAGCAAAAGAGTGCGGTGGCGAAAGCAAGAAGGATACACCTGTTCCCATGCCGAACACAGAAGTTAAGCTTCTTAACGCCGAGAGTAGTTGGTGGGCAACTGCCTGCGAGGGTAGGAAGCTGCC
>NZ_CALPCQ010000041.1 GCF_943193025.1 Lactobacillus agrestimuris
CTTTTGCAACGAAAAGAGAAAAAATATAAAGCTCTCAAGAGGTCATTATTACAAAACCTTTTTACTGAAAAAGATCAAGTTATTCCAACATTGAGATTTAAAGGATTTAATAATGAATGGCAGCGACAAAAAGGGAATAAGCTTTTTATATCAAGAGTAGAAAAAGGTTTTCCAAATCTTACTGTACTTTCAGCTACCCAAGATAGAGGTATGATTCCTAGAAATAAAAGTGGCATTAACATTAAAGCTTCAAAAGCTAGTCTTGAAAGCTATAAAAAAATAAAACCCGGAGATTTCGTTATTCATTTGCGTTCATTTCAAGGAGGATTTGCATATTCTTCCTTAGAAGGTATTGGTTCTCCTGCCTATACTGTATTTACTTTCAAAAATCCACAGAAATTTAATGACAATTTTTGGCAAGAGAAATTTACTAGTTATAAATTTATTGAACTTTTAAAAAAAGTGACTTATGGAGTTAGGGATGGAAGGAGCATAAGTTATTCAGATTTTTTAACCTTAAACCAAAAATTTCCATCAAGGTCAGAGCAAGATAAAATAGGAAATCTCTTTTCAAAACTGGATGACACTATAATATCTTTACATAAGCAAAAAAAAACACTTATCAACCTAAAAAAATTTCTTCTTCAAAATATGTTTATTTAATAAATAATTGCAAACGAGAAACTTCTTTGAAAAATAGTCTATGTGACTAATTTATTCAAGGAGGTTTTTATATGTCACGAAAGAAATATAGTACCAAGTTGTTTTACAAGTATTATCTAGATTGGATTCACCTGTATAAAGAAAATGCCATTCGCCCTGTTACACTGAATAAATACTATCTTGTTCAAAGGACGCTCAAAGAGATTGCACCTGATTTACATATGAACGAGTTAGATAGAAAAAGTTATCAAAACTTATTAAACATCTATGCTCTAACTCATGAAAAGACTACTACTTTGGATTTCCATCACCATCTCAAGGCCAGTCTATTTGATGCAGTTGATGATGGTATCATCAAAATGGATCCAACTAGAAGAGCTATTATTAAAGGAACTGCAACTAAAAAGAAAAGACCAAAGTTTCTCAATCTTTTTGAGCTACAAACTTTATTAAGATCTTTAAAATTAGGATCGGAATTAAATTGGGATTGGTTTATTCTTCTAGTTGCAAAAACAGGATTAAGATTTGCTGAAGCCTTAGCCTTAACACCCGAAGATTTTGATTATGAAAAGCAAAGCATCACTATTAATAAATCATGGAATTATAAAGAAAAGAAAGGTCATTTTCAGCCAACAAAGAATCCATCATCCAATCGTACAGTTATGGTAGACTGGCAAATAATGCAGCAATTTAAGCAAATGATAGAAAATAAAGAGCCAAAGAAGCCAATCTTTTTTGAAGAGAAACAAAGAGTATATAATTCCACCTTAAATCAACGATTAGCTTCTTATTGTAAAAAAGCTGGAATCCCACCAATTTCAATTCATGGTCTTCGCCATACACATGCATCATTATTACTTTATGAAGGTGTTTCAGTTGCTAGTGTTGCTAAGCGTTTAGGACATTCAAATACAACAACTACACAAGAAACTTATATTCATATTATTCAAGAACTTGAGAACAAAGATAATGATAAAATTTTACATCATTTATCACAATTGTAATAAAAAAAGCGCTATTGGCGCTTTTTTAGATAAACATATTTTGTAGTAGGAAATTCTTTAAGGACTTAAATCTCATAATTTTTTTCTCTAAAAACATTATGAGATTATCAAGTTCTAGAAGCATATTACTAATTGCATTTTGTTCTTGATTAGAAGAAAATGCAAATTGTTGTTTAGATAATTCTGTCTTATTAATACTTGCTTGGTTTACAGCCATATTGGCATGAGATTGTGCCCAAATTTTATGTATATCTAAATTTAGTGAATAAAAAAGAAAATAAGGGTATATTTTTTTTGGCACTATTCTTATTAAATTAATTCCATGATATATAGAATTATTATTTTTAACTAATGCCACTTTTCCTATATGGTTAATAGAATTAATATTGCTATATAAAATATCTCCTTTATTAAGAAGATATTTTACATCTGGTTTCTGATTACTATAGCCTAGTCTTTCTTCATTTATATATCCATCTGCAATTGTTTCAATTCGGGTTAATTTATACTTTCCACTCTTTAGTTCTGAATTTCCTGTAAAACCACTTAATAGTTGAACAATATTCCCTAAATTATCTTGCTGCCAATCCTCATTAAAATCTTTGAATCTTAAAATCGGAATATCCTGACCTTTCTCAGGAAATAAATTCTTTAATAATGACTTCTTAAGAGCTCTATATTTTTCCTCCTTTCGTTGCAAAAG
>NZ_CALPCQ010000042.1 GCF_943193025.1 Lactobacillus agrestimuris
AACTCCGATAGAATATCGGAATCACGCCTTAAATAATCCTATGTTTTAAACTGTCCAATTTTTGGGTCTCAGTTCAATTTGACACTTTTATTTTTAATTTTCAATATTTTTAGTAAGGGCTTTTAACCATTTTAAGCTAGTTTTTTATTACTTGATGATCACTTATCTTCCACGATTCAAAATTATATTTTTTCGTTAGCTTGAAATTAATGTGATGGGCACTTTCAATAATCGTCTTAGGGGTATTGTACAAAATCTCTCTAATATCATCCGAATTTTTTTCATCAAGTGCAGCAGTGATTTCATCAAGCAAAATAATTGGACGATCACGTAATAATGCCCTGGCAATTACTAAACGTTGTTTTTGACCACCTGATAAATCTTCTTGTTCAGGGTGAATTACTCGATTCAATGGATCATTACCTAATTCATCAGCTAATCCCACTTTATCCAAAACCTTCAAGAGTTGCTGATCGGTAAATGATACTCCTAAACACAAATTATCTTTAATTGTTCCTTTGAATATCCACGGTGTTTGAGCAATATATACTGACTGCACAGGATTTGGATCTTCGCCACCAATTTTTATCGTCCCACGTGTTGGTTGAAGTAAGCCTGAAATCATATTAAGCAATGTGCTTTTACCTGATCCAGATGGTCCTTGCAATAAAATTTTTTTACCAAAAGTAAAATCAAAATTTAATTTTTGATAAACTTGGTGATCTTTATAAGTTAAACTAACATCATCAAATTTAATATCTGGCTTTTCATTCTCTGCTTTAACTTCTTTAAAAATATCTTGTTTGGCCACTTTAATTTTTCTAATTTCAGTGGTGCTAGCAACTTGCGCCCAATATTGCATTAAGCCACGGAAATTCTGTACAACACTATTGGCCGATAAAGTTAACGAAAGAAGTGCACTAATAGTTACTCCAAACTGATGAACAATGATGAAGTAAAAGCCAATTGCCCATGGCGCAATAATTGCCAGAACTGTGAAGAGTAAGTTAGCGTACTGAATCCACCATTGAAGATTTTCTTGCTTTAATAAAGTATTTTCACTAGTCTCAACGTCTTGGCTAACTCTTTTAAAAAAAGATTTTTGAGCTTGGTATTGTAAAATATCACGCAAACCTTTAAACCAGTCACTGGCCGATTGCATCATCTTAGTATTTTCATTACTCCATTGTTCACCTAATCTTCCTAACTTTCCCTTTCCAAAAAGCATTGGAATCAAGCTTAAACATGAGAATGCGACAAAAATTATTCCCATCAATAAATTTACTCTTAAAACATAAATCGTAGAAATAACTGCAGCTGTACCAGTTGACAAAATACCAGCAATTACAGCAAAATATTGATCATCGATCTTAGTTGCATCATTACTGATGTGATTGAGTCCACTTGCAGCATCTTCTTTTAAAGCAAAACTATTGATTAGCATAATTTTCTTCAGTTTTACTCTTAAAAGTTTACGAGCTATATTTAGAAAAATATTTTGCAAAACAATTGCAGTATAAGTAGCAACAAAAATTATTGTACTTTTGATTAAAAATAATATTAAATCTGTACCATTTTTTCCAACTAAATTAGGAAATTGACCTAAGATTATACCGTTAATAACTCCTTCAAATCCTCCAGCGATTAAAGTGATAAAAATAAGAAGAAGCAGCCAAAATGGTAAATTTTTAATGATCCATTTGAAGTTTATGTTCATAGTTTTTACTACTTTCGTTTAATACAAAAATAAGAATGATATTAAGATATCATTCTTATAATAATTATTATGCAGAGCAACCACAACTAAGTGAGCTAGCAAAGTGATTACCTGTAACATCTTGAGTTGTTTCCTTCTTCAAAGGAAGATCTTGCAATGATACTAAATCAGCCATAGTTTCTTCACCTCCTTTAGTATTATTTAAGATAAAATTTATTCATAGAAAAAGTGGATCAAATTCACATTTTTTTATGATTTTATTAATTGTTAATAAAACCCCTAATTCTCCAGATCCATAATCAATTGCCGTAAAAAGATTTTGATCTGCTGGGAAAAAAATTTCATCATTCTTATAAATTCGAGTTGACAGTAATGATTCTGTCAAAGTATTCAAAGTAACTGAAATAGTATCATCTATACTCGTAAAATTAAGGTCTAGTAAACTAGAAATAATTCCTGCCGTTCCTAATAAATACCCAGCTTGAAGGGTAGATTTAATATTTAACGAATTATACAAATAAGATAGTTCATTAAATAAAGCTTTATCCTTCTTCAAACTTAAATATTTAATTATTGGAGACTGTAAAATAGTTTGTGTAAGGATGAATGATTCCTTAAATTTATTTCTTTAAACATTAGAAAAAGGAGTTCCT
>NZ_CALPCQ010000043.1 GCF_943193025.1 Lactobacillus agrestimuris
CCTCCATAAATTTAATGAGATTAGAATACCTGAAAAATGAGGACAAAAACAGACACCTGGTTATTTGACGCTTACAATTGATCTATTTTTTATCGAGTTTAGTCTTTTTTCTACTTAAAAATACAGTAAATGCTATTTTTTAAGTGAAATAAACTTAGAAAAGGAATTTATTATGGAAAAAAGAAAATTAATTGCTTTAATGGTTAGTCCTATTGCATTATTAATGATGGGTACGTCTGTTGTTAATGCTGATGAAGTTAATTCTACTCAAATTGAAAGTAGAAAAGAGGTTAACCTTAAAAATAATATTAGTAATGAATCACAAACACAAAAAATAAATGATTCAGAGAAAAACGAAAGTGATGATAGTCAGTCATCTTCTGATAGTACTGCTAATGATTTACCTTCAAATGATAAGAAGGATGACAATCAAAAAGTAATGGAGGATCAAGAGAAAGACTCTGATGATGAAAGTAATGACGAAGAAGATATTACTATAGATGAATATTATGACAATGTAGAAAATATGCAACATGTAAATATTGCACAAGTTAAGGAATTAATTGGAAAGAAGGATAACCAAGAACAGTTATTGTATATTGGTCGTCCAACTTGCTATTATTGTCGACAATTTTCTCCTGTATTAAAGGATTTTAACGAGTTGGTTAAAGGTAAATTATTTTATTTTGATATTGATGCTGAAAAAGGCGCTCATGAGTATGCGTTTAAGGATATTGGAATTCCAGGTACTCCAACTACTATGAGATTTATGAATGGTCAAATTATTAGTGCTTGGATTGGTGGAGAGAAAACAGCAAAAGAATTATATGATTTTTTATATTCCTCAGAATCTAATAAAATTGCAAATAGTTTGATTATTGAAGAGAAAATGGAACCATCTGAAAATAATATTTTAGAGAAGAATAATGCAGTAGAATCGACTGCAATTGATTATAGCTCGAACGAAGATATTCTAAAAGTTAAGCCTAATATTATTTTGACAAAAGCCTATATTGTAATGAATTCAACGTTTGATATTAATAGGATGGTTAGTTTTGACTTAAAACAATTTAAAATTGATAAAATTCAGCATCAGCGGATTTTTTATAAATTGAAAAAGGGATTAATTATAAAAGTAGTAAAGCAATCCAAATAAAATAAGCATAGAAAGTAGATCTATTTGAAATAAAGAAACTAGATTGGTCATAAAGTATGTAGAATTAATCAATTTAACCATAAGAAGAGCTGAATTTTATATTATAAAATTGCAAATTGAGGAAAAGAACAATTTGTAAAGATAAAAAATTAGGAGGATGTTCAAATGGAAAATTTTGAAATTTTAAATGAAAAGGAATTGAAAGTTACTGTTGGTGGAGGTAACAGAAAAGTTGCTAAGTGTGCAGGTTACATTTTAAAAAATGCTGGTTCTGGTGCTGTAGCGGGCGGAATTAGCGGTACTGCTGTAGGTGTAGGCGTAGGTACGTTTGGTGGAGCCATGTTTGGTGGAAGTATTGGAGTCATTAAAGGTTCCGCTTCATGTGTAGGTTATTTAGTTTCTCATAGAAGAAAGAGATAAACAGCATGTCAAAGAAGCAAATAACAATTAGAAGTATTATAAGTGGATGTTTGTACTGTATTTTAAATGTATTATTAAATGTAATATTTAAATGGACTCCTACGCCCTTATCAATTCTTGAAATTGTAATTGAAAGTGTCCTATTTTCAATATTTATGAGCTGGTTAATTAGTACAAATAAAAATTCTAAAAAAGGTACTAATAATAATAAAAGCTTCTTAAAATATTTTTTAACTGGTATGTTAGGCAGTTGGATAATTCTTACCATAATGTTGTTTGTCCAAATAGATAATCAAATAAATAAAGTTGTGGTTGAAAACATTCCTTTATTTATCTGCGTATATGTAGTTATTGGGATCATTTGTGGTCTTGCAATGTATCTAGCATTTCGGAAAGCAACAAAAAATTAACTTAAAATACCAAATCTATTTTTTGTAGTAGATTTGGTATTTTTGTATGAAAAGATTTTATTGATAAGTAATTATAAATAAAATTAACTTTCATAGAAGTTATAGTTACGAAATATTATGAATAATATTTAACGGAAAAAGTAATATCTGGATTCAGAGACCGTAAAATAGTTTGTGTAAGGATGAATTATTCCTTAAATTATTTTCTCAAAATATAGAAAAAGGAGTTCCT
>NZ_CALPCQ010000044.1 GCF_943193025.1 Lactobacillus agrestimuris
ACTTTCTGAGTTTTGCAAGCTTTCACTTAATGAGGCTGAACTACTTTCAGAGTTCTGTAGACTTTCACTTAATGAAGTTGATGAGCTTTCGGAATTCTTTAAACTCTCACTTAATGAAGCTGAGCTACTTTCAGAATTCTGGAGGCTTTCGCTCAATGAAGTCGATGAACTTTCTGAGTTCTTTAGGCTTTCACTCAATGAGATTGAGGATCTTTCGCGGTTCTTTAAGCTTTCGCTCAATGAGGTTGAGGAACTTTCGGAGTTCTTTAAGCTTTCACTTAATGAAGCTGAGCTACTTTCGGAGTTCTTTAAACTTTCACTCAAGCTAGTTGAGGAACTTTCAGAATTCTTTAGGCTCTCACTTAATGAGGTTGAGCTACTTTCGGAATTCTTCAAACTATCACTTAATGAAGCTGAGCTACTTTCGGAGTTCTTTAGACTTTCACTCAATGAGGTTGATGAACTCTCAGAATTTTTCAAGCTTTCACTTAATGATGTTGATGAACTTTCGGAGTTCTTTAGGCTCTCGCTCAATGAACTTGATGAACTTTCAGAGTTCTTTAAACTTTCGCTCAATGATGTTGATGAGCTTTCGGAGTTTTGCAAACTCTCACTCAATGAAGCTGATGAGCTTTCGGAGTTCTTTAAACTTTCGCTTAATGAAGCTGAGCTACTTTCTGAGTTCTTTAAACTCTCACTTAATGAGGCTGAGGAGCTTTCGGAATTCTTTAGACTCTCACTTAATGAGGCTGAGGAGTTTTCGGAATTCTTTAAGCTTTCACTCAATGAAGTTGAGGAACTCTCGGAGTTCTTTAAGCTTTCACTCAATGAAGTTGAGGAACTCTCGGAGTTCTTTAAACTTTCACTTAATGAGGTTGAGCTACTTTCGGAGTTCTTTAGGCTTTCACTTAATGAGGTTGAGCTACTTTCGGAATTCTTTAAGCTTTCACTCAATGAAGTTGAGGAACTCTCGGAGTTCTTTAAACTTTCACTTAATGATGCTGAGCTACTTTCTGAGTTCTTTAGACTTTCACTTAATGATGCTGAGCTACTTTCCGAGTTTTGCAAACTCTCACTTAATGAAGTCGATGAACTTTCGGAATTCTGGAGGCTTTCACTCAATGAGGTTGAGCTACTTTCGGAGTTTTGCAGACTTTCGCTCAATGAAGCTGAGGAACTTTCTGAGTTCTTTAGACTTTCACTTAATGAAGTTGATGAACTTTCGGAGTTCTGGAGGCTCTCACTCAATGAAATTGATGAACTTTCTGAGTTCTTTAGGCTTTCACTTAATGATGCTGAGCTACTTTCGGAATTCTTTAGACTCTCACTCAATGAGGTTGAGCTACTCTCTGAGTTTTGCAAACTCTCACTCAATGAGGTTGAGGAACTCTCGGAGTTCTTTAAGCTTTCACTTAATGAAGCCGATGAGCTTTCGGAATTCTTTAGACTCTCGCTTAATGATGTTGAGGAACTCTCAGAATTCTTTAGGCTTTCACTTAATGAAACTGAGCTACTTTCTGAGTTCTTTAAACTTTCGCTCAATGAGGTTGAGCTACTTTCAGAATTCTTTAGGCTCTCACTCAATGAAGTTGATGAACTCTCGGAGTTCTTTAAACTTTCACTCAATGAAGCTGAGCTACTTTCGGAATTCTTTAGGCTCTCACTTAATGAAGTCGATGAGCTTTCGGAGTTTTGCAAACTTTCGCTTAATGAAGTTGATAAACTTTCGGAGTTTTGCAAGCTTTCGCTCAATGAAGCTGATGAACTTTCTGAGTTTTGCAAGCTTTCACTCAATGAAGTCGATGAGCTTTCGGAGTTCTGCAAGCTTTCGCTTAATGAAGTTGAACTACTTTCGGAGTTTTGCAAGCTTTCACTTAA
>NZ_CALPCQ010000045.1 GCF_943193025.1 Lactobacillus agrestimuris
CTCAAAACTAAACAAAGTTTCTCAGTGTGCTTCCGTTTGCTTCTCCAGCTTCTTTTAGTATTTCTACTCTCCACTAGAGCTGCTTCCTTAGAAAGGAGGTGATCCAGCCGCAGGTTCTCCTACGGCTACCTTGTTACGACTTCACCCCAGTCATCTGCCCTGCCTTAGACGGCTCCTTCCACATGGGTTAGGCCACCGGCTTTGGGCATTGCAGACTTCCATGGTGTGACGGGCGGTGTGTACAAGGCCCGGGAACGTATTCACCGCGGCGTGCTGATCCGCGATTACTAGCGATTCCAGCTTCGTGTAGGCGAGTTGCAGCCTACAGTCCGAACTGAGAACAGCTTTCAGAGATTCGCTTGCCTTCACAGGTTCGCTTCTCGTTGTACTGCCCATTGTAGCACGTGTGTAGCCCAGGTCATAAGGGGCATGATGACTTGACGTCGTCCCCACCTTCCTCCGGTTTGTCACCGGCAGTCTCATTAGAGTGCCCAACTTAATGCTGGCAACTAATGACAAGGGTTGCGCTCGTTGCGGGACTTAACCCAACATCTCACGACACGAGCTGACGACAGCCATGCACCACCTGTCTTGCCGTCCCCGAAGGGAACTTCTTATCTCTAAGAATTGCGACAGATGTCAAGACCTGGTAAGGTTCTTCGCGTTGCTTCGAATTAAACCACATGCTCCACCGCTTGTGCGGGCCCCCGTCAATTCCTTTGAGTTTCAACCTTGCGGTCGTACTCCCCAGGCGGAGTGCTTAATGCGTTAGCTGCAGCACTGAGAGGCGGAAACCTCCCAACACTTAGCACTCATCGTTTACGGCATGGACTACCAGGGTATCTAATCCTGTTCGCTACCCATGCTTTCGAGCCTCAGCGTCAGTTGCAGACCAGAGAGCCGCTTTCGCCACTGGTGTTCTTCCATATATCTACGCATTCCACCGCTACACATGGAGTTCCACTCTCCTCTTCTGCACTCAAGAAAAACAGTTTCCGATGCACTTCCTCGGTTGAGCCGAGGGCTTTCACATCAGACTTATTCTTCCGCCTGCGCTCGCTTTACGCCCAATAAATCCGGACAACGCTTGCCACCTACGTATTACCGCGGCTGCTGGCACGTAGTTAGCCGTGACTTTCTGGTTGATTACCGTCAAACAAAGGCCAGTTACTACCTCTGTCTTTCTTCACCAACAACAGAGCTTTACGATCCGAAAACCTTCTTCACTCACGCGGCGTTGCTCCATCAGACTTGCGTCCATTGTGGAAGATTCCCTACTGCTGCCTCCCGTAGGAGTTTGGGCCGTGTCTCAGTCCCAATGTGGCCGATCAGTCTCTCAACTCGGCTATGCATCGTTGCCTTGGTAAGCCGCTACCTTACCAACTAGCTAATGCACCGCGGGTCCATCCTTTAGCGACAGCTTACGCCGCCTTTTAAAAGCTGTTCATGCGAACTGCTCTCTTATCCGGTATTAGCACCTGTTTCCAAATGGTATCCCAGACTATAGGGCAGGTTACCCACGTGTTACTCACCCATCCGCCGCTAACTTTCCTAGCGTCACTTCCGAAGAAGATCTGCTAGTTCTGTTCGCTCGACTTGCATGTATTAGGCACGCCGCCAGCGTTCGTCCTGAGCCAGGATCAAACTCTCATTTTTAAAATAATCGTTTGAACGATTGCTCATTCGATTTCTCTTTAAGATCTTTGTCTTAAGATTTATTGCTTGCGAAATTGACTTCGCTTCTTTGTTTGGGTTCTTACACCCGCACACTTTTAGCGAAACTTTGTTCAGTTTTCAATGTACTA
>NZ_CALPCQ010000046.1 GCF_943193025.1 Lactobacillus agrestimuris
AGGAACTCCTTTTTCTAATGTTTAAAGAAATAAATTTAAGGAATCATTCATCCTTACACAAACTATTTTACAGTCTCGTATGTTTAATTATGTTTAATTAGATAGATATAATATTAGTTCAGTAATAAATTTATTAATGTTGATATGGATTAATGAATTTATTCATTTACATCAGTTACAATTAGGGTCAAAAGCTTGAAATTCATGGAAATCATGATTTATAGATTTATATTAAAGTTAAACCTTGTCGATTATTTTTTTGGAAATAAGCTTAGTTTATCCCAATCAAACTAAGCTTATTAATTGGTGACTTGCGCGTTTGATAAATGCTGATATGGTATAATTTTTATATATGATATCATTAAAACTATAATTTTAATGATAGCTAAAACAGACACCCTTGCAATAGATATTCATTTTAGTAATTACTAAAATGAAAAATTTTAATTTGAAAGAACTTTATGGAAACAAAAAAATATTTAGATTTAATTCAAGATGAATTACAAAAAATGCCAGATTTCGTAAAACAATATAATCTAGGAACTAACCATTCCTTAACTACTACCTATCAATATTTAACTGAAATAAGACGATTCTTTAATTGGCTACGTATTGAAAACTTTTCAAATGCTAATAAAAATGTAGATATTTCAGTTGATACACTTGAAAATTTACGTAGAAATGACATTATGCTATATATTGATCATTTGCAGCATAGTAAAAATCAACAAGGTCGTTTAAATTCACCAACAACTATTAATCGATCAATTAACGCTTTACGATCACTATACAAATTTTTAACTATAACCTCAGATAATAATGATGGAAAACCATATTTTGATCGTAATGTGATGTTAAAAATAGAATCATTAAATAGTACTAAAACCTTAAACTACCGCGCTCACGTTTTAGAGTCGCATATGTATACCGGAAACTTAAAGTATGAATTTTTAGATTTTATTGAAAATCAATATATTAAGCATTGCAATAGGCAGTCTCTCCCCTCCTTCGAGAAAAATAGGGAACGTGATATGGCCATAATTGCATTAATCCTTGGAACTGGAATTCGAGTTTCTGAATGTGCAGGTGTGAATTTACAAGATTTAAATTTCAAAAATGCTACTTTAGATGTAACTCGAAAAGGTGGTCAACGAGACAGCGTTCCAATTGCTGAATGGACATTGGATTATGTCGAAGCATATAAAAAAATAAGAGTCCAAAGATATCATGCTGATCAGAGTGATACGGCCCTGTTTTTAACCAATTGGCATAATCAAACTAGAAGAATTACAACAAATGCAATTGAAAAAATGGTAAACAAATATTCTACGGCATTCGGTCACCCTTTAACACCTCATAAATTGAGACACACATTAGCATCTGAATTATATGCAGTAACAAAGGATCAAGTTTTAGTTGCACAACAATTAGGTCAAAAAGGAACCTCTGCAACGGATTTATATACACACGTTGATCAGCGAAAGCAGCGACAAGCTTTAAATGAAATTTCAAATATGGATAGCGATCAATAATATTATTACTATTGAAAGTAAAATATGAAAAAGGCAATAACAATAATACTATTAGTGATAATAACAATTTTGTTATTGCTATATTCGATGATAATAAATTTATTATTATTCGTCGATATAAAAAAAGAACCTATAATTTTGTAGTGAGCCGTAAAAGTTAGACACTTTTACGGCTTTTACTATGTCTAAATTAAATAAAGAACAAAGACTTGAAGT
>NZ_CALPCQ010000047.1 GCF_943193025.1 Lactobacillus agrestimuris
GCCCTGGTGCCAGTGTGCAAACACTAGATTAAGCTCAGTCTAAAGGAATCTTGCTGGAATAGCCTGTTTAGTTGAGTTATTACCTTGCATCCTGTTTTGGGGTAGCATATTAGCAGGGCAAAGGCTAATAGAGTTTTGCCAAGAGAATGCACTGGTCATAGCAAACACCCTCTTCCAACAACACAAGAGAAGACTCTACATGTGGCCATTATGAGATGATCAATACTGAAATCAGATTGATTATACTCTTTGCAGCCAAAGATGGAGAAACTCTATACAGTCAGCAAAAACAAGACCGGGAGCTGACTGTGGCTCAGATCATGAACTCCTTATTGCCAAATTCAGACTTAAATTGAAGAAAGTAGGGAAAACCACTAGACCATTCAGGTATGACCTAAATCAAATCCCTTATGATTATACAGTGGAAGTGAGAAATAGATTTAAGGGCCTAGATCTGATAGATAGAGTGCCTGATGAACTATGGAATGAGGTTCGTGACGTTGTACAGAAGACAGGGATCAAGAGCATCCCCTGGAAAAGAAATGCAAAAAGCAAAATGGCTGTCTGGGGAGGCCTTACAAATAGCTGTGAAAAGAAGAGAAGTGAAAAGCAAAGGAGAAAAGGAAAGATATAAGCATCTGAATGCAGAGTTCCAAAGAATAGCAAGGAGAGATAAGAAAGCCTTCCTCAGCGATCAATGCAAAGAAATAGAGGAAAGAACAGAATGGGAAAGACTAGAGATCTCTTCAAGAAAATTAGAGATACCAAGGGAACATTTCATGCAAAGATGGGCTCAATAAAGGACAGAAATGGTATGGACCTAACAGAAGCAGAAGATATTAAGAAGTGGCAGAATACACAGAAGAACCGTACAAAAAAGATCTTCACGACCCAGATAATCATGATGGTGTGATCACTCACCTAGAGCCAGACATCCTGGAATGTGAAGTCAAGTGGGCCTTAGAAAGCATCACTACGAACAAAGCTAGTGGAGGTGATGGAATTCCAGTTGAGCTATTTCAAATCCTGAAAGATGATGCTGTGAAAGTGCTGCACTCAATATGCCAGCAAATTTGGAAAACTCAGCAGTGGCCACAGGACTGGAAAAGGTCAGTTTTCATTCCAATCCCAAAGAAAGGCAATGCCAAAGAATGCTCAAACTACCGCACAATTGCACTCATCTCACACGCTAGTAAAGTAATGCTCAAAATTCTCCAAGCCAGGCTTCAGCAATACGTGAACCGTGAACTTCCAGATGTTCAAGCTGGTTTTAGAAAAGGCAGAGGAACCAGAGATCAAATTGCCAACATCCGCTGGATCATGGAAAAAGCAAGAGAGTTCCAGAAAAACATCTATTTCTGCTTTATTGACTATGCCAAAGCCTTTGACTGTGTGGATCACAATAAACTGTGGAAAATTCTGAAAGAGATGGGAATACCAGACCACCTGACCTGCCTCTTGAGAAATCTATATGCAGGTCAGGAAGCAACAGTTAGAACTGGACATGGAACAACAGACTGGTTCCAAATAGGAAAAGGAGTATATCAAGGCTGTATATTGTCACCCTGCTTATTTAACTTATATGCAGAGTACATCATGAGAAACGCTGGACTGGAAGAAACACAAGCTGGAATCAAGATTGCCGGGAGAAATATCAATAACCTCAGATATGCAGATGACACCAACCTTATGGCAGAAAGTGAAGAAGAACTAAAGAGCCTCTTGATAAAAGTGAAAGAAGAGAG
>NZ_CALPCQ010000048.1 GCF_943193025.1 Lactobacillus agrestimuris
TGAAGTGCCATAGAAAAGTTAGACACTTTATAAAAATTTAAACATTTGATAATACACGATTTCTGTATTTTACAGGAGTCGTGTATTTTAGTTTATTAGAACGTCGAATATTATTGAACCAATAAACATATTCCTTTAAAACGTCTTTCATTTCTTCTAAAGAACTAATCTTAAGACGATTAAGCTTTTCTCTTTTCATTAAGTTAAAGATTGTTTCTCCTGGTGCATTATCATGACAGTTGCCTTTTCTAGACATGCTTTGAGTGATGTTCATTTCTTTGAGTCTTGCTTGATAGCCTGCATTTTGATATTGGAAACCCTGATCTGAATGAAGAATAGGACGAGCAGTTGACGGCAAATTCGATCCAAGTTCATCCAGCATAGAATAAATAGTTATCATTTCTGGGGAATAGCTCGCTGAACAAGCTAAAATTTCTAAAGATGCTTCATCTATTACGGGAGAAATATATACTTTTTTGCCACTAGTTAATTTATATTCAGTTACGTCCGTGTGTAGAACCTTATAAGGCATTGTTTCATCAAAAGTCTGATTAAGAATATTAGGTGCCTTTTTACCCACGCTGCCTTTATAAGAGTTGTATCTAGCAGTTTGCCTATGATAAATCCTAGTTTTAAGTCCCATCTTGCGCATAATTTTGCGTACTGTTTCCATAGCAAGATTGATGCCTTCATCTTTTAAAGCACCCCAAATACGACGATAGCCATACGTTTCTTGACTTTCATCATAATATATTTCATTAATAGTTTCTTTGACTTTAGCATACTTATCTGGCTTATTAATACGATTTTTGAGATTGTCGTAATACGTTTTGCGATTAAGCTTTAAAAGATCGAATAAAGTATTCAATTTTACAGATGGCTGCTTAGCCCGAATATCCTTGATAATTACTGTTTTTTCTTTGTTGGATAGCGAGGATATCGGGCAGCCACTTTTTTTAAGACAAGATTTTCTAGCTTAAGTCTTTCGATTTCGGCTTCTTGCTTAATAATCTTTTCTTCATACCTTTGCTTTTCGCTAAGCTCTATCTTTTTAACTGGCTTCTTCTTTATTTTCTTTGGCACTTTAGCTAGTCTTCCTTTCTGCTTAGGAATTAATCCAGCCATACCTTCTTTTTCAAATTTCTTTACCCAACTGTAAACTTGGGATTCATTTATACTGAATTTAACGGCTACAGGAGTAAAACCTAACCTTGGATTATCTAAGTAGTAGCGTATCACATCCAATTTAAAATCTAAGGAATAAGTTAATTTCTTATACTTAACTTTAAGAGATTCAACACCATTTTCTTGTGCTTGATGAATCCATCTACGAATTACAGAATAAGGAATTTTATATTTATTACTCAGTCCTGTCATCGAATTTTTATTATTTAAATATTCAGATACAATTTTAATCTTAAACTCAGTAGAATATTTAGTCATAAAAAATACCTCACAATCATTAGATCTATGTCTAACAATTATGAGGCACTTCA
>NZ_CALPCQ010000049.1 GCF_943193025.1 Lactobacillus agrestimuris
ACTCAAGTGCTGCAAGTTCAGCAGAAAGCCAAGCCTCAAGTGCTGCAAGTCAAGCTAAGAGTGATGACTCAGTAGCCTCAAGTGCTGCTTCAAAGGCAAGCAGTGCTGCATCAACTGCAAGTTCAGCTGCAAGTGAAGCCTCAAGTGCTGCAAGTGAAGGATCATCATCAGCTGCTCCAAGCTCAGCTTCAAGTGATTACTCAAGTGAAGCAAGCAGTGCTGCAAGTGAAGCGGGAAGTCACGCAAGTGATGCTTCAAGCTCAGCAAGCAACGCATCAAGTGCCGCAAGCGAAGCAAAGAGCAACGCTGATAAAGATCCAAACAACTCAACAGCCTCAAGCGCAGCTTCAACTGCAAGCTCAGCAGCCTCAACAGCATCAAGTGCTTCATCAACAGCATCAAGTGCCGCAAGTGATGCATCAAGCGCAGCAAGTGTAGCTTCAAGTGCACAAAGTGCCGCATCAAGTTACGCAAGTGAAGGCAACTCAAGTGCTGCAAGTTCAGCAGAAAGCCAAGCCTCAAGTGCTGCAAGTCAAGCTAAGAGTGATGACTCAGTAGCCAGCTCAGCAGCTTCAACAGCATCAAGTGCAGCAAGTGTAGCAAGCAGTGCAGCTTCAACTGCAAGTTCAGCAGCAAGCGAAGGCTCATCCTCAGCTGACTCAAGCGCATCAAGTGCAGCAGCAAGCGAAGGTTCATCATCAGCTGACTCAAGCGCATCAAGTTCAGCAGCAAGCGAAGGCTCATCCTCAGCTAACTCAAGTGCTGCAAGCGGCTCAAAGAGCAACGCTGCTGATAATAAAGGCAATAAGAATGATGGCAAGAGTAGTCAAGGTAATAAAGATACTAATAAGGGAACTACTAACAGAAAGCCATCAGGTAAGGGCGGCAACTCAACTTCTGTAGCTACTCCAATTAATACAAGTTCTTCTGCTAGAACTAACAATGGTGGTAATAATAGTGGCAATGATTATTCATCAACTTCACAACGACCATTAAGTCAAGAAGCAAAGAATTTGGCTGAAGAAGGTAACGTAGTAACTGTTGGACCTCACGGACAAGTTATTAGTTCCCACCCATCATCTGATGGTCAAGGAAGAATTATCTTTGTTGACGCAAATGGTAATGTGATCGGTGAAGTTAAGGTATCTAAGTCCGGTAAGTTATTACCACAAACTGGTGAAAAGAATAATGAAGCTGGAATCTTAGGATTAGCTTTATCTGTTCTCGGACTCTTCGGATTTGCAGTAGATAGAAAACGCAAGAAGAATGACTAATAGAGTGTACTGATACAAACTTGATGGTTTTGCAACCATAATAAAAAGCTTCGAAATTCAAATGATATAGTCCTACTTTAGTAGACAGTACAAATATATAAACTGTACTATCTATGAAAGTAGGACTTTTTGTATGTCTAGAAAAAGTAAATTTAGTTATGAAGCTAA
>NZ_CALPCQ010000050.1 GCF_943193025.1 Lactobacillus agrestimuris
GAGACTGTCAAATCTTTTGTGTAAATAGTTCTTTCTCGCAAATTGATTTTTTAATTATTTATTTAATCAAAATAGGATTCTAAGGTATCCTGAATCTGACCAAATCCTTTATGAATTCGGTTGAAATAGCGGTCATTGTAGCTCATTGCCTGGATGCCAATAAATACATCAAGCGACTGTTCAGTTGGAAATTCTGCCTTAGGCTTAGCTTTTCGCTTGATGACGTTGTTAAAGGATTCAATCATGTTGGTTGAATAAATTGAGGCTCTGATTTGTTTGGGATAATTGTAGAAGACCAGCAGATCGGGCTCAATTTCCTTCAAGCCTTTGATGACATGGCTATAAGCTTTATTCCATTTGGCATAGAATTCATGCAAGACAGCTGCAGCTTCTTTTTGGCTTGTTTGTTGATGTATCTGCTTGAATTCATTCATGATCTTTTCGCGGTCATCCACCCGGACTTTAGCACAGATATTGCGCATGACATGAACCAGGCAGCGTTGAAAATGAGCTTTAGGATAAGTCCTGGCCAAGGCTGTTTTCATGCCAACAACACCATCAGAAAGAAAGAGCTCAACTTGCTTCAAGCCTCTGGATTTCATGTTTTGAAGCATCTCTGTCCAGACTGCAATGTTCTCACTAGGAGCAATGCAGTAGTCAATGACTTCTTTATGTCCATTAGGTTTAATGCCAATGGCAATATAGACTGCTTCTCGTTCAAAGGTTTCTCGACGCAACGGTATATACGTTGCATCAAGATAAACGCAAAAGAACTTATCGCTCAGCTTACGCTTGTGATAAGCCTCAACCTTGGGGAGCATCTGCTTGGAAATATTTGATACTTGTGCTGGACTATAATGACTGCCATACATTTTCTCAATCAAGTCAGCGATTTCTCTGGTGGTTACACCCTTAGAATAAAGCTTTATAACCATATCTTCTAAGAAGTCAGTATGTTGTTTATAGTCTGGCAGAGTGTGTTGATGAAACATACCATTGCGATCTCGTGGCACTTGTACCTCAATTGATCCAAACTGAGTATCAATCTTACGGAAATACGCACCATTTCTAGAATTACCAGTATTCCAGCCATTTCTGGCATAAGGATCATATCCCAAAAAGGCAGTTAGTTCAGATTCTAGCAAGTCATTAACAGCCTGTTGGATTTCATTACGAAACAAATCATTAATTTTATCTTGATTAAATAGAGCTTGAGTTATATTTTTGGTAAAATCATTCATGAAGGAGTTCTTCTTTCTGTATGTGTTTTTTGTTCAAACCAATCATACGAGAAAGGAACTCCTTTTTCTAATGTTTAAAGAAATAAATTTAAGGAATCATTCATCCTTACACAAACTATTTTACAGTCTC
>NZ_CALPCQ010000051.1 GCF_943193025.1 Lactobacillus agrestimuris
GAGACCGTAAAATAGTTTGTGTAAGGATGAATTATTCCTTAAATTATTTTCTCAAAATATAGAAAAAGGAGTTCCTTTCTCGTATGATTGGTTTGAACAAAAAAACACATACAGAAAGAAGAACTCCTTCATGAATGATTTTACCAAAAATATAGCTCAAGCTCTATTCAATCAAGACAAAATTAACGATTTATTGCGCAATGAAATCCAGCAGGCCATTAATGATTTACTGGAGGCGGAACTGACTGCCTTTTTAGGCTACGATCCCTATGACAAAAGCGGCTGGAACTCTGGTAATTCCAGAAACGGTATCTACTATCGCAAGGTTGATACGCAGTTTGGCAAGATCGAAATTCAGGTTCCCAGAGACAGAAACGGCGAGTTTCATCAGCACACTCTACCTAACTACAAACAGCACTCGGATGTCCTGGAAAGCATGATCATCAAGCTTTACTCCAAAGGCATGACTACCAGAGAAATAGCCGATCTGATTGAAAAGATGTACGGCAGTCATTACAGCCCGGCTCAGGTATCAAACATTTCCAAGCAGATGATTCCCAAAGTTGAGGCTTACCACAAGCGCAGGCTTAGCGGCAGGTTCTTTTGCGTTTATCTTGATGCCACCTATCTTCCGCTATGCCGAGAAACGTTCGAGCGTGAAGCTATCTATATTGCCATCGGCATCAAACCTAATGGCCACAAGGAAGTGATCGACTACTGCATAGCACCCAGCGAAAACGTCGAAGTTTGGACTGAATTGCTTGAGAACATAAAGTCGCGTGGCTTGAAACAAGTCGAGCTGTTCCTGTCCGATGGTGTTGTGGGCATGAAGACAGCTCTGGCCAAGACTTATCCCAAAGCACATTTTCAGCGCTGCTTGGTTCATGTCATGCGCAATATCTGTGCCAAAGTTCGTGTTGATGACCGCGAAAGGATTATGAATGATTTCAAGCAGATTCATAAGCAGCCTGACAAGACAGCCGCTGCGCGGACTCTTCATGTGTTCTACGACAAATGGAACAAAAGCTATAGTCATGTCATCAGGAATCTAAAAGATATTGAGCCTGATCTATTGGTCTTTTACAACTATCCCAAGCAAATCAGATCCTCAATCTATTCCACCAACATGATTGAATCCTTTAATAATGTTGTTAAACGCAAGGCAAAGCCAAAAGCAGAGTTTCCAACTGAACAGTCTCTTGACACCTTTATTGGCATTCAGGCAATGAGCTACAATGGCCGCTATTCTAACCGAATTCATAAAGGCTTCGGGCAAGTGCAGGATACATTGGAATCTTATTTTGATTAAAAGAAAAATTAAAAAATCAATTTACGAGAAAGATCTATTTACACAAACTATTTGACAGTCTC
>NZ_CALPCQ010000052.1 GCF_943193025.1 Lactobacillus agrestimuris
TCTTATTTTGATTAAAAGAAAAATTAAAAAATCAATTTACGAGAAAGATCTATTTACACAAACTATTTGACAGTCTCATTAATTTCGTAATTTGAGGGGATAATGATGGATATTTTAGATATTAATTTATTTAAGAAATATGAATTAATGAGATATAATCTTAAAAACTTTAAAGAATTGGATCCTATTGAAAGTATATTGATAGATCAAATCAAATTTAAAAATTATTATTTCAAGAAAAAAGGTATATTCATTAATTGTATTTCTTTGAATAACCCTTTGAAATACCAGGGATGGAAAATACATGTATCGGCTTCGGATGACAATTATTTAAATGTTTTATTAATTGTTATTCCATATATTATTTCATTAGGAATTTCTTTTAAAGTGGTAGACGAAGTTGGAAAAAATATTATGTTATCAAAAAATTTCCCTAGAGAACAAACAGGAAAATTCATTACGATATATCCTCAGAATATAATTCAATTTCGTACTATTACATATTTTCTCAATAAAAAACTAAGAAAATATACTGGTATTCCGGTTTTAACTGACAAAAGAATTTCAAAAAATAATGAAGTTAGTTTCAGATACGGGGCCTTTAAAAGAATATTAGGGTATGACAATGAAGGTGATCCAATCTATAGCATAATAAATAAGGAAGGTATCAAAGAATGTGATGATAGAGTGATTGGTCATTATAAACCTGATTGGCTAACAAAAGATCCAATAAAAGTTAGTACTATAAGTACTGTTGATAATCAAACTAAATCGATGTTAAAAAAATATCACTTTGTAGATGCCCTGCAGTTTAGCAATTTTGGCGGTGTATATGAGGCCATAAATAAAGAAAACAATAAACGAGTTGTAATTAAAGAGGCTAGAAAATATATTGGTGGAACTGCTTTTAAAAAAATGGTTCCAGAAGATGTTAGAGCAATTAGAAGAAGAGAATATAAAGTTCTTTTAGATTTGTCTAAAAGAAAAGTTGTACCTGCACCAATTGATTATTTTGAAACAAAGGATGGCGATTATTTAGTCGAAGAGTATATTAATTGGAATTTGTTAAAACATATTCGATTAGAAAATCCAATATATTATCCGAATGCTAGTGAAAAAGAGTATCTGACATATTTACAAAAGATAGCCAAAATTTTTTGGAATTTATATAAAACTATAAATATTATCAATACTAAAGGTTTGATAATAAATGATTTAACACCTAACAATATTTTGTAGAGACTGTCAAATCTTTTGTGTAAATAGTTCTTTCTCGCAAATTGATTTTTTAATTATTTATTTAATCAAAATAGGA
>NZ_CALPCQ010000053.1 GCF_943193025.1 Lactobacillus agrestimuris
TGTAAGCGTCAAATAACCAGGTGTCTGTTTTTGTCCTCATTTTTCAGGTATTCTAATCTCATTAAATTTATGGAGGTTAAAAATATGCCTGAAAAACAACAACCCATCGTGGCACTTAATCACACGGCAAGACCTAAGAAACCTAAATTGCGCCCGCAACGCAATACTTTGGTGCTTAGCTTAAAGAAGAACGATTTGGAACTGAATTTTTATAGCAGTTTAGATTCTGAGATAATGAATAAGCTATTAGAAAAGATCCTGTCATGATTAGGCTTAGCGACTTGGGACGGGTCTATATCGTTTGCGGCAAGACCGACCTGCGCAAAGGCATTGACGGCCTTGGAGCTTTGGTCAAAGAGCAGTTTGATCTTGATCCTTTTAGCGGCAAGGTTTTCCTCTTCTGTGGCGGCAGAAAAGACCGCTTCAAAGCCCTTTATTGGGACGGTCAAGGATTCTGGCTGCTCTATAAAAGATTTGAAAACGGCAAAATGACCTGGCCTCAAAGTCAGAATGAAGTTCAAGCTTTATCTTCTAAGCAGGTTGACTGGCTAATGAAGGGCTTCTCAATCAGTCCAAAAATAAAGAACACGAAAGCGCGCGAATTCTACTAACACTTGACATCGCGCGCTTTTTTGATATTCTTTTAACTAACAAATTTAGGAGGAAGTTTAAATTATGTCACAAAAAACTTTGGAAAAGATTATTGCGCAACAGGCAGTCACCATTCAAAATCTAACTGACGAAATCAAGCTCCTCCGTGAACAAGTAGCTTACTTAACACAGAAGCGTTACGGCAGATCTTCAGAACAAATGCCCTTAAACGGACAAACAAGTCTCTTTGATGAAGCAAACGATGCCCAAGATGATGGAGAACGTCCCCGACGCCGCCATTCAGACTATTACTTATAAAAGACAAATTCACAATCGAAAACGTGCTGACCTTCTGGCAGCCTTTCCGTCCGAAGAGGTTCATCATAAATTAGACGACAAGCATTGTCCTGATTGCCATCATGAACTTACTGAGATCGGTAAACAATCAGTTCGCCAAGAATTATTGTTTATACCAGCTCAGCTTAAAAGGCTGGATCATATCCAGCATGCCTACAAGTGCCAATATTGCAGTCGAAGAAATCTTAGCGATAAGATCATTAAAGCCGCAGTACCCAAGGCGCCATTGAATCATGGCCTAGGCTCAGCTTCACTTATTGCTCATTCTCTTTATCAAAAGTAT
>NZ_CALPCQ010000054.1 GCF_943193025.1 Lactobacillus agrestimuris
CCGCAGTACCCAAGGCGCCATTGAATCATGGCCTAGGCTCAGCTTCACTTATTGCTCATTCTCTTTATCAAAAGTATGAAATGAAGGTGCCAGACTATCGACAAGAAAGTGACTGGAAAAAGATGGGGCTGGAATTTTCCAGACAGATGTTAAACTACTGGGGTTTGAAAAGCAGCGAATACTACTTTAAAGCATTGTACAATCTGCTTAAGCAAAAGCTGTTAACACGGCCAATCCTGCACGCTGATGAAACTTACTACACTGTCCTGGAAAGCGAAACGATCAAGACTTACTATTGGATCTTCCTTTCAGGCAAACATGACAAGCATGGAATCACGCTGTATCACCATGATCCGCACCGCAGCGGCCGAGTAGCTTTAGAGTTTTTAGGCAACTACTCTGGCTACCTGCACTGTGATATGTGGCAGGCTTATGAGCAATTGCCCGAGGCTGTCTTAGTTGGCTGTTGGGCTCATGTCAGAAGAAAGTTTAAGGAAGCCGTGCCACAGGCGGCTTCTGAAAAGTCCCTCGCCCAAAAAGGACTCAACTACTGCAGCCGCATGTTTTACTTAGAAAAAACCTGGGAGAATTTAAGCAAAAAAGAACGTTGCCAGATAAGACAAGAGAAACTCAAGCCGCTAATGCAAGAGTTCTTCAGCTGGTGCGAGAAAAATAAGACTACCGTTTTGCCAGGTTCTAAATTGGGAAAAGCCATTAATTATACGCTCAAGCATCAAGATACTTTTGCGCATGTTTTGCTTGATGGCAATTTAGAATTATCTAACAATAAGGCCGAACGAGCTGTTAAATCCCTCGTAATGGGCCGAAAGAATTGGCTATTTTCACAAAGCTTTGAAGGCGCTGCTGCTAGTGGCATCATTCTAAGCTTAATTGAAACCGCCAAAAGAAATAAGCTTGACCCTGAAAAATATCTAAATTACTTGCTTCAAAAACTACCGAATGAAGAGATTTTGGATTCGGATACACTTGAAGCCTATTTGCCATGGCAAGAAAAGGTACAGACAATTTGTAAATAGAAAGCAAAAAACACCGTTTAGTAAAA
>NZ_CALPCQ010000055.1 GCF_943193025.1 Lactobacillus agrestimuris
TCAGAAGCAAATAGTGCAGCAGATGTAGCAAAGAGTAACGCAAGTTCAGCCGCATCAAATGCTTCTAATGCATCAAGTGCCGCATCAGCAGCATCAAGTGCAGCAGAAAAGAACTCAGCAGCTAAGAGTGATGCCGACAAGGCAAGCTCAGCAGCAAGTGTAGCAAGTTCCGCAGCAGGTAAAGCATCAAGCGCCGCATCAACTGCTTCATCAGCAGCTAGCGATGCAGATAACCAAAAGAGCATTGCAAGTGAACAAGATTCAATCGCAAGTTCAGCCGCATCAGAAGGAAACAGCTCAGCTGCAAGCTCAGCACAATCAAAGGCATCATCAGCAGCAGATAAGGCAAGTGAAGATGCAGAAATTGCCAAGAGTGCCGCAAGTGAATCATCAAGTGCCGCATCAGAAGCAAGTTCAGCAGCCTCAACAGCCTCAGACGCAGCAAGTGCCGCAGAAAGTGAAGCAAACAAGAAGCCAATTGATGTAACACCATATGAACCAGCAGCATCAAGCTCAGCATCAGAAGCAAATAGTGCAGCAGATGTAGCAAAGAGTAACGCAAGTTCAGCCGCATCAAATGCTTCTAATGCATCAAGTGCCGCATCAACTGCTTCATCAGCAGCTAGCGATGCAGATAACCAAAAGAGCATTGCAAGTGAACAAGATTCAATCGCAAGTTCAGCCGCATCAGAAGGAAACAGCTCAGCTGCAAGCTCAGCACAATCAAAGGCATCATCAGCAGCAGATAAGGCAAGTGAAGATGCAGAAATTGCCAAGAGTGCCGCAAGTGAATCATCAAGTGCCGCATCAGAAGCAAGTTCAGCAGCCTCAACAGCCTCAGACGCAGCTAGTGCCGCAACTTCAATCGCTAATAGTTCTGCATCAAGTGATTACGCAAGCGAAGCTTCAAGTGCAGCCAGTGAAGCAGGAAGTCACGCAAGTGATGCTTCAAACTCATCAAGTGCTGCATCAAGTTCTGCAAGCGAAGCAAAGAGCAACGCTGATAAAGATCCAAACAACTCAACAGCCTCAAGCGCAGCTTCAACTGCAAGCTC